>RDZE01000032.1 GCA_004293905.1 Cytophagales bacterium | reverse complement strand
GTAACTTGTACATTTTTTTTATCAAAGCTAAACACACCCGAAATTTTGGTGAAAGGCAGCACCAACTCTTTGAAAGTGGCAGCAATTGCATTGGTTTTGATTACTCCTTTGATACGCATAGCAGGGTTGTAAGGGTTTTCAGTAAGGTCTTTGAGCCTTCCGTCATAAAAAACTTCTACATCGGCTGTGCCTTTTATTTCTTTGATAGAGGGGCTTGGGTAGATGGCAAAAAAATGCGCCATATTGATACGCCCTTTACAAGCCACATGCACAAAGGGGTCTTTGAAATTGTTTATAAAAAATTGTATTTGCAGTTTTTCTGCTTGGTAATCGGCTGTTGCTTTTTCAATCCTATATTTTTGGGTTGTGAGAGTTGATAGTTGGCAAAAAAGCCTTCTATTTGCAAATTTTTGAGGGTATCTTTAAGCGGTACATACACAAGTGTATTTTTCTGACAAGTAAAATTAGCTCTGATTCTTGGAGAGTTATCAGGCTTTAGATTACCTTCTATATTTAGGTATACATCAAAAAAACCTTCTGCTTCATAGCCCTTAAAAAGGCGTTGAATACGGTCTGGAAGCATTTTTAATCCTTGAAAAAGACTAATATTATGGGTGCGCGCTTCTAACTCATAGGCGCGCGTTGTGTCCATATTGATGCGCATGTTAGCTTCACAATCTACTTTGTTAATTTCTAATTGTTGGGTCGTGATGAGTATATAATTGACTTGAGGCACGTATTGAATATTAAGATATAACTGTACTTGTTGCTCTCTTAAAAAGTCATTTTTAGGCGCAAAACGGTTGAAAGAGAATTGTATTACCTTGAGTGTCCCTATTGCTTCTGCCGCTATGGTAGGAAGCTGAGTGAGTAAGCGTAAATTTATTCTTTGTAAATGCAGGCGAATAGTATTTTTTTTGGCTTTATTAATTTGGGTAAAGCGTACATTCTCAAAAGTAAGCATTTCGGGCAGTGTCCTTTTTTCATTTTTCTGGGCGGTGTCTTTGTTATTTTTAGTAAAACGAAATACTTCATAGAGTTTTTTATTTTGGGCATTCTGCAAGAGGTAGATATGTCCATCGCTGCAATTTGTTTGCAAGAGCGTGCCTTGCCAACTGAATAATAAATGGAGGTTCATTTGTTCTATGAAGGGCTCATTTGCTTCCAATGAGGGAATAGAAAGTTCGCTGCACTGCACAACAAATCCTTTCGTTTGACCTAAAAAAGTGGCTGAAACGTAGCCTATTTGAGGTTTTACGATAAGCCATTGAGTTGCTTTTTGCGATATAAAATATTGTAGGGGTGTTTGTGCTACCAAGAAGCTTAATTGCAAAACCACTTCAAGCATTATATAGATAGAAAGTATAATATTGATGAAAAAAGCAGTTTTTTGAAAAAGCCTTAATCTTGTTGTCATTATTTTGAGAAGTATATTTTCTCAAAGGTAAAAAAAAATAATAATTTTGCGAGATGAAGAAATGGATAATATATAGCATTGTGCTGTTAATGGCATTTGCTTGTCAAGCACCTTGTATAGAATCACCCGCTCCTACATTCAGGGTGAGTTTTTTCGATAAAAAGGATAAAAATGCAAAAAGTTTTGTTTTCAAAAGCATCAAAGGGGTAGGACGTGATTCTGTACTGTATAATGCGCAGAGTGGCTCTTTGGGTTTTGTAGATTTGCCTGTTTCACCATTGAGTGATAGTGTTAGCTTTGTTTTTGATAGAGATAGTGTCATTAATACATTTACTATCCGATATGGGCGCACTTTTTCTGTGGTTTGCGATGTGCAATCTGCTTTTTCAGACCTTGTGCTTCGACAGTCTAATTTTGACTCTATAGTTGTAGTTAAAAACAGTTTGGACACCAAACTCCAAACCAATATTCAGGTGTATTATAGCCGTTAATGTTCTTATCTGCCACAAATATCACGGAAGGTGCAATATTGGCAGATTTCTACATCATCGGTTTTTTCAAAGGGTTGGTTGCTAAGCATATTGTTGATAATTTTACTGAGATAAATTTCTGAAAATTCGACAAACTCTTTTAAATCGTCATTAGAAAGTATTTTCTTATCGTCTTTTTTAGTGTTATCATCTAATTTGAGCAGCATTTTTTCATTATCGCGCAGTGAATAAATACCCGCAGTTATTTTCTCGGTATTTTCTATGGTGTGTTTGCCCAAATCGATATAGCCTTTTTCTACTATCTTTTTTGCCAAGATGTATTTATAAATCCAAAGTTGTCTAAGTTTATCTATCTCACCATCATCAATGAGGTCGTCTAAGTCTTCATTTTTAAGTTTAAGGTCGCTTTCTTTTACTAACCCCGTTTTATAGTCTATAATGCGGGTTTCGTTGCCTATTCGGTCTATTCGGTCTATGATACCAGCTATGCTTACTTTAGTATTTTTTCCCTCTATGTCCATAAAGAAATAAGAGGCTATTTTAGGTTTTTTTCCTTCTATGGGTCTTTCTTCCGTACTTTCTACGTTTTCCAAAACGATGATTTCGAAGGGCATTCCTGCTTGTTCTATCTCTTTGATTTGTGCCTCTAAAAATCTTTTGATAAACTCTGCCGCTATTTCTTTAGTGATATAGTTCTCTCCCGTTAGGCTATAATTTGCGTATTCTCCTTTCTTAAATTTTTCTGTAACTACCTCCTCTATCAGTGGCAATTCGGCTTCTAAATCTTCTTTATTAACATAACCTTTATTACGTTCTGCAATTCTTCGGAACATTTCTTCTAAGATTTCGTGAATGATTGTTCCAAATTTATCTGCTCCTAAGGCTTCATCTAAGATATAGGTGTCTTTGAGTTCGGCTATTTGTGTGAAATAAAATTTTAGCGAGCATTTAACATAGGTATTGATATGCGCAGGTGAAATTCCTGCACGCAATAGGTCTATGATTTTGGCTTTATTTTTTTTATTTTTTTCTATTTTGAGTTCGGGCGTAAAATCTTGCGTAATTTGTTTAAAACGCGATTTAAGATTTTCGTAGTTGATATAAGGGTTTTTCTTAAGCAAATCATTCTCTATTTGGTGAATGAAGCGGCTTTTTTCACTTGCGCCATAAGTGTTAGAAGGGTTTACATATACCATAGCTATTTTTTTTGCACGTTGCAATAGTCTATGAAAATTATAACTTACCATTGCATCTTGTTCTACATAGGTAGGCAATTCATAATGCCGCGCTATATCTAAGGGTATAAAAGAGTTGAGTTTTTTATTTTTGGGGAGCGTATCTTCATTCACCGACAAAACAATCACATTGTCAAAATCTAAGGCTTTTGTTTCGGCAATACCCATAATTTGCAAGGGGCTTTCGCGGTCGCTATCAAAAGCAATAATTTCTTGGCGTATGGCTTGGTATAAGAATATCTTAAAGTTTCGGCTATTCATCTGACGATACAAAGCAGGCTTTTGTGTTTTTAAGCCATTTAGTGTATTTTTAAGGTCTTGAATGATGAGTTCGAACTGTGCAAAATACTCTTTTTCTATTTCCTCTTCGGGTCTGATGAGTTGTATAAGGTTTTCAAGTTTGAACAGCAATTCAGGGGCATTTTTCCAGCCTTTGAACAATAGCTCAAAAAGAGGTTTCAGTGAGGTTGCTACCTCTTGTAGTTGTTTCAATTCTTCTTCTTCATAGTTTTGGCAAAACTCAGGCAATTGTTCAAGGTTGAGCAGTTCTTCGGGTGTCATAAAAAAATGACTGTTTTTGTTGATGTAGTTAATAATGGCTTGTAAAAAACTTTTGCCTGCACCCTCTGTTTGTGCTAAATATCTATTCTCGTAGCTTCTCAAAAAAATATGTCCTGCTATTTTAATGATAAACTTATAACTTAGCTTTTTTATCCATTTATCATTCTCTTTGAGTTTTTTGGTGTATTGATGCAAATCGAAAAAGGTATCAATGAGTGCAAACAAAGCCGAACTTTTTAAAGACACTCCCATTGTTATATTGAGCCCTTTGTATTGTGCATCTAAGGCATAAAGGACTGATACTAATATGTTTTCATCTGCCAATACAATTACTGTTTTCTCTGTACCTTGAGGGTCGAATTGCCAATTTTTCAGTAGTTGGTTGGCTATTTTGCCTTGTAATGCCGCATTAGGCGTGCTGATAGTTAGCATTGTTTTGGTATCTTCCAGAAGTGCTCGCCCTTGTGTTTTCCAATTTTTTTTGCCTATCCAGCTATTTTTATATTGTAACAAAAACATTCCTGTCTTATTCTCATCATCGGGCATCATATAGTAGTCATCGCTGTCCCAATAAATATCGGCTTTCTTAGCGTCCCAAAGTTTTTTAAAAATCAACTCCTCCGATTTACTTAAGGCATTGAAGCCAATAAAAACAAAGTGTTTATAACGTTTGCTCTCCATCAAATATTTTTCCACCTCTTCTGCCAACTGCCTATAAAGCATACCTGCATATCCTTGTTTTTGAGCTTTTAGCTTTTCTTGAAAAGCTATATAGGTTTGATGAAGATTTTCCCAAAGTTTGAAATAACGACCCATTTTTATTGTAATTTGGTGTTCTTGCAAACCCCAACGTTTGATATTTTGAATATCATACAAATTTGTAAACAGTTCTTTTGCATCAATCAAGTTACGGTCTATTTGGTCAAAATCTTTCAAGAGCACATATCCCCAAGCACTGAATTTATCGAGAGTAGTCAATGGCTCAAGGCTTCGAAAAGTATCATATAGTTCTAAAAGTAGTGTTACTTGCCCTGTATAAGATGTATTCAGCACAAGCGGCACAAAATCATCTATGGCATAAATAAAAGGAATTTGTGCAAAGCCTTTTTTCTCTAAAATATTTCTGAACACCAAACCACTTCTTTTGGTAGGCATTAGGATACAAAATTTTGAAATATCTTGTGCATATTTCTGTGCCAAATCATCAGCTACTTGTTCTAAAAAGGATTGCATGGTCTTATCTGAAAAATAGGAAGTAAACAAAAGACAAATCTATAAAAAAACCAAGCAATTAGAAAATAAAAAGAGCCTTTGTTTTTTTACAAAGGCTCTTTTTCAGAAAATATAAAAAATATATTTGTTTTTTTTATAAAGATTCTTTTCAGAAAATATAAAAAATCATTTGATTAATGATGTGCTGCGTGTGCGTGCTCATGTTCGTGCTCTTCGTGATGATGCTCTTCTACAGCTTGTCCTATGTACATAGAAGTAAGGAGAGTAAACACATAGGCTTGCAATAAGGCTACAAAAAGCTCTAAAAGGTTCATAGCAGTAGCAAAAGCCGCACTAAAAATACCTACCACATAACTTTGGAAGATAAAAGTAAGGCTGAAAAGGCTCAATATCATAATGTGCCCTGCCGAAATATTAGCAAACAAACGTATCATCAATGAAAAAGGTTTCGAGATTACGCCTATCAATTCTATCGGAATCATAATAGGAAGCAACCAAGCAGGTACGCCTGGAGGCATAAAAATATGTCCCCAAAAGGCTTTTTTAGCACTGAATAAAGTGATAGCGAAAGTAAGAGCTGCTAAGGTAAAAGTAACTGCGATGTTACCTGTAAGGTTTGCACCACCGGGCATTAAGCCCATCAAATTATTGAACCATATAAAGAAGAATAAGCTCAATAAATAGGGCAAATAACGCTCATAACGCTCTCCTATGGTTGTTTTAGCAATATCATCTCTTACAAAAAGAATAATAGGCTCGAAGAAAGATTGCATTCCCTTAGGAGCTTTGCCTGCATTTTTCTTATAAGAAGCCGCTACACTGATGAAGATAAACATCGTTAGTAAGGCACTAATGAGCAATGAAGCTACATTTTTAGTAATAGACAAATCTAATAACATCATTCCGCCACCTTTGACATGGTGAAACCGGTGATTTTCCATTACATATTCTATATCGCCACGTACTAAATTGATTGTATGTATGTGTTTTCCGTTTTTTTCGTAGTGTCCTTCTTTGCCATGATGGTGTATTTCACTAGATAGAAAAATATCCAATCCTTTATCTGTATACAAAATAACAGGCAATGGAAGGGTAATGTGTGTTTCGCCAATAGAGAAAAACTCCCACTCGTATGCGTCTAATACGTGGTGAAATATCATTTCGGCGGGTTTGAATTTCTCGCCTTCTTTTTTATTCTCTTCTCCGCCGCTTGCAAATGTTGTAAGAGAAAAAAGTGCAAAAGCAGCGCAAAGAAATAGGGTTTTATGGATAGCTTTCCAATTCATGAGCTTTCTATATTTTTTTAAATTGCGCTGCAAATTACACAAGAGAAAAGAATTTTCAAAAAAAAACTTAAAATTTATACTTCATTGGCAAGGTAAGTACTGCTGTGGAGGCATGGTTGGCTACATTTTCGGCTACACTGCCCAAAAAGAAATGCGACAAACCTGTGCGTTGGTGCGTAGGCATAAATATAAGGTCTATGTCATTGTCTTCGGCATAGTGCAAAATACCAACTTCTTCATTGATAGCTGAGTAAATTTGGAAAGAATAATCGCCTAATTCTATATTCTCCATAAACGCTTGTTTGAGTTGGTGTATATCGCGATGGCTTGTAAAATTAGCGGGTGTGTTGATATAAACTAAGTGCACTGCGGCTTTGTATAATTTTGCAAAACGCTCTACATACTTCAACCCTGCCTCTTGTTCGCTTTTTAGGTGAGTAGGGAAAAGAATGCGTTTGGGGGTGAAATTAGTTATATTTTTCTTGATAGTAAGGACAGGGCAATGCGCCATGCGGATTATTTTTTCGGTGTTAGAGCCTATGAGTGCTTCGTCAAAACCTTCTGCTCCTTCCGAACCTACCACGATAAGGTCTATCTCTTTTTTCTCGTCCATTTCTTTGACTACTGTCAAAAAATTACCAATAACAATTTCAGTGCTTACCTTGATGCCCTCGAATTCATCATTCTCATCTATCAATTTTTGTAATTTTTCTTTGGCTATATCGCGTACAGTTTGTAAATATTCTCTATCTTGCCCCACTACAGTAGGCAATGCTTCTGCCACAATCACAAACTCATTGACAGGCTCTACGGCATGGAAAAGTACTAATTCGGCACCGCTACCTATATAATGCACCATTTGAGCAGCTACTTTAGCAGCATTGATGGCACATGCCGAAAAATCTATGGGGGTTAAAATTTTTTTGATTTGCATATCTTTTCAGTAAAATTTAAAGTGTGATAATTCTTTATGATACAAAACTAAAAAAAGCCCTAAGGAATATAAATGACATTTGTCAGGAATAATGATTATTTTTGCCACTCAATCAACCCTTTTTGTATGGAAGAAGACATTGACCTTCTTGAAGATGCACTCTACGAACATCATCATTTGGTCGTAGACCCTAAACAATCACTTGTCAGAATTGATAAATTTATTACTGACAAACTCTCACAAGTAAGTCGCCACAAAGTTCAGTTAGCAATAGAGGCAGGTTTTATTACTGTGAATGAAAAAGTTACGAAAGCTAACTATAAAGTTAAGCCCGCTGACCATATCAGTATTTCATTGCCTACACCTCCGCGTGGCGAAGCACAACCCGAAAATATCCCGCTGGAGATTGTTTATGAAGATGATGATTTGTTGTTGGTTAATAAATCTGCTGGCATGGTAGTGCACCCTGCTTATAATCATTGGGAGGGCACATTAGTCAATGCGCTTTTGTATCATTTTAGCCAACTGCCTAAAAATGCTGATGGTCGCCCGGGCTTAGTACATAGAATAGATAAAGATACCTCAGGCTTGTTAGTAGTAGCCAAAACTGAAGAAGCATTGGTACATTTGGCGCGTCAATTTTATGACCACAGCATTACACGCACTTACCAAGCATTGGTCTGGGGCTGCCCTACCAACACAGAGGGCACTGTAAATGTGCCTTTGGGTAGAAGCCAAAAAGATAGGCGTATAGTAGAGGCTTACCCTATAGAAAAATATGGTGTTACACCTGCTAAAAATGCTATTACACACTACAAAGTATTGAAAAACTTACACTATGTTAGTTTGTTAGAATGTCGATTAGAAACAGGTAGAACGCATCAAATAAGAGCCCACATGAAATATTTAGGACACCCTATTTTTAATGATGCTACTTACAATGGCGATAAAATATTAAGAGGCACTGTATTCTCGGCTTACAAAGCCTTTGTTGAGAATTGCTTCAAAATGATTCCTCGACAAGCATTGCACGCCAAATCCTTAGGTTTTATACACCCTACCACACACCAATATATGTATTTTGAAACCCCCTTGCCTGATGATTTTCAGCAGGTATTAGGAAAATGGGAAAAATATATTCAATAATTTCCGTATAACTAATATACCATCAAAATCACTCCACAACGCTTATGAAACTATTTCAAAATGCATACATTCAAATAGACTATGATGCGGATACAAAAACCATCATGCAGGTTTCTTTTCCTGAAAGTACTCACATGGAAGTAACCGATTTTAAAGAAGCATTTGAAGAGGCTTCTCGTTGTGTGGAAATCCATCAACCCTTGTATTATTTAAGTGATGTTCGCCAACAGTTTTTCCCTATCGGTCCTGATTTGCAAGAGTGGATAGCGCAAAATGTATACCCACGCTGGCATGCCGCAGGGCTTAGAAAATTAGCCATTATTATCCCTTCCGAGTTGATTTCTAATCTTTCTATCCAGCAAACGGTAGATGAGGTCAATGAAATAAGAGACATAAATTCTTACGAAATCCGATATTTTGACGATATTGCGGCAGCAAAACAATGGTTTTATAACTAATATGGCAAAATTTTTCTTACTTTCAGGAGCATTATTAAGCGCGTTGGGTGTAATGATAGGCGCGTTTGGTGCGCATGCACTCAAAGAAACCCTTACACAATACCAACGTTTAGAAACCTTCGAGACAGGCGTTCGGTATCATTTTTACCATGCATTAGCTTTGTGTTTGTTAGGTATTCTTTTAGGTCAATATTCTCACAAATTTCTGCATTATGCTGGGTATTGTTTTTTAGCAGGCATTGTGTTTTTCTCAGGGGCACTTTATGTGCTTTCACTTACTAATATCAAAATATTAGGTGCTATTGCCCCCATAGGCGGTACAGCTTTCATTGCTGGCTGGTTATTGTTGGCTTGGGCTGTGTTTAAACAGTAGTATTTTTACTATTTATCTTCTGTTCTTTTTCAAAATGAGCACAAAAATGAGTGAGGTTACAAGTTGCGCATTTTGGTTTGCGTGCCACACATACATAGCGCCCATGCAAGATAAGCCAATGATGCGCCTTAGCTACCAAACTTTCAGGAAGGTATTTGATTAATTGTTTTTCTACCTCTAAGGGTGTTTTAGCTTTTGTATCTACCAAACCTATTCTATGCGATACCCTAAACACATGTGTATCTACAGCCATCGCAGGTTGGTTATAAAGTACTGATATAATCACATTGGCGGTTTTTCGTCCTACGCCGGGAAGTTTGATGAGTTCCTCCCTACTTTGTGGAATTTCGGAATTGTATTGTTCTGCTAATATTTTAGCCGTTGCGAGCAGGTGTTTTGCTTTATTGTTCGGATAAGAAATGGATTTTATATAGGGGAAAAGTTCCTCAAAATCACTTTCCGCCATTTTTTGTGGGGTAGGAAAACGCTCAAAGAGTGCTGGTGTTACCATATTGACGCGCTTATCGGTGCATTGAGCCGAAAGAATTACTGCTACTAATAATTGAAAAGGATTGTCATAAGCCAATTCGGTTTCAGCTTCGGGATAGTTTTCGGTAAAATACTGAATTAGATGTTCGTATCTTTGGTTTCGCTTCATTGGGCGGTTTTCAACGCGCTTTTAAGGCTTGGTTATAATTTTTTGAATAGTTCAGAATATTCTGAATTACTTTTTCAGAGGGCGTTTTAAGATAACGGTCTAATTGTTTTTTAATATTTTTGAGCTCGAAGTATTCTTCTTCTGCTTTGGCGTTTGCAAATATATCCTCTTGAGGTAAGTCGTTTTCCTGATAGATTTTGGCTATTATTTGCTGTCTAAATTTGAAACTTTTTTTCATAGTTCAGTCCGTATTTGTGAATTTGCTTCTTAATATTAATAAGAGCATAACGCATACGTCCCAAAGCAGTGTTTACACTCACGTCAGTTGCCTTAGCAATTTCTTGGAAGCTCATGTCTGCGTAATGTCTCATGATTAATACTTCTCGCTGCTTCTCAGGTAACCGCTGAATGAAAAATTTTAATTGGCTATGTAGTTCTTCTCTCACTTGTAGAGATTCTACGGACTCTTCGGCAAATTTAAGATTGTTGAAAAGGCTTGTGCCATCTTCCATCATGATAACGGGGTAGCGTTTTTCGCGGCGGAAATAATCAATCGCTAAATTGTGAGCAATACGCACTACCCAAGGCTGAAATTTCCCTTCTTCATTGTATTTTCCACCTTTAATGGTTTGGATTATTTTGATGAAGGTTTCTTGTAGCAGGTCTTCGGCTGTATAGTAATCTTTTACGATGAGTAAAATAGCCGTAAATGCTTTTGATTTGTGGCGTTGTAAGAGTTGCTCAAAAGCAGACTCATCGCCTTTTTGGTACATTTTAACCAATGTACTGTCATCAATTTTTTTGTAATTTTCCATAAACAAACACACACTTTATTTTAAACACACTTTTTTTTAGAATTGTTTTCACTATTTTAAGTATACTAACAATTTTTATTCTTAATTTTACAACTATGAACGGATATGTAAAAAAAAGGTTATTGGCTTCTTTTGATGTTGATGTAATGGTTTTTAGCCACACAATATCCTAACCTACTATAAACCTTTTTTTATCTTGTAAGTTTTAACATTAAAAAGAATATAATTTCATTACTATGATACAATCTGATTATATCCAAGATTACATGGAAGGTAATATATGCTTTGGTTGTGGCAAAGATAACGCTGAGGGCTTACAAATAAAAAGTTTTTGGGAAGATAATTTTTGCCTCTGCCATTGGAATGGGCATCAGCCTCGCTATCAAGGCTGGAAAGGACTTATGAATGGTGGTATTTTGGCTACTTTGATTGATTGCCATACGATGGGTACGGCTATGTCGTATGCCTATAGGCAAGAAGGGCGCACCTATGATAGTGAGCCTACTTATATGTATGCTACGGGAACTATGAGTATCAAGTACTTAAAACCTACTCCTATAGATAAAATAATCACTTTGAAAGCCGAAGTGTTAGAAGCCAATGAGAAAAAAACAACTATTGTTTGCGAAGCATGGGTAGAGGGTATAAAAACCGCCGAAGCACAAGTGATTGCGATTAGGGTAGTAGATAGTAGCAAAGCACACGGCAATAAAGAGGGATTTTCACTTCAAAGATAAATTTATTACTCAACAAATACAATACAATAAATTATGCTTTCATATCTTGTTTATATCAGCTATAGAAAATTGTCAGACAATGCCAATGAGATAGAAGAAATTTTGAAAAGTGCCCTAAAAAATAATCCTTCGCACGAAATAACAGGCGTACTACTCTACTCTACCCACAAATTTATCCAATATTTGGAAGGAGGCTATGAAGATGTGATGTGGCTTTATGAAAAGATAAAACAGGACAACAGACACGAATATATGGTGTTACTTTCTGTAGGTAATATTGAAACACGTGTTTTTCCTAATTGGTACATGGGCAATAAGCATCTGCCCAGTGATGAAGTAGATTTTTTGACAGATATAAACGCTCAAGATAAAATAACGCTCAAAAAATTACTAAAAGGTGAAGAACATGACGCCCAAAAAATCCAAAAAATATTCCAGAAGTTTTTTTAATTTTTAGGTTTCACAAATCTTCCTTATCTTTGCATACTTTTTAAAAACAATCAATTGAAGTATGGCTACAGGAAATAAATGCAATTTTTGCGGAAGAAAAAAAAACGAAGTGAATTTATTATTAGCAGGCATTGAGGCGTACATTTGCGATGCTTGTATTATGAATGGACACCAAATACTGACCGAAGAAACGCAAAATCAGCAACAAAACACCCAAAACGCAATGCCTAAGGATTTTACACTCATTCCGCCTGCCGAAATGAAAAAATACTTAGACCAATATGTAGTAGGGCAAGACGATGCAAAAAAAATACTCACCGTAGCTGTATATAACCACTACAAACGCCTGATGCAACGCATACAAAAACCCAATAGCGAGGTAGTGATAGAAAAGTCGAATATTATTATGGTAGGCGAAACAGGTACGGGCAAAACCTATTTGGCACGTACATTAGCCAAAATATTACAAGTGCCTTTTTGCATTGCCGATGCTACCGTGCTGACTGAGGCGGGTTATGTAGGCGAAGACATAGAAAATGTACTTACACGTCTTTTGCAAGCTGCCGATTATAATGTAAAATTAGCAGAAAGAGGCATTGTATATATAGACGAAATAGACAAAATAGCACGCAAAGGCGATAATCCTTCTATTACAAGAGATGTAAGTGGCGAAGGTGTACAACAAGGTTTATTAAAAATGTTGGAAGGTTCAGAAGTAAATGTTCCTCCTTATGGCGGTAGAAAACACCCCGAACAAAAACTTATCACTGTCAATACTGAAAATATTCTTTTCATTTGTGGGGGGGCTTTTGATGGCATTCAACGCATTATAGCAAGCCGTTTGCGCACCCGCCCTGTAGGATTTGCCTCCGAAGCAAGTCAGCAAGATGAATACGACCAAGACAATTTGCTCCAATATGTTACTTCACAAGATTTAAAATCTTTTGGTCTTATACCCGAATTAGTAGGTAGGTTGCCCGTTGTGAGTTATTTAGCACCACTTGACCACTCAACCATCAAACAGATTTTGGTAGCTCCTAAAAATGCCCTTATAAAACAATACCAAGAACTTTTCAGAATGGAAGGCACAGAGCTTTCATTCAGCGAAGAGGCTATAGATTATATTGTAGAAAAAGCAATGGAAACAAAATTGGGGGCACGTGGGCTACGTTCTATTTGCGAAGCCATTATGATAGAGGCGATGTATGAAGCCCCAACGAAAAAGCTAAAAAGTGTTACCATCACGCTTGAATATGCAAAACAACATTACGAAAAGTCAAAATTGGCACTCTTGAGCAAAAAAGTAGCCTAAAAACGATATTTGTTAAGTTCTTTTTGGTACATCTGATGGCGTTCTACTATTTTCTTAATTTCTGCTGGACTAAGGTAGTATGTATCTAAGAAAGAACTATTTTTAGCCGCAGGATTTTTGCGCACATAGGCTGCATACTCATATAACAAAAACCCAAGTCCGTATTCAACTGCCCTACGGTCTGTATTTTTTTCAAAATTGGCTCTAAAACTATTAGAAAAAGGATACAAAAGGGCTACTGCAATGATGGGAAAAAAGCCCTTGTCTAAATAATATACAGTGTGTGCTAATTCATGCCCTATGATACCTACTTTGCTATTAAAAGGCAGGTTTTTGAGCAAAATATACTCCATTTCTTCCATACTTTTTGTGCTAATGACAATTACATACTCCCAATTTTTTTTATTATTCAATATCGTATAAATATTAGGGCGTGAAGAAAGGGGAATAAATGTAGGCACAAGAATAAACCGAATATAGGTATCGTGTAGGTTTTCGTAATGCGAAAGTGCCAAAAGTGTTTCTAATTCTATAGCCTTAGGGATTATCTTATTTTTCCCAAAAAGTCGGCGGAGGCTATCTAACCTTGAGGGTTGCGCATAATAGGCAGAATCGTAATTAAGAATAATTTTGGGTTGTTTGGGTAAATATTCTTTTTCCTCAAGCAACATATAGCCTATGAAAAAAGCACACAACAACAAAAGTAAAGCTATAAGTAGCGTTTTACCCAAAAATAAGAATACTTTTTTGAAAAAAGTTTTATTCATAGTATTGTTGTTAGTAGCATTTGTTGAGATATACTTACAAAAACTACCTTATATTTTAGCCTATTTTTTGTACTAAAATTCTTAATTTTGTGCCATTCATCTCTTGTATTATCTCAAAAATTATGAAAAAGATTTCACTGATTGCATTATTAAGTTTTGTTTTTATGGTGGCATATAGTTCACAAACTTTTGCCGACAGAATAAAAACCGCTTATGAATACCTGAAAGCAAAAGACTATGACAAAACACGTCAGACCTTAGACAAGGAACTCTCTAAGAACCCAAACAATGCGGGCGCAAAGTATATTTACTCTCTCTTTTTTCTTACTAAAAGCAACAAAGCCTACCATGTAGATTCGTCTTATTATTTTGTGTTAGGAGCTTTAGAAGACCTCAAAAACACCGATGCTAAAGTATTGGCAGAGTGGAAAGAGATAGAAGTAACAGACTCTGCCATGAAAGCCCAAAAAGCGAAAATAGAAACAATGGGCTACGACGAAGCAAAAAAGAAAAACACAAAAGAAGCCTATCAATTATTTGTTAAGAAATATCCTACTGCTGCACAAACCCCCGATGTGCTTGTATTGATAGACAACATGGCTTGGGTAGAAGCGCGCAACAAAAATACGATTGAAGCCTATCAAAATTTTTTGGCTCAAAACCCCAACGCTCCCCAAAAAGAGGAAGCAACAAGAAAACGCGATAGCCTCATTTTTGAGAAAGAAACCCAAGTAGGTACTTTGCAAAGTTATGTTAGTTTTACGGAGCAATATCCTGAAAATCTTTTTGTGCAACAAGCCCACGAAGCCATTTTTGCACGCGAAACCATTTTTCACGAAGTAGCTGTTTATCAGTCCTTCCTAAAAAAATATCCTAAAAGCCTAAAATCAAATCTATGTTATGATTGGATATTGGCTTTTTACCAAGAAGACAAAAGTTATGAAGCATTTATGAAGGAATACCCTACTTATGGGCAGTTAGATATCGTTTCGGAAAGAAAAAGCGTAGAAAGCAAGCCCTTTTTTGTGATTTTTGAAGGCAAAAAATTTGGCTATATCGATGCAGAAGGGGAAGTACGCATTAGCCCTAAATATCTTTCCGTTTCGGAAGATGTGCTTTGCGAGGGCATTGTAGATGAATTTATTTATGTATCAGAAAATAATTTACAAGGTGTAATTGATAAAAAAGGCAATGTAATTGTTCCTTCAGAGTTTGACGAAGTTAAGTTTTTCGACACAGGATTGTTTAAGGTGCATTGGGAAGGTAAAGATGGATTGTGGCACTTAGGCGGTTATGCCATCACTCCCCAAGAATATGACGACATAGAAATATTGAACAAATACTTCATCAAAGTACGAAAAGAAGATCATTGGGGACTGATTACCTACAATGGACGTACGGTTACCCCTTGCCAATTTGACCAAATAGCGGTGCAAGGTGATGGTTTTGTGCAATTCAAACAAGGTAAAAAATACAATATTATGAGCAATCAAACGCTGGCTGACCTCATGATACAACGCAATGCCAAAATCAAAGCTACCTATGATACCACCTACCTCATCAATGACCAATACATAAAAGTAAAATTAGACACCCTCAGAGGCATTGTAGATGTGCAAAACAAAGTAATTGTACCTCTTTTATACCGCGATGTAAAATTGGTTTCTAATGCTTGGGCTGTCTATACACAGAAAAAAACTTGGCAATTACTCAATATCAACGGGCAACCTCTTACGAATCAAAATTTTAAAAATTTCAATTACAATGAGCAATACATAGCCGCTAAAACCGATAAGTTTTGGGGAGTGATAGATAATAATGGCAAACTTATCAAAAATTTCGAATACGATTCCATTGCTTTTGTGCAGAATATTGTCCTCCTTTTCAAAGACAAAAAAGTAATGGTAGAGTTTCCGCACGCCAAAAATCCTGTAGATATGACAGGACTACGCGACATGACTATAGAAAAAGGCAACTACGACAATGCTCCTGCTTATGTGAAATACAATAAAAATGGTAAATGGGGTATTATGAACTTTGCCGCCGAACCTATACTCCCTGCCGAGTACGACGAGATACATATTTTAGACAAAAATTTATTCAGCGTACAGAAATTGGGGAAGGTAGGGCTGATAGATTTTGCAGGAAAAATAGTATTAGCTCCTAAATACGAAGCCATCAGCAATGGTAATGATGGGCATAAAAATTTATTCTTAGGGGGTAGTTTTGGCATTTTCCATCGTGAAAGAAAAATACTCATCGAACCCCAATACGATACACAACTGACCGCATACAGCAGTTTGGATAGTAATAAAATATACATCGCTAACAAAGAAGGCTACTACGGACTGATAGACAAAGCCAACAAAATACTTATTAACTTTGATTATTTACAAATAAAAACTTGGCAAGATAGTATTGCCATTGTGCAAAATGATGATGAAAGTTGGCAATTCAAACGCTTTCTGATGCCCAAAGTAGTAGTGAATAAAAACAATACTAACACAAACACCAATAATAATCAACAAAAAAACACAAACAACACCAATACAAATAATACAAATACTAACAATACACAAAAAAACAATACACAAGTAGTAAAAAAAGACAGCATTGCGCCTAAAAAAGAACTCATTTTTACGGATATTGTCTTTATTAAGGAAAGCTACAAGGAAACTATTTTTATTGGTTCTGTTGAAAGTACAGACGGACAAAAACGATTTGGAGTGTACCACAACCAACTCAAAAAAGAACTATTGCCTTTGGAATACCAAGTGATTTATAACATAGGTACAAAAGAAGAACCCATCTTTTTTACAGATAAGCGCGTCAAAGATACTTTTAATGTGGCTTATATCAGAGGTGCTGACGGCAAAGTAATCTGGGCAAAAGCAATGAAAGAATATGACTACAAACGCCTTATTTGCGAATAAGGGCACAATGAAAAACTCCACTCTTTCGCAAAGTGGAGTTTTTTTATAATATCCCTATCCTCCGATATAAGTAAATTGGGTATAGTAATGCAGTACTTCAGGAATGACAATTCCTTTTTCTTCTTGGTTATTTTCTAAAATAGCCGCCATAATTCTTGGCAATGCCAATGCACTCCCATTGAGCGTATGAAGAAGTGTTGTTTTTTTATCCTCTTCTCTATATCGTAATTTCAGGCGGTTGGCTTGAAAAGTTTCGAAATTGCTCACCGAACTCACTTCTAACCAACGTTGTTGTGCTGCTGAAAATACCTCAAAATCGTAGGTAAGAGCCGATGTAAAGCCCATATCCCCTCCGCAAAGGCGTAGTATTCTGTAAGGAAGTTGTAGTTTTTGCAATAATTTTTCTACGTGATTGCGCATTTCGAGAAGCGTTTCATAGGATTTTTCGGGAAGTTGTATTTGCACTATCTCCACTTTATCAAACTGATGTAGGCGATTCAAACCACGCACATGCGCCCCCCAGCTACCTGCCTCACGCCTGAAACAAGGTGTATAACCTACATTTCTGATGGGCAATGCTGTTTTTTCAATAATTTCATCGCGGTAAAGATTTGTAATAGGCACTTCAGCAGTAGGGATAAGATAGAGGTCATCTTGGGGAATATAATACATTTGTCCTTCTTTATCAGGTAATTGCCCTGTGCCAAATCCTGAATCTTTATTAATAACAATGGGAGGTTGTATTTCCAAATAACCTGCTTTTTCGGCTTCGTCCAGAAAAAACTGAACAAGGGCACGTTGTAGTTTCGCGCCTTTGCCTTTATAAACAGGAAAACCCGCGCCTGTGATTTTATTTCCTAACTCAAAATCTATGAGGTCGTATTTTTTGATAAGTTCCCAATGAGGCAAGGCTTCTGCACTAAGCGTAGGCACTGTACCTCCTTCTAACACTACTTCATTGTCTTCTGGGGTTTTGCCCTCAGGCACACTTTCATGTGGAATGTTAGGTAAAAGATAAAGCAGTTCATTGAGTTGTTTTTCAACTTCGATTAGTCCATCTTGCAATTGTTTTGTTTCATTCTTGAGGGTAGCTACGGCATCTTTTTTTTGATTGGCTTCTTCTTTTTTGCCCTCTTTCATAAGCGCGCCTATTTCGTTGGCATATTGTTTGGAAAGAGACAAGGCATTGTCTAAGGCAGTTTGTGCTTTTTTGCGTTGGTCATCTAAGTTGATGGCTTGTTCTATTTTAGATTCAGCATCAGGAAAGTGTCGTTTTTGTAACCCTTTGATTGCTTTTTCTTTATTCTGACGGAGGTAATTGATTTGCAACATGTTTGTTTTATCATTTTAGGAACAAATATAAAAGAAGAAATTGGTAAAAACCAAACAGATGATAATTTTTAGCCCATATATTAAATTTTGGTTAAATGTATAGATAAAAATACTATCTATCTTATTAGCATTATATTTGTAAAGTAAGACAGTAAACAATCATTTTATTATGCATTTGCGCTCTTTTCTCTATATTCTTCCTTTGTGTTATCTGCTCATCGGTTGCAGTTCAGAAAGACCCTTCCAAGCCCAAAAAGGTCATTTAGATTTGAGCAAGGTATCTTGGGAAAATGGGCAAACTTATGCCTTATCGGGTGAGTGGCGTTTTTATTGGCAACAATTATTAACACCTTCACAAATACGCAATGCTAAAGCGAAACAGCAAACAACTTTTTATGCCAATGTGCCTAATACTTGGAACAATACTTCGCCTAAGAATGAAAATATTACCATGTATGGCTATGCTACTTACCATATTAGCCTCAAACTCCCGCACAATAAAAAGACTTTGGGCTTGTTTATTCCCAAAATTTGGAATGCTGCAAAAGTGTATGTGAATGACTCTTTGGTGTATGAAATAGGCAAAGTAGGCACACGATACGAAGAGTACGAAAATAGTATTTTAGAAAAACTGATTCCTTTGAATTACTCAAAAGATGCTGTACACCTCACTGTTCAGGTGGCTAACTTTGATTTGTTTGCCTCTGGCTTATTGCAAAATTTTGAAATAGGCGAGTATGAAAGTCTATTAGAACAAAAATCGATACAATATTCATTTACATTGCTTTGGTTAGGTGCGTTGTTCATTATGGGACTTTATCATTTGGTTTTGTATGTTTATCGCTCTCAAAATACTGCCCCTCTTTGGGTCGCTTTTATCTGTTTATTAATAAGTATGCGTTTGTTAGTCTTTGGTGAGCATTATCTTTATGAATATCTGAAAATACATACAGCGTTTTCGTATGCCATTCAGAACAGGGTTTATTACATTGCTACTTTTTTACTCATACCCATTACACACTATTATGTGAATGCCCTTTATCCACACGGCACCAATTCGCTTCGTAGATTGAATGAGAGTAGTAAAATATATGTTTTTTTGGCTTCTTCTGCCATATTGCTCATCAGCCCTCATTATTTTGCCCCTTTCATACCCTTAGTGCAAGGTATTGCATTTGCTTTTTTACTCTACCCTATTTTTATCATTATTCGTGCCTCAATCAAACGCGAAAAAGAGTCTTCTTTACAAATAACAGGTATTTTAGCGATGCTTTTAGCAGGCATCAATGATGCGGCACACTCCGTAGGCATTACTCTTTCGGGTACGCTTGAGCTGATGCCATTTGCTTTTGCCATTTTCCTCTGCTTGCAATTTATTGTTATTGCGCGCCGTTTTTCACGGGCATTCAGAGAAGTAGAGCATCTCAACACAAATTTGGAGATGAAAGTAGCCCAAAGAACTCAAGAAGTTACTGAAAAAAACATAGCGTTGGAAGATGCCTATGATGAAATTGTATCAAGCGTAAAGTATGCAAGTAGAATACAACATGCCATTTTAGGAGATGCCGCTAATGTATTACAAAGTTTTGAGGAAAGTTTTATATTCAATCAACCGCGTGATATTGTTTCTGGCGATTTCTATTGGTGCGATACAATTAGCAAAGACCAACAAAGCTATCAAATATTAGTTACCGCAGATGCTACAGGGCATGGCGTACCTGCCGCTTTTTTAACCCTTTTGGGAAGTAATTTTATCGAGGAAATTATGCATAAAACTCCTTTTTACACACAGCCTGCACGTATTCTCGATGAATTAGACCAGAAAATACACCATCTTTTGAATAAACAAGCGAATGTTACTTTAAATGATGGTATGGATATAAGTGTGATTGTTATAGATGAAAAACAAAAAATAGCCCACGTTGCAGGTGCAAAAGGTAGAGTCTTTTTAGTTAGAAATCAACAACTTACAGAATACGGGGGAGGTTTGTATCCGATTGGAGCAAGAGAGCAGTTTGCTACCGAAAAAGTATTCCCCTATGAAAGTATCGCACTGCAAGAAAACGATATTTTTTATACTTTCTCAGATGGCTTTCAAGACCAGTTTGGAGGCAATAATAACCAAAAATACATGAAAAAAAGATTCAAAGATTTTTTACTTTCCATACATCGTCTTAATTTTGAAGAGCAAAAACAAGCCTTAGAATCGGCATTTTTGCAATGGAAAGGCAACAACAGCCAAACAGATGATGTATTGGTCATAGGATTCAAAATTAAACAATAAAACATAATACCATGAAATTAAGCCTACTTTATACTGCTGCCAAATGGTTAATAGCCATTATTCTTATTCAAACTTTGCGTTACAAATTTACAGCACACCCCGATAGTGTTTATATTTTTTCTACCTTAGGTGCAGAGCCTTATGGCAGAATTGGCGCGGGTGTTTTAGAATTAATCGCCTCTATCCTGCTCATTATCCCATCTACGGCTTTTTGGGGTGCTTTATTGAGTTTGGGGGCTATGTCTGGAGCTATTTTAGCACACTTCACCCAGCTTGGTATAGTAGTAAAAGGCGATGGCGGTTCATTATTTTTTTTGGCTCTATTCACTTTTATACTCAGTGCCATAGTTGCTTGGGTAGAACTCAAAAAGATGAATTTTTTCAAGCCCAATTAACCAACTACTTTTTGGTTAAGATGTGTAAATACTCATAAGTAGATTGGCTTTTATGGGTTCTATTTTGGTCTTTATCAGCCTTAAAACGTTGATAAGTAACTTGTTGTAGCTCGTATTTTCCAAATTGCTTAAAAATCTGTTGAATGGTTTCTATGGGTATAATGCCCTCATTGTTGTAACTCATAAAAACATGCTCAAAATCGGCTTTTTGTAGCAAATCTTCCAATGCTTGTGGTGCTTCATTTTTCTGACAATAGGGTGATTTTTGATAGTCACGTAACCCTGTTTTGCCTTGCGGCTGGAAAGAGTCGTAAAGGGCTATAGTATTGAGCAAGTGATAGTTTGCGCCATACTGTCGGGCATTATAGGGAGGGTCTAAGTAAAGCACATCTCCCTGAATTGTATTGATGAGTTGGTTGGCTTCTTGTTGAAAGACTTGCACCTCGTTGTTACTTTCCTCAAAATAGGCAAGTGAAAAACACAAAGGTTTTTGCGCACTTTTTTTGATATGTTTCAGATAAGCCCCATACACCGATGCCGTATTAGCTACCTTATCTGCACTTTCTAATAAAGAAGTTAATAACATATAATAAATATCTTCTTCAATCATTTTTTGCCCCTTCCATTCTTTGATAGTGAGGCGTATTGCATCTATCATCTGCCCATTTTCTGCCGTAAAATACTGCCTTTCGGCTTTTCCGCCCGCACTATACTGTTCAAAGATAAATCCTTTTTGTGGTGCTAACTCTTGCAATTTTTCTGCATAATGGTCTATGTCAGGAATCAGTTGTTGGTTTCCGATATAATTTTTCAACAATGCATAACTATAAGGCTCTACATCATTGACAATGATTTTTTTAGCCTCCTTTTTAAGTCTACGCGCAATAATACCTGTCCCTGCAAACAATTCTGCAAAAGTTTTTTGTGCCAAAGAAGGAACATGCTTTTTCATTTGGGCAATAATAAATGCTGAAAGTTTATGTTTTGAGCCAATGTAGTTCATTTTAGTAGTACAAGTTTGGTTTTTTCAAACAAAATAAAGAAAAATTTTGTTTTAGAAAATTTTATTCGTAATTTTACCCATAATATACAATCAAAAAAACCTAAATCCATGAGTGTAAGTATCCCTAAGGGTTTTACCGCTCCCAATTGTGAAACCTGCCCTGTCCGCCACAAAGACATCTTCTCCAACTTAGAGAAACAATACCTTAGCGAAATTTCCGAACGCAAAAATTGCAACCTTTACAAAAAAGGAAGCATTATCTTCTACGAAAACAACCAACCATTAGGGTTATATGCTATCTTCAATGGAAAAGTAAAAGTATTCAAAACGAGTGAAAGTGGAAAAGAACAAATTTTACGCTTAGTTCGCGAGGGTGATGTATTAGGCTATCGCTCCTTGATTTCAGGCGAGCCCTATGAAGTTTCGGCAATGGCTATTGAAGATACAAGAGTGTGCTTCATACCTAAAGGTCTATTCCTTAGTACTTTGCAACAAAGTGGAAACCTGAGTCAAAAGCTCATAGAAATGCTTTCTCAAGACCTCAAATTGGCAGAAGACCGCATCACACAAATGGCGCAAAAAACAGTCAAGGAACGCGTAGCCGAAACAATACTTATGCTAAAAGGTTACTATGGCATAGAAGAAGACAATCAAACCATCAAAGTTTCCCTCTCGCGCGAAGATTTAGCCAACTTAGTAGGCACTGCCACAGAAACCCTTATCCGCTCACTTTCAGAGTTTAAAAGCCACAAAGTGATAGATATTCAAGGTAAAAAAATCATCATTCTTAACAATAAACTGCTGGAAGAAATTGCGAACAATTTCGATTAGAATGGTGTGTCAGTCGAAATGATGACCAATATCATTTTATATAGTATTCATTTATACTAATTTTGCTATTGAGTTATTACTGTCCCAACTATATATTTATGACGACCTACTCATTAGCGAAGTGGCTTCAACCCTTTATGATTTCTCAAAGATTTGAAGCGTTAGAGTACATTTACCAAGAAGGCAATGCTTTTGAGGGTTTATTTCTCTTACAAAAAGGGTTTGCTTGTGTATTGAAGAACAATAAGAAAAGCAATATTTTGATAGATTTTGTACACGAAGGCTCTGTATTGGGCATAGATGGAGTGCAACAAAACCGCTATTTACACAGCGTAAAAGCACTTTCTACTATAGAAGTAGGCTTTGTGAAGAAGAATATCATAGAAGATATTCGAAAACAAGAAGCCAATTTCAACCTATTTCTCATACAAGCACTCTGCGAGCAAGTAGGGCGCGCCAATCAAAAAAGTGTAGTAGAAAAGCACAAAAGCCTAAAAACAGACTTGGCTCAAGTACTCCGCGCAATGATTATAGACTACAAAATAACTAATAACACACCCATACAGTTTGTAATGCCCATAGAAGAAATAGCCAATAGATTACTGACCTCAAGCGAAGTAGTAGTTCGTATTTTAGAAGATTTTCAGCGCGATGGCGTACTTCAACTATTGGGGAATAATGTCAAAAAAATCAACAATACCGATTTTTTTACTTCAAGATTTTAGCATCTACATTTTTCACCACCTGACTGCGCGGAAAGTGTATGCTCCACATACCTACTACTTTTCCATTCTTATCTTGGTAGGGCGCATTGAATACGATGATTTGCTCTTTCACTATATTTTGTATGTTCGACTCAATAGGCAGCCCTTTTTCTATGTTGTATTGATACGCCTCTAAAATTTCTTTTTCCTTTGAAAAGACAAACTTCTTGTTTTCGCCTTTGAATAAAAAAAAGTTAGCCTTTGTTTCATACTTTTGAAGCAACTCTTGCGCCTTCGCATCGTTTTTTTCTAACAGAACAACCAGTTGATTTCCCAACGTTTGTGTAAATTCTAACAATTGCCCCTCCGAAATTTTTTTGATTTTTCTATTCTTCACTTCTTGCGCTATTGCCTTGCGGTCGTAGCCATTTTCGAAAGGATCTTCACAAGCACCCAAAAAAATAAGCAGAAAAGAAAAATATATATATCTTTGCATAAAACTATTTGATTTTACTGCAAGTTTAAGAAAAGAATCTTACTTTTGTAGTAAAAGAACATCTAAAATCAATTCTAACCATAAAAAACATTATGTCAGTAATTATTTTTGTAGAAACAGCCGATGGAAGCGTAAGAGGTTCTTCCTTAGAAGCGGTAGCCTACGGAGCAGCATTGGCTCAAAAACAAGGAGGCACAGCCACTGCTATAGTATTGGGCAACCAAGTAGCTCAAGATGGCTTAGCAAGTTTGGGAAATTATGGCGCAAACAAAGTAATTCATTGCAACGATGACCGCCTCAACAATGGCAATATACAAGCCTATAGCAACGCCATAGCACAAGCCTTCGAAAAAGAAAGTGCCAAAGTATTAGTATTGGCAAAATCATCATTAGGTGATGCCGTAAGCGCGCGCCTTTCAGTACGTTTGAAAGCCAGTTTAGCCTCCAATGTTACTGAATTGCCCGACCTTAGCAATGGTTTCACAGTAAAAAAAGGTGTATACACAGGCAAAGCCTTCCAAGTAGTAACACTCAATAGCGAAAATAAAATATTAGCCATCAAAAAGAATGCAATAGTCATTAATAAAACAGAATCTACTGCTTCTGTAGAAACATGGCAAGCCAATCTTTCAGATGCTGATTTTGGCGTAAAAATACTCAAAACAGACAAAGTAACAGGCAAAGTACTACTCCCCGAAGCTGACATCGTAGTATCGGGTGGTAGAGGACTCAAAGGACCTGAAAACTGGAGCATCATTGAAGAGTTAGCAGATACCTTAGGCGCGGCTACTGGCTGCTCTAAACCTGTTTCTGACCTTGACTGGCGTCCTCACCACGAACACGTAGGGCAAACAGGTGTAAAAGTAAGCCCTTCTCTTTATATCGCCGTAGGTATTTCAGGTGCTATACAACACTTAGCTGGAGTAAGCTCTTCTAAATGCATCGTAGTAATCAATAAAGACCCTGAAGCTCCTTTCTTCAAAGCGGCTGATTATGGTATTGTTGGTGATGCTTTCGAAATCTTACCTCGCCTTACCAAAGCCTTCAAAGTCTAAAAACAAATAACACTTATTTAAAAATGTATGATTGTTTTTTTGAACTTTCATACATTTTTGTTTCTTTTGTGAAAATTTTTAGACCTTTTGATATTGTGAGTAAAATAAAATTGAAAATATTGGGGCTTTCTTCAAGCCAAACACAATCAGGCTCATTTGCATTGGTTTTAGGAGAATCTAAGGGAAACCGCCGCCTCCCTATTATTATTGGTATGTTCGAAGCACAAGCCATTGCCATTGAGATAGAAAAAATAACCCCAAACCGCCCCATGACTCACGACCTTTTTAAATCTTTTGCCGATACATTTGGGTTTTCTGTCTTAGAAATTATGATTTCTGACCTCAAAGAAGGCGTATTTTATGCCAAAATCGTTTGTACTGACGGAAAACAAACCATAGAAATAGATTCTCGCCCCTCCGATGCCATCGCCATAGGGTTGCGCTTCAATGTACCCATTTATACCAATGAAGATTTAATGTCGGAAGCAGGCATACTGATCAATGACATAGAAGAAAATGAAATGGTAGAAAATGAGCCAGAAGAAAATACCGAAGAAAATGACAACCCACAAGACCAATTCAAAAACCTACCCTTTGATAAGCTCAAAAGTATGCTTGACGAAGCCTTAGAAGCGGAAGACTACGAAAGAGCCGCCAAAATAAGGGACGAGATGAACAAAAGAAACTAACTACTCAGATGGCAAATGCACTGCTACCACCTGCCATTTATGGGCTGAAAATTGTAGTTGACAGTGGCGTGCTGAAAAATGCTGTTTTTATAGAGAAAATAGAGTTTTATCATACAGAAGAAGATTTTTTAAACAATAAAGCACAACTTTCGCCAGAACAACTTGACCAAGATGTTTTTCTCAAAGCAATAACACAAATTCATTCACTTCAAAATATCACCCTCTATTTTAATACAGTTCATAGAAAAGTAGAAGGAAAATTTACAGAACAACTGCTCAATATTTGCGGAAATACGCTCAAATACTTACACATCGAATCGTACTACAACCCCTTCCAAACCACTTTATTTGTACCTTTTAGCCTAAAAAATACCCCTCACCTCGAATTTTTAAAAATAAAATATACAGATGGTAATGTCAATTTAGAAGTGCCTCTCCCCTACCTGAAACACCTCAAACTACACGCTCTTTACCAAATAAATTTTGATAAACTTGCCCATTACCTCAATCCACAAATACTCGAAACCATAGAACTACGTCAAATTGGTTCCCTACAAATTACTGAAAAGGCTATTCTACCTTTCAAATCACTAAAAAAATTGAACTTATCAGGCAATAAGTACAAAGTACTGCCTTTTTTACTCACCCATTTACCCGCACTTGAGGTATTAGATATTTCCAGTAATACACTCAACAAACCTCCTATGGAAATAGTAAACCTCAAAAATTTACAAAAATTAGAGCTTCGTAGTACTTCTTTTACCAAAAAAACAACCCTTGACAAAAGCAAAGATTGGCTACTGGTAATCCAAGCACTGAATCATACAAACCTAACGGAGCAAGAAAAACAAGAACTTTTTCAATTATGTTGGGGAAAAGAAACGCTCTCAGCCACACAAGCCCTGCATTATTTAGGCATCATAGACAATGCTAACCTGCAAGGTTTACTATTGATAGTATTAGAAAAAACACATATTTCAATCTTAGAATCAGGTCATTTTGAGCCCAAAGGTAGTGAAATAGCCCTGATAGGGTATTGGCAAGGACTCAATAAAGCTGAAATACAAAAAATAGCCAAAAACGCCTCATTAAAAATAAGTAACAAAATAACTCCAAAAACTCAATTAGTTTGTTTAGGTGATAAATTCAAAGCCAGCGAAATACAAACCCTACAACACTATCCTCATCTTCCTTTTTGTTTGGCTTCACAATTTAAGAGGTATATTCAAAATTTTGATAATAATGCTTATTTGAACCAAAATAACATTGATAGTTTGACAGAAGCAGAGGAAATATTAGATGCCGAAAAACGCCTTATCGATTTATTGCTCTCGAACGACAAAGAAAATCATCTATTGGCTTTGCAAATGCTCAAAAGTGCAGGTATGCCTCCTAAGGTATTGATAATAATATTTATCAGACTGATAATGAAATGGTTACAGATGAAAAATATATTGCCGCTATTGAAAAAGTACGCCACATCAGAACAATTATTCACACTACAACAATGCACTAAACTACAACCTTCAAAAGCCATGAAAACTTTATTTAAAAGTAAGGCTTTTGACCCTGTATTACTAACACAAGTAATATTAGACCATTTTGAACCCAACGAAACAAGCTATGAGATATGCCTACGCGAAATCATTGCCTATAAAGGTGCGCCTCTGCAACTTTTTTTGAATAAATATACCTCTGACGAAGGGAAAACACTCACGATTGAAGATAAGAAATTGCAAACCTTTGCACTCAAAAATAAAAGTGTTCAGAAAATGCTTTCTTCTTTTGAAAAATTCATTATTATTACTACACGTTACTATGGCAGTGCTTACAAAGACAATTTTGAAAAATTCATCAAAGAGATTTTCCCTCACATAAATATCATTTTCAGGCAATGAAAAAAAATACACGCATAAGCACCGCTGAGGATACCCTCGAAAGCATAGAAAAAGGCTTTTATATCAATCAACAAGGAGAAAGAATTTTATTGTATGAGGCTGTTCAAGAGGCAATCAATCAAAGTATTTTTTTCGATGAGCAACCTTTATCCTTGCCCAAATCTATGCCTACTTCTTTTAATACTGCTATAGAACTCACAACTGAAAGTACTCTTACGGCTTGCAAAAGGCTACATGAAGAGGGTGAGAAAAATATATTTGTACTCAATTTTGCTTCTGCACGCAATGCAGGAGGCGGTTTTTTAGGTGGCGCACAAGCGCAGGAAGAGAGTTTAGCACGTTCTTCGGCTTTGTATCCCTGCCTTACAAAATTTCAGAAAGAGTATTATGAAGCGCACCGCTCACTCAGCACTTGCCTCTACTCTGACCGTATGATATATGCCCCTAAAGTGCCTGTTTTTAAAGATGATGAGGGTCTTTTATTGGCAAATTACTATACTGTAGCTTTTTTGACATCGCCTGCGGTCAATGCGGGAGTCGTAAGGCGACAAGAACCCGATAATATAGCAATGATGGCTACAGTGATGCGCGAAAGACTAAAAAAATTGCTTTCTGTAGCAACTTTGTACCAACATGAGGTATTGGTATTAGGAGCTTGGGGGTGTGGTGTTTTTCAAAATAACCCTCATGACATAGCGCAATACTTTTACGAAGCATTGTTTGGTGAGGATAGTCCATTTAGGGGCGTTTTTCGCAGAGTAGTATTCGCTATTTATGCACAGCACAAAAAGACAGAGAATTACGAAGCATTTGCCCTACGGTTTGGACAATGAAAAACCCCAATTTTTGACTATTTTTATAACCAATAGCCAAAAAATGGAGCTTCTATATTTGCAAATACTACAAAAACCTTATTCAGTGGCTCCTGTTTGTTTTCCTTTCAATGCACGAGGTATTTCAACACTCACTACAGGAATATTGGGGCTGTTAAGAATTTCATAGCCAGCTTTGGCAATGTCTTTTACCTTGACAGATTTTCCCAACTCGAGATTTGAAACGTCAATAATTACGTTTTCGGGTAAATCTTTGGGTAAGGCACGTACTTTTAATTTACGCACTTTGCTTACTAATTTGCCCCCTATTTGTACGCCGGGCGATGTTCCTACTATTTTCACGGGTATGTCCATACGAACAGGTTTTGTTTCGTCAAGTACTAAGAAATCTGCGTGTAAGATGATTTCACTTACGGGGTGAAATTGCACTTCTTGTAGGACAGCCTTGTATTCTTCACCTTCTACATTGAGGTTTACGATATAGGCATCGGGAGTATAAATCAATTCACGGAAGAAGATCATAGGTGCATAAAATTGCACGTGTTCATTCCCTCCATACAATACGCAGGGTACATTGGCTTGCTCGCGCAATTGCTTTACCTCGCTTTTTTTCAGATTGGCTCGTTTATAACCGAGTATTTCTACACTTTTCATGGTTTTTCTTTGAGGTTTCAAAAATCGGAGTGCAAAGTTAGCATTTCTTTTTTTCTGTGAAAAATTTTTGACTAATTTATTTTCGGGTTTTGCTAAGTTCGAAAGCAAAGTGCATGAAAAATCGTTTTTCATGCACTTGTATAGAGTTTCTACTTTTGATAAAACCTACGAATGACCCTAATCCCATTTGAGTTCTTCGCCGTCATCTTCGTTTTCGGGGGTAGTAGAATAATCGTAGCCATTTTGTTTTTCAGGCTCAGGCTCGATTTCGCGTTGTGCAAATTCTACTGCTTCTTTCAACGATTCTATGAAGGTTTCGAAATCTTCTTTGTAGAGAAATATTTTGTGTTTTTCGTACACAAAACCTTCATCTTGGTAGCGTTTTTTGCTTTCCGTGATGGTGAGGTAGTAATCATTCCCTCTTGTTGGTTTGATATCAAAGAAATAAGTACGTTTTGAGGCTTTTACTCGCTTTGAGTATAGCTCTGATTTGTCTTTGTTTTCTTCCACGCTTTTACTACAATTTTATTTTCAATTGGTAAATTTATAATATTATTTTCAACTTACAAAAGAGTTTTGATAAGAAAGTAGTAATTTTGCTAAAAAATTAAAGTCTTAGCCCTTTCTTATGAAATATATTGCCTTTTTGTTTGGTTTTGTGTGGTGCTCGCATAGCCTTATTTTTGCACAAAACAATACAGAAACAGGGATAGCTTCTTATTATATTGATAAATTTGACGGGCGCGAAACCGCCAGTGGTGAGCGTTTTGATAATACACAATTGGTGGCATCGCACCGAAAACTTCCTTTCAATACGATGGTTTTGATTACCAATCTATCTAACCAAAAGAAGGTAATTGTGCGCATCATTGACCGAGGACCTTATGCGCATGGGCGTATTTTGGATATGTCGAAGGCAGCAGCACAACGCATCGGACTCACTTCTACGGGCACTGCCAAAGTAGAGTTGCGGGTGGTAGGTTTTAATGGAAAAATAAGTATTGACCCCGACATAGAGGCGGAGCTCGAGCAGGGAAATGAGGAGCAGTTCATCAATACACAAACCAATCAAAGTTATCAAAAAACGCCTCCTTTTTCCGTAGGACATACTTTTAGCCCAGAAGGTACGCTGCGCCAAACAAAAGGTTATGGCGTACAATTGGGTGTTTTCAGTACCTTAGAAAATGCCAAAGAACTTTGCAATACTGTTTCGGGGGCAGCCGTAGAACCTGTTTTTGTGCAGGTAGTGGAGAGCAATGGCAAAGTGCTTTATAAAGTGTTAGTAGGCATGTATATGCAACAATCGGAAGCCGTGCGCTTACTTGAAAAGTTGAAAGAACGTGGTTTTGAAGGATTTGTAAAAACGCATCTTGCGTCAGGTTCTTACTGATTTTTTTCGTTTTATTTATTTATCACTATACATTTTTTATGAAATTTTATTTTTTGTCCTTTTTATTCTTACTGCTTTTTTTGGGTCATTTTGCAAAAGCACAAAAGAGCTATGAGTTAAATGTTTTCAGAACTCAAGAAGCCATTAATATTGATGGTGTGTTAGAAGAGGAAACTTGGAAAAGTGCACAAAAAGCAAGTGACTTCTTTCTGACTTTTCCCTATGATACTGCTTTTGCCAAAAGCCAAACAGAAGCGATGATTAGTTATGATGCAGATTTTCTCTACATCGCTTTTATATGCCATGACAAAGACATGGATAAGAAATTTGTGGTACAATCGTTAAGAAGGGATTTTGACGGTGGGCGCAATGATTTTGTGGGAGTGTACATAGATACGTTTGGCGACAAGACGAATGGCTTTACTTTCGGTGTTACGCCCTATGGGGTGCAAAGAGAGGCTTTGATGTCAGATGGTGGCGACAATCTCAATACTGATTGGGACAACCGTTGGTTTTCGGCGGCACGTATCAACGCTGATAATTGGGTGGTAGAAATGGCTATTCCTTTCAAAACAATTCGTTACAAAAGTGGCGATGCACCTTGGGGTATCAACTTTGCACGCATCAATTACAAAGCCAATGAACTATCGTCTTGGGTGCCTGTGCCAAGAAGTTTTCGCTTGACTAATTTGGCTTTTACAGGTGAAGTTTTTTGGGGCGAACCATTACCCAAAACGGGTTTGAATGCTGTTATTATACCTTATGTTACGGGAGCGGCAAGTAAAGATTATTTGAAAGATGAGCCCGAAAAAATAAGCTCAAACTATGGGGCTGATGCCAAAATAGCCGTTACCTCTTCTTTGAATTTAGACATTACCTTTAACCCCGATTTTTCGCAGGTAGAGGTAGATAGACAAGTAACCAATTTAGAGCGTTTTGAGATTTTTTTTCCCGAACGTAGGCAGTTTTTTTTAGAAAATGCTGACCTTTTTGCGCGTTTTGGGTTCAGTCGTATTCGTCCTTTTTTTTCAAGGCGTATTGGAATTGGCTTCGATACTACAACCAAACAAATCGTTCAAAACCCTATCGCTTATGGTTTGCGCTTGAGTGGTAAATTGAATAAAAATTGGCGTGTTGGCTTGCTGAATATGCAAACCACAAGAGTACCAACAAAGGGTATAGAGGGGCAAAATTATACTGTAGCAGCCGTACAACGCAAGGTTTTTGACCGCTCGAATATTGCTTTTATTGCCGTCAATAGGCAAACTACTTCTGATAGTGTGAGTGAGTTTATTTGGAACGAAAGAGATTTTAACAGAGTGATAGGGTTAGATTATAACTTGGCTTCAAAAAATGGTAGGTGGATTGGGAAGTTTTTTTACCACCAAAGCCTTAGCCCCAAAAATTTACACGAACAATATGCCCACGCTTCATTTTTGCAATACAAAACGCCCAATTGGACTATTTCTTGGAATCATGAATATGTAGGTAAAAACTATCAGGCAGATGTTGGGTTTGTGCCACGTAAAAATCATTGGCGTTTAGAGCCTTCTATTTTCTACCGTTTTTATCCTAAAAAAGAGAACCCTATTATCAATAATCACGGTCCGGGTATTTATACTAATTTCTTTTGGGATACGGAATGGAAACTCACTGACCAATATACGGAGCTTTCTTATGAAATAGAGTTTATGAATACTTCTTCGTTTGGAGTGTATGCGGGCAATGAGTATATTCGTTTGTTTTTCGATTTTGACCCAAGCAATACAGGAGGTATTCCTTTGTTGAGTGGCACTGAATATACTACGCAAGCCATTTATGCAAGTTTTAATTCTAACTATCGTAAATTATTCACTTGGGGGATTAGTTCGGGGTATCAGGGTTATTATAATGGTACATTGTTCAATGTGGAGGGGAATATGGCTTATCGGGTGCAACCTTATGGCAGTTTTTCGCTGAGTATGAGTTATAATCAGATTGCGCTCCCTGCCCCCTACTCTACCGCTGATTTGTTGCTCATCAGTCCTCGCATAGATTTTACTTTTACACGTAGTTTGTTTTTCACGCTTTTTATGCAGTATAACAACCAAAGTGATAATGTGAATTTGAACGCTCGTTTCCAATGGCGGTTCAAACCTGTTTCAGATTTGTTTATTGTTTATACAGATAATTATTTCCCTGATGATTTTCGTACTAAAAACAGGGCTTTGGTGCTAAAATTGACCTATTGGCTGAATTGGTAGGTTTTATCATTTTATTGTTATTCGTAAAAATAACTCATTTCTGAAAGTGTTTTTCTTTTCAGGTCGGGTACTTGTGTATTTGCCACAGGATAACCTACGGGTATGAGCAAAAAGGGCTTCTCTTCGGCAGGTCTATTGAGTATTTTGGCTAAAAAATTCATAGGGCTTGGGGTATGCGTGAGTGCTACTAAGCCTGCTTGATGAATGGCAGAAAGTAAAAGCCCTGTAGCAATGCCTACCGATTCTTGCACATAGTAGTTATTGTGTTTTTTGCCGTTTTCGTCTATTTCATAGCTTTTTCGGAAAATGACAATGAGCCAAGGGGCTATTTCTAAAAAAGGTTTATGCCAATCAGTCCCAAATACTTTGAGGTCATCGAGCCATTCTTCTGACATACGCCCATGGTAATTTTCGTACTCTTCTTTTTCTGCTAAGGTTCTAATTTCTTTTTTGATGGCGGGGTCAGATACGGCACAAAAGAACCAAGGTTGTTTGTGTGCGCCAGAGGGGGCAGTAGAGGCGGCTAAAATAATATTCTCTATGACTGCCTTATGAATGGGTTGGTCAGAAAATTCTCTTACGGTACGTCTGCCATCAAGCCAATGATAAAATTGTTGGCTTCTACTGAGCATGGTTGCTTCGGAAAAGGTTTCTTTTTGGTATTGAATCATCTTTTGCATATCACGTATCGAAGGCATTTATTGAACAATAATTCTTTTTTGGGTGGTTCTTCCTCCTGAAATTACTTTAAGTACGTACAACCCTCGCGCAATATTGCTGAGTTGTATACTTTCTTCGGTAGAGGTTGTGTTGTGTTTAATGATATTTTTTTCTACTACCAATCTGCCTTGATTATCGTAAAGAGCGATGGTGCTATTTTCAGCACTGAGAATGCTGATTTCGAAATTACCTACATTGGGGTTAGGGCTAATCCAAACCCATTCGCTTTGTTCTGTATTTCTTTTTCCTTTGATGTTAATTTCTTCGGAAACTCGCGAACAGCCAATCTGATTGGTAAGTACTACGGAGTAGAGCCCTTCGTCTAAGGGAGTATGTGTAGATGTGTTAGCTCCTACAATGGGTTTTCCATTAAAACGCCATTGATAATAGAGTGCTGACTCCAAAGTACGTAAATTGCCATTTACGATTTCTACTTTGGGAGGGTTATTAGAGGTGATTTCTAAGGCTAAAGAATAGGTTTTAGTGCCTCCACATACATTTTTAGCAGTCAGATTGATGATGTATGCCCCTACTATTTTGGCTACATAAGTGTTGCCTGTACCAACTACCTGCGTACCTATAGACCAAGTATAAGTGAGTGTGTTGTCGTTAGAAAGTGCTTTGATAATGAGGCTATCGCCCTCGCAAAATTTAGTTTTACCACTGTGCGAAAGAATCACATCGGGTACTTCTTGTATGATAATTTCTTGTGGGTTAGAAAGTTTTGCACAAGCTCCATCGGCAGTTTCTACCACATAGTTACCCGATTCGGTGGCATCATAAGTGGCATTGGTTGCGCCTTGTATGAGTTGATTGTTTCGAAACCAGCGATAAGTAGGTACGCCTATATTGCCCGATACTTGCGCGCTGAGGGTGATTTTTGCGCCTTTGCAAGTCGTATTTGTTCCTCCTATGAGTACTATATTGGGTTGTGTAAGAGCAGATACATTGATATTGACTGCAATGCCTGTAGTTTGGGGGGTATTGCCGCAAGCATTGATAGCCCTTACAGAATAAACCCCGCTGAGTGTGGCGGTATACGTTTTAGAAAGTGTAGTGAGCACGATTGCCCCATCTTTGTACCATTGGAAAGCACTCACTTCGCCTGAGGCTTGTGCCTCGAACTCTACATTGCCACCACAAGGATTAGAATTGACTATTTTAAAAGAAACATTGGTAGGTGGGGACGAAACCGTAGTTACACTAATAGCACTTGACTGTATGGGTGTAGCACAATTAAGTCCAGAATTTTCGCGCGCAGTGATATAATAAGAGCCTACTGAAGTTGCATCATAAAAAGCCCCTGTATGTACCAAAACATTATTGAGATACCAATCATAAACAATCAATCCAGAGGGAGTTCCGTTAGAATTGGCATAGAGGCGCACTTGAGTTCTACCACAACCCAATGTGGGTGAATCGTCGAAGCCAATGAATGCTGTAGTAGGAGGTTTGATTACGGTAACGACTCTGGCAGTTGAAAAAGGGGTACTTCCACATTTATTGTAGGCTTTTGCCGTATAAGTACCACTTTCTGTGGCAGTGTATAAATTGCTTGGACTATTGGCTACCAATACCCCATCTTTGTACCATTCATAGCCCAAAATTACGCTTCCTGAATTAGTAACGCTTACTACTTGCAAAGTAGCGGTTTGTCCTTCGCAAATGGTGCTCGAGGGCGTAGGACTTGGAACATTTAAGGCTGTAGGGGCTGCATCTGCGCTTACTGTTAATGATGCGCTTGTGCTTCCGCAGCCGTTAGTAGCTTGAAGCCAATAAGTAGTAGGCAATACTTCGGCACTGCCTACGGTATAGGTATTAGAGGTAGCACCTACGATTTCATTGCCCGGAGCTACACTGCCTCTGTACCATTGATACGATACCTGCGCGCCTACTGCCAAAGATGAGTTGAGTTGCAAACTCCCCCCCGCACAACGCCGATTAGTACCATCAGCCGAGCTAAGTGTTAATCCAGAAGGAGCACCTGTAACTTCGGTTACTGTTACTATAGGAGAGCTAAAACTACCACAACCATAATTCGTCATCACAAAATAATCGCCACCAAGAGTGGCATTGTAGGTGCTGGCAGTTGCCCCGACAATCAATGTACTGTTGCGATACCATTGATAAGTAGGTGAGCCATTGGGCACAGTAGCAGTTAATAATACAGAACCACTGGTACAAAATGTAGGAGAGCCTGTGTAAGTAATGGTAGCCGCAGAGCGAATATAGTAAATCACATATACCTCTGCTCCTACGGGTGTGCCGCCTGCATCGAAAGCACGTACACTGTAGGTAGCGTAGCCTACTCCTGCGTTGTAAGTATTAATTTCTACGGGGGTAACTGTATGCGTATTGCTACTACTAATGAGTGCCCCTTCTACGAACCACTTATAATTGGTAGCACCAGCATTGTTTGCTGTCAGTGTAATGCCCGTACCACAAAGTTCTCTTTCGGGGTAGGGCGCAATGGCAGTAGCTCCTACGTTGGTAGCTCCTTCAAAAATTTGAGTTTGTGCTTGTAAATAGAAATTAAAGCCTACAATACAACTCATTACAAGAATACAATGCAACCATTTCATAAGGAGAGGGGGAAGAGAAAGTCTGACTTTTGAAAATAAAACGAAATTTTATCGACTTTGTGCATTTACAAAGGTAGTATTTTTAGCAAAACTACATTATTTTCTCGAATAAAAATAGTTGTCAATTTTTCGGTTGCAAACCCCTACCCTAATGTAGTATCTTTGCTAAAACTTTTATTCATCAATATAACTATATATGATATGGAACTAACACACGAACTCATGTATGAAGCTTCATTAAGTAAAGACACAACTTTTGAGGGTATTTTTTTTATGGCAGTCAAAACTACAGGTATTTTTTGCCGCCCTTCTTGCACCGCTCGAAAGCCCAAAATAGAAAATGTAGAGTTTTTCACCTCCTCCAAAGAGTGCATCTCTAAAGGCTATAGACCCTGCAAAATATGCCACCCTTTGGAAAAACCCAACGAAACGCCTCTTTATATCAAACAACTCATAGATGATTTATCGGAAAACCCAAGCATTAAATTCAAGGACTATGATTTAGTAAAAAGAGGTTTAGAACCGAACCACATAAGGCGGTGGTTTCTTAAAAATCATGGCATGACTTTCCAAGCCTACCAAAGAATGTTCAGAATTAACTCTGCATTCAAAAAGTTGCAAAATGGCGAATCGGTTACAGAAACTGCCTACGATATAGGGTTTGAGTCATTGAGCGGTTTTGGCGATTCTTTCAAAGCCATTTTTGGGGTTTCGCCCAAGAACAGTAAATCGCAAAAAATCATTGACCTACAAAGAATAGAATCGCCCTTAGGAACAATGATTGCTTGTGCTACAGAAGCAGGCGTTTGTTTATTGGAATTTAGCGACCGAAAAATGCTCGAAACGGAACTAAAAAGCATTGCAAAATACTTCAAAGCAACCATCATACAAGGTAGTAACCCTCATATAGATACACTCAAAGTACAACTTGAAGAATATTTTGAGGGCAAAAGAAAGGCATTCACTGTCCCACTGACATCGCCCGGTTCTCCATTCCAACAAATGGTATGGAAAGCACTGCAAGCAATTCCTTATGGGAGCACTAAAACCTACAAACAACAAGCAGAAGCCATAGCACACCCTACCGCTACTCGAGCAGTTGCAAACGCCAATGGTATGAACAGAATCTCGATTCTCATTCCTTGCCATAGGGTGATAGGCTCTGATGGACAGCTAACAGGCTACGGCGGTGGGCTTTGGAGAAAGAAATATTTATTGGATTTGGAGCAAAATTTTAAAAATACCTGATTATTCCGTTTTTTTAAAACTACCCAATTTTTGTAGCAAAAATAATACTTCGGATACGGTAAATAAGATGTAGAGCATAAAAAACAAGCCTACAAATAAAAATTTATGCTCTACTTTCAGATAGAGGTACACAAATAAAAAAATGATGCTCACAAAAAAACGCACTACAATAGAAAGTAAAAACGCATTTGCAATTTGTTGGGGTGTAGTACGGCTCACATACAAAAAAGCCTGATGGCTCAAACCTGCCATAACGCTCACCAACACCCATAAACTCCATTGTTGCGCATGGAACAACCCCCATTGAGGTACGCCATATTGCAAACCAAGCAAAATACCCAAGCTGATAAACAAAGGCATCAGAAACGCACTATAATCACGCATAAAAGAAAACAAAAATTATTTTAAACCTTTTCGTTGCTCAAATTCTTTCAAAAGTAGTAAATTTGCGCATAAAAAAATACAAATAGATATGACTATTTCTTTGCTACCAAACGAAAAATTTGAACATAGACACAACAACTCCCATAAAGCCCACATAGCCCAAATGCTCCAAACCATTGGAGTAGAAAGTGTAGAAAGCCTCATCGAGAAAACGATACCCGCTTCCATACGCCTCAAAAAAGCTATGAATTTGCCCAAAGCAAAAACAGAATACCAATTTCTGAAAGATTTCAAACAATTAGCCCAAAAAAATAAGGTATTCAAATCTTATATCGGTATGGGCTACTATGACTGCTACACGCCTCATGTTGTCTTGAGAAATATACTCGAAAATCCGGGTTGGTACACTGCCTACACGCCTTACCAAGCTGAAATAGCACAGGGACGCTTAGAGGCTCTTATCAACTTTCAAACACTCGTGATTGACCTTACGGGTATGGAAATAGCCAATGCTTCACTTTTAGATGAAGGAACCGCCGCTGCTGAAGCAATGACGATGTTTTTTCATAATAAAAAAAGTGATAAAAAAGATGCCCATACCTTTTTTGTTTCAGAACATTGCCACCCCCAAACGATTGACCTACTTCGCACGCGCGCCAATCCTTTAGGCATCAAATTGCTCATTGGCAACCACGAAACTACAGATTTCACACAGAAAGATATATTCGGTTTGATGCTTCAATACCCTGCTTCGCAAGGGGAAGTATATGACTATAGCTCTTTGCTTGCGACTACTAAAGAGTTGGGCATTCATAGTGTAGTAGCGGCTGATTTACTAAGCCTTACTATACTGAAGCCTCCCGGCGAAATGGGTGCAGATGTTGTAGTAGGTTCAGCGCAACGTTTTGGCGTACCTATGGGCTATGGAGGTCCTCACGCGGCTTTTTTTGCCACTAAAGACGAATTTAAAAGAAATATACCCGGTAGAATCATTGGCGTTTCGGTAGACGAAGAAGGCAACCCTGCCTATCGCATGGCACTACAAACCCGCGAACAACACATTCGCCGTGAAAAAGCCACTTCCAATATTTGTACTGCACAAGTGTTGCTTTCTGTGATGGCAAGTTTTTATGCCGTATACCACGGTCCCGAAGGGCTAAGAGCCATCGCTGAACGAATTTATGGGCTTACGCGCCTTTTGGCTTTAGGTTTGGAAAAATCAGGATTTACAGTTGCCAATAAAAACCATTTTGACACCATTACGGTAATACTCGAAAGCGAAAAAGCGAAAAAAGAAATCATCAATGCAGCCGAGCGCGCACGCCTCAATTTCAGAAGCGATTTGAAAAATGCCGTAGGCATCAGCCTTGACGAGAGCACTACAATAGAAGACGTAAAACAAATTTTGAAAGTATTTGCTGGCAAACCCAAAGCCACTTTTACTACCTACCTGAACAACCAAACCAAGACCATGAGTTTGCGCTTGCCCGAAAATTTAGTACGTACTTCTGCTTACCTCACCCACCCTGTTTTCCATAGTTACCATTCAGAGCATGCCATGCTTCGCTATATGAAATCATTAGAAAACAAAGACATCTCTTTGGTACATTCGATGATTCCATTGGGCTCTTGCACCATGAAACTGAACGCGACTACAGAAATGATGCCCGTAACTTGGCGCGAAATGGGCGGTATGCACCCCTTTGCTCCGCTCAACCAAACGGCTGGCTACCAACAACTTTTCAAAGAGTTAGAAAAATGGCTTGCCGAAATCACAGGTTTTGCTGGAGTATCTTTGCAACCTAATTCGGGGGCACAAGGCGAATATGCAGGACTGATGACTATACGCGCTTACCACGAACACCGCAAACAAACGCATAGAAATATCGCTCTGATTCCTGCATCGGCGCACGGTACGAACCCCGCAAGTGCTGTTATGGCGGGTATGCAGGTGGTAGTAGTGAAAACAGACGAAAAAGGAAACATAGATGTAGCAGACCTTAAAGAAAAAGCAGCCCAACACAAAGAAAATCTTTCTTGTTTGATGGTTACTTACCCTTCTACGCACGGTGTTTTTGAGGAGGCTATCCAAGAAATATGCCACACTATACACGAGGCTGGGGGGCAGGTATATATGGACGGTGCTAATATGAACGCTCAAGTAGGGCTTACGAGTCCTGCCATTATTGGGGCTGATGTTTGCCACCTTAATCTTCATAAAACTTTCTGTATTCCGCACGGCGGCGGCGGTCCGGGTATGGGTCCTATTTGTGTAGCCAAACACTTAGTGCCTTTTTTACCCAAACATGCCGTAGTAGAAATGGCAGAAGAAGGTACAACGGCTGTATCGGCTGCCCCTTGGGGAAGTGCAAGTATTCTTACTATTTCTTATGCTTATATCGCTATGATGGGTGCAGATGGACTGAAAAAAGCTACTGAAACAGCTATCTTAAATGCCAACTACATAAAAGCACGTCTGGAAAAAGACTATAAAATCCTTTATACAAGTGTGAATGGCACTTGTGCGCACGAGTTCATCGTAGATTGTAGGGAGTTTAAGCAAACAGCAGGCATAGAAGTAGCCGACATTGCCAAACGCCTTATGGACTATGGTTTCCACGCGCCTACGGTGTCTTTCCCTGTGGCAGGTACGCTGATGATAGAGCCTACAGAAAGCGAAAACAAAGAAGAATTAGACCGCTTTTGCGATGCTTTATTGCAAATAAGGGAAGAAATAAGAGAGATAGAACAAGGCAAATATCCAAAAGACAACAACGTCATTGTGAAAGCACCTCATACGGCGCAAGTAATTATGAACGACCAATGGAACAGACCTTACACGCGCGAAAAAGCGGCTTATCCTCTGCCTTACTTGCGAAATAATAAATATTTTGCTCCTGTAAGTAAGATAGACAATGCCTATGGAGATAGAAACTTGGTTTGTACTTGTTTGCCTATAGAAGAGTACGAAATGCAAGAAGAACAAACTTCATAAATATATTTTACTATTTCGTTGTATACATTTGTTTAACATCAAAAACGCCCAATATTGTTGGGCGTTTTTTTTCTTTATATAAAGCCGTATTGCTTGAGTGCATCTTGCCAAATATTACTTTTGTTGAGCTGAATCAGTGCCAAAACAAGTTTTGTCATTTTTTCTTGATTTAGCTCGTCTTTGTCAATTTCGTTGACAAACTCTTTGGAGGACTGCTCATCTAAACAAATTACATCATTACTATCGATATTGCAACAGCCAAATCCATCAAAGGAAATTCTACAGAGATAAATTCTTCTCTTGGAGGAGTAGTTGAAATCGATAAATACAGAGCCTTCTAAACAACCCAAATAAAAATCTGCTTTTCTTGTTTTGGGCATGGTTGTTCTAAAAAAATCAAAATTTGGTTTTGCTTTCATTGTTTTTTAAATTGGTGGGTTCGAGTCACAAATATATAAAATGGAGAGAAAAGATAAAAGTTGTTTTGCGAAGCGTATTTTATTTATCTTTACGGCATTTTATCAACTAAACCCCTCCTTTTATGGATTTTCATTTACTACTTTCTAACATTACCAATCCTACACTTCTATTTTTCTTGTTAGGGGTCATTGCAAGTTTGCTCAAGAGCGATTTAGAAATACCGCCTCATACGGTTAAGTTTATATCGCTGTATTTGCTTTTTTCTATTGGCTTCAAAGGGGGGCAAGAGTTGGCTTTAGGTACATTTTCTTGGGAAATAGCCTATTCCTTATTGTTTGGTTTGTGTATTGCAAGCCTCATTCCCTTCTATAGTTTTTTTATTCTTCGCACACGCCTAAAGACCGATGATGCAGCGGCAGTAGCAGCCGCCTATGGCTCAGTGAGTGCGGTTACCTTCGTAGCGGCTACGGCTTTTTTAGAGGTGCAAAAACTTTCTTTTGGGGGGCACATGGTGGCGGTGATGGCATTGATGGAGTCGCCTGCGATTATTGTTGGGGTTATTTTGATAATGCACTATAACAAAGATAGAAAAGGAGAAAATAATTTAGCCGAAATTGTACGACACTCTTTTACCAATGGCAGTGTATTGATGATTTTGGGTAGTTTGGTCATTGGACTTATTTCTGATGCCAAACAAGCCGAAGGAATAAAACCTTTTACTACGGATATTTTTAAGGGTTTTTTGGCTATTTTCCTTTTAGAAATGGGCATGGTTACGGCAAAACGCTTTGCTACTTTTCGAAAGTATGGTCTTTTTGTGAGTTTTTTTGGCTTGCTTGCCCCCTTGCTCAATGGCGTGTTGGTTGCTTGGTTGAGCGGTTTTATCAGTGCTGAAGTAGGCAATCGGTTTATGTTTGCTATTTTGGCGGCGAGTGCTTCTTATATTGCAGTGCCTGCGGCTATGCGTTTGGCTGCCCCCAAAGCAGACCCCGGTTTGTATATTCCGATGGCTTTAGGCGTTACTTTTCCCTTCAATATCACATTGGGTATGCCTATTTATTTTACGGTAATTCAGTATACATAAAAAAATCTGATAGCAGTTTTGTACTTTTATTATTAGCATAATTTTTTATCATAACATATAAATTATACGATTAATAATTACTAATCTTGCTTTGTTTAGATGCTGGGCCTCAAAGAAAATGGCTACAGCGTGGAGAGTGTAACAGAGAGTGGAAATAATGTACTCATTAGTTTTGGGAAAGGTAAGGAGGAAAAAGACCCTTGTGAGGATGCTATAGAAGGACTGGCGGAAACTGCACTACATCATCGAGGAAATGATGGTAATGGATTGACTTGGATAACGTGGGTATTTAATTGTAACAGAAAATCAATTAACAAACAAACGGACTGGCTGACAAACTCCAAGAGGGCTGACCCTAATGACAACAATAAAGATAAAAGTTTTCATGCAGAAGATGCATTTAACGAACAATTTGACAATTTAAAAGTAAAATATGAAGCAGATTATGAGCCTGTTGAAAGAGTTGATATTTTAATCAAATTTAGCCCATGCCATTGTTTTAACTCTAAACACCCTAAATTAAAAAATACACCTGTTTGCACAGGCGTTTTGGCTAATCTGAAAGCGCAATATCCAAATGTTGAGTTCAATGTGTATTACATGGTTCAGTATGATAGAGGAAATTGGCATTCATTTGAAAATTGTGTAAAACCGAGTTTTAAATATCTAGAAGACATTGGAATTAAGCACGATTTTTTTGTTAAAGTGTTGAGTACAAGAAGTTCTTTATACTCAGCCATAAGTGAATATACAAGTAATATTGCAAGATTTAAATTTGATTATTAACATGGAAAAAGAATTAAGTGAGATAGAGATTAGACACCTATTATTTGGAGAGCAATCAAACCCTGACATGGTTTTTCAATACCTAAAGACCAAAGTTTATAATAAGAAAATTGCTGAAATGCTTCATAAAAATGTATATTATTGTTTGAAATATGATATGGAAGTTGAAAATATCAAGCATGTTAATAACTGGTATATTTTAGTAGATGAATTAAAAATAAACAAAGATGGTGAGGATTTAAGAATTAAAGTCCCAAAAGATATTGATAGATTTGTAAACCTTGAAACACTGCACCTTGACTCATTGGGCATTGATACTTTGCCTAAGTCTGTAGCCAATCTGACAAAATTACATCGCTTAGAACTCAATAAAAACAACCTCAAAGAAATACCTCAAGAAATATTCTTTCAACTTACAAACCTATACGCATTTGATGCAAATGCAAATTTTTTGGGTAAAGTACCTGAACATATTTCTAATCTCAAAAATTTAGAATTTTTAGGCTTGTCAAAAAATGGTATTGCGACAATTGGAAAATCTATTTTTGAACTCGAAAAACTACGCAGTTTAGCATTAAGAAACAATCAAATTTCTGTAATACCCCCTGAAATAGGCTCTTTAAAAAATTTAACTCAGTTATTTATAGGGAAAAATAATATAAAAGACTTACCTATAGAACTTTATGAACTTGGTAATCTTGCTTTATTAGATATTGAACACAATCAAATACCTGAATTATCGGAAAGCATAGCCAACTTAACCCAACTTGAACAATTGGTAGCCAACCACAATACCATCCAACAATTACCTGCTAACTTAATTTATTTGGAAAAGTTGTTTCAATTCGAAGCAGAATACAATTTCATACAAACCTTACCTGCTAATTTTGAGCGACTGCAAAGTCTAACTCAACTAAGATTAAGCGGTAATCCTTTATTAAAATTCCCTGATGAAATCTTAAAAATACCTTCTATTTTATATTTACATTTAAATAATTGCCACTTCGAAAAACTCCCCGAAAGTGGTTGGGAAAAAATGGAAAAATTGCACGATATTTTATTGCGCGATAATCGACTAACTGAATTTCCGATAGCTTTGTTAGATGCGCCAAATCTTATGTGGATAGATTTAGGAGGAAACCCCATTACCCACCTACCCGAAGAAGTCTTTCTTCATCCTCGCATCGGG
>RDZE01000031.1 GCA_004293905.1 Cytophagales bacterium | reverse complement strand
TTTGGGCGGTTTTGTCCACATATACACAGCCTTCAGTGCGCAAACGGGCAAAATCTTGTATGCCAAGTGGATATTTTTGCATAATGCAAAGATACAAAAGTATACACAAATAAGGACGATTATTTTAAATATTTGGAATCTATGTTATGATGTGTCGAGTGAAATAGTTGCATAACCTGAGGGTTACATACACTACTCACTCACATCTTTTGCACAACGGATTCCAAAATACATCATGGCTTTTTCAGGGATAGCCGCATTGCGTTGCGATACTCTAAATTCTTGTGGTGTTTGCTCTATAAACAAACCTCCTTTAAGTGATTTTTCAGGATTGAGTATTTTTTGTTGATAGTAGGTATTTTCTTCATACATTTTAAACCAATTGCTACACCATTGCCAAGGTGCTCCTTGCGTATCTGCAAAACTATCAGGTAGTGTTTTGAATGCATACTCCCATTCAAACTCAGTCGGCAATCGTTTTCCTATCCAATTGGCGTAGGCTTTTGCATCGTTCCAACTGACCATACGTACAGGCTCGTGTGCTTGTGCTTTGGGTTTATTTTTTCCTTGTGGGTATTCCCATGTATAATCAAGGCTTTGTACCCATTCCTTTTTTTGGCTGTCGTAGTGCCAACCTCCATACAATTCGCTTTCTGTGATATAACGGTTTATTTTTACAAATTTTCGGAATTCAGCGACTGTTACTAAATTTTTATCCAAATAAAAATCCTCAATATCTACATCAATAAGTGGTTTTTCGTTTTCATTTCCTTTTTCATTTCCGATAGTAGTATGCCCTCCTTTTACCAATATCATATTGTTTTGAGCAAAAAGTAAGATTTGGCAAAATGAAGATAAAAGGGCGAAAAATATGAGTTTTCTAATCATTGAGGTAACTATTTATAAATTCCTTTTTTATTGAGTGCATTTTGGTATTTCTGTGCGTTTCGGTTGTGCGTAGCTAAATCATTAGCAAAATTATGATACCCCGAAAAGTCTTCTTTGGCACAAAAGTACAAGTAACTATGCGTTTCATAATTCAGTACTGCATTGATAGAGGCAACCGAAGGCAGATTGATAGGACCGGGTGGAAGTCCTTTGTTTTTGTATGTGTTGTAGGGCGAATTGATGAGTATATGCTTTTCTAATACACGTTTAATGCTGAAATCGCGCCAAGCAAAGATAACAGTAGGGTCGGCTTGGAGTAACATATTTTTCTTTAACCTATTGATATAAACCCCTGCAACACGTGGTTTTTCATCTTCTTTGTTGCTTTCGGCTTGCACTATAGAGGCTAAAATACCAACCTCAATAGGAGTAAGCCCTATTTTTTTGGCTTTTTGGCGTTGGCTTTCTGTCCAAAATTTTTCGTACTCGTGGTGCATTCTCTCTAAAAAACGCTCAGGGGAGGTAGTCCAATATAGTTGGTAGGTATTGGGCAAAAACATACACATGATATTGGTTGTATCGAAGCCATATTTTTTGGCTATTTCTGGCTTTTCTAAGAGTGAGAGCAGTGCTGCTTCGGAAAAATTGAGGTATTTACTTACTTTTTTGGCTAAATCTTGTTTAACTCTTGCATTGTGAAAACCTACCTCTAAGGGAGCTTGCTCACCGTTGCGAAGCATGCGTATTAGGGCTAAATTGCCCATATTAGGTTCTATTTTGTACCTGCCTGCTTTGATATTGTCTTGGTAGTTCATCAATTTGGCTAAGAAAGCAAAAGAGAGCTTTTCGTGTACAATTTTGTGTTTTTCTAAGCTATCCAAAAGAGTTTGAAAGGTTGCATTCTGAGGTATGTAAAGGTACATTTCTTTTTTACCTACTTGAAAATTAGCGGTATATAAAATTTGGTAAATATAGACCAATGCGGCAGTGCTGAAAGTGAAAAAAGCGACTGCAATACCGATTTGAGTGTTTCTGTTTTTTAGTTTTTCTACTATTTTTTGCCACATATCTGTTAAATCATTTGGATGTAAAGTATTTTTTTGGTTGTGAAAAAATCTTCCTCAAAAAAAGTTTGTATATCCCATACTTTAGTTGTTTTTTTTATGCCTTGTATTTCTTCTTGTAGGTCGCCTCCTTTGAGGCATATAATTCCATTTTTCAGTGAGTGATTGTACATTTTCAAGAATTTACCCTGTGTCCATTTCATCAATTCATAGGCAGGGGCTACGGCTCTGCTCACTATAAAGTCGTATTGTTCGTCTATTTTTTCAGCCCTGCTGTTGATGGCTTTGGCATTGTTTATTTCTAAGGCATCTATGATATTTTGTACCACCTGTATTTTCTTTCCTATGGAATCTGCTAATACAAATTCTGTTTTTGGGAAAAAAAGAGCTAAAGGAATGCCCGGAAAACCTCCGCCCGTACCCAAGTCTAATACGCGCGCCATTGGCTGAAATGCTATGATTTTGGCAATGGCTAAGGAGTGTAAAAAATGTTTTTCGTATAAAAAATCGATATCTTTGCGTGAAATAAGGTTGATTTTAGCATTCCACTCACGATAAATAGCTTCCAATTGTTGAAATTTTTCAAGCGTAGGGGTTTCTATTTCAGGAAAATATTTTTGTAACAGGTTCATATTTTCTATATTTATAGGCAAAGGTAATGTAAAAATTTTAAAACTTTGGCATTTGTTTTCAGAACAGTGCAGTAATTTGTACTCTACCTAAATGCACTACGGGGCGGTTTTGGCTTTGTCTGCCTTCGTAGCCCAAGTTGAGCTGTAAGCCATTGATGATGCGTTGCCGCCATTGCACCGACCAAAGCCAATTGCGGTTGGGTTGTAGGGCTTCAAGCATTTCATAACCAATGGGGCTGTTCGTTTCGCCAATGAATTGGTTGTCTATGTATCGAATTTGAGCCACAAAATTGCGGTCGCTGAGTTTATTCCATCTTATCTCGAAACTTGCTTGGTGGCTGTTGAGCGTTTCGGCATTGTCGGGCGTGGCTATATTTTTTTTAGGGCTAAAAGAATAACTGCCTATCATTCTGAAATAAGTGCTGGGCTGAAAAGCAAATTCTATTTGGGCTTGTTGGGCTAAGAGTTTATAGTTACGGTTGAGTAAAAAATCAGAACTGTTTTCGGTTGTTTTTTCTCCTAATAAAAGCCTAATATTGCAATTCGTCAATACATTTTTTCGTATGATGATTTTATATTCTTCTTGCAGGCGTGCCTCAAAACCATTGGTGAGTAATTGTTTTTGGCGAATTTGTGCGAAGGAAAATTCTATGCCAAAGGCAGGATTATTGCGATGTAAAAATAGCGTATTGCGAAGGTTATTTTGCAAAGACAAAGTTTGGTTTTCTTGGGCAGTTTCGGCAAAGGGAATAAACCGTTGCCAAAGGTCATTGTCTTGTATGCGCTTGTTGATACTCCAAGATAGATTATTAGAGATTTTTCCTACAATTCCTCTCCAATGTTTAGGCGCAGTAAGTTGCAGACGATATATAAAACCATTGGCATAGGCACTGATATACTCGTTTGTGGGTATAAATATTTTAATAAAATTGCGCTCATCAGGGTTCAGGGCTATGTAGAACTCATTCAAATCTTGGATATTATCGCCATTGTCATCGCGCCAAGTGTGTGTACCTTCGCGGTTGTTGATGGGCAAATAACTAAACTCGCGGCGTAGTTCCTGTGCTGTAGAGGTGGTGAGGGTAAGTTCAGAAACGATACTTTTTTTGGCAAAACTCTTTGTCCAATCCAATCTTGTGGTAAGGTTTTCTTCAGATTTTGCATCGCTTTGGTTAGCTAAAAAAGTGCTCATTTGCCTATAATTAACCCTTATTTGTAGCCCTTGTGCTTGTAGGTGTAGTTGTGCTGTGTGCGAAGTATTGCCCAATTGCAACAAACCCTCTTGTGGGTTATAATCTTGTCGGTAGGCGTAATCAGTGTATAGATTAAAATATTTGCTTTGTTGTTTGAAAAAAAAGCGATGTTCCTCAAAATTCATCAATGTGCCTACTATTGAGTCATTTAGAGGGTTTTTGAGTGTATTTTTATCCCATTGGAATACATAACCTATACTTTTATCTTGTTTTTTTCCGAAGGGAAAAGCGAACTCTGTGGTCATTCGTTGCCACTCACTTTCGAGCTGAGGGGTTTGGTTAGAAAGCCAAAAGACTTGGGTTTTGAATCGTAGCCATTTCCACCATTTTTCGGCACTGAAAAGTTGTTGCCACCCATTTACTTTGTCTCCATTTTGGCGGTAATTGGCTTGGTATATCCAATGTTCTTGTTGAAAAATTTGTCCATAGATAGGTCTTTCTATGTCTTCGGCACGATACCCTGTGGGTACTAATGCTTGCAAGGAATCAATAAAAGGTTGAAGATGTGGTTTTTTCCAACCCACCATGAACCTATAAATTTGGTTTTCAGCGGTTGCGGTATCTTGTGTGGCGGGTGTCCAATCGCGGTCAAATTCTATGCTACGAAAGCGGTCAATGGGGTTAAAAAAGAGACTATTGAATTCATAATCTACTTGCCAAAAAAAATTTTTCGCATTTTTTTGTCTATACCCAACCCAAGAAGCCCAACCCTGATTGTCGTCATTGTCGCGTGTGGAAAAGAGGTTGAGGTCGTTGTCTGTGAAGGTAGCTTCAAGCCAAAATTGTGCTTTTTCTTGCAAAATAGGCATTTCCCAACGCATTGCCGTCATTTGTTTTTTGGTAGGGGTAGGCAATATTCGAATGGGGGCAAAACTACCTTGAGGCACTCCATTGATAGGGGCTACCCATTGAAATACTTGCCCATTGAGGGTAGTATTGAGCTGTATGTAATCGCCTTTTCCTTGTCCTACATTGGCAAAAACTACTCTGAAAAAAGCCTCATTGGGGCGCGTACTGTAAATATAAACGCCATTAAATCTTTGCCCATTGATGAGTGTAGTATCGCGGCGCGCATAGCGTATTTGACCCGCAACAAATTCCACTGAATCTACCCCACTGATGAGTGCCAACGAAGGGTCATCACCTGCTTCATTGAGGCGTTGTTGGTCTTGTGCGGAAAGAGAAATGCCGCGCGGGTTTTGCACATTGTCGGCTTCCTGATAAAAGCCTACCCAAAGGCTACCCTTAGCTATTTTTTGCTGATGTGAAGCGGTAATAATGGGGCGATTGTAGAGGCGGTCGGCATATTCGAAATCTACTCTGATACGTGTAAAACGGGTAATGAGCACATTGGGCGTAAAAAAGACCTCGCCCGTGTTGTAGTCAATGGTATAATCGTCATTGAAACCACGCCTCAGCAAACGCCCATCAATGAATATTTTTTCGGAATTAGCAAGAACAATCAAAAAATTAGCATTGGGCAACGATAAGCGATAAGGACCTTGTACGCCTTCTATGGCATTGAGGCTGATAGAGGCAAATTTTCCTTTGGCTACCCCTATGGCTACTTGGCTATGGGTATTGTTCTGGAGAGAATCTTTGAAATAACGGAGTGTAAGTTGCCCTCCTTGCACATTCTTATAGTATTTTAGAAAATAATTATCGGCATTGCGTAGTACGATATCGCCAGCAGCAAGGGTAGCGTTGGGGTGGCTTAACTCTACAAAAACACGGTCAAATTCTTGTATTTGTTGAGTATTGCCATCGGGCTGGTAAGGGATATTTTGGTCAGAAATGGCGGCTTTGAGGCGTATGTCTTTGCTGAGTTTGCCTTCTAATTGCAAATTGAGCGCAGAGTTCACAAAAATACTTTGGGTATTACCAAAAGAAATACCTCGAGTAAGATTACCTGTTTTTTCTATCTCTTGAGTAGCAAATAACTCTTCACGTGGGTCTTTAAAAGCATTTTTGGGGTCAAAAATCTCTATGTCTTCATATATTTTTTGGTTGTCATATTCTTTGGGGTTTCTTTTGAAGTGAGGCTGATGAAAAGCAAAAGGCAGGGTTTGGTATCGAATGGTTACAAAAGCAGGCGTTTCATCGGTCAGTTTTTTTTTTTTCAAAACAATGCTGTTGTCTGTACTTTGGTACTCAAAGCTAATCGCGTTGGTATCTACCCCTGATAGACTAATACTTTGTTGGAGTAAAGTAAGCGAATCTAAAACAATGGCTTTTTCTGTCCATACTATTTTTTTTTCTTTATAGGGCAATTGGGCATTAGCAACTGAAAACAAGAAAAAAAGAACCAAGAAAATACTAAAAACCCTCCAATTATTTGGGAAAGTATCCCAAACTAACTTAATGAAACACAAAAAAGAAGGGCGAAAAATCATCACTTACAAATTTAATACATAGTTCTATAAACCAATATAATGCCTTTATGAAATTACTTAAAAAAAAGTAGCATTAAAAGTGATTTATTCGTATTATCTATTTCAGAATGTGATAATCATTAATAAATTAAAAAAACATGAAAAAAATAATTTTACTCCTTTTTGTTTCATTTTTCATCATAAAACAAAATGCGAAAGCGCAATCTCCCGCGCCAATGGGTAGTTTCTTTTGCCCCGAAACCAAAGAACTTATCCTTGTAGATTGGGACGGTTCTAAAATATCGGGCATTGCTTATGGTGTAGGAATGGGTCCTCTTAGTTATGTAGAAATCAAAAAACAGAACCACAAACCAGACGAAATGATTTTCGAGTTTTCGTTCTTGCCCCCTGCCTTTCCTCTTGAGTACCAAGCAGTAGTAGGTTTTTCGCCTATGGGAATAGTACTGATTGTGAACAATGAAGGGGAAAGCGAAAGACGTGAATTTTTACAAATAGACGCTAAAAATGACAAAGTACAATACTTAGACCCTCTTTCGGCAGATGTTCTCTCTTATGTACGTGAAGGTTTTTGGAAAAAATTTGAAGACCCAGATACCAATATTCAACTCATCGCCGAAGATTCGCAAGAAGGAACAGCCCCAGGCGAACTAATGATAGTGTACAAAGGAAAAACAGGTGTGGAAGAAAATCTTATTGCCGTAGTAGATGAAATAACTTTTGACTTAATTTTTACTTCGGCTAAAGATGGAAAACTGAAGGCAGTTTTAGGAATGAGCGAAGTTGTTCTTTTTAAAGCTCCTTTAGGGCAAAAATTTGGAACACTGTATTTATTTGGTGAATAAATCCCTTCGGATTATTTTCTAAAAAAAATCATCGAAACTTTCTGAAAACATATCCAAATTTCAGAAAGTTTTTTTTTGAAAAACAATATATACTTGATTTCAACAAAAGTTTTTATACATTGCAACAAAATAGTTTGATATGAAAAAATATTTTGTGTTACTATTTTGCATTCTTCTCACTTTTAGTGCAAAAGCCCAAAATAAAACGATTATAGATAGTTTGATGCAGGTATATAAAACAGCATCAAACGATACTATACGCATATTCGCTCTGACGGGCTTGGCTTTCGAATACAGAAGTACCAATCCTGATACCTCTATTGTATTAGGTAACCAAGCATTACGACTTAGCGAGTCTATCCAATTTATCAGAGGGCAGGCTTGGGCTTATAACCGAATAGGCGTAGGGTATTATGTACAAACAGAATACAACATAGCACGCTCATACTACGAAAAAGCATTGGTCATTTTTGAAAAAATCAATGACAAAGCAGGAATGAGTGCTTGTTATAATAACTTAGGGCTCATTAATTCCTTCCAAGCCAACTACCCACAAGCCTTGCAATACTATTTCAGTGCCTACAAAATCAATGAAGGTTTTCAGAATAAAATCAATATGGCGGGCAACTTGAGTAATATTGGGGTGATTTATAACAACCAATCGAACTATGCCCTTGCCTTAGAATACCACCAACGCGGATTGAAAATTTATGAAGAAGTAAATGACAAAAGAGGCATCGGAATAAGCTATAACAATATGGGTTTTGTATATGCAAGTCAAGCCAAAGACGATTTAGCCCTCGAGTACCACCAAAAAGCCCTAAAGATACGCCAAGAAATACAAGACAAAAGAGGCATGGCAGAAACCATGAACAATATTGGGAATATTTATGCCAAACAAGCCAATTATGCGCTTGCCTTAGAATACCAACAAAAAGCAATACCACTCAACGAAGCCATACAAAACAAGAGAGGCATCGCCAATAACCTCAATAGCATTGCCCAAATACAACAAAAACAAGGAGAATATGACCAAAGCATAGAAAGTGCCCAAAAAGGATTGCTTTTAGCACAAGAAATCAAAGCATTGGTAGAGGTAAAACTTCTTTCCGAAACGCTTTATCAAGCCTACAAACTGAAAGAAAACTATACTGAAGCCCTTTATTACCACGAACTTTATAAAAATACAAGCGATAGCGTATTCAATGCAGATAAAGCCCAAAAAATAGCCAACTTAGAAAACCAAGCCACCCTCGAAATCAAACAAAAAGAGATAAGTATTCTGAGCAAAAACAAAGAACTTTTAGAAAAAGACAACGCCCTACAACGCATAGAAGCCGAAAGGCAAAAAAATGCCAAACTTGCCCTCGAAAAACAAGCCGAAGCAGATAGATTGCTTGCATTGGCACGCCAAGAAAAAGACCAACACAAACAAGATAGCCTAAGAATATTAGCCCAACAAAAACAATTAGAAGCAGATAACCTAAAAATAAAAGAAACACAACTCAAAGCAGAAAGCCAAGCACGACAATTGGAACTACTCAGTGAAAAAGAAGAAAAAGAATTACAACAGTACATCAATTATTTAGTAATCACTATTTTATGTTCCGTACTCATTTTGGCTTATTTTATTTACCGAAGCCGCCAAAAAGAAAAAAATGCCAAAGAACAACTCGCCATTCAGAAAGAAGAAATACAACAAATCAACGAAGAATTACAAACCACACTACACACCGTAAATGAACAAAAAGACGAAATAGCCCTCAAAAGCCAAGCCATACGCGACAGCATCGCACACGCACAACGGATTCAAAAAGCCATTCTTCCTACCTCCGAAATCCTTCAGCAATACTTACCCCAAAATTTCATTCTTTTCCAACCTCTTGAAATGGTCAGTGGCGATTTTTATTACTTCCAAGTAGTAGAAGAAAAAATGATTATTGCCGCCATAGATTGCACAGGGCACGGCGTACCGGGGGCTTTTATGACCATGATCACCTCCGAAATACTTGACGAAATCATACAAAACAGGCGCATCACTACTGCCAACGAAATACTCAATGAACTGCACAAAAGAGTAAGAATAGCCCTCAAACAAGAAGAAACAGACAACCGCGATGGTATGGATTTAAGCCTTTTGGTGGTAGATAAAAAAATGAAAACAGCTCACTATGCAGGTGCGCACAACCCTCTCATATATTTTCAAAATAATACCTTATTTCATATTAGAGGCGATAGAAAAGCCATCGGTGGGGAGCAGAGAGAAGCGGAAAGGCTTTTTACTCAACACGCTATCTCTATCGAAGAACCTACTACTTTCTACCTCTTTTCTGATGGCTTCCAAGACCAATTTGGAGGCAAAGAAGGAAAAAAATTTACCATTGCAAGGCTCAAAAACCTACTTTTAGAAATTCACCAAGCACCCCTCAATGAACAGCAGAAAAATTTAGAACAAACCATCAATAGTTGGATAGCCCAAGCCCAAGAACGACAAATAGATGACATCTTGGTTTGGGGGATAAAGGTGTAGCTTTGATAAAAAACTCATTTTTTTTTGAATTGATTACAAAAAGTACTATTATTGCTTATCAGAAAGTAAAGTATACTCTAATCATTTTATAGAAAATAACCCAATGCGTCCAGCCCTGAATACGTGTTTGTGTGTTTTATTTTTATCACTATGGCTCTCAACTTTCACACAAGCCCAAAACCAAAAAGCCTTAGACAGTCTCCTGCATGTGTATAACACTGCAAGACACGATACAATCCGCATCATGGCACTCACTTCTATTGCTTTTGAGTATAGAAATAGCAAGCCTGATACTTGCATCTCTATTGCCCAAAAAGCCCTTGAGATGAGCGAAAAAATAGGGTTCGAGAAAGGAATAGGACAGGCTTGGAATAACATTGGAATAGGCAATTTTGCGAAAGGCAATCACTCTTTGGCATTAGAATACCTTCAAAAAAGCCTGAAAATATATGAAGAAATAGGGGATAAAAAAGGTATGGGCAATAGTTTGAATAACATAGGAAATATTTACGCCAATCAAGGCAATTACCCTTTGGCATTGGAATACTACCAAAAAAGCCTGAAAATAAGAGAAGAATTAGGAGATAGACGAGGTATAAGTGCAATTTTGAATAATATAGCCAATATTTACGCCAATCAAGGCAATTACCCTTTGGCATTGGAATACTACCAAAAAAGCCTGAAAATAGGAGAAGAAATAGGAGATAAACAAAATATAGGCATAAGCTTGAATAACATAGGTGTTACTTACGACAATCAAGGTAATTACCCTTTGGCATTGGAATACTACCAAAAAAGCCTGAAAATAAAAGAAGAGTTAGGAGATAGACGAGGTATAAGTAGTAGTTTGAATAACATAGGTCAAATACACCGTAATCAAGGTAATTATCCTTTGGCATTGGAATACTACCAAAAAAGCCTGAAAATAAGAGAAGAGTTAGGAGATAGACGAGGTATAAGTAGTAGTTTGAATAACATAGGCATTATTTACCAAAATCAAGGCAATTATCCTTTAGCATTGGAATACTACCAAAAAAGCCTGAAAATAGGAGAAGAAATAGGAGATAAACGTTTACTTACCTATCCGCTTAATGGACTTGCACAAGTTTATCAACAACAGCAAGACTATGAGCAAAGCATAGAATACGCCCAAAAAAGCCTCCAAATAGCCCAAGAAATCAAAGTACCCGCAGAAATCAAAGACGCAAGCAAAACACTTTACGAAAGCTATAAACTTAAAGGTGATTATGTAAAAGCCCTTGAATATCATGAATTATATAAATTAACAACTGATAGTATCTTTAATGTAGATAGAGTCAAAGCCATTGCTGACTTAGAAGCAAAAGTAGAAATAGAGAAAAAACAAAAAGAAATAGAAATTCTGAACAAAGACAATGAAATCGCCAAAAAAAATGAAGAAACCTTTAAAAAAGATGCCGAGCTACAACGCATAGATGCCGAAAGACAAAAAAATGCCAAACTTGCCATTGAGAAACAACTCGAAGCAGATAGATTGCGTAACCTTGCCCTACGTGAAAAAGATAAACATAAACAAGACAGCCTCTACACACTTGCCCAAAAAACACAATTAGAAGCCGATAATCTTAAAGCAAGAGAAAGACAACTTAACACAGAGAAAAAAATGCGAGAGATAGAAGTGCTAAAAGAAAAGGAAGCCCAACAATTACAACAATACATCATCTACCTTATATTAGCTATTTTATTGGTAGTGGTAGCTTTAGCATATCGAATCTTTCTAAGTAGGCAAAAACATAAAAAAGCTAAAGAAGAAATTGCTCAGCAGAAGGAAGAAATTTTGCAAATCAATGAAGAACTTGCGCTCCAAACAGAAAGTCTAACAGAAGCCAATGAAACCAAATACAAACTTTTTGCTATACTTGGGCACGACTTAAGAAGCCCTATTAATTCTTTGGTAAGTTTTTTAGATTTATTAAACATTGGAGCTATTTCTACTAACGAATTAGATAAATTTGTTCCAACATTTCATAAAAATGTTAAAAATGTACAAAGCACTTTGGAAAATCTTTTACAATGGTCTATTTCACAAATGGAAGGTTTAGATGCGAACCCCACAGTAATAAACCTCCAGAAGATAATAGAAGAAAAAATCAGCTTATTTTCAGAAATAGCCAAAAGTAAAAACATTACACTATTTAGTGAAGTTTCACCTCAAACAACTGCTTGGGCAGATGAAAATCATTTACGTTTGATATTAAGAAATCTTATAAATAATGCCATCAAATTTACAAATGAAGCAGGAACAATCAAAATCATAGCCCAAAAAACAACAGACTCTGTGATACTACAAATAACAGATAATGGCGTGGGCATGACAGAAGAGCAAGTCAATAAATTATTCAAAAAGAATCACAGCTTCAGTACCTATGGCACAAGTGGTGAAAAAGGGACAGGTTTGGGATTACAATTGTGTAAGGAAATAGTAGAAAACAATGGGGGAAAAATTTGGGTAAACAGTGAAAAAAACAAAGGGAGTTGTTTTAGCTTTTCTTTACCTCTAAAATAAGAATAAACTTATCAGATAAATCTTATAAAGTATGGCAAATAAGTACATTACCCCGTAATTTTATTTTTCCAATACTTATTATTTCGTCAATTTTATTCAAGCATTAAAAAGTTGTATAGAACCAAAAAGTTTATGCTTTCTAATATGAAAAACCTACTTTTAGAAATCCACCAAGCACCCCTCAATGAACAGCAGAAAAATTTAGAACAAACCATCAATAGTTGGATAGCCCAAGCCCAAGAACGACAAATAGACGACATCTTGGTTTGGGGGATAAAGGTGTAGCGATGCACCCAATGAAAGTTTTTGGGACAGGTACAAGGCTTTGAGCTAAAAAATGTAACTTTGCGTAAGCTAAACCAAAAATTTAAGTATATGAAACCTTTTGAGAAGTGGAAAACAGAGGAGGTAGAACGTACCTTTGGAGTTGACTTTGTAAAAAATATGCCCTTGATGCAAGATTGGTTACAATTTCAGCAACCTTTGACACCCGAAGAAGAGAGAATAACCGAAAAGCACCGTTTATTTTTACAAGATTTTGCCAATTTTTGGAATGAAGAGGATATGAAAGCATTTTTTATTTTTCCTATTGTGCAAATGGTCGATTTTTATATACCCAACAAATATCGTACATTCATGGAAGCTACTTTTCAAGTAGAACTTACAGATACCCAAAACAATCCTTGTACCCTGCGTGGAAGGGTAGAAATGGTAGTAGCTACAGGCAAACAAGATCCACAAACACCCTTCTTTTTTCTGAATGAATACAAAGCCCAACGCAAAGTGGTTACAGACCCACAAGGGCAACTTTTGAGTGCTATGGTCGCGGCACAAGCCAAAAACAATGGCTTGAACTTCCCTATTTATGGCATGTATAACATTGGTCAGTTTTGGTTTTTTGTAGTGTTGTCAGGTAAGGAATACACTACCAGCAAAGCCTTTGATGCGACAGATAAAAACCAATTAAAACAAATTATAAATGCCTTGCAGTATGTAAAGGCACACATAGAAAGGAATGTATAATTTACGCAAAAGCATTTATTTTGATCTTTATTACACAAAAAAAATTACTATGAAAAACATAATACTTTCAATTATAATAATGTTGTTTTTTAGTGTCAAATTTTCACAAGCACAAAAAACAATCGTGATTACAGATATAAATAACAAACAAGCAGTTGGAAAAGATAAAGTTTTATTTATAGAAGATAAAAAGCATAATCTCTCTTTGCAACAATTCATCAAAATACCTATTCATGAACTTAGTATAACACAAGAAGAATATACACAATTTGGAATCACTACTTCAGCTTTTTGGCTAAAGTTCAAAGTTTTGAATAAAACACAAGAAGATATTTTGATTCAAATCAATAATCCACTCCTTGATACAGCACTTTTATATGTCTTCGAAAAAGAAAAACTTATTCACCAAAGAAATATTATAGCCCGCCAACCTGAATTTAATTTACCAAATTCTCCTTTTTCGTTACCTAACAGCCAAGATACATTGACTTGTTATTTGCGACTAACCTCGCAAGTCCCTTTTTTAGTACCCATCAATTTAATGACTAAAAAAGAAATGATTGACCACACTTTTTGGTTATCTATTCCTGATTTATTATTTTTTGGGGCGGTACTTGTAATGATTTTATACAACTTGTTTATTGGGATTATTACTTGGAGTAAATCCTATTTTTATTATGTGTCTTATACTATCACATTGGGGCTCACCACTTTTTTTCTTAAAGGTTATCCTGTTGTTATTTTAGGAAAGTATCACTATATTATTAATGATTATTTTGCGGTTTTGGCTTCTATTACCTCTGTTTTTTTGGCATTATTCACCATAGATTTTTTGTATTTAAAACAAGCCTCCAAACTCGGATATAAACTACTATCCGTAGGAATTGCACTCCAAACAATCGCCATTATCGTTTTTCTTTTAGGCTATGTTAATCTTAATGTGATATTGTACCAAGTTTTTAATTTATATGTGAATGTTGTTATTTTTAGTATATCCATATATTTATACAAAAGGTATCAACCCGCAAAATTATTCTTTTGGGCATTTCTTATTTACCTTGTGTTATCTTCTATTGTAAATTTGACTTTTGCAAACATAATTCCTTTTTATGGCATCATTGTTTTATACTCTTTACACATAGGTTCATCTATCGAACTAACTTTGTTTTCTATTGCTTTAGCAAATAAAATCAATCTTTATAGACGAGAAAAAGAAGAAGCGCAAGAGGAAAATTTGAAACTAATACAAGAACAAAACACCATCTTGGAACAAAAGGTAGTAGAACGCACTCAACAATTACAAGAAACAAACGAAGAACTAAACATCACCTTGCAAGTAATAGAACAAGAACGCCAAAAATCAGACAAACTCCTGCTCAATATTTTGCCTGCGGAAGTAGCAAGTGAGTTAAAAGAAACGGGCAAAACCGAAGTAAAATACTTTGACTCCGTAACAGTACTTTTTGCCGATGTAAAAGGTTTTTCTGCCCTTGCTACCAAGATAAGTCCACAAGAATTGATAGCCCAACTTGATGAAACTTTTACCAAAATGGACGAAATAAGCACCCGCTTCGGGTTGGAACGCATCAAAACCATTGGCGACTGCTACATGGCTTGTGGCGGGTTGCCTCATGCGAATAAAACCCACGCTTTTGATGTGATTCTAACAGCCCTGAACATTCAACACTGGATGAATACAGAAAGAGCGCGCAAAAATGGCAATTTCTGGGAGGTTCGCTTGGGCATACACACAGGCGATGCCGTAGCAGGCGTAATCGGTAAGACCAAATTTGCCTACGACATCTGGGGCAATACCGTCAATTTGGCAAGCAGAATGGAAAGTACGGGCGAAGTAGGCAAAGTAAATGTTACAGAAGCCACTTTTCAGGCAGTATCCACTTATTTCGAAGGCGAATACAGAGAAGAAATTGAGGCAAAAAACATAGGCAAAGTAAAAGCCTACTTCATCACACGCCTAAAACCTGAATTTTCGCAAGACGAATCGGGTTTTGAACCGAATGAAAGTTTTTGGGAGAGGTATAAAAATTTGTAAATTTGTACAAACTAAATTATATTAAAATATGAGAACTTACATAAGTTTTGATTGGGCTATTAAAAAGATATTGCGAGATAAAGCCAATTTTGATGTTTTGGAGGGCTTCTTAAGCGAACTACTCCAAATTGATGTCAAAATTCAAGAAATTTTGGAAAGCGAAGCCAACAAGATGACTGAAGTGGATAAATATGATAGAGTAGATATTTTGGTAAAATCAGACAAAGACGAATTGATGTTGATAGAAATTCAATATGATTCAGAAGTAGATTATTTTCATCGTATGGTCTATGGAATGTCCAAATTGATAAGCCAATATTTGCAAGAGGGTGAGCCTTATGGCAAATTGAAACGGGCTTATTCTATCAATATCGTCTATTTTGATTTGGGCGAAGGAAAGGACTATCTCTATGAATATCGTGGAGAGTTTATAGGTATTAGTCAAAATGACGTGCTTTTACCTACTGCATTTCAAAAAGATAGATTTCGGATAAATACAGTTTCGGATATTTTTCCAAAATATTATATTATCAAGGCAAAAAATTTTAAGAAGTCTAAAATAGAACACAGTTTTGAGGAATGGGTTTATTTTTTACAAACAAGCGATATTCCTGATAGTTTTCAAGCCAAAGGTATTGAGCAGGCAAGAGAAAAATTAAGATATGAAAAAATGCCTGACTTGGATAAACAAGTCTATCAACGTCATATAGAAAACCGCAGAATCGAAATGGCAGTAACCGAAACCGCTAAAATAGAAGGTAGAAAAGAGGAAAAAATAACCATAGCCAAAAACCTAAAATCTTTAGGCTTACCTAATGAAACCATAGCCCAAGCCACAGGACTTACTATCGAGGAAATTAACGAACTTTAAATAAACTACACAATGAAAATAATAAATTCCCTTTTCAATGTTGGTAGAAACGAACAACAAACAGAAAACCAAATAAGACAAATAAAATTAGTGAATATTGCGACTTTTGTGTCTTGTCTTTTTCTATTGTCTTACACACTACTTAATTTTTTCATGCAAAAATATGTATTGAGCCTGATAGATTTTATAGCAGTTTTAATTTTATCTATTACATACATCAAGATTTTTATTATACCAATATAAATTTTTTAGTAATTTCTGTTATGTTTTTTGTGTCAGTAAGTAGTCTAAAAAATGATTATCTTAAATCTGAAAAAAAACTTATTCAAAGTAATAAAATTTTATTAGAGCAAAAAGAAGAAATACAATAAATCAACGAAGAACTAAACACCACTTTACAAGTCATAGAACAAGAACACCAAAAATCCGACAAACTTTTACTGAATATCTTGCCTGCGGAGGTAGCAGGCGAGTTAAAAGAAACAGGCAAAACCGAAGTAAAATATTTTGAATCTGTAACCGTACTTTTTGCAGAAGAAATTGAGGCAAAAAACATAGGCAAAGTAAAAACCTACTTCATCACTCGCCTAAAGCCTGAATATTCAAAAGATGAATGGGGTTTTGAACCGAATGAAAAGTTTTGGGAGAGGCACGCAAGTTTATAAGAATAAAGCTATTACTTTATCCAAAGAGCCATTGTAAGGCATCTTCCTCTTTATCAAAATATTGAGGTTTGCTGTACTTATCACTAATTCCCTCCTCCTCCATCATTTGTTGGAGTGAAACCTGCGCAAATATATCAGGGCTTAGTACAAATGCCATACGTGTCAAAGACATCGTCATTGGAGCACGATACTCCAATACACGTTTTCCGTAAGCAGTCATCGATTTCTGAAAATCTTCATCGCGCATAGGGGGCATATTTTCTGGTGCGATTTTATAAAAAAAGTAAATGAAGGATTTCTCCAAATCTTCTGCTATGAATACATAATTGTCTTCATAAAATTTATTGCTTAGTTCCATGCTTTTTATTATTTAAGGTTTGAAAATATATTGTTGAAAGCTATCTTTATAATGTTAAGAAATTTTAGCTACTTTACGGGCTTCTTCCAAAATGAGCAAATGGTCAAAAGCCATTTCCGAAATACTGTCCAATGCTACCCATTCGGCAGCAGAGGCATCATCGCCTGCTTGTGGTTTGCAATCTTTTATATCAACAATAGCCCAATGTGCTACGGCAACTGTCCAACCGCGCGGGTCGCGTTGGGGTGCGCTAAATACGCTAAACTGTTGTATAGGTACATTTTGCACATGGGTTTCTTCAAAAAGCTCGCGTGCAGCAGCCTGCTCTACGGTTTCATTCTCATCTACAAAACCGCCGGGTAAAGCCCATTTGCCCGCAAAAGGTTCATGTTTTCGCTCAATGAGTAGCACTTTCCAAGTGCCATTATCTTTTGCAAATATCACACAGTCAACTGTCAGGGCAGGGCGCGGATAGTCATAGGTATAAGCCATTATTTTAACAAGGGTTTAAAGATTATTCAAAACGCATCATAAGTTGATTTTTTTCTACATTTTCGCCTTTCTGTACTTTTATCTGCTTTATAGTTACATCGGCAGGAGCTTTGATTACATTTTCCATCTTCATTGCTTCCAAAATGAGCAAGGTATCTCCTTTTTTCACCACAGCACCTTCTTGTACTTTCACCTCCAATATAAGTCCCGGCATAGGTGCTTTCAATTCTTTTACTTGTTGTTGAGCCCCTTTGTCCATTCCTAATTGTTGGAGTAGTTTGTCCAAATCACTTTTGGCATTTACCTCATATTTCTTACCATTGATTTTCAGTTTATAGTATTTTTCTTGAGGTCGTGTTTCCAATATTTCCACCGTAAAACTTTTATTATTTACAATACAGTGCCAAGTATGGGCATTCAATTGTATTGTATCAGCCAACAAAAGTGCGTCTTTGTGTTGGCTTTCGAAAGTGTGCAACTCTCCGTTTTCCGCTTTTACTTCAATGCTAAAAGAACTCATAGTAAGACAAGAATTATAAAATTTGTTGCAAAATGCTAATTTTTTTTGAAACTCTGTAAAAAGATTTTGTATTTTTGGCTGAAAATATCGAATCACCGTGAGCCAAAAGAATCCACCTACACTCAAACCCACACAACTAATAACACGCTATTTGCAAACTCATATAGCACTGTTACGTTTGGAAATGCAAGAAAACCTTACTAAAGCACTCATCATTACTTTCGAGATTTTGGTGTTGTTATTAGTAGTATTTTTCTTTTATATATTCGCCAACATTACCCTTGCGCTTTGGCTCAATACCCTTTTTCCTCAAAGTTATATGGGTTTTGGCATCGTAGCCCTTTTGCAACTATTCATTTGGGCACTCACTTGGCTATTTCGCGGTAGCATCAGGGCTATTTTTGAAAAAGCAATGCTCAAAAAACTAAAAGAACTACCCGAACAAAATTACAACGAAGACGAAGAAGAAGACGACTAACCCAAAGACCTATTATATTATATAAAACTATGCGACTCAAACAATTTCAAAAGCGAAAAAAAGCACTAAAAAAACAACTTGAAAGTTACGAAGAGCAACTCCAAAAGCCCTCAAAAGCCCTTAAAGTAGCCTTAGTCGTAGGGGCTGGTATCGTACTTAGTTGGGTTTGGTGGCAAAACAAACAAACTAAAAATACGGAAAAAGAGCAAAAAACAAATAAAAAAGAGAAGAAAAACAGCCCCATGCAAAAATTCATCACACAAATAGCCCTCTCATTGATGAAAGAAGTTACGGAAAACCTACTCAATCAATACAACTCCCCCGAAGAAGAAGATGACAATACTCGAAGAAATACAAAGAAAAAAAGATAACCAAAAAAAACAACTCTGGTGGCTCATAGACCCCGATAAATTCAATGAAAGCACCCTGCAAGACCTCCTCCAAAACCAACTCATACAAGAAATAGATGTTATTTTAGTAGGTGGTAGCCTCATCGTAGGAGGAAATCTCTCCCAAACTATCTATACACTTAAAGAACAAACCCAACAACCCATCGTAATTTTTCCGGGAAGCAACATGCACATCGATTTCAAAGCCGATGCACTCCTTTTCCTCAGCCTCATTTCGGGCAGAAATGCAGACTATCTCATTGGGCAGCACGTAGTAGCAGCCCCTATCTTACGCAAAAGCCCCTTAGAAATACTACCTACAGGCTATATCCTCATCGATAGTGGCAAACAAACTACCGTATCTTATATCAGTAATACCACTCCCATACCTGCCGATAAACCCGAACTCACTGTATCAACAGCTATGGCAGGTGAAATGTTAGGATTGAAGCTCATTTATGCCGATGCGGGCAGCGGTGCCCAAAAATCCATCACCCCAAAAACCGTCAGCGCACTTCGCAAAAACCTCAGCCTACCTCTCATCATTGGAGGGGGCATACGACAAGCCCAAACTGCCCAAGAAATATGGCAAGCGGGTGCTGATGTCATAGTCGTAGGAAATGCCATAGAACAAAACCCTACTCTTTTAGAAGAACTTATCAAAAAGAAAAATCAATAAATTCTTTGCCTATTTATTTTTGATAAAGAATTATTTTTCAGATATTTGCCTTTGTTCAAAACGTAGCACATAGTACTTCATCAACGAATAGAGTGAATAAATGAATAGAAACATCAATGTAATAGCCAACAATATCAAAGACGAACGTTGTATATTATTGCTCGGACCCCATTTTTGGTTAGATAAAGACGGTAAAGAACTACACACCAAGTTAGCAGATATGGTAAAACAACAAGCCGACCTGCAAATTAGATATGATGTAGATGATTTTTTGGTATTCAAATCAAAATCTGATAAAACCTTTTTCTACTCCGACCTCAAAAAGTTTTATGACCAACACAAAGAGCCCAGTCCTTGGCATACCAAAATAGCCCAAATACCTTTCCACGCTATCATATCAGGCTCACCCGACCTTATGCTCAAACAAGCCTTTGACGCCACAGGACTCCGATGCGATTTCCAATTTTATAATAAAAAACAAAACTCGCAAGACCTCAACAAACCAAGCAAAGACAAACCTCTCCTCTACAACTTTTTCGGAAGCATACAAGAAGAAGACTCACTTATTCTGACAAGCGACGACCTCTTCGAATTCCTCTTTTCTGTACTCAGTGGCGAACAACAGCTCCCAAGAGAGCTCAGAAGCACCCTCAAAGCAGGAAAAATATTTCTATTTTTAGGGTTCAATTTTCAACAATGGTATCTCAAACTCATACTAAGACTCTTTGAACTACACCGCGATACACTCCCCTTTACTGAAGAATCGCAAATGACCGAAGAACTCAAAACTTTTTACATCGATAACTTCGAAATGACTTTCATAGACCTCACCGCCAAAGAATGTATAGATGAAATCTATGAATTCTTTAAAAATGAAAATGGGCTGAAACAAATCAACATCAACAAAGACAACCCTATGACTGCCAAAATAAAAGACCTCATCAAAACAGGGGACTTAGAAAATGCACTCATAGAATTAGAAGACTTCCTCGATGGAAAATCAGACGACCTGCTCAATATCGTTATCCAAAAATCAGGAGAATACAACCGACTACAACGCCAAATCACCAAAGGTACCATAGCCCAAAGTGATGCTAATTTAGAACTTAATAAACTCTCCGATGCACTCATTAGTATTGCAGACGAACTCAAAACCATCTAAAAAACGGACATAGCAAAATGGCAAAACAATACAGATACCCCGGCTCACGCCCCTTTAGCGTAGAAGACAAAAAAATGTTCTTCGGGCGCGACCAAGATATTCTCGAGGTAGCTAAGTTCATCAACGTTGAAAAATTAGTAGTCCTTTGCTCTCGCTCTGGAATGGGCAAAAGTTCTCTCATCAATGCAGGCGTAGTACCTAAACTCATAGAAGAAAACGAGTACATACCCTTCACCATCAGGCTGAATAGCTACGCCGAAATCAATCAAACTTACAACGAAATTATGCCCATCTTCAAAGAAAGATTGGCATTAGCCATAGACAAATACTACACCGACAAAGGAATCTATTCTTACGACATCGATAATTTTTTACTCAAAATAGATGATAGCGACGTTACTGTATGGCAAATGCTCAAAAGCGTCCAATTACTTCACAAACAAAAAGAACCCAATAGCAAAAAAACATTACTACTCATCTTCGACCAATTTGAAGAACTCTTTACGTACCCCGAAGGAGAACAACATTTTGCCGAAACCATCGCCGAACTTCTCAACCAAACTACCCCAAGAGATTTCAAACGCTCTTTTAAAAGAAAATTATACGAAAATCCTGAACTACTTTCAGAAGATGAACTCAATTTCTTAGACGAACCCTTAGAGATAAAAATACTATTCTCCATCAGAGCCGATAAACTCAACTTCCTCAATCGTCTTACCACTCACCTACCCAATATACTACGAAACTGCTACGAGCTACAACCCCTCACACGCGAAAAAGCAACTACAGCCATCATCAGACCCGCACGAAAAAAAGACGAAAGCTACATCTCCGAACCTTTTTACTATAGCCCCGAAGCATTAGAAAAAATATTAGACTACCTCACCCAAAACGATACCAAAGACATAGAATCCTTCCAACTACAAGTGCTGTGTCAACACATAGAAGAGGACATCGTTATGAGCAAACAAGACGATTTTGTAGAAGTAGACGACATCGGAGACCTCAAAGATGTATACCAAAACTACTATCAAAACCAAATCGCACGCATCAAAGAACCCAAAGACCAAGAATATGCCCGAGTTTTGATTGAAGAAGGACTCATCTTCGAAGAAGAACAAAGACGCATCAGCCTCTACGAAGGGCAAATAAGAAGAATGTATAAAATATCGCCAGAATTATTACAAGAACTGGTAGATGCTCACTTACTACGCGCCGAACCAAGCCCCGAAGGAGATGGCTTCAACTACGAACTCTCGCACGATAGCCTCGTAGCACCTATACTGAAAGCCAAAACGAACCGCAAATCGGAAGAGCATTTTCTAAAAGAAAAATTAGAAATGAAACGCCTCGCCGAACAAGAAAGGAAAGAAAAGTTAATATATGCACGCCGATTCGCCATCGGAGGAGGAGCAGCTCTCATTATATTTGTTATTATGCTTGTGGTAATTATTCTTGTTAATAACCTAAGAACAAGTGTAATATCTCAAAAAGACATCTTAGCAAGGCAAGATACCGCCAACAATTTAGCCGCAAAAGCATTACAACTACAACGACAAGACCCTACCAATGCACTTTGGCTCATTCAAAAAGCCATACAAACAATGCCTGATAACATAGATAAATCCTCACTTTGGCTTATCAGAAGTAATATTTTAGACGATAATAGCTTTTATGAAAAAGTATGTACCAATGCACACGAAGAAGGTATTAGCACTATGACTGTTTCACCCGATGGGAAATGGATTGTTACAGCCGATGCCACAGGTAAATTAGTACTTTGGAATGAAAAAGGTGTTAAAATACAAACATTCAAAGAAGACGGAATGAAATTCGCCTATGTAAGTTTTACAATGGATAGCCAACAATTTGTAGCAGGTGGAACTTTTGTAAATACAGATGGCAAAAGAGCAAGAATACTCAAATACAACATCAAAAATACTAAAAGCAACGGTACTGAAATCATCAAATTAGGACTCGATTCCAAACTCGCAGGGTTGGTTTGTAGCCCCGATGGTGTGTCTATCTTTGTAGCTTTCAACGTAGACAATGGTGTAAATAGAACTGCCGCCATCTGGAAATACAACCTCAATGGCATCAGAGAAAAACAATTAGAAAGAAAAACAGGAAATTTTTTACACATTTCAGCTATAGCAGTTTCAAAAGATGGGAAAAAAGTAGCCTCTGCCTCCTACGAAGATTTCTCTACCGCTAACCTACAACTATGGAGTAGTACTGGCAATTTCCTCTCCGAAACCGAAGTCGACTCCGATGGTTTAGCCATCGTCAGTTACCTCGATTTTCACCCCACAGGCAACTACCTCCTTAGCGCAAGCCAAGACAAACGCGTAACCAAATGGAATATCCTTACCAATGACTTTGTAGAAGAGCAAATCTTCAGAGGGCACTCCGCCGAAGTCAATATGGCTGTATTCTCGCCCGATGGAAAAAGTATTTTAACTGCCTCTAACGACAACGAAGCCATACTTTGGGCTCTGAACGGAAAAGCCATCAAAAATTTCAAAGGACATACCGATAAAGTAACCGCCGTAGCCTTCGATAAAACAGGCGACTATGTATTCACAAGCAGTATGGATAAAAGAATGCTCTTTTGGAATCTTAAAGGATTTCAACGCCTTGTCATCAAAGGGCACAAAGCACCCATTACTGCTGTAGATGCTTCCAGAGATGGAAAATATTTTGCATCAACAAGCGAAGACGCTACCATTAAAATATGGAAAAACAATGGACAAAATCTCCTATCCATAGAGAATGCACACGATGACAATATACTCTCCATTAATTTTCACCCCAATAGTGCCCAATTCATCACCTGTAGCCAAGATGGTAATCTCAAACTATGGAATCTTAAAGGGCAAAACATACAAACTTGGCGACCCGCAGACTCCGAACACCTGTATACAGCACACTTTACACCCGATGGAAACCAAATATTAGTAGGAGCTGAAACCAAAAGCGTATTATTAGACGCAAAAACAGGCAAAGTGATAAAGTCATGGGACGATGGCTCAAAAGTAGTACTCATGAGCGATAATGGCACGGTAGTCATCGCAAGTGTTACTATCAAAGCAGGAAAAGCCAATGACATGAAAGACTTTGAAAACTCCGAAGCCTACAATACAGAACTACCACAATTCTACAATGCAGGTGCCATCGATACCAAAGGCAACTACCTCATCGTAGGCAGAGAAGACAATACTGCTAAAATTTGGGACATGAAAAAAGAAATTGCCATCAGCAATCTTCGTGGACATGAAGCACCCGTTACTTGTACGGCATTCTCATTAGATGGCAAATATGTAGCTACAGGAAGTAGCGACATGACCATCAGAATATGGGACTTCAACGGAAAAGAGCTCTTTACACTCAGCGGAAACACAAGGAGCATTAACGCAGTTTGTTTTTCCCCCGATGGAAAATACATCATCAGCGGAGGCAAAGACAATAACCTCATCGTTTGGTACAACCTTGAAACATTCTTAAACTCAGGAAGAATACATAAACCTTAATAACAATAAAGTTATATGAAAAAAAATCTCCTTATCTTACTTTGTGCATTTACTTGGACAGCCTGCGGAGGCAACCAAAGTCATAATCACGAAAAAAAAGAAGCTAAAAAAATAGACTCCACAAGCAAAGAATACGCATCTATGTACGTATGCCCTATGCACTGCGAAGGAAGTGGCAGCGAAAAGCCCGGAAAATGCCCCGTTTGTGAAATGGACTATGTAGAAAATAAAAAAACAAAAAAAGCAAAATAAAAAAGTAGCAACTGACAAATATCATTTTATTCATCGTGCCATCACGCTAAATTTGTAAGCATCAGTCATTATCAATTCAAATTTAGCATGAATACCATAGAAGAAATCTATCTCGATGAAGAAGAATATCGTGATAGCATTGCAACCGTAGATAGCAAAGGAAAACGTCTTTGGGTATACCCTAAAAAACCCAAAGGAAGTTTTCATACAAAACGAATATGGTTTAGCATATTCTTACTAACACTGTTTTTTGTAGGACCTTTCTTACAACTGAACAATCGACCTTTCCTTATGTTCAATATCTTTGAACGAAAATTTATCCTCTTCGGAAACCTATTCCTACCCCAAGATTTCCACTTAGTAGCCTTAGCACTCATTACAATGTTTGTTTTTGTTATTTTATTTACCGTCATTTTTGGAAGGCTTTGGTGTGGTTGGGCATGCCCACAAACCCTATTCATGGAAATGGTATTCCGAAAAATAGAATATTGGATAGAAGGAGATGCCTCACAGCAAAGAAAACTCAATGCAAGACCTTGGGACACAGACAAAATACTCCGAAAAACTGCCAAACAAATTATCTTTATAATTTTTTCTATAGTCATTGCACATACCGCAATGGCATACCTCATCAGCGTTGAAAAGACTATAGAAATCATCTCAAAACCCCCTACCGAAAATTGGGCAGGCTTTTTAGGCTTATCCTTTTTCACCTTTTTGTTCTATGGCGTTTTTGCCTATCTCCGCGAACAAGCCTGTATTGCCGTATGCCCTTATGGTCGTTTGCAAGGCGTACTGCTGAGTAAAGACTCTATAGTAATAAGTTATGATAACCTACGTGGCGAGCCCCGAGGGAAAATTAAAAAAGGCGTTGAAACTACAAACAAACAAGGCGATTGTATAGATTGTAAACTCTGCGTACAAGTATGCCCCACAGGTATAGACATCAGAAACGGAACTCAACTTGAGTGCGTAAATTGTACTGCTTGTATTGATGCCTGCGACGAAGTAATGGAAAAAGTAGAAAAACCCAAAGGACTCATTCGCTACGCCTCTTACAATAATATACAAAAAGGCGAAAAATTCCGACTCACACCACGCATCATAGGCTACTCATTAGTACTTTTAGCACTGATAAGCTTAGATATATTTCTTATGCTAAAACGCACAGAAGTAGAAACTGTCATACTCCGCGTGCCGGGCACCCTCTACCGCGAACTCCCTAATGGAAACCTTACGAATGTATACAATTTCCAAATAGCCAATAAAACCTTTGAACAAATACCTATTACCCTAAAACTCAAAGACACCAAAGGTAAAATCAATATTGCAGGAGGCAATGTAATACTACTCGAGAAAGACCAAACCACCCATGGCTCTTTTATCATAGAACTACCACGCGAATCTGTCAAGGGAGTAAAAACAAAACTGCTCATAGAAGTATGGGCAGGAGATAAATACCTCGAAACCGTACCAACCAACTTCTTAGGCAATTGAAATAAATAAATCAACCAAACCAATCTACAAAACCTAACCAATCTACACAAAAGGGACACTGATTTAGTGCCCCTTTTTTTATAATAAGTCAATTTAACACAAAAAACAATAAAAAAGAAGCCTAAAAGCAGTGTTGAAAAAATAAAATATCACTTTTTTTATTATTTTTTAAATTTTTCTTATCTTTGCTTTGGTTTTAATCACAAACTCGAAATAACCATTTAATTTTTTATTACAATCCTTAAATACTATTCAGTACACTATGAAACATGTATTATCTCGCTTCTTGATGAGTATAGTGTTCTTACTTTTAGTAAGTGCCTATACTTATGCACAAACCACCCTTTCTGGGACGGTAACTGATGGTGAAACAGGCGAACCCTTAGTAGGGGTCAATGTTACCATCGCAGGAACTGTAACAGGAACAATCACCGATGTCAACGGGAATTTTTCATTAGCAACACGCACAAACCCTCCTTTCCAATTAGTGGTATCGAGCGTAGGCTATGAAGCCGTAAGCGTAGACATCTCTGGAAGTCAATCAGGAATTTCAGTACAACTTCCTGTGCAAAGCAACATGATGAACGACATCGTAATCGGTGCATCACGCGTAGAAGAGCGTATCTTAGAATCACCCGTAACAGTTGAAAAAATGGACATCATTGGTATCCAACAAACTGCATCTGCTGATTTCTACGACCAAATCTCTAAAATGAAAGGGGTACACACCAACTCTGGTAGCTTAACAATTACCTCTGTAAATACACGTGGTTTTGCAACCATCGCCAACACACGTTTCGTGCAGTTGATAGATGGAATGGACAACGCAGACCCCCTTTTGAATTTCCCCGCAGGGAACATCACAGGTATCTCTGAGTTAGATGTGGAAAGTGTAGAATTAGTGCCTGGTGCAGCTTCTGCTCTTTATGGTCCTAATGCTTTCAATGGTATCTTATTGATGAACTCTAAAAGCCCCTTCGAGTACCAAGGACTAAGTGTCAATGTAAAAGGTGGTTTTACTAACTCCATCACCGCTGGACCTGGCGCAACTGCTATGGGCACACAACCTTACTTAGGTGCTTCAGTACGTTATGCAAAAGCATTCAATAATAAATTTGCATTCAAAATCAACTTTTCAGTGTTAGATGCTGACGATTGGAGAGCAAATGACTACACTACATACCGCACTACTTATGCCGATTTGACAAATCCTAATTTCGTATCTCCTGTAGTAGGCGCACCTAATTTTGATGGTCTAAATACCTACGGAGATGAAACCAATATCCCTATGTTGGCTTTAGTACCTGCTTTCACGCCTACAGTAGCAGCATTATTAGGGGGTAACACGGCATTGGCACAAACTCGCCTTGCAACTTTATTTTCAGGTCAATCTGTCAATAGAACAGGTTTCCGCGAAGAGCAAATCTTAGATGGTTTTGATGCACGCTCTATCAAAGGTGATGTAGCATTGCACTACCGCATCAATGAGAAATTAGAAGTAAGTTATGCTTATCGTTTTGGTACAGGTTCAGGTGTATACCAAGGTGGCGAGCGTTATGCCATTCGTGGTTTCAAACAACAATTCCACAAATTAGAACTCAAAGGCTCTAACTTCTTCGTTCGTGGTTATGCAACTCTCTCAGACGATGGCGATAGCTACAACCTCTCTGCCTTAGGTGCTTTCATGAATGAGCGTCTTAGCCCTACTTCTACTGCTTGGTTACCTACTTATGGACAGCAATTCTTCGGATACCTCAATACAGTAGGTGCAATAGCTCCTTTATTAGGTGCAGGTGTAGCTCCTACAGCCGCTCAATACCAAGCTGCGCACGCGTTCGCACGTGCTGCTGCTGATGCAAGCCGCAATGCACTTACAACTGACCAAATCAAAGAACGTTCTTTGGCAGTACGTAACGACTTGTTCAAACGTAGCCCCTCAGGTGCAGGCTTCATCAATGACTCTCGTCTGTACCATGCAGAATTTAGCTATAATTTCAATGAAATTACAGGTGATGCAATAGATATCTTGGTAGGAGGTAACTTCCGCCGCTACGATTTATATTCTGACAATACAGTGTATAATGAAAACTTAGAAGGAAATGGCAACTTCCGCCGCATTACTATTGATGAATTCGGTGGGTTTATCCAACTCTCTAAAAAATTCGTAGATGATCGTTTGAAAGTTACTGTATCGGCACGTGGTGATAAAAACCAAAACTTCGATGCTATCTTCTCGCCTCGTGCATCAGTAGTATTCTCAGCAGGTGCTGACCGCCAACACAACTTCCGTACCTCATACCAAACAGGTTTCCGTAATCCTGATACACAAGCACAATTTATTTTGTTCCCTTCAAGTACAGGTATCTTGTTAGGTAGTGCAGAAAGCAATGCTGCTCGTTATGGCTTACACAATGGAGGCGCAGTAGATGCCTTAGGCAATCAATTAAACATTCGCTTCTTACAACCTGAGCAATTACAAACATTTGAAGTAGGCTACAAAGGTTTATTATTAGACAATAAACTAATGATAGATTTGAACTACTACTACACAAGCTATACTAACTTCATCACTGCACAAACTATCTATCCAAGAGTGGCAGGTTCTGACCCTTCTTTAATAGGAGTAACCAACGCAACAGGTTCTTGGACAGCTCGTACAGGTACTGGCGCAACTGCAACAGGTGGTACAGCTTTCCGCCCTTATGTAAATGCTGATGTACCTATCAATTCACAAGGTGTTGGTTTAGGTTTGAGCTATAAAGTAGGCGATTTCTTACTTAGCGGTACTTACTCTTATGCCGATTTCACTGCCAATGTAGCAAACAACCCTACTTTTGAGGTAGGCTTCAATACACCTCAAAACCGCTTTACTTTGGGCGTATCTAACCGCGAAATCATTGACAACTTAGGCTTCGACATCAACTATCGTTGGCAAGAAGGCTTCTTGTGGCAATCGGCTTTCGCAAGTGGCTATGTAAAAGAATATGGCGTATTAGACGTACAATTGAACTACAGAGTGAAATCTTTGAAAACAATGTTCAAAGTAGGTGGTCAAAACGTATTGGGTGATGAGTATGTTACTAACTTCGGTGGTCCTTTCGTAGGAAAACTTTGGTACTTCTCTATCACATTTGATCAATTCATGAAATAAAACAAGATAAAAAACCATTTTTAGGCGCGGTTCGAAAAAAACCGCGCTTTTTTTATGTTCTTTACAAGAAAAAAATATAAATTTGCACTAAAATCTTACAACTCGAATTACAAATTGGATAGAAAATTGTATTAATGATAAAAAACCGACTATATAAATAATATAAGACTTCAAGCAAGCACTGCTGCGTATGTTAAACATTCAAGAGTATTATAAAATGTTAGAAAATCAAAATATTATCCTTTCTCATCGCGGAGATTTAGATGGAGAGATGATTGACATGCTACTACAAATGGCTGATAAACGACTTTCTGACATGCGCACCCAAAAACTTGTAAAGAAAAAAGTTATTAATATAATGGTCGAAAGCCTACAAAATAGCTTTCACTACTCCAATGAATTTCCCGAAGATGAGGTCATTAACCACTCCTCTTTTATAGTCCTAACCAAAAACGAAAAACATTTTACTATCTTTGCAGGCAACTATGTTACAGAAGAACGTGCTGACAAACTTAGGCAAAAAATAAACCGCTTAGATGATCTAAATATGTTAGAACTTCAAAATTTTTATCTTAACACCCTTAATAAAGCAGATATTCCCGTTTCAGGAGGAGCAGGCTTAGGACTGATAGACATCATGCGCAGGTCTGATGGCAATTGTTCCTATGATTTTGAAACCTTAGACAATGGGTATTTATTATTTAGCATGAAAGTAGACATAGAAGTTTAATAAAACAACGAAATCTTTATACAATACATAACAAACAATATGGATAGTATTCATATCAAACCCACCACTAAGACTCCAGAAGTAAAACTCAATCACGAAACTGGGCAACTTGAAATCATAGGACGATCCATACCTGAAAACTCCTATCAATTCTACGAACCCATTTTGAATTGGATAGACAGCTATGCCAATGCACCCAAAGATAATACCACACTCGCTTTTAAATTAGACTACTTCAATACAAGCTCTTCCATGTATATTTTAGGAATTCTGAAAAAAATGGAAAAACTAAGCCTATCAGGGCATACTGTAGAAGTAAAGTGGCATTACGACGAAGACGACGAAGATATGCACCAAACTGGCGTAGATTTGAAACAAATTGTAAAAATAGATATTAAAATGATTGAAGAGGCTTCTTCTGAAAACGAGGAATAAGCCAATTTTTTTTTAAAATATTAGTTTCCCCGATATAACAAGAATATAGTTTCTTTTTTGTTTATATCGGGGTTTTCCTTTTTCCATGCTTCAATACTTTGCGTGCAAATATACTCATCGGTGGCAGTAAGCCGTGAAGCGATGCACAATAATGTATTTTTTTGACAAGTACTAAGCAAAGTTTTTAGTAAAGATAAATTACGGTATGGCGTTTCAATGAATAGTTGGGTTTGATTGTATTGATAGCAGTTTTTCTCTATTTTTTGAATCATACTTTTTCTTTCTTGTTCGGCAATGGGTAAATAACCATGGAATATAAAATTTTGCCCATTAAAGCCTGATGCCATTAATGCTAATACAATAGAAGAAGGACCCGTAAGTGGTACAACCCTGACTTGGCAACGATGTGCCAAAGCAACTACTTGATTGCCAGGGTCGGCTATAGCAGGGCAACCCGCCTCTGAAAGTATACCAATATTTCCCTGTGTTATCATATCTAAAAACTCTTCTTTATCGGGAGGTGTTTCTGTCAGTAATACAAAATGCAGGTCATCAATCACTATACCCAATTGTAAACTACTGATGAAACGCCTCGCAGAACGTATATTTTCAACATAAAAAAAGCGAGTATTGCGAAGTATCTCTACCACTTTTACGGGCAAAACTTCTTGTACCGTATCTGCGGCTATGAGGGTAGGTATCAAATACAAAACACCTTTATTTTCCATTACATTTGCTGTGCTTTTTTTACTCTATTGATACGCAAACGACTGTCTATACTTTCGTAAAGATATGCCATGATAGCAAGTGTAAAGAATAAAATTGCTAAGGTGCGTGAGAAGAAAAAACTACTCGTAAGCAAAATAAGTATGAACGTAAAAACCCCCAAATTGCGCAGAAAACTCATATAATAAACTATGGGTTTAGTTTGCAAGGCAAATTCTTTTGCTTTTTTGATACGGCTATCAATCGAACGTGAAAGGGCATCTAATCTGTGCTTAAGTTTTGATTTGGCATGAAGGTCATCGTCTGAAAGATAAAGGCTTAAATTATGTACTTCTTCCTCTTTATCATTGAGAGTACGCGCCAAACGTATTAAATTATCTATTTCCTCTGCAATATTGCTATAGCGAAGGCGTGCCGCGATTACAGAAACGAAAAACAAGGAACAAAACAATGTTTCTATCATAATCACCATCAATAGATTTCGCGGTTTGGTGAGTTCTTCTAAAGCCCTGCCTGCTTCCGAAAATTTGAAGAGTAAAACATTACTAAACAAAGAACTAAAATTATCCCAAAAAATTTCTATTTCGCGATGATTGTCATTGAGCACTTGTTTTTCGGGGTCAAAAGTGGGTAATGTTTTTGTTTTTTGCTGTGAGGCTTTTTGAATAGTGTCTTTGGTAATTTCAGTACGTCCAGTGTTTCTTTGCTTAGCAGCCGTATATAAATCGACTACATAGGCAGGGTTTTCACGGTAGTAGCCATTAAAATCCGATTTTGTAAGGTTAAATCTTTCAGAAGAAATGATGGTAAGAAAAGCAGAGAAAGCCAACGCACCAAAAAGGACACTTTCTAAAATATAGGCATCTATGCGCGTACTTTCATTTTTGAGGTGTCCCTCGAGTTTCACAAGTTCATTGTCATTATGGTCTATTTCATATTCATAAATATCTTCTGTTTGATAGCTTTGGGCTTCGGGCGAGATAGAGCGAATGACCTCATCTGCAAATTCTTGACCACTAAAAGCACTTTGTATAGGCGAGTTTTTGTCCTCTTTGATTTTATCCTCTATAGTCTTTTTAGGTTTGGGAACTGTAATGCTTGAGGCTGCTAAAGGAATCACGACTACAGTATAAATAAAAAAGACAATCGTAGGAATGACTGTGCGTCTGCCGTCTATATTTTCAAATTCCTTGATATACCAAGCCTGTTCACGCAATACATTGATAAAAATATAGTTAAAAGAAAAAATAACAAATACAATAAATAATACAGCAAAAATAGTTACTTTGGTATCATAATCGCGTTCTCTGACAAATTCATATTTATTTTTGAGTTTCCTCGCATTTGCCATAATGATAAAAAGTGTCATAATGGTAATAATAACATTTGCTATTACAAAGACGTAGAAGTCTGCAATTTCGCTTTGTTGTTCTGCTAAATATCTATAAATACCCAACATAAGCCACCGAGCAAGCGTATCTATAATGAAAGGAGGATAGTAAAAAGTTACTTGTTTAGTAATGTTAAGCTCTTTTTCTAAGGTAGTAGTTTCAGTTGACATAGTATCATTAAGTTGGTTTGAAGGGTTATTTATAAATCATATAATCTAAGTATACTACTTTTTTCATTTCTTCTATTTCAGCGGGGTTTGCCAAACCTAACTGGCGGTTGAGTCCCATCATAGTAAAAACAGGAATGGTTTGTATCAATTTTCCATCATAAAAATAATGATGCAGGAAAAAAGCCTGCCTCACACCTATACGGTGTATTTGGTCAAAGAGAAAATTGCCTAAGCCATGAAAAATTGCCTTTCCTTTGTGAAACTCTACTTGTTGTATTTGGTGTGCCTGCGAGCCATATACAAAATCAGCTCCAGCCTCTACTAAATCGCGTGTAATAACTGCCTGCGTAGCACTTGGCGCGTAAGAGTCTACCTCACCAAATTGTACGGAAGCAAAAATAAAATCTACTTTCATCTCATTTTTCATTTGCTGGATTACTTTGTAGGCTTTGTTTTTTTCATAAGCATTCGCGCCCGGCTCATTGGGGAGTTTGGCACACTCTTGCAAAGGGCAATATTCATTAAAACCAATAAACCCAATTTTTTTACCATCTTTCAGCGTAATAATCAGGGGTGTATTGGCTTCTTCGGGCGTGAGGCCACCGCCAAAGGTTTTCATTTTTTGCTCCTTGTACCATTGGTAAGTCTGTATGAAAGATTCGTTGCCATGGTCGCGGTTATGATTGCCTGTGAGTTCTACAATATCGGCTCCCAAATCGATAAGAGGTTGAAAATGTTCTTTTTTGGTGCAAAATTTTGTGCCACTACCCACATACGTACAACCTTCCATAAAACTCACCTCATTGCTAATGTGCAAAAGGTCTGAGTCTTTAAATTCTTGAATAATTTTTTCGGTAATGAATGTCGTTCCATATTGGTCAGCCACAAAACCCAAGTTGCGTGTAATAGCTGTAACACCAGTAAGCGAGAATTTGGTAATTTTCCCTTTATAATCGAAAGCCTCTTTTTTTCCATTTTGCCACACCAAAGGGTACTGCTCAGCCTGTCCAAAGAAAGAAATACCGTTGATTTTAAGTGCTTTGTATTGATTGCTCATGTGGTCAATGCCAATAAGCATTAAATTGTCTTTTGATAATAAAGCAAATTCTTGAAGCGTACTAATTGTCTTTTGGGCTTTACAACCAAAAAAATCTTCTGCGAACTGCTTAGAAGCCTCAAAAACATAAATTTTGCCTTCACAATAGGCTGTTTTGACCTCCTCAAGTGTTATGGTTTCTATATTTCGGCTGAAGCCCGTTACTACAAACAAAGGAGTTGTTTTTTGCGTACTATCTTCAGACAAAGTCGAGGAAAAGGATTGTTTTTTAGTGCCATTGAAAGACAATAAGCCAATAGATAAAATTAAAAAGAATATGATGCTTACGTAAAAAGTTTTTTTCATACCAAAAGTGATTTGAGATACCTTTGCAAAAATAGAAATAACTTTGATTAAATTTTGATAAAATTACAATATTTCTGTTTCACAAGTTTCTTTTTTAAAACTTTTGCCAATTCCTAAAAAAAAGGTATATTTGTCATACAAAAGCTACTATTATTATAAACATACAAAATTATGAAAAATCAAGATGAGATATTAGAAGCCTACATACAAAAAGTATTAGAAATTCAACAACAACAACAATCACAAGGACTATCATCAGAAGACCTCGCCGAAATAGCGCGCAACATGGGCATACCCGAAAACGAGCTTGAAAATGCGCGCTCCGCTTATCTTACACGTGGGCAAGGTTTTCTCAAATATGGTAATTGGGAAGATGCCATCAAAGAATTTCAGCAACTACTCATTTTGAACCCTAACAATAGCGAAGTACTCTACAACATCGCTGTTGCCTATGCAGGTTTGTACGAGCAAAACCACCGCGATAAAGACAAAGAACAAGCCATCAAATATGCGCAAATAGCCCTACAAATACGCCCCGACTACGAAGCTGCCATCAAACTGATAAGCACGCTCAAAAAAACAACACAACAAACTGGCTATCAACAAGCCTACCCAAATTACCAAACTTACTCAAAAACACCTACTAATAATCAAAAAACAGCCCTAATCACCTTCATCGTAGTAGTAATAGCATTAAGCACTTTTGTTGTTATTGGAGTAGGCATACTCATCAGTAGCAGTACCAATAGAACGTTTAGCACAAAAGAAGGAACTACCACTCAAAGTACTCGTGAAGAAGTAAAAAGTTATTTCAAAAGCACAAGCACTTCCATTTCAGCTTTCAAGGCTTTGGTAGGAAAAAAAGGGGCAGTAGTGTGGACAGTTTCTTATATACAAACTAACACTTCAAAAGGCATCAGACGACAACACTACATACATATCATTAACCCCGAAACAGGTACTGTACTCAAAGAAATTCCTATTGCAGATGACTATAAACTTGAAAGTTTTTGGACTAACCTACAATCCTGCCCCGAAGGTTTTTATAATGTAAATGAAAAAGAAAATACTTGGGAAGTGCGCGATATGTACACAGGCGAAATAGTAGGCACTCCCGAAATACTCTCCAAAAAATACCAACAACTTCGTGTAGGAATAGGTAAAATAAAATATTCAAGTGGTTGGTTCGAAATAACTACCAAAGATGGAGATGAATATTTCTATAGTATAGAGCAAAATCTTTTAGCCACTAAAGAAGAAAAAGAAAAATCGGAAAATGACTACAGAAATAAAATCAATTGGGTCAATGAATATCGCTGGTATTTTGTGAAAGACCGTAATAAATCAATGATAGGATTGGTAAAAGACAAAGTTTCCCCTTTCCGTATCTACGAATATTCAGGAAAAACTGCCTACAATGATTCTAAAGAATCTTTTGAAAGAAGAATGAATAACAGTTATAGAGGTAATGGAGAAGTCCTTGCTTTCAATACTGAAAAGAAATATTTTGAGCCCATATTCCTCTATGGCGATGCCGATTTATGTGTTTTTTATCACCCACTTGAAATAGGGAACAATCCTCCTTTTGCGATAACTGCTATTGACAATAAAGGCAAGATACTATGGGAAATTTTTAACCCTACCAGTGTTATGTTACAAGCCCTGAATGAAAAAAATAGGTATGGTTTCAAAACCACGCGCTATCAAAATACCTTAGTTATCTACTCACATTATTTATCATTCAAAGGCAAAAATGCACCCTATTCCTCAGGAATTGACCTAAACACAGGAAAACTACTTTGGGAATATTCGCCTAAAGACTAAAAAAATAACTATTAACTGATAATTGCACTGATGGGCAATTCAATCGCTTCTTCCCAACTATTAAGCGCATTGAAAAGGCGTATATGCGAAAACTTAAAAACATCATCTACTCCAATAGTAGCTTCCTCTATAATGCCCTTTGAGAGTAGATAAGCTCGCTGCGTACCCCCTAACAAAGGAGTTTGAGGCGTAAGCCATTTATCATTTTTGTCTAAAAAAGCCACATTCATATAAGAACTATCTGTAATCAAGCTATTTTTAACAATAAGAATGTCATCAGCATTGGCTTTTTGCAAATACAATCGTTGAATACTATCACGATTAAGGCTTTTCCAATGATAACCAATACAATTATCTGTTACTAATCGCAAACTTTCAATCTTGGGGCGTTCATAAGGGATTAGCTCCCAATTTTCTACTTTTTCAGCATAAACAACACGTAGTTTATAAACCTTGTATTTATCGAGGCTTTTCCAAAAAGTTGCAGAAAACAAAGAAGAAATTAAAAAAGGGGTAGTGATGCCAAAAAAATGGAATCTCGTCTTATTGAACCTTGCCTCATGCAAAGGCAGATGAAGCAATTGATTGTTTCGGATTTGAATACTCTCAACAAACCTATCATTCATCATTCATAATCGTAATCGTAATCATATCGGGCACTACCAACGTAGCCGGAAACTCCCTCTTCAAACGATTATAAATAGGAATATACTCTGTAGTTTCTATAAAATCACCTACTTTCACCCTATAATTAGGCGAACTGTATTGGGTATAAATATTAATTTTAGGAAATAATTGATAGCAAATACGCTTCGCACGCTCGGCTTCCTCACGACTTTTGCCCCTATAAATCTGAATACGATAACCCATAATCGTTTTACGTTCCACACGTGCTATGTATTTAGGAATTTCCCTATCTAAATAAGATGTCAAGCGGTCTGTAACGTCATATTTTTGTGCCGTAGTATCTATAGGCATAGCCACACGCACCACTACAGGTGCCCCCTCATATACCTCTTTCTGATAACTATAACTTGGACGATATACGCTCAAATCCTCCTTCAAATCTTGAGAAGTCTTGGGCAAACCCTTAGGCGTACAGCTTGCCAAAAAAAATAATAAACCCGCTCCGTAAAAAATGTACTTCATAAGTGCTAAAATCAAAAACGACGGCAATTTAGAGAAAATATCTACGAATTGAAAATATTGGAAAAAAAATTGCTACCTTTACCCATAAAATGATAATCTATAACAATAAGTAATAAAATGAAACTTAATGTTAGCTTTATTAAGTCTGTACTGACAGTATATGACGAATTGCTCAACAACGGAATCTCCTTGGTTTATTTAGGTGAGTTCAATCAAGAAATCACTCGCATGTTTACCTCTATGGCTGAAGAAGACATGGATAAAAACAATGAACAAACCAAGATTAAGCGAAAAGTCTACCATGTAATGGTAGAAACACTACAAAACATGAGTAAGCACTCTGACGAGTTAGCAAATCTCAACGAAGTAGGGCGCGGACTGTTTATGATTGGCAGAAAAGAAGATAGTTACTATATTATTACTTCTAACAAGATACACATAGACAAAAAAGAATCACTCAATGGCGCATTAGTTAAAGTCAATTTAGCTACTAATGAGGAGTTAAAAGAAATGTATAAAAAGCAAATCAAAGAAGGAAGCCTCTCTGACAAAGGTGGGGCAGGATTAGGTTTGATAGACATAGCCCGCAAAACAAACGAACGTTTAGACTATCACTTTATTCCCTATGATGATAACTACTACTTCTTTATACTCAAAGTAGAAATCAATGGAAAAAAACTACAACAAAAAATAAAAGCAGAGCTTAACAATCAAGAGCAATCCGATTTACCCCCCGAAGAAGAATAAAATTATTCTAAATTGCGAAAAAAAAACAACCATTTATTTGCTTTTTTACAAAAGAGAAAACATTTTTGTAGTTAAAATCATTGATTTGTAATCAGTAAAAAACAATATATATAAAATATGCAAGTTACATCACCCGTCAGAGAGCCGTTAGTGCTTCGCAAACCTGACGAAAACAATCCGGGCAAACTACGCACCACCACACTCGCCGATGTTACCAATGACATCTGCCGACAAGTAGAAGCTGCACCCAATATGCGTTGGTTGCTTGCTATGCTTATTTCTTTGGTTGCATTTGCTTGGGGAAGTTACACCCTTTATCGTACTTGGTGGTTCGGAATAGGTGAATGGGGACTCAATAAAACAATCGGTTGGGCTTGGGATATTACCAACTTCGTATGGTGGGTAGGTATCGGGCACGCTGGAACATTGATTTCTGCCATCTTACTTCTTTTCCGTCAAAAATGGCGTACTTCTATCAATAGAGCTGCCGAAGCGATGACCATCTTTGCCGTTATTTGTGCAGGGTCTTTTATCCTTATGCACATGGGCAGACCTTGGCTCGCACATTGGGCACTGCCACTACCCAATACTTATGGTTCTTTATGGGTAAATTTTAACTCTCCTCTCGTTTGGGACGTATTCGCCATCAGTACTTATCTTAGTGTTTCGGTAGTTTTCTGGTACATTGGGCTTATCCCCGATTTAGCTACTATCCGCGAGCGCGCTATTCGTGATGGTCGCGCCATACCTGCATTCATTTATGGTTGCTTGAGTTTTGGCTGGGACGGTTCAGCAAAAACTTGGGCACGTTACGAAATGGTTGCTTTAGTATTAGCAGGTCTTTCTACACCTCTTGTACTTTCAGTGCATACCATAGTAAGTTTTGACTTTGCTACCTCCGTAATTCCGGGCTGGCACACTACTATCTTCCCTCCTTACTTCGTAGCGGGTGCTATCTTCTCTGGTTTTGCAATGGTGCTTACACTTATGCTCATCACAAGACACGTATTCAAATTACAACACTATATTACACTTGCACACATAGAGTCTATGAATAAAGTAATTCTATTGACAGGCTCTATAGTGGGGATTGCTTATCTTACAGAGTTTTTCATCGCTTGGTATTCAGGCGTAGAATACGAAAGTTATGCATTCCTAAACCGTATGTTCGGTCCTTATTGGTGGGCATATTGGTCAATGATGACTTGTAACGTAATTTCTCCTCAGTTCTTCTGGTTCCGTGCAATGCGTCGCAATATCTATGTAACATTCGCACTCTCTATAGTAGTAAACATAGGTATGTGGTTTGAGCGTTTCGTAATCATTGTAACCTCTTTACACCGCGACTTTTTGCCTTCAAGTTGGTCTATGTTCTGGCCTACTTATGTAGATGTGGGTGATTACATCTTCTCTTTTGGTTTATTCTTTACAGCGTTTTTCTTGTTCGCCAAATTCTTACCCGTAGTCAATATGGCAGAGGTAAAAGCAGTATTGGCTTCTTCTAACGAAGAAATACAAGAAGCGGGCTTAGTAGAGGCTGAAAAAGAAGCCGCCACCGCCGCACACTAATTTTCTTTTGATGAAAACAAACATATTTTATTGATTATATACCAAAAAGGGCTTTTCGAAAAGCCCTTTTTTTTATTCACACCCTTCTACCAATGATTGCCAATGATTGAGTAGTTGGTCTATATCTTTTTTCAAAAAACGATCTTCTTCTAAAAAAGACACCAATTGACGAATTGTTTGGCGCATAGCACTTGTCTTTTTTCCCCATTCTAAAAACGTAAAGCCCCAATCCGTTAATTGTTTCTGCCGAATGTCCATTGCTTGTGTGCTTGTCATTAGGGCGATGGCAACAATTTTCTCGACATTGTGCAGTATCTCATAGGCTTGCCTACAGGCAATCGTACCCATACTTACGTGGTCTTCTTGATTAGCACAAGTAGGAATAGAATCTACAGAAGCAGGGTGAGCAAGTACTTTGTTCTCAGAAACTAAGGCAGCGGCGGCATATTGCGGAATCATCAAACCAGAGTGTAAACCTGCATTTTCTATCAACATAGCAGGTAGGTAGTCATTGGTGGCGGGGTCTAATAGTTTATTGGTTTGGCGTTCTAAAAGGTTGCCTACTTCGGCAAGGGCTATTTTGAGGTAGTCAGCGGCAAGTGCCAAGGGCTGTCCATGAAAATTACCCCCTGATAAGATTTCATCTTCTTCTATAAAAATAATGGGGTTATCGACTACTGCATTCAACTCTTGGCTAATGATTTGTTTGATATGTATTAATGCTTGCCAACTTGCCCCAATCACTTGCGGCGCGCATCGGATAGAGTAAGCATCTTGTGGAATCAGTTTTTTGTTGATAAATCGTAAGCAAGTACGTTTTCGTAAGTACTCAGCAGTACTCAGTTCATTGGGAGTGCTATCTATCAAATTTTCAGCGATTTTCAGTGATTTTGATAAATGATGTGTAATGTCTTCTTTCTCTTCGGGCGAAAAGTGAGAGAATAGAGAAGAGGCACTCTGCCAAATTTGCAACGGCGCAATGCCCAAGAAATGAGAACCCTCTGTATAGTCCTGAATCAGATGAGCCACTGTGAGTTGCCCTTCGTGTCTTCTTACTTCGTGTATTTTTTTATCAAAGGCTTGTTTTCTTGCGCAAAGGGCTTCTGCTGCCATTGCGGTTTGCATTGTGGCGAGTTTAAAAAGTTTTTCTGCCCTAAAACAAGCAAGTGCGGCTATGGCATTCATAACGGTAGTACCATTGAGCAAAGCCAATCCTTCTTTGTGTAAAGGTTGTAAGGCTTGTAAAGCGTGTTTTTGCAACCACTCACTGCTTGGGGCTACCCTGCCTTTGTGTTCGGCATCGCCTTCGCCAATGAGAGCCAAAGCCATGTGCGCCAAAGGGCATAAATCACCACTTGCACCTACTGAGCCTTGTGAAGGAATAACAGGGTGAATTTGTAGGTTAAGAAAATGCTCTAACAAACGTATTGTCGCAGTCTGCACACCCGATAAACCCTGTAGGAGTGTATTGAGGCGAATGAGCATAATGGCACGCACGATGGCAGTATCAAAAGGCGCGCCTACTCCTGTGGCATGCGAGCGAATGAGATTGACTTGCAAAGCCAATGCTGTTTCTTGGCTAATGAACTTATCGACATTAGAGCCAAAACCAGTAGTTACACCATAAATAATAGCATTTTCGGCTACTTTAGTTTGAATGAACTGAAAACTTTTTTCCACTGCTTCTAAGGCAGTAGGGGCAATGCTTATAGGAGCAAAAGAAAAAGCTACTGCAGAGACTTGTTCTATGGTCAAATTTTTTCCGTCTAATACAATCTTTTGCATAAAATATTCGTATTAAAAATTGTTTTATAATTTTGAGAGAACAAAACTAATAGGTATTTTTGTAAAAAAGTTTGAAATTATATGAAAAAAACGTTCTTTTTATTTTTAGTACTGTTCAGTGCATTTCAATGGGCACAAGGACAAAATACAAACATGACCAACTTCGGCACTTCTTTCGAGCCTAAAAACGTGATAGAGGTGAGTCAATTACCTGCTATGTTAGCCAGCCAAACCGAAGTAAATGACCTTACTTTGCAAGGTACTATCATCAAAACATGCAAGAAAAAAGGTTGTTGGATGACTATTCAAATGGGTAATAACCAAGAGCTAATGGTTAAATTCAAAGATTATGGCTTTTTTGTGCCTTTAGATGATGATGGCAAAAAAACAATCATACACGGAGTAGCTAAAATGGAAGTAGTGAGTGTAGAGAAACTAAGACATTTGGCTGAAGATGCGGGCAAATCTAAAGAAGAGATAGAAAAAATAACACAATCAGAAACCAAATATACTTTTATTGCTGATGGTGTTTGGATAGAAAACTCAACGGCTTTTTTAAGCACATCTCTTTTTTTATGCTCTTAGCCAAGCAATACTCCATAAAGCTAACATAAAATAAGGCACCAAAGTAGCTGCCCCAGCATAATCTTTGGCAATGCGCTGCCCAAAGAAAAGCATCAATAAACTTAGCGCAGATAAAATAGCTCCTATAGCTGCAAAATGCTTAGTATTGTATGCCAACATTTCTATGATTCCTGCCAATGAGATAACACCAGAAGACACTTCCATGAACGTAATGCCCAAAAGCATCATAGGAACAAGATTTTTAAGAGGCGTTTTACTAAAATGACCTTTGAGCCAGTCCAAATTGCCTTTCCAATCTATGACTTTATCTAAACCTGATTGTAAAAAAAGGATTGCCCAAAAACTTGGGATAAGAAGTTGAAAAATAAAATATTGCATATTACCCATATTGATAAGTGATTGTATAGTGGTAAGATGCAATATTAAAAAATTATTTAGAAATATAAATAGAAGTTTCTTCTATTATTCATTATTCGTCATCATCATCACCCAATAATCCACCTTCGTCATCACCTTCGTCAGTTTTACCTTTACCTTTTGCTTGTTTTTTTGCTTGTTTGTATGCTTTCCACTTTTGTTTTTGCTCTTCATTGAGTGTTTCATTCACTACTTTTTTATAGGCATCTAATGATGCTTGGCGTTTGCCTTTGAACTCCGTCTTGATGGCTTCTTTGTTGGCTTGGCGCGCTTCTTTGGTAGGGTATTTGGCTTTTATTTCTTGCATAAGTGCTTGTCTGTCTTTGCCAAATTGTAAGTTAGCAGCATAAATCTTATCGCGTTGGTCTGCTTGTAAGCCTACTGCTGTGTTCATTTCATCAGTGCGTTTTTGTGCAAATTCTTCAGGGGTGATGCCTTTTTTTTCTTTGCCTTGTGCCAATATAAATTGAGCAGAGGTGCTAAGGAATAATAATAATGTTAGAAGAGTTACTTTTCTCATGTTTGTTTTGTGTTTTAATAAATAAATACTTTATAATTTATTAGACGCTTACTAATCCAAAAGGTTTAATCAGGTATTTAGAAAAAAAACATAAGTGCCCGAACAAGCCAAAAATAGGTGTAGATAAAAGGAATAATGAGCAAGAAACCATCGAAACGGTCTAAAAAACCACCATGACCGGGTATACTACTGCCTGAATCTTTGATGTCTATGTTTCTTTTATACAAAGACATTAACAAATCTCCATAAGTGCTTATAACGATGACAATGCAAGCTGCACCTGCCCAAAAATAAATAGGCATTTTTTCCTCGCCAAAGGCATTGTGCAGAATAAATAACATGATGATAGTAGCTAATGCACCAAAAAAACTACCCTCCCAAGTTTTTTTAGGCGATATACGCTGAAAAAGAGGCGTTTTGCCTAAGTATTTGCCACCAAAATAAGCGGCTATGTCATGAATCCAAAGGAAAAAAAGGAGTACGAAAATATTGAGATAATCGTAGTGCGCTTTTGAGAAATATACCAAAGGGAAAATAAAAGCAATAGGGAGTGTAACTTGTAGGAGTGCCAAAAAAGTATAGGCAATATCGCGGAAGGCATTGGTAGTGGTTTTGTCATAAATTTTGATTAAAAATACAAGTGCTACAGCAGGATAAACCAAAAACCAAATAAAATCGGGTGCTTTGCCCGAAGCCGTAAGCACAGCCAAAACCCAAATCAATACTGATAGAAACATTGCGTATAGGCGCAATGGTTTGGCTTCTAATTTTTCGGCAAATTGAAAAAATTCGTGTAGTGCCATTAAGCCAATGACCGAGAACACAAACCAAAGACTCCATTCATTCCATAAAATTCCTATTAACATTAAGAAGAAGCCTGAAAAGCCCGCAATAAGGCGATTACGTAGTTCTGTTGTCATAGGGCTTTGGGAGTGGCTAAAAGCCTTTTGAAAAGCCACATAAGCAGCAGGGTGAATACTAAGGAAATAAGGGCAAAAATAAGCGGAACACTTGTTTGGGCTTCTATATCGAATTGGGTAATTTTTTGCCTGTATAAATAAACCAATAATAATGTAGTGGCATTATTAAAAAAGTGGGAAAGAATAGCCCACCAAAGATTACCCGAAAACCAAAATAGGTATCCAAACAACGCGCCCAAAATCATACGTGGCAATATACCATAAAACTGAAAATGCACAGCACTGAAAAAGAAAGCAGTAAGCCAAATAGCGACATGAGGGTTGATAGTATTCATCAATTTTTTTTGGATAATGCCTCTGAATAGCACCTCTTCGCCGATGGCAGGTATGATAGCAATTACTAAAAGACCTACGAGAAACTGCCCGAAATTATCGAATGTGGTGATAAAAATAGTTATTTTTTCTAATAATTTTTCTTGTGCCATGGCACTCTGTTCGAAATCGGCAAGGAAATCAGGCATCTTAATTTGATTCCACTCTAACATTAAAGCATTGAAGGGCATGAGCACAAGCGTAACCAAAAAAGTAATGAACAACGCAGCAGGGTAGCCCTGAAAGCGAATTAACAAAGAAGAAAATGACTTTTTTTCTGCCAAATATAGATAAAGCAAGGGACTAATAATAAAAGCACCTATGGAGTTAATCCCTTGCATGAACATGAGCCTGTAGCGGCTTTCTGTATTAGGGCTAAAAACTTCTAAAACAGAGATAACTTTAGATACATCACCTTCATAAAAAAAAGACAACACAAGTATACTAATAAATTGGCTAATGAATAAACCTGCAATAAAGAAACCCGCCAATATAAAATAATAGGAAAAATGCGTGTTAGAATCACTTAAAGAATGGTGTGTATTAGAAGTCATGCTTAGTTTTTGAGTTTTGGGAAATGAAATTGATAACTATACCCCTTCGGCTACTACTGTTGTTACTTCGGGAACCATACGTTTTAGCAATGTTTCTATGCCTGCTTTGAGTGTAATAGTAGAAGAAGGGCAACCACTACAAGCACCTTGTAACAACACTTTCACTGTGCCCTCTTCAAAAGAATGAAAACTGATAGCACCTCCGTCTGTTTCTACAGCAGGGCGGATATATTCATCAAGCACTCCTTTAATTTTTTTGACAACTTCGCTGTCTTCGTGTTGTGCTGCCTGAAATTCTTGTTCGTAGTCGTGAAGTAAGCGTGCCGAGAAGATAGGTTGTTCACTTTCTACATATTTTTTCAATGCCTCTTTGAGCACTATGGCAACTTCTGCCCATTCTACGCTTTCATTTTTAGTGATGGTGAGGAAGTTATTCATCATAAACACGCGTTGTATATAGGGAAATTGCTCGAAAAACATAGCCGCTAAGGGCGAATCTTGTGCGGTTTCAGCATCGGGGAAGTCAAGCGTAACCCCTTCAGGAACAATTATGTAGTTCAACACAAACTTTAAAGCCTGTGGATTGGGATTCGATTCGGTATATATTTGTACACTTTTAGGACGATTCATCATGGTTTTTATTTATTTTTACTCTAAAACATCAGAACCTTGTATTTGGTTTCTCTGTCAAAATTATTATTTTTGCTACAAAAATAGTAAAAAATGTTTTTCATTCGTCTTTTTTCAAGGATTCCTCTTCCAGTTTTATATTTTTGGGGCGATGTAATGGCTTTCATCATCTTCCATATCATTCGTTATAGGCGCAAAGTAGTAGAAAAAAATTTAGCTTTGGCTTTTCCTGAAAAGAGTTTGGCAGAACGGTACAAAATTGCCAAAAGATTTTATATCAATTTGGGCGAGTTAGTAGTCGAATCTATCAAATCGCTTACAATAAGCCGTGAAGATATGCAAAGGAGGGTTGTTATCAAAAATCCAGAAGTTTTGGATAATAGACTTGAGAAAGGCACTTCAGTCATTGTGCTTACTTCTCATAACAATAATTGGGAATGGCTATTGCTGGGTTGGTCGGTGCATCTTAAATGGACAGTAGATGCAGTCTATAAACCTATTTCATTCAAACCGATAGACCATTTTATGACTACTATCCGTAGTCGTTTTGGAGCAGTGCCCATTCCTATGAATAATATACTCAGGGAGGCAATACTCAGAAAAAATGACCCTCGTGTCATAGCCTTAGTAGCTGACCAACGACCATGGGGAACAGATAGTAATTATTGGACTACTTTTTTTGATAAGGATACTCCTTTTTTTAATGGAGGAGAGCGTTTGGCGAAAAAAATGCAATTCCCTATTATTTATGCTACACTGCTAAGACGAAAAAGAGGCTATTATGAAGCAGTCGCCTATGAATTAGAAGACCCTCCCTATACTACTGATGGTAGAGAACATACAGCTACTCAGAAATTTGTTGAAATTGTTGAAAACCAAATCAGGCAATACCCCGATAATTGGCTTTGGACACACGACCGATGGCGGCATGGCGAACGAAAACAAAGCAATAATAATGAAACACAAAACAAGGTGAGTTCATGAATAAACCTCTAATGTTGATTATCAATGCACCTGTTGAAGGTATTAAGCATAGTTTAGAAAAGTATTTTGAACTTCATCATTGGGGAATGTTTAGCAATGACTCTTTTGCTACATTTGTGAAAAAAAGTATAGCCGAAAAGCATAATTATGCTATTGTTCTTTTTCACCAACAAAATGCTAAAAATGCAGTGCAAGAGTTGTGGAGTTTTTTTAAGTATGGATTACCTTTATTGGCTTCTAATATGCAGCAAACAGGGGGGAGTATCATTGTACATCTTAGTTGGCAACAACGCGAACAGTCAAAAGATGATTTTGCGGCTGTGGTAGGTTTGGTACGAAGTACAGCTATAGAAGGAGTTAAGTTGGGCATCAATCTCAATTTGATGAGCACTGATACAAGCCAAAATTTATCGCAAGAAACAACCGCCGAATTAGCGCAGTTAGTGATAGAGTGGGCTAATCCTGCACAACGCTATATTACAAGTGCTATAGAAATACTCTGATTTAGTTTTTTCAGAAATAAAAACGGTCAGTACTATCAAAGTAGCACCGACCATTTTTCTATGATGATTATTTATTATTGTGCAGGAATATAAGTAATTTTTAGCCCATCTTGAGTGCTAATTACCAATTTATCGGCACTAACTTCTAAAATACTCCAAATGGTTTCTTGTCCATTGGCTTCTTTGCGAGTGATTGTTTTGTTGTCTTCAGAAATATCCCAAGTACCTGACCTCGTACCTTGCATAGGTGCAGACAAAGAGAAAGTACCATCTAAACTGAAAGAAGTTACTGAGCCACTTACTACGGTAGTAACTAATTTTTGAGAGTTTTCCAATTCTTCCAATTGTTTGGCTTGTTCAGGACTTTGTTTGCGAACGCGCTCCAAAGTAGCAGCTACTACTTGTGGTACTTCGGCTGGGTTGATTTTCCATGCTTTTGCTAAAGCCTGTGTGGTAGCATTGCTCACAATAGACTTCATCACTTCTATTCTTGCATTTTTACCCATCCAAGCCTCGCGAAGTTGTTTTTCGCTTTCAGTAAGGCTTGTCTTTACTTTCAGTACATTGCCTTGTGTTACATATTCTATACCGATGGCGGCAAAGGTTTCGGCAAGTGGAAGTGGTTCTGTCCCTTCTACGTGTTTTTTGAAAAATTCGCGAATTTCGGGAAAGGTCAAAGCCGTAATTTTGTCAAAGAGTTCATCGTCTTTGAAAGATTTGTCTTTGCCATAAGTTTTTGCCAAGTCGCGCATCATTTCTTGTGTGCCATATTTGCCACCTGAAAGTTGTCGTAGTTTTACATCTAAACACAAGCCAATAAGTGCTCCTTTTTCATATACGTTTCCATATTCGTCTTTGTAGGTGTCTAATACCTTTTGCGACATTTCTGTAAAAGAGAGGGCATCATTGAAATAATTGCGTGAGCTATTGATTTTATCGGTTTGAATGCGTAAATATTCTTGCAATGATATATTGCCTGCCTTTAACAATACATGGTGAGCGGCATATTCTGTAAGTCCTTCATAAAGCCAAAGGTGTTTTGACATTTTAGGGTCTTGGTAGTTGAAAAAGCCTATTTCTTCACTGTGTATATTAAGAGGTGTAATGATGTGGAAAAATTCGTGTGCGGCTACGTGTTGCATAGTACTTGATAGTTCTTTCCCTGCCATACCTTCGGGCAAGAAGTAGAAAGAAGAGTAGGAATGTTCTAATGCGCCAAAACGTGTAAGGTCTTGACGGTCAGACATATAAATGATAAATGCGTATTTTTCAATGGGGAGTGTTCCGCCTAAATAGTCTTTTTGGGCTGCCAATACAGGGCTAATATCTTTGGCAATACTTTGCGCATTTACTTTTTTATTGGGAGAGTAAACCGCTACCAATACTTTGGCATTGCCTACGCTGATGAAAGCAGTATCGGGGATAGAATACATCATTGGCGAATCTGCCAATTCGTGGTAGTTAGCAGTTTTGAAAACATCTTTTTGCGCATCTGTACTTGTTGGTATGAGAGCGGTTGCGCCATAAAAACCCTGTGGTTTATTGATGCTTACTTCAAAAGGTAACATTTCTTTGCCTTTTAGGTAGCCAAAAAAGCCGAAAGAATTAATCACAAATAATTTTCCTTCTTCTATATTCGTACCTGCGGGTTCAAAAATGTCTTCTTTTACTTCTGGGGTATCCCAAGTATCATTGACTTCATAAGTAATTTTATGGAGTTTATTGGCAGAAGTAATTTTCCAAGAGTTTTTGTCTGTTTTTTCTACTTTGAGGGCTTTGCCTGCTTTATCATAGGCTTTCAGATTTTCAGCATAAGCACCATAATTGGCTACTGAGTAAGTACCGGGTACTACTTTGGGGAGGTAGAAAAAAGTTTCCTTTTCAGTTACTGGTGGGGTCATTACAGTAACGGTTATTTTGTCGCTGTTGGTTTTGGTAAGATCAACAGTAAGGTTGTACTGCCCTTGTGCAAAAGTGTTAATTGCTAAAAGGGAAGATAAAATGAGTGTGTATAGATACTTTTGTAACATAATGATATAAATTTCTGTATTAGTGATTAATAAGCAAAAAATCTTACATAACATCATACTCATTTTTTTCACTTATGGAGAAGCTAAAGCTCAAAGACTATTGCGAAACCCAAACAGATTGGTTGGTGAGTCGTACTTATTACCAAAAAGTAGAGGCTAAAACAATGGTTTACTGGCTTCTTGAGCATTATTTGGGGGTAAAATCTTCTGATATATTAGCCAATAAAGTACTCAACATTACTGCCACACAACAAGTATATTTAGACGAGGCATTTCAAAGATTATTGCAACAAGAACCTATACAATACATCATAGGAGAAGTTTCTTTTTTGGGTTTAAGTATTAGTGTTAATCCTAATGTACTTATTCCACGCCCTGAAACCGAAGAATGGGTACAAAAACTAATTCGGCAAGAACAACATAAATCCCATTTACGGATTTTAGAAATAGGCACAGGTAGTGGGTGTATAGCCATTGCATTGAAAAAATACATACCACAAGCAGAAGTTGTGGCTGTAGATGTGAGTGAGGCGGCATTGGAAGTTGCACAAAAAAACGCAAAAAATAACAACGTTCAAGTGCATTACCAACGATTAGATATTTTAGAAAATGAAAATTGGTTGCAACTTGTAAATAAGTGGGATATTATTGTAAGCAATCCACCTTATATTCCTGAAAAAGAACGCAACACAATCCAACGCCATGTCAAAGATTTTGAGCCCGCTTTGGCTCTTTTTGTACCTGATACACAGCCTTTGCTTTTTTATGAAACTATTTTGGCTTTTGCTAATGAGCGTTTGAATGAGGAAGGAGCCATTTATACGGAGGTGCATGCACAGAGAGCCTCTGAAGTAAGTCAGTTGGCAAATGGACACTATAGCGCATCTATTCACAAAGACATGGCAGGGCTTCCAAGATGTGTGGTTTTTACTCCGTTTCCAATACCTTAGGCACTCTGAAATAGTCAGAGTCTTTATGAGGGGCGTTTAATAATCCTTTTTCGTGGTCTAAGGGCTCTTTCACAACGTCTTCGCGCATTTGGTTTACCTCAAGCGTCATGTGTGTGAGTGGCGCAATTTCGCCCGTGTCTATTTCATCTAACATATCTATCCAAGTAAGGATTCTATTGAAATCTTCTAATACTTGATTTTCTTTTTGTTCGTCTGTTTCCAATCTTGAAAGATGTACGATATTGCGGAGTGTGTTTTTATCTACTTTGCTCATAGGTTTCGGCTTTTTGTTTGATGGTTGGTTTCTGATAAGGTATCAATGGTTCATTGATTGTATTGTAGGCTTGTTGTTTAATTGCATCAAGTTCGTCTATACTTAAAAATTCGGTTTCGATGGGTGCATGTACAATGATTTCGATAGGGTGTCGGTGCGCGATGTATTGTTCATCGGGCAGTACAATCCAATTGAATAGTAAGGTAACGGGTACAATAGGTATTTTTTTCTCTATGGCTAATCGGAAAGCACCATCTTTGAAACGTGCCATTTTAGGCGGATTGGTGGTTACGATGCCTCCTTCAGGGAAAATGATGGGACTTCTGCCTAAGTCTATGGCATGGGCAGTTTTTAGCATGGCTTGGTAAGAGTTAAGATGATTGCTCCTTTTGACAGGCACATGAAATTTTTTGAATACATAGCCAAATATAGGCACATGATTGAGTTCTTCTTTGCCAATAAAAATAAAGTTAGCAGGCATAAAACTACCCATTACTACAATATCAACCAAAGAAGTATGGTTGGCACAAAAAATATAGGTTCGTTTTTTAGAAAGAGGCGTTTCGTAGGTTATTTTTACAGGTATAGCCCATAAAAACAGGCAGATACGTGCCCATGTTTTTTTCAGTTTCGAGACCCAAAAAGTACTGCGCGCTTTTTGAGCGGAGAGCAATAGAAAAAAAGGCATAAAAAGTAGCATTATGGCTAAAAACCAAAAAGCACACCAAGTAGTGTATAAAATACTGAGTATTGCGGTTGTTTGTTTTTTCATTATTGAGGAGGTATAGGGTATTGTTCTAAATAAGCTTCTGCAACACGTGAGAGTTCATTGTACCATTCCTGCCCGTATTGTCTGATAAGTGCAGGGGCAATGAATTGATAGATAGGTATTTTGAGTGCTTTTCCTAATTCGCAGGCAGGGCTGCAAATGTGCCATTGATGATAATTGAGTGCTTCTATGTGTTTATTTTTGAGCACTCTTGCGGGGTATAAATGGCAAGAAATGGGTTTTTGGAAGTTGATTTTTTGTTCTTTGTAAGCCTTTTCAATACCACATTGCCATACTTGGTCTTCGCTTTTGAATGCATATACACAGGCTTTGCCTCCAAGCGTAGGGGTAGAATATTCACCATTGGGTTCTTTGATATAAAGTCCTTGTTTGGCGATGCTTTCTAAGGCTTCTGAGGTGAGAAAAGGCGCAATGGAGGCGAAATTTTCTTCGAGAATTTTGAGTTCTTCCTCTAAAAGCGGTGCTCCTAAGTCGCCTTCTTCACAGCATGCACCTTTGCATTTTTCTAAGTTGCATACAAAAGCCTCGCGTAGGAGAGTATCGCTTACTAAAATTTCGCCTATCTGCAACATTGTTTATTTGCCTTTCAAATGGTTTTCTAAAATTACTTTGAGTTCTTTGATTGCTGTAGCAGATTCGTCTTTGATTTTGGCAATGGTTTCGGCTACTATTTTGTCATTTTGTTTGCCTGCTTTGCCTGCTTGCTCTACCGATAGGCACATTTCAGAAAGTTTGGTAGCTCCTAATTGGCGGCTGCTCGATTTGTATTTATGGGCGGCACTTGCCATTGCTGCTGCATCTCCTGCCTTATGATGTTTTTGCATTGCATCTACTAAGGTAGGGCTTTCTTTTACAAATAGGTTGATGAGGTCGGTTAGGAAGTTTTTGTCTTTTCCTAATGCCTTAAGGTTTGCGATTACTTTTGCGTCTATTACTGCCATAAGCATAAAAGGGTTAAAGGTTTCGAAGTTGTACTTGGGTTTTGAATTGGTTGCCTCGGTCTTCGTAATTTTTAAATAGGTCGAAACTGGCGCATGCAGGTGATAACAGAACTACATCGCCCGGTTGCGTGCTTTGTATAGCGAGGTCTATGGCTTCGCTGATAGATTGCGTTTCGGCTATTTCAGGAAGTAGGGGGCTAAAAAATTGTTTAAGTTTTTGGTTGTCTATACCCAAACAGATGAGTTTTTTTACTTTTCGTTTTACAAGCGTTTGTATTTGTTGATAATCATTGCCTTTGTCTTGTCCTCCTGCTATCCAAATGATATTTTTTTGGTTTTTATCACCTTCGTCAAAAGCATCTAAGGCATACCAAACGGCATCTACATTGGTAGCTTTGGAGTCGTTGATGAATTGTACTTCATTGATTTTTGCCACTAATTCGAGTCTATGGGCTATATTTTGAAAAGTTTGTAGTCCTTCTATGAGTGTTTTTTCGTTGATGCCTGCAATAAGCCCTGCCGAAACAGCCGCGCCAATATTGACGAGGTTATGTCGTCCTTTTAGAGGCATTTGGTCATAGGATTGTTCCAGAAAAAGATGTCTGACCATAGCGGTAAGGGTGCGCTGTTCATCATTAAGTGTGCAGAACCCGCCTATCAACCTTACTTTGGAGGGGTCTATGATGGTTTCTTCAGGCTTTTTATATTCTATGGGTATAAATCGGGATTTGATTCCCTTTTTTTGTGTTGCGCCTTTGGTGATAATGCTGGAATCGCTTGTTTTGCTGTAGGCGTATTTTTCTCTTTCCAAGATACCGCGCTCTATGGCAGGGTTATCGGGGTGGTATACGAAGTAGTCTTTTTCGTCTTGTGCTTGTGTGATTCTGAATTTTGCATCGGCATATTTTTCAAAATCATATTCATAGCGGTCTAAATGGTCGGGGGTGATGTTGAGTAAGATGGCAATAAAAGGTTTGAACTCATAACAACCATCTAATTGAAAGCTACTTACCTCAAGTACATACCATTGGTGCTTATCATCTATGACTAATTCAGCGAAGCTATTGCCTACGTTGCCTCCCATAGCTACATTGAGCCCTGCGTGTTTTAGGAGATGGTGCGTAAGGAGCGTTGTAGTAGTTTTGCCGTTACTGCCTGTAATGGCGATGATTTTAGCTTGAGTATATCGTGATGCAAATTCTATTTCTGAGATGATAGGTATTTGCTGTTGTAGTGCCTCTTGTATAAGTGGGGCATTATCGGGAATACCCGGACTTTTGACGATTTGGCTTACTTGCTTTTGTTGTAAGAGTTGAAATGCTTTATCGTGTTTATTTTCCTCAAAATCTATTTGGTAGGCTTGCAGTTTTTCTTTGTAAGAGGGGTTTATGTTGCCCTTTTCAGTTAGAAATACGGGTAGCCCTTTGGCTTTTGCGAGCCTTGCCGCGCCTGTTCCGCTTTCGCCAGCACCTACGATGAGTGTTATTTTCGGGTTTTCTTGTTGCATATTTTAGGCGGTCGTAGTATGAAATTGAGCTAAACCGTTTTTGATTCTTTGCAGTAGTTCTTCTTTACCAATGATTTCTTGAATCATCATTAGGTCGGGTCCTGCGGTTACGCCTGTGATGACTATTCTGATGGCTGCCATTACTTTTCCTATTTTGATTTGCAGTTGGTCAGTGATTTGGTGCAATAGGTGTTTGATTTCTTCGGCGTTCCAATCTATGGTCGTATTTTGTAGTTCTTTGAGGTATTCTTGCAACACTTGTGCTACTTCGGGTGTCCATTTTTGTTGTAATGCCTCGTTGTATTCTGTTGGGGTTTGAAAGAGGTAGAGTGCTTCTTTCCAAAAATCTTGTGGGAAGGTGGCTCTTTCCTTCATGAGTTCGGCTATTTTTTCGGCTTTTTCAGAAGTAAGTGGCGCAGAGAGTACATTGTTTTCCTTGAGTCCTGCTTGTAAGTATTGGGCTAATTCTGCATTGCTTTTTGTTCTTAAGTATTGTTGGTTGAACCATTTTGCTTTGTCAATATCAAATTTTACGCCTGCTTTATTAATTCTTTCTAAGGAGAAATTTTCTATCATTTCATCGATACCAAAAATTTCTTGGTTAGTACCCGGACTCCAGCCCAATAGTGCCAAAAAGTTGAGTAATGCTTCGGGGAGGTAGCCTTGTTCTTTGTAGCCGGGCAACCATATTTCTTCTTTAGAGTTTTCGTCTATTTCTTTCCATTCGAGTGGGAATACAGGGAAGCCATATTCTTTGGCTTTTCTTTTACTTAGTTTTCCTTTTCCGTCAGGGTTGAGCAATAGGGGAAGGTGTGCGAAGCGTGGCATTACATTTTCCCAGCCCAAATATTGGTAAAGTAATACGTGTAATGGTGCAGAAGGCAGCCACTCTTCTCCTCTGATAACGTGTGTAATTTTCATGAGATAGTCATCTACAACATTGGCTAAGTGGTAGGTAGGCATTCCGTCAGACTTCATGAGTACTTTGTCGTCGAGGGTAGAGGAGTGTACCATTACCCAACCTCTGATGAGGTCGTTCAGTCTGATTTCTTCTTTTTTGGGTATTTTGATTCTGATTACGTAGGGTTCGCCTGATTCTAAACGCGCTTTTACCTCATCGGCGGGCAATGTGAGCGAGTTTTTCATTTGTGTTCGTGTAACAGCATTGTAAGAGGGGTTTTTCACTTTTGCTTTTTCCAAACGTTGGCGCATGGCATCGAGTTCTTCGGCGGTATCGAAGGCATAATAGGCTTTTCCTTCTTCGATAAGTTGCATAGCATATTGTTTATACATGGGTTTGCGTTCCGATTGGCGATAGGGTTTGCAGTCGCCGCCAATGAGAGGAGATTCGTCTGGGGTGATGCCTAACCACTCAAGCGATTTCATGATGTATTCTTCTGCACCTTCTACGTAGCGTGTTTGGTCGGTGTCTTCAATACGGATAATGAATTTTCCGTTTGTTTTTTTTGCAAATAAATAGTTATAGAGGGCAGTGCGAACGCCGCCTATGTGCAATGCACCTGTGGGGCTGGGTGCAAATCTTACTCTTACTTCTCGTTCCATTGTTTATCTTTGGTGATTTATTTTGCAAAGATACGTTTTTTTGTTGAAAGAGAGGTTTTGTAATTAGTTTTTTATTCGGTATTGGCGAGTGCGATGATTAGGTCAAATTCTTCTTTGAGTAGTGCCATTACTGAAAGGCGAGGTTGGCGAAGCAAGCCTATGTTTTGGAGTCTTTCGTCTTCCTTGATTTGTGCTAAAGTGATTGTTTTTTTGAGTTTTTGTACGGGTGCCAAATCTACCACTACCCATTGCGTGTCGTTAGTGGTGGGGTCTTGGTAAAATTCTTGGATTACTTTGGCGATTCCGACTATTTCCTTGCCTTCGTTGCTATGGTAGAAGAGTACTAAGTCGCCTTCTTTCATAGCTTTTAAATTGTTGCGTGCTTGAAAATTGCGTACACCGTCCCAAAAGGTTTTGCCATCTTTCTCGAAGGTTTGCCAACTGTATTTAAAAGGCTCAGATTTTACTAACCAATAGTTCATTTTTTATGGTTTCTTTTATCTTTTTCGGGGTTATTGTCTTCCTCGTTTTTGTGGTCGTTGTGTCTTATTTCTACTACTTTGATGAGTGAATTAGAACGGCGCACAATTTTGAAAGTATAATGTTCTGTCAGAATTTCTTCGGCAGCTTTAGGTACATTGCCTGTGAGGTGTAAGATATAGCCAGAAAGTGTTGTGTAGTATTTGTCTTCGGGGATAGGTACGGGGAGTATGTCGTTTAGGTCGTTCAAAGGAATTTGTGCATTGACAATATAATCTTTGGCAGTTTCTACATTGATGACCATTTCATTGCCTTCTGTTTTTTCATCGTATTCGTCATAGATTTCGCCTAAGAGTTCTTCCACGATGTCTTCCATTGTAATAAGCCCTGATACACCACCAAATTCATCTTTGATAATTGCCATTTGTTGCCTTTCCTTTTGAAAGTGATGCAATAAATCGCCCGCACGAGTAGTGAAAGGGACTTCATATACTTCGCGTAGCATTGCCCCCCATTCTTTGCCTATTGATTTTTCGGGCATATTTGCCATTATTGAGGTATTGGTTTCTGCACTGTTATTCTTCGTTTTTTTATCATCTGGTTGCTTTTGTTGAGGCAGAGATTCGGGGCGGGTAAAAAATTTGTAGAGTTCTTTGGTATGTAAAATTCCGATGATATTATCGTTTGTATTATGATAAATAGGTACTCTTGAGTAGGCTTCTTTGGAGATTTCGATGAGTGCTTCTTCCACGTCTGTTTCAGCATCAAGAGCAAACATTCGCGTGCGTGGCACCATCACTTCGCTGACCAACTTATCGTCAAATTCGAATACTTTTTCTAATAGCTCATATTTTTGAATGGTGAGTTGAGGCTCTGCTTTTCCATTTTTAAGTATAGGGGCAATGTCTTCTTCGTTTTCATCTCTTTGTCGTTGTGCAAGTTCTTTTACCAAAAGTCTGATTTCTTCTTCGGAGTGCCCCTGATGTTCAGAAATGGGGCTAATGCCTAACAGTTTGAGCAATAGTCCAGCGCAACCATTAAAAAACCAAATAAATGGGGTGAATAGATAGGAGAAAAAATAGAGTGGGAGGGCTACGAACATGGTAGTAGGCAGTGGGTAGCGAATGGCTATGGACTTGGGGGCAAGCTCGCCAAAAACTACGTGCACAAAGGTAATAAAAAAGTAAGCAGTGGGAAATGCCAATTGGTGGGCAAACTCTTTTTCTATGTTAAGATTTAGGAGGCTAAAAATATTCATTATCATCTGTTCGAAAACCGATTCGCTGAAAAGACCTAAACCGATACTAGCAATGGTGATACCTAATTGGGTGGCAGCTAAATAGGCATCTAAATTTTGGGTGATGTGTTTTGCGGTATTGGTGCCACGTTGTTTATTACTTTTAAGGTCTAATTCTGAGGTGCGAACTTTGACTATGGCAAATTCGGCGGCTACAAAAAAACCATTAAGAAAAACCAAAAAGAGGGTGATAAATATGTCTACTAACATTTATTTTTGTGCAGTGCATTTGATGGAACTAAGTGCAAAATAAACAAAAAATTATTATTAATACCCTATGATTGCAATAAAATTATTTTTAACTGCCTTGATTAATCGTTTCTGCAATGACATAATCATTGCTTTTATGTGATTGTGTGGCAAGTAACTCCGCTAAAAAACCTGCTAAGAAAAGTTGTACGCCTACTATAATGGCTACTAATGACAAGTAAAATGCGGGGCGTTGCGTAACAAGGCTTTTATTTTCAGAGGGCATTATATTGAATAGTTGGTCTATAATGAGCCAGCCTACCATTAATAGACCTATCAAGAAAGAAAGTAGCCCCATCGTACCGAAAAAGTGCATCGGTTTTTTGCGGAAGCGACTCACAAAAGTAATAGAGAGGAGGTCTAAAAATCCATTTAAAAAACGTTCTAAACCAAACTTGGTAGTGCCATATTTGCGCGCTTGGTGTTTTACTTTTTTTTCAGTAATGCGTGCAAAGCCCGCCCATTTCGCAATGACAGGTATGTAGCGGTGCATTTCCCCATATACTTCTATATTCCGAACCACAACACCTTTGTAGGCTTTCAAACCACAGTTGAAATCGTGGAGCTTTATGCCTGAAAACCAACGCGTTACGGCATTAAAAAGTTTTGTGGGAATGGTTTTCATGAGCGGGTCTTTGCGGTTTTGTTTCCAACCCGATACCAAATCATACCCTTCATTGGCTATCAAATGATACAGTTCGGGTATTTCATCGGGAACATCTTGCAGGTCGGCATCCATCGTAATCACTACCTTGCCTTTAGTGGCTTTGAAACCAATGTTAAGAGCTGCCGATTTGCCATAATTGCGACTAAATCGAATGCCCTGAATGGTAGGATATTCTTGTGTTATTTTCTTAACTACTTCCCAAGAACGGTCGCGACTGCCGTCATCTACCAAAATAATTTCGTAACTTAATTGCTCGGTTTGCATTACGCGCACTATCCACTGACAAAGCTCTTCTAAAGATTCTTCTTCATTATAGAGTGGAATTACAACCGAAATATCGCAAGGGTCAGCCTGAATCATGGCACGAAATTATGAGTTTTTTTGGGCATAAAAAAAAATACGGTCTATTTTTTTTATGCAAGATTAGTTTTTGTAATTTTGAAAAAAGTTTTAATCTATGAAAAATAGCCTATTATTATTACTCTTCTCTTTTGGGTTGTTACATTCTTTATTGGCTCAAAAAGCCCCTATTAGCAATCCTAATGCCTCATTAGAACTTCGCTTTAAGAATTCAGGAGGCACAAATGGTTCGGCGGTTTGTTATAATTCTAAAAACAAACTGTACTATGCTGTCATTGCGGGCAATGCTGCTTTCCCTATGGAAACATTTGATAGCAAAGGCAATGCTATATACCAATCAGAAGCCTATTATGATAGCAGAGGAATGTGGTACAATGCCAATAACAATAGCCTTAATTACAATGGTTATGGCGGCGGTGTTTATACTATCTCCTTAGATGAGAAAGGCTTTCCTGACAAAAGTACTGGTAGAAGAAATGGAAGCATTGACCAAAAAAATTCACAGTCAGTGGCGGGTTATGACTCTAAAAAAAATGAATTAGTATTGTTGTATGGTAATATCCTAATGTGCTATAATTCAGACACTTATGTTCTTAATCGGGAAATAACACTTGATCTCAATCGCGAAGAGTTAGAAAGCATTAACTATACTACAGTCATTGCTACAGGTAAAACCAACTATGAATATGGAGTGCTGGATTATGAGAAAAGACAAGTATTGTTCTTCAATGATTCAGGAAAGCACACAGCCGTAGTAAACTTGCCCTCTAATATTGCGACCAACGAAGGATTTTGGTTTTCGTATGCAAATGGTTATGTATTTACCTATAGTACTAAAACGCGCTCTTGGACAGGCTATCGAATTTTCAAAAAATAAAATACTCTATATAACATCTTTTTATCATTATCAAAAATGGACTTCTTGACCTACATAATATGGGATGCAAATCCTGAAATTTCATTCATTACTTATCTTTCAGGAGACCGCCTGCATCCACGTTGGTATGGGTTTTTATTTGCATTGGGATTTTTCATTGGGCAATATATCTTGGCTTGGATTTTTAAGGTAGAAAAAAAGCCCGAAAGAGACCTCGATACTTTACTACTGCACATGATTATCTCTACGGTCATTGGAGCCAGATTGGGGCACGTATTGTTTTATGAACCTGACACATTTTTCAATGCAGCAAATTGGCACAGAATTTTTTATGTTTGGGAAGGTGGTTTAGCCAGTCATGGCGCGGCTATAGCCATTTTGATAGCACTTTATATATATTCTAATTATCAAATATTGATTTCTTTTTCCAAATACAGTATCAATATTAAAAAAATAGCACGACCTGGGCAAAGTTTTTTATGGGTTACTGATAGAATTGTGATTGCGGTAGCCTTAGGGGGCGCACTGATTCGCTTCGGTAATTTTGTCAATTCTGAAATCGTAGGAAAACCAAGTAATGCCCCTACTGCTGTCATTTTTGCTAATGCTATAGACCAAAATTTTAGTAATATCAAAGATTTTTTACATACCTCTAAGACCGTTCTCGATACAGAGCCAACCATTGAAAAAGGAGTTACTTATATACCTATGAAAATAAAATTTTACTTCAAAGGCGGTGTAAATTCAAAAATTGATACACTACAACAATATACTGAGAATAGGTTGAATGGACTATTTGCCCATAGCGAGTATTTCGAAGAGATAGAAAATCACTACTCCTCATTAGACAAACTAATAAAAAGCAAGGCTTATACAGAAGGAAATTTCAATGTAATAGAAGCAGAACTTTATGGTATCCCCTGCCACCCCGCACAACTCTACGAAGCCATTTATTGCCTCTTGCTTTGTGCGTTTCTCCTTTGGCTCTACAACCGAAAACGCGAAAAAACACCCGAAGGACTATTGCTTGGCTTGTTTTTGATTATACTATTCACTCTTCGTTTTATAGACGAATTTTTCAAAGTAAATCAAGTAGATTTTGAGTCAAAATTACCCTTCAATATGGGACAAATATTGAGTATACCTGCCATATTGTTAGGGCTATATATATTGTATTTGTCGCAAAAAAATAAAGAAAAAAACACCCAAAAAAGTTAAAACCAAAAATATGGACAGACCCAATGCAATTCAGCAACCTGCCGAAGTATTGCTTAAAGAAATAGAGTTAGAAAATCAAATCAGGGAAATGCTCAATGATACACAAATCTATTTCGACTACAACTTAGTGCCACAAGCCGATGAAAACGCTTACCCAACCATCAAATTAGATTTGATAACGATTAATAAAGAGCACAACCAAAAATTTTTGTTTCACTCTACCAAAGGTGAAACTAAAACAAGTATTTTGCAGGCAATGATAACCTATATTTTAGAGTATAAAAAACACCAAGAAAGCTATGCAATTGAGTGGTTAGACGTAAAACAAGGGGGCGGCGTGCAAACTTCTTGGTTCAGAGGGAGCGATATTTTCGATGTGCTCAATAAATTTTACTACGAAAAAGAAAAAAGCCGATTCAAAATATTTAAAATTAAGCTCATGCCTGAAGCCTAATGTTATCACTTGCCCAATCGCCTATTACGCTTAGAAGACTTCGCGCGGGAGATGCTGAAAACTTAGCTCCGCTTATTAACAATAAAAAAGTATGGGACAATGTCCGCGATTTTATCCCTCACCCCTATACTGAAAAAGATGCAATTGAGTTTATAACATTTACTCAACAAGAATCTATACCTATGACATTTGCTATTTGCCACATGGACAAACTATGCGGAGTGATTGGCTTGGTAAAACAAACAGACATCTACGCAAAAAGTGCTGAAATAGGCTATTGGCTCGGCGAACCCTTTTGGGGCAGAGGCATTGCTACGGTAGCCGTGAAAATCATCACCGAGTATGGTTTTTCACATTTAGGTTTGGTCAGAATTTATGCAGGCATTTTCGAGTACAATCCAGCCTCTATGCGTGTGTTAGAGAAAAATGGCTATCAAAAAGAAGCCATCTTTGAAAAAAAACTATTTTTCAAATCAATAGATTCAAAATTATTCCTACTTTTGCATTTATCATACAGTTCAATTTACCTTTTTCATTATGGGCATCAGAGCGATATTAAGTAAGCCATTTGCGGCTTATATACACCAACAGAACGAAAAATGGAAGCAAAATCCTATCACTTATCAGCAAAAAACGCTTCAAATGTTGGTGCAAAAAGCCAAAAATACGATGTTTGGCAAAGACCACGATTTTGGCGGTATCAATACCTACGAAGATTTTAGAAAGCGTGTTCCTATTCGCGATTATGAAGCCCTAAAACCTTACATAGAGCACATCAAAGAAGGCACACAAAATGTACTTTGGGAAGGGCAACCGCTCTATTTTGCCAAAACTTCAGGCACTACTTCGGGTACTAAATATATTCCTATCACCCGCGATTCTATCCCTAATCATATCCTTTCGGCGCGCAATGCACTATTGGCTTATGTTTATGAAACAGGGAAATCTACCTTTTTAGACCGCAAATTGATATTTCTTTCAGGAAGCCCCATTATGACAGAAACGGGCAAAAATAAAATTCTTACGGGGCGTCTATCAGGCATTGTCAATCATCACGTACCTGCTTATTTGCGCTCGAACCAAAAACCCTCTTATGAAACCAACTGTATAGAAGATTGGGAAACAAAACTCGACAAAGTAATAGAAGAAACCCTACACGCCGATATGTCGCTCATCTCTGGCATTCCGCCTTGGGTACAAATGTATTTTGACCGCATACAAGCCAAAACAGGGAAACTCATCAAAGATGTATTTCCTAATTTTTCTCTTTTCGTTTATGGTGGTGTCAATTTTGAACCCTATAGAAAAAAACTCTTTGATAGCATAGGCAAAAAAGTAGCCTCTGTAGAGCTTTTCCCCGCTTCTGAAGGCTTTTTTGCTTACCAAGACCTCCAAGAAGACCCTGCTATGTTGCTTTTGCTCAACAGTGGCATTTTCTATGAATTTGTACCCATAGAATCGTTTTTTGATGAAAACCCCACGCGCTTATCAATAGAAGAAGTAGAATTGAATAAAAACTACGCACTCATCATCAACTCCAATGCAGGGCTTTGGGGCTATTCTTTAGGCGATACGGTAAAGTTTGTGTCCAAAAATCCTTATAAAGTATTAGTAACAGGGAGAGTGAAACATTTTATTTCAGCATTTGGCGAGCATGTGATTGGCGAAGAGGTAGAAAAAGCCTTGCGTTTGGCAATGGAAAAACACCCTGAAACCTCAGTAGCAGAGTTTACAGTTGCACCACAAGTAACTCCTACCGAAGGTTTGCCTTACCACGAATGGCTCATTGCTTTTGAGCGTTTGCCAAAAGATTTGAACCAATTTGCCACCGATATAGATAGGCATTTGTGCCAATTGAATAGTTATTATGACGATTTGATTACGGGTAATATCATCAGAACATTGCGCATTTCGCCTTTACAAGCAGATGCTTTTCAACAATATATGAAAAGTTTGGGCAAATTAGGAGGGCAGAACAAAGTGCCGCGCCTCTCCAATGACCGCACAATGGCAGATGCACTGCAACAGTGGCAACTCCGCGATTAACCCTCTACACCGATATGTACTAAGGGGTCGCCTTGATGCACTACAGGAACATTATTTACACAAATGATATGCCCTGTAGTTTTGGCTTTTACCTCTACCTCAAAATCGCCAAAGCCAAAAGGGTCAGTGATGATGCCAATGGTTTGTCCTTCGGTTACATTACTGCCGTTGTTAGCAAAAAAATGAAATAACCCTGCACTTTCAGCCCTTACCCAAGTAGAGGTAGTAAGTTTTCGGGTTACGTGTCTTGCTTGCGGGCTATTATTACTCATAGAAAATTTGTCCATCAATCTACGCAATCCATTGATGCCCTCTTGTATTACATCTTCATCAAAACGCAGTGATTCTCCTCCTTCAAAAACCAATATGGGTTTTCCTTGTAGGTGTGCTTCATGCCTAAAAGAGCCTGCTATAAAATCGGAATTGAGTGTAAAGGGAGCAGCAAAATAATTGGCAAGTTCTAAATTTTTTTCTAAATCATAGACACATCTGATTTGAGGGTAGTTGGAGCGTGCAGCCCCGCCTGTATGAAAGTCAATGCCAAAATCAATTTCGGGGATAATATATTTCATTATAGCATGCGCTACACGGCTTGCTAATGAACCTGTTTTAGAGCCCGGAAAAGAGCGGTTGATGTCTTTTCCTTCGGTTACATCGCGCGAGAAATTGATAAAGCCATACACATTCAGAATAGGAATACACAAAACAGTACCAATATTGGGCTTGGCATATCCATCGCGGATAAATCTTCTGACAATTTCGATACCATTGATTTCATCTCCGTGCATACCTGCTGTTACTAATAAACTTGGACCCTCTGACTCTCCTCTGCTGACAAGCATTGGTATTTCTATGGGGGTTCTTGTAGGGAGGTTGGTAATCGGAATGTTGATTTCTTTTTCTTCTCCGCGTGCTATGCTAATACCAGCTATCTCGATAATGTCTTTGTCCATAGGATACTGTTTTGTGCGTTATAGTTAATAAATTAGTGTTTTTATTTTTTTATTTTCTTTACTTATTTACCACTGGTCTTTGGTCGCGGTTGGCTATTTCCCAAGCGGTGTGGAATACCAAATGTGCAATTTTTTCCATTTTGGGGTAGTGTATTTTGTCGGCAGTGTCATTGGCTCCATGGTAATCTACGTGCGTACCATTGAAATAGAAAATAATAGGGATTTTTTTCTCTGCAAAGTTATAATGGTCTGAACGGTTGTAGAATCGGTTGGGGTCGCTATCAGAGTTATATTTATAATCTAATTTGAGTTGTGTATAGGTACTATTGGCAGTTTCACTGATATTATGTAAGTCAGTAGAGAGTTTATCAGAACCTATCAGATAAATATAGTTAGGATTATTGCTTGTTTCATAATCGCCTCCTAAACGTCCTACCATGTCAATATTAAGATTGGCTACGGTGTTTTCTAAGGGAAAAATGGGGTTGATATCTGTATAATATTCTGAGCCATAAAGTCCTAACTCTTCCCCTGAAACAGTCATAAACAAAATACTTCGGCGCGGTCTGTATCCTTCTTTGGCAGCTTGCATAAAGGCTTCAGCGATTTCGAGCACGCAAGAAGTACCAGAGGCATCATCGTCTGCGCCATTGAATACTTCGCCTGCACTGTTTTTGCCTATATGGTCGTAGTGTGCCGTAATGACCAATACTTCCTCTTTTTTATCTGTTCCTTCCAAAAATCCCAATACATTTTCGGCAGAGGTACTAATTTTTTCTATTCTTTCTGATTTTAGCGTTATGGGGTGGTGTTTTTTCTGTGCATCTACATTGCTGGTATTTGTATTTTTTATGGTGTTTTTCTGTGCCAAAAGTTCTGCTTCTGAAATGCCCAACAGTTGCGCAGCAGCAGCCATAGATACAAAGTAAATATTTTCTTTTCCCGAATTTGGATTTACAAGTTCGTTATAAGTTTCTTTTTTAGTGTAAAAAGCATAGTATTTCATAAGGTCAGCGAACTCAGCATCGTTGTTTCCGCCGATGATAATGAGTGCGGTCGCACCTTTTTGTTTGGCATATTTCCATTTGTATTCGTGTTTTGCCCAAGCTGTTTTGCCTGAGGGTTCGCCTGCAAAACATATCAGAGCTTTGCCTGTGGGGTCTATGTTTTTATAATCGGAGTAGTAAGTAGTATCTATCCCAAAACCTGCATAGAGGAGTTCGTATTCTTTGGCAGTATTTTGATTTTGGTCGCCTATGACGAATAAATTTTGTTGAAAATTAAGTGTTATATTTTTGCCTTTGATATATACTTCTCCCCAAGAGCGATTAGAGAGATGATAGGGCTGTTGATACTGCATTTGATTGTTAATTTTCACGGGAGCAGAAAGCCCAATGTTTTTAAAATGATTCTCTATGTATCTTGCGGCTTTTTTTTGCCCTTCTTTGCCCGTATAACGCCCTTCCATACTATCAGCAGCCAAGATGTATAAGTGTTTTTTGAGGTCATCGGCTTTGATGGTTTCGGCATATTTGACTGCCGTAGCGTTTTTTTGTTGGGCGTATAAATTTAACACGCTGATACAAAAAACGAGTAAAAATAAATGTACCTTTTTCATATTTTTGACAAATTGATGTTTAATTTTGAATTTGTTTCGCAATTATTCATGCAATTAACGTTTTTTTTTTGAAATAATATGCTTTCGGCTTCTACATTGCGTAGTTTTTTTCACCCTACTTATCTCGAGGCGGGTGTAGATGAAGTGGGGAGGGGTAGTTTGATAGGTCCTGTGGTAGCGGCGGCGGTCATTCTGCCTAAAAATTTTTCGCACCTACATTTAAAAGATTCTAAATTGCTGAGCAAAACAGAAAGAGAAACCATTGCTGAAGAAATCAAATTGGAAGCCTTAGATTATAGCATTGCATCGGCATCGGTAGAGGAAATAGACACTATCAATATCTTACAAGCCTCTTTTTTGGCAATGCACCGCGCAATAGCACAATTAAAAATAGTGCCTGAATTATTATTGGTAGATGGCAACCGTTTTTCGCCTTACCCTGCTATTGTGCATCAATGTTTTGTGAAAGGAGATAATCGTTTTTTCTCCATAGCGGCTGCCTCTGTATTGGCAAAAACCTATCGTGATGCACTCATCACGGAGTACGCTTCGGAGTATCCTCTGTATGATTGGGCGAAAAACATGGGCTATGCTACTGCTAAACACCGCAAAGCAATAGCTGAACATGGTTACACGCCTTTGCACCGTAAAAGTTTTCATTTGAAAAATACAATCACTACAACCCCATCATAAGAAGAATGCAAAAAATGGCAACCTTAGTGCTCAAATCGGGGCGCGAAAAATCAATACTTAATCAACACCCTTGGATTTTTTCGGGGGCGGTGAAACAACTGCCTAATGCCGAAAATGGCGAAATAGTAGAAGTACGCGACAATCATCAACAAATCTTGGGCTATGGCTTTTTTTCGCCTAAAAGTCAAATCATTTGCCGTATGTTTCAGTTTGGGAATACAATTTTTCAAACTTTTGATGCACACTATTGGGCGCAGAAAATAGAAAATGCCTATCTGATGCGTAAAAAGTATGTACTCAATGCCCATACTACTACCTGCCGATTGCTCCATGCCGAAGGAGATGGCATACCCGGTATTATAGCCGATATGTACGACAAAGTTTTAGTAGTACAAGTGCTTACAAAAGGTGTAGAACGTATCTTTGGGTTGCTTCTGGAAGCATTTACAAAGTTAGGATTTGAATACATTTATCTGAAAACGAAACAAAATAGTGCTTTTTTAGAGGAAGTAAACCTTGAAGCGGGTTGGTTGCAAAATACTTGGGATATGCCTTTGATAGTGCAGGAACATGGGCAAAAATTCAGAGTGGAGGTAGAAAAAGGACAAAAAACAGGCTTTTTTATAGACCAACGCGAAAATAGACAATTACTAAAAACCTATAGCACAGACAAAAATATATTGAATGCTTTCGCCTACACGGGTGGTTTTTCGGTGTATGCATTACAAGGAAATGCAAAACAAGTAACCTCTGTAGATATATCGAAAGATGCTTGTGCTATTTGCGAAGAAAATATACAGTTGAATTTTGAGGAGGCACAAAGTAAACAACACGAAGCCATTGCTGCTGATTGCTTTGACTATTTGCGCCAAACCGACCAACGCTATGACCTCATTGTCTTAGACCCACCTGCATTTGCAAAAAATGCAAGAGCCGTGCAAAATGCCGCAAGAGGGTACAAAGATTTGAATTTATTGGCTTTCAAAAATTTGCAACCGAATGGTATCTTATTTACATTTTCCTGTTCGGGGAATATAGACAGAGATTTGTTTCGCAAGATTGTCTTTTCTGCCGCCGCCGATAGCCGCCGCCAAGTACGCATTATGCACCAACTTACACAACCCTTAGACCACCCAATTAGTATTTATCACCCTGAAGGCGAATACCTGAAAGGCTTGGTATTGCACGTAAGTTAATAAATTTGTTATTATAATTATCAAACACCTATGCAAGAAAATTATTTTAATGACCCTGAACTGAATGGCAAATATTTGGGCACCATCAGTGCCGATTTTGTCAAAGTGAGTCGTTTGCTTTCTGAGGCTTCTTACCAATTGAGAGCGCGTAAAATCTCTGATTTCCCTATTTTTCCAATAGCAAAAGTCAATATTCCTTTGGGGCAGTTGCTTATCGATAAAAAAGAGCACCAACTCACGTGGAACTATTACATGGCTATGGTTGATGAGTTTTTACAAAGAGGTTTCATTACTGATGTAGAGGCTTTTCAGATGGCATATAAAAACCCCGATGAATATTGTTGTTTGTTTGTAGTAGATGAAGAGTTTACCAACTTTGTATTTATTCCTTATCCCGAAGACGATTTTATTTAAGTATTTTTATTTCTACTTGAGCAACTCCATCGCGCACCATATCTATTTGTTGGGCAGCTTTGTAAGATAAATCTATCTCGCGTTTCGAGGTAGTAGGCAGTCTATCATTGATGATGACAATGACACTTTTGTTATTTTTCAAATTTTTCACTTCCACTTTTGTTTGGAAAGGGAGTGTTTTGTGTGCAGCAGTAAGTTTATTTTTGTCGTATCGTTCGCCGCTGGCAGTTTTTGCACCCTGAAATTTATCATTGTAGTAAGAGGCTTGCCCTTTTGAACTAACAGAGGCTACTTCTACTTTTTCGGTAGTAGTGGTTTTGGTAGTAGTTTGTGTGGTGGTTTTCGTAGGGTTTGTATTAATGGTTACGGGTTGAAAAGTAACAATGCAACCGCTAAGGCTGATGTGAAGAGAGGCGAGTGCGAAAATAAATAGTTTTTTTTTCATAAAATACGTGATTTATTTTTGTATTGCAATAATGTAATAGCTCCTGCTATGGCAACTAATAGTAAGATAGCAGTTAGTTCGAAGGGTAAAAGGTATTGCGTCATCAGAAGTATACCTGTAGAGGGTAAGGTAGAAGTTTGAAGCGTTTTTTGCTGTATTTGGGCATTTTGTATCCAAGTTTGTTGTTCAAAAGGCTGGGAGATGAAAGCATATACAAGCATTGAAAAGAGCACTAACACCAGTACAGCCGATATAATATTGGAATGTGAGGTTATATTTTGCCCATTTTCTTTGGGGGCAGTTTGTGTAAGCATAATCCCTATGATGATGAGTACTAATACGCCGCCTGCATAGACCAATATTTGTGCTACGGCTAAAAAATCGGCACCTGCTAAAACAAAAAGTGCAGCGATTCCTAATAAAACGCCTAAAAAACTGAAAGCAAGATGTATGAGTTTTTTGCTTAACAAGAGCAATAAGGTCATTAATAGTGTTAGTGTCGCAAAGAGATAAAAAAAGAATGTCATGGGCTATTGTTTCGGTTTTATTTTGGGTACAAACTTAGGTTTGCTGCTTGGTGTGGTTGTTTCTGTTGTAGTTGGCTTTTCTTCTTCTTTTTTATTGGCTTTGTTGGCTTCTTTTTCTTTTAAAAACTGCTCATAGAGTTTCTTTTTTTCTTCGGCTTCTTCGGGGCTGAGTGTAGCAAAGTGATGATTAAGGTCTTTGATGTCGAAATGGCTAAAATCATACACATCGGTCATTGTGAGGCATTCTGTAGGGCATACTGTAGTGCATAAACCACAAAAGCAACACTTTGCCATGTCAATGTCAAATTTTGCGGCATAGAGGCGTATCGGTGAGCCGTCGGAGGCAGTGCCTACTTGTTCGGTGGCTTTGATGGGTTCTATTTCTATACAATCTACAGGGCATATTTTGGCACATTTATCACAAACGATGCAGTCGTCCATTTCGTTGTGTAGTTGGTAACGTGCATTTTCGGGTAGGGGAAGTTTTTCGAGGGGGTATCTTAGGGTGATGATACCTTCTTTTTGTTCAAAATAAGCTGGATTATCTGTATAGATAGGTTTTCGGCGTTGTTTATAAGCCGCCCAAAAGTGTTTGATAGAGATGCTTAACCCTTTCCAAGAGGAATAAATGCCTTCGTAGAGGTTCGTCCAATAGTGGCTATTTGCGCCTTTTTCGTGTGTCATTGTTTGGGTGTAGGATTTGGTGTTATTCTACTTTTCTATCGTTGTCAAATTTTCGGATAATGGCAGTGAAAAATACATTTTGCTGCACATCTGCTCTGCTTAGGCTTAGTACTATTTTGATTCTATGCCCTTCTTTGGTAAGTGCTTCGAGGGGGCGTGCTTTCCCTAAGGCATTTTTGCCTTTTCCCACGAGGTAGTTATCCATAAAGTGGTCGTGTTCGCGGCTGGCTTGATAAGTCATGAGCATGTTTACGCTTTTACCTATGACTTCTTTTTGGTTGTATCCAAAAAGTCTTTCTGCTTCTGCATTGTAGAAGTTAATTAGTCCCTTACTATCGGTAATGATGATGGCTTCGTTGGTAAAATCGAGTATTGTTTTTAGTTTTTGTTGTTCTTTGCCAATGGTTTCGAGTTCGTGTTTCATGGCTTCTTGTTTCTCGAGCATTTCTAAGGCATTTTGTCGGAGCTCTATTTCTTGTGCTCGGAGTGTTTGCGCCATTTGTTGGGCATCTGCCAAGAATTGCCTGTTTTTTTGGTTCGCCATTACTGCCGAAAGTGTAGAAGCGGTACTTTCGCTGAGTCTTTTAAGGAAACTTACTTCAAAATCTTTAAACTCTTGCAAAGAAGCCAATTCTACTACGCCTAAGATTTGATTTTCGTACTCTAAGGGCAATATGAGCAAAAAGTTAGGTTCGGCATTGCCCAACCCAGAGCTGATAAACATATAGTTTTTGGGTACTTCGGTAAAATAAACTATTTCTTTTTCTTGGTATACTCTGCCAATGAGCCCTTCTAAGGCAGGTACTTTGCGCGTCATAAATTTTTCTTTTCCATAGGCATAGGAAGCCTTGAGTTCAAAATGAATGTCTTCTGCATTTTCATTATTGAGTAAAAAAATACCTCCTTGTACTATATTGAGGTGTTTTACGAGGTTGATAATCAATTCGCGGCAGAGGTGTTCTACGGTGTCGCTACTGTTGCGCAATACTTCGGCAAATTTTGCCAAGCCTTGTGTAGTCCAGTTTTGTTGTTTATCTTCGTCATAGATGGCTTTTAGGCGTTGCCCCATTGTGGTAAGTGCTTTGCCTAAATCGCTTTCAGGATTGAATTTTAGGAGCGAATTGTCAAAATTTCCCATTCCTACGGCTTCGGCATAGCTTTTTACGGAGTGTAAATTTTCTTGTATTTGGTTGATTTCTTCGGCTGTGTTTTTAAACTCATCGCGGCGTGGTGGAATGTATTCTACAAAATTCCCTTCGGCTATGCTGGTGAGTTTTTGCCTAAAAATACGGATTGCGGATAGCATTCCAAATAACATATAAACACCAAAAAAATAGATACCAAAAAAGCCTACAATCGTGAATGCTAAAATCCAATACCAATCATAAAATTGTTCTTTGAGGTATAGTTTGTCTAATACTTCTTGCCTACTTTTTTCTACATTGATGAGCGTAAATATGTCTTTTTCTATGTTATTCATCGTAAAAACGATGTCTTCTTGCAGTATTTTTCGGAGGTTGGTTCGGCTTTTTTGAGTTACATAGATGAGTTCTGCTTGTTCTTGCATTTGTTTTAGTTCAGCGATTTGCTTGCCTATTTTAATGTAAGCTACACGTGCGCCATCTATGTTGGATTGTGTTACGTAATAGTTCAGTGTATCTTTGTATTGAGGAATGGTGATGAGCCATAGTTTGCGGTTGGCAAGTTTATAATTTCTATCATTGAGCAATAGATATTGTGTAAGATTTACTTGTGATTGTTTAAGATAGTTGAGCAGGGTAATGCTATAAAAATTTACAGGCTGTACTGTATTAATCATTTCTTGGCGTGAATTTACTAATTTTTGCCATGAGTAATTATTGGACAAAATAATAGCAATAAATACCAACAATGATAGCACATAACTCATAATGAGTCTGCCGCGCAATGTGCCAATATCAGGTTTTATGTATTCTATCAGTCGTATATTTCTTTGCGTAGTCATTAGCAAAATTAGGGTTTAGCATAAGGAAGACGCCCTATTATTTGGGTATTATGATAACTATCCAAACCACTACAAGTAATAGAGCCTGCTTTTTCTATGTCTATGAATCCATCTTCAAGTAGACAATTTTCAGGCAAAAAAACTTCCACTACTGAACCAATTACCAAAACCGTACCATTCAAACGAATGTCTAACCTTTCTTGCCATTGTAGTCCTATTTTTAATGATGATTCGGCTACATAAGGGGCTTTGCAGTGTTCTGAGAAGAAAGGTGTGAGCCCTACCGCTTCAAATTCTGAGTAATCGTATCGGGCAGAAGTTTGATGTGCTTGTTTATAAAAAGAGGCTTGTACGTGGTTCAGCGTACAATACCCCGTATTTTCATAATTTTCTAAGGTATGTCTTGGGACACTATCGGGGCGGAAAAGTATACCGATAAGTGCTGGGTTCGCACCTATATGAAACACTTGGCTAAAGACAGCTAAATTGGTTTGGTGGGTAGTTGTGTGTATAGTACCCACCAAATTGAGGCTTTTAAAACCTGTAAGTGCATTGACAAAATTGCGCCTGTAGCGGTCTTGCATTTGTGTTATATCTTCTGCTATGAGGTGTTTTTCCATTCCTGAGGTTTAATCTTTGATAAAAGGATAATCCGTTTGGACATAAACATCGGTGAAGGCTTTTTCTAAACTTGGGAAATCGGAGGTTTCTGCAAAGTTTACGGCTTCTTCTACTTCTGCTTTGATTTGCTCATCTATTTGGTTTAGTTCGGCTTCTGTAGCTATTTTTTTTGCCAAAATAGTGGCTTTTACTTGTTCTATGGGGTCTTTCATTTTGTAGGCTTCCACTTCTTCCTTGCTTCTGTATTTGGCAGGGTCTGACATGGAATGTCCGCGATATCTATATGTTTGGAACTCAAGCAATGTAGGTCCTTCGCCTTTTCTTGCACGCTCGGCGGCTCTGAAAACGGCATTGTGTACTGCTTCTACACTCATTCCGTCTACGGGTTCGGCGGGCATGTCGTAGCCTTCGCCTATGGTGTAGAGGTCAATCACATTGGAGGTACGCTCTACGGAAGTACCCATTGCATATCCATTATTTTCTATCACAAAAATAACAGGCAATTTCCAAAGCATCGCCATATTGAAGGTTTCGTGTAGTGCGCCTTGTCTTACTGCACCATCACCCATATAACATATACATACATTTTGGGTTTGGTTGTATTTTTCTGCAAAAGCAATGCCTGCACCTAAGGGAATTTGCCCACCAACAATGCCGTGTCCTCCTAAGAAATTGCGTTCTTTGTCAAAAATATGCATAGAACCACCTTTTCCACCTGATACGCCTGTTCCTTTGGCAAAAAGCTCTGCCATTACTTGTTTGGCGGGCGTACCCAATGCGAGCGGGTGTCCGTGGTCGCGATAAGCCGTAATCCATTTATCATCTTTGGTAAGTGCGCTCGCTGCACCAGAGCTACAGGCTTCTTGCCCAATGTATAAGTGGCAAAATCCTCTTATTTTTTGTTTTCCGTAGAGTTGCCCTGCTTTTTCTTCAAACTTGCGTTGCAATTGCATGGTTCTGTACCAAAAAAGATAAGTTTCGGGACTAAATTCTGTTGCTTTTTCTGTTGTTGTTTTTTTACTTTTTGCCATAATTATAAATTAACAAATTATTATTTGATTACTTGAATCCAACCTTGAATTGTTTTTACACTTTCGGAGGGGCGCAAGGTAGTGAAGCGTACTTCGGCAGAGTAATAATAAGTGCCTGCTACTACTTCGCCTGTGTTACTTTTCCCATCCCAATTAATAAGTATATCATTGCTTTCAAATACTTTTGCTCCCCAACGATTGAATACCTCAAACTTCACCGCTTCCACAAAACGATAATCGGGGAAGGGCTGAAAGAGGTCATTTTTACCATCTCCATTAGGTGTAAGTACATTGGGTAGCACATATTTAATACAGTTATCTTTACAAGCCAGATTGCTCCGTTTGCTCTCATTGCCTGCAAAATCGGTGGCAGTTACATAATAACAACCTGCTAATGATTGTAGATTGTCATGAATAAAACTGAAACTTGTTGTTTGTATTAGTTTAGTATAGTTCCCATCTTCACTTGGGCTGTAGTAGAGGGTATAAAATTGTATATCGTCATCACATTTTACATCTACCGCTTTTTTCCAACTAAGATTATTTTGTTTGGTAAATGGATTGTAATTAACACAGTCCAATGAATCTATTACCAAAGTTGGAGGGCAGGGAGCAGTAGTGTCAAAAGGAATGGCACAGGCTTCTTGTGAGTTGTTGAGGATAGGGTCTGTATTGATGGCAGGATTATAAAATCCACCTACTGTTTCTACATAGTAGCAGTAAATTTGCCCCGATACAAGCCTTTGGTTATTAAAAGTACCTCTGTCAAAAAATTCGGGTTTGCCCGAACCACCTACCGCTATTTCACCGATGAGGGTAAAAGTACCATTGATATTTCGATAGACTCGATGCTTTTGGTTGGCATTAGACCAAGGCACTTCATAGTCCCAAGTAAGTTTTACACTGCTTGGGGCAGCTTGTGCCGTAAGGCGTACAGAGGAGGCTGCATCGGAAGTATCTTTATAAGTAACGGCTGCACCATAGTAAAAAGCGATTCTATAGTTATAGGCTTTGTCGGTAGTATTAAGATTGTTATCATCAAATGAAAAGGTATTTTGCGCACCTGTAGCATCATTTTGGGTATTGATGAGCGCGAAAGTATTGCCTCTTAAACCTTCGGCTCTATAAAGCTCATAACGATAGGGAGGGGGAAAAAGAGCAGTATTCAATTCAGGAGGTTTAATCCATTCTACTCTCATTTTGCCTGTAGCAGTATTGGTTTGTGTTACAGAAACTTTAGTAATGATGGGCGCATCTAAAGCCAAATCTTCGCAGGCTTCTGCTGAGGCATAACTATCGCCTCCAGCAGGCAAAGCAAAGCGTACCGTAATACGATAACTGTATTTAATGCCTTTTTTCAGTCCTTTTCCATTGTTTGTATCTGTAAAAGTGGTAGCATTGGCACTTACCTTGCCTACTTGTACATAACCAGTATAAGCGGGCATACCTACTTCACAATTCATTGGAGTCCAAGGGTAGCAACCTTCTCTTCGCCAAATAATAATCTCTACGGCATTGGTACAAGTATATGTATTCCAATTCAGTACCATATTGCGTCCGCTTGCGGCAGCGGTCAAACCTGTGGGGCGCGCACCTACTACTTTGATGCGCCAACTTTTGAGGTCGGAAAGTCTTCGCGTTTGAGGAGGCGGAGGGCTATCTTCTGCCTTAAATATGACCTGATAGGGTTCATCGCGAATATGCTCACAAGCAGTTTGCCAAGTAAAAATACCCGAAGCAGGCGAAAGTTGAGGTTGTAGTATGGTATTGAAAGAGGCTTTGTTTGTATAAGGAGGCGTGTAAGGGTCTGGGGCTGATTTAGGAAGCATACCCCCAACGGCACTCAAAGTGAGTAGGTTATTGTCAGGGTCGGTGGCGGTGATGGATTGAGAGATGAGCGTTCCTGCTTCTACACAAATCTCATTGGGTACATTCACTACGGGGCGGCGATTGCGACAATCGGTTACGATAATTTGCATATCGCGTACTACATAGCCAATACGAACACCATTGCGCCACTCTTCTACAATAAAAGCCACATTGTATTCACCAATATTGCGCGGTGCGTCCCAAATGAGGTCGCCCGTGATGGGGTCTATACGGAAAACAGGCGCGCCACCTGTTTCGGAGCTACCAAAAGGCGCGACATTATTGGGGTTTTGGTAGCCAACAACTTGCTCATTAGGGCTACGTTTAGGGGTAGTAAGCCGATAAGAAAGGCTATCCCCATCAATATCAAAAGCGGCAGGGTTATGGACATATCTTTGTCCGGGGCAAGCCAAATCTACAGGTGGATAGAGTAAAACAGGAGTACTATTGATACCCAAAAAAGGGTCAATCACCAATACAGACTCTATAGAAAAAGGAGTATCAATGGATTGCGTCATATTGAGCACTCCACCATTCCTATTTTGTTGGGTGTAAGTAATGCGATAAGTACCTGCGGCGGGGTAGGTATAAAAAGCCTTATAAACATTTTTGGAAGTAGAATTACCTACAGACGAACGCTCTACACGAGCAACAGTAGCAGAGCCTCCATCACCAAAAAAAATAGTGGCGGTAGGGTCATCTACGGTAGAACCATCAAAAGTATAAACAATCAACGTGAACTCATAAGTGAGTGAGGTAGCAGATAAACGGCGTGCGGTGATTTCGCCCGCTCTTATGTGAGTGGCTTGTAATGGCTGGTAAAGTGTAATCAAACAAATGAGTAAGAAGCCAAAATGCAGATAAAATTTTGCTTTCATTGCCTTTTTTATAATTGGAATGGTAAAATTGCAAAAAAAATACAAAACTTTGAGGTATTTTACGGTAAAAAATAATTTATTTTGCAAAAACTGATAAACAACATGCGAGAAATTCAATTCAGAGAAGCCCTCCGCGAGGCAATGTCGGAGGAAATGCGCCGCGATAAAGGCGTTTTTTTGATGGGAGAAGAAGTAGCCGAATACAACGGTGCCTACAAAGTAAGTCAAGGTATGTTAGATGAGTTCGGAGCAGAGCGCATCATCGATACGCCTATTGCTGAATTAGGCTTTGCGGGTATAGGAGTTGGTGCGGCAATGAATGGGCTAAGACCTATCATAGAGTTTATGACTTTCAATTTCTCCTTAGTAGCGATTGACCAAGTGATTAATGCTGCTGCTAAAATGTTGTATATGTCAGGGGGGCAATACAGTGTACCTATCGTTTTCAGAGGTCCTACGGGTAATGCGGGCATGTTGAGCGCGCAACACTCCCAAAATTTTGAAAATTGGTATGCAAACTGCCCCGGTCTGAAAGTAGTAGTGCCTTCTAACCCTTATGATGCTAAAGGATTGCTTAAATCGGCTATCCGCGACAATGACCCGGTTATTTTTATGGAGTCTGAATTGATGTATGGCGATAAAGGCGAAGTACCCGAAGAGGAATATTTACTACCTATAGGGCAAGCTGTTATCAAACAGCAAGGTTCTCATGTTACTTTGGTTTCTTTTGGCAAAATGATGAAGATAGCCTATGAAGCTGCCAAACAAATGGAGCAAAAAAATATATCGGTTGAGGTGATAGACCTGCGTTCTGTACGTCCTATTGATTACCCTACGATTATTAATTCTGTGAAAAAAACAAATCGTTTGGTTGTGTTAGAAGAAGCGTGGCCTCTTGCTTCTATTTCTACTGACATAGCCTATCAGGTGCAAAGACACGCTTTTGACTACTTAGATGCGCCTGTAGTACGTGTAAATAGTATGGACGTTCCTTTGCCTTATGCCCCTAATTTGATAGAGGCTATTTTACCCAATACAAAAAGAACTATAGAAGCTATAGAATCTGTATTGTATTTATAAATAAAAAAACGCCTTGATTTGTGAAGAAATTAAGGCGTTTTTTAAAAGTATGATTTTGTGCATTATTGTCCTGCAATCCAACCTTCCCACATATAACCAATCACATTTCCATACTTAACCTTGTAATAGTTGTAAGTAACCTTTTCTATTAATTCTACTCTATTATCTGCTACTCTTGCTATTTCAGATGCTGCCGCATAAGGTCCTGATGCTATTCTTGAATAGGAATAAACTTTTACTATCTTACCAATACCATACTTACTATTACTATTAATGTCTGCATAATAATCATAACTATTATTGCCTGAAGAAGCTATCGTTAAGGTACTTTTATTTGTGTCAAATGTAACAGCACCTAACCTCTCTATTACACTTTGTCCTAATAATAAAGGCGCATTCTGGCTATCTACAATACTTGCTCTAACATTGTAAAGTTTAATTCCTGCGAACTCGACTTCACGCAAAATTATAACCCAGCCCTGCGCTAAAGCACCATTTGCAATCTTATAATTTTCAATGTCTATGATATCGCTTTCTTTTAAATAACCATTTTTGAGCATAAAATTCGCCTCAGTCAATGAAATACACACAGAAGAAGCACCTGTGTCAAAAATGAATTTTAAGTCTAAACTATTAATTTTACAGGGAACAGTATACACACCGCCCTCTTTTTGCATTTGTATTGTAGTCTGTGCCTTTATAACAAACGATGGAAAAAGGAATAACAGGCTTAAGATAATTTTTTTCATGATAACTTTTTTTCACAAAATTATTGATAAGTCAAATGAAAATATTATCTTTGAGTTGTAAAAAACAATTTAACCTTGTAATAAACAGATGGAAGTAGGTCAAAGAATTAAGAAACTAAGAGAACTAAGAAATTTTAGCCAAAAATATATGGCTGATGCGCTTAATATCACTCAACAAAACTACAGTAAAATGGAATCTGGAGAGGTAGATTTTCCCATAAGTCGCTTGTTTAATATTGCTGATTTACTTTCTGTAAAACCTAATGATATACTTTCTTTTGATGAGAAAGCTATATTTAATTATAACAATCAAGCAGAAACGATAACTAATGGATTTGTTATGACAAATGAGAAGATATTTGAAAAATTAACACTGCAATATGAATCACGTATTAAAGATTTACAAAGAGAAGTCGATAGGTTACATTTATTGTTAGAGAAAGCTTTTTCAAAATAAAAACCTTTATTTCCTCTCCAAAACCATCATCGTACAATTAAAATCATTTTTTTCATCAGCAGGTATTGTAGGCATCTCATTGACTATTTTCCAAACTGTAGGGTCTATTATTGGGAAAAAAGCATCTGCATTGGTGATAATAGTATGCACTTTTGTAAGATAAATGCGTTGGCACAGTGGTAATATTTGTTGATAGATTTCTGCCCCACCAATCACAAAAAGTTCATTTTCTTGTCTTTTTTTGGCTTCTGCTATTGCCTCTTCAATACTAAGGAAATAAAAAACTTGCGCATTGTCAGTAGGTATTTTTTGCCTCGATACTATAAAATTGAGCCTTTGAGGGAGTGCTCTGCCAATAGATAAAAAAGTTTTGCGCCCCATCAGCACAATATGTCCTGTAGTTGTTTTTTTGAAATATTGTAAATCTGCTGTAAGATGCCAAGGCATTTGGTTGTTTTTTCCAATGGCATTGTTTTCGGCAACAGCAGCAATCAAAGAGATAAGCATAGTAAAAGTTTATTTTAACATCATTAGGGCTAATATCCTTCCAGAAGCATTGCCGTCTCGTCTTGCCGAAAAGAAAAGATGATTTTCGGTAAGTGTGCAGTGTTCCGAAATAGAAATTTGAGTCTTAGGCACACCCATTGCCAGAAGTTGTGATTCATTGGCTTTTTTGAGGTCAAAGTGGTACTTTTGTGTATTTTCGTTCCACCAAAGGTAGTTGTCTTTTTCCATAGGGAAAAGTTCCTTTACAGTATTTACCACTTCATCGCCTACTTCGTATTTTGCCACCGAAATACAAGGGCTAATGCCTGCCCATACATTTTGGGGGTTGGTTTGGTATTTTTCTTTCATTTGTTGCAGTGTATTTTTGACAATTTCAGCTACAGTACCGCGCCAACCTGCGTGTGCAATGCCTATTGCTTTTTTCTCACTATCATAAAGCAACACCGCCGCACAGTCAGCCATTTGCACTACCAATGCCACATTGCGGAGTTGTGTAGTCCAAGCATCTGCCTCTGCCCAAACGTTCTTTTCGTTCCAAAAACCTTTGTCCTCAAGTTTATCAGTAGGCAATTGGTCAAGGGCAATGATTTTTCCTGAGTGAATTTGCTTTAAAAAAAACATCTGGTGCGAAGCAATGCCCAAATGTTGTGCGATGAGTTGCCTATTGAGTACTACTAATTCGGGGGTGTCGCTTACGTGCAAGCCCACATTAAGGCTTTGATAAGGGGAAGCACTTACACCTCCTTTGCGTGTAGAAATGCCATGTAGGAGCATAGGGGCAAAAGCACTGAGCTCTTTGAATTGTAACCACTCTATGGTATCAGATGTGTCAATTTGCATATAAATATGTCAATTTGTCATACATTATTTCAATATTTAGCATTGAAATAAGACTTTTTGGCATAAAAAAGTACTTATTTTTTGCTTGGTATCGAAGTTGCTCAAAGGTATAGAGTAATTCATTAATAAACAACTAAACTTTTACATATATGTCAATCATCAAAAGAAACCCTTTACTATTTCCTACTTTCAATAACATTATGGAAGAATTTTGGAACAAAGACGTAAGCCCCTACATGCCCGCTGTGAATATCTTAGAACAAGAAGATGCTTTCAAAGTAGAGATTATGGCAGCAGGTTGGAAAAAAGAAAACTTTAAGATAGAAGTAGAAAACCGCACTTTGAAGATTTCAGCAGAAAAACAATCGCAAAGTGAAGAGCAAAAAGGCAAATATACGCATAGAGAGTTCAATGTAAATGCCTTCCGCCGTTCGTTTTCGCTTCCTTCTACGGTAGATTCTGACAAAATAGAAGCACAATACCAAGAAGGAATTTTAGTACTTACACTTCCAAAACGCGAAGAAGCAAAAGTTAGAAAAGTAGTAGAAATCGTTTAATATCTCTCAATGACAATTTGCAAAAAAGCGTTAGGATACTTGTCCTAATGCTTTTTTTCTTAGTACAATCCAAATGACCATAGGCGCACCCATCAAAGAGGTGATTGCATTGATAGGTAAAGTATATTGGGTATGAAAACTATGCGTGAGTGCATCACAAAATAACAATAAACTTGCACCTGTGAGTACGCAAGTAGTTGTCAGTACTTGGTGCTGTGTCGTTTGGGTGATAAGGCGTGCCAAATGAGGTACGGCTATCCCTACAAATGCAATCGGACCGCAAAAAGCAGTGATTGCGCCCGTGATGATGCCCGTAAGTAGTATAATAATCAAGCGTGCCCTTTGCATGGAAACGCCAATGCTTTGGGCATACTCTTCGCCTAAAAGCAATGCATTGAGTGTTTTGGCAAGAAAAAAAGAGATGACCAAACAAAAGGTTACTACTCCCATCAAAATATACCATTGTTCTAAGGAGCTAAGGCTGAGGCTGCCAAATGTCCAAATCAGATAACTTTGAAGTTGGCTTGGTTCGCTGAAATATTGCCAAATACCCACCACCGCACTGGTGGCACTACCCAACATCATGCCTACAATAAGCAATCCCATTGCATTGCGTAGCTGTGTGGCTATACTCATAATTAACAACAAATAGAGGCAAGCACCAGTGATAGCCGCTCCTACTACGCTCCAATGCCCTATGAGTGTCCATTTTTGAGAAAAACCCAATACCACAAAGGCTACACCCACACTTGCACCCGAACTAACCCCTAATATGGAGGGACTCGCTAAAGGGTTTCGGAAGAGAGTTTGCATTAACAGCCCTGATACAGACAACCCTGCCCCTACAATGATGGCAGTGAGTGTCTTTGGGAGGCGAATTTTCCAAAGAATATTGCTATTATCTTGGGTACTATCGGGGGTAAATAAAAAGGTGATAATTTCCTCGATATTGATGGTTGTACTCCCAGCTTGTAAGCTACTAAAAACACCCGCAAACATTAGTAGACATAGCAATAAGTACAAACCTGCATGTTTTTTCATGCCATTATTGCTTGAGTTTTTGGGCAAACCCTACAGTGATAGGTGAGCCTTCGGCTAATAATACAGAGGTAGGGCGTTGGTAGAGAGAGGAAGCAAAATTTTTACCATATACTTGCTCAAAATCGCAATCTATCCTAAATTTTTGGATAGGGTACACCTGCCAGCGTGGGTGCGCTACTTGATAGGCAAGGGTTTTATTCTCATTTTGGCGCGTATAGCCCCAATAGTGTTCAGTGATGAACTCGGCTTCAGAACCTTCTGGAATTTCTTCGGGGGTAGCCAATGCTTCTGCACTCATTTGATGCCATTTTTGAGAGGCTTTCCAACTATATTTTACAGAAAGATAAGAAGATAGTACTTGGTGTTCGTGTGCCATAGATAGGGTTTGGTAGTGCTCATTATAGAGCGTATTGGCTACCCAAGAAATAGCAGGTTTGGGCACTATTTCTTTCACAAAAGCAACCCCACGTCTTAGTTCACCATTTTCATATCTTTTGATATAAAAGCGTAAGTTTACCTCCTCAAAGTGTGTATGAAAAGGGACACCTATGCCTAATAAACGTGTATTTTGGAACATAAAGCCTACAACACTCAAATAGGTACGGTTTTGAAAAAAATCTATCTCTGTGCCTTTGGGCACCAATGGTGCGACAATTTCAGGGTCTATGGCATAGTTAAACATGAGCAATTTACGCCATTCTGCACGTAAAAAGGGTTTGGGAGAAGATGTTTCCATGAGATGTCAGTTTTGGGTGTTGGTTTTTGGATCATCAAACCTATAAGTTTTTTCTTAGGAAGCCTATAGGTTTGAAAGTATCACATATATTTTGTTTAGGGTTTCATCATTTGCACTATCTCATCAGAGATGCCCATAGAAGAGAAACCACCGTCATGAAACAGATTTTGCATGGTTACTTTGCGTGTAAGGTCAGAGAACAAAACTACTACATAGTCAGCACATTCGTCAGCGGAGGCATTGCCTAAGGGCGACATTTTATCGGCATAGTCATAGAAAGCATCAAAGCCGTCAATGCCTGTGCCTGCTGTAGTTTTTGTAGGAGATTGCGAAATGGTATTGACTCTTACTTTTCTGAATCTTCCGTAGCGTGCGCCATAACTGCGTGCTATAGACTCTAAAACAGCTTTGGCTTGTGCCATATCAGAGTAAGTATCGAAGGTGCGTTGTGCGGCAATATAGGAGAGTGCTACTACTGAAGCTTCCTCGCTGAGTGCGTCCATTTTTTCAGCAGTTTGCAAAAATTTGTGCAATGAAAGTGCTGAAATATCTATAGATTTCAAGAAATCAGGATAGACCAATTCACCGTATCCGCGTCCTTTTCTTACGTTAGGGCTCATGCCTATGGAGTGTAGCACGAAGTCTATTTTCCCACCTAATACTTGCATGGATTGTTCATAAAGTTTTTCTATATCTTCGGGTATGGTAGCATCGGCGGGAATAAGTTCGGCTTGGCATGCTGTGGCTAATTCTTTTACTTTACCCATTCGGAGGGCTACAGGTGCATTGGTGAGGGTAAAAATAGCGCCTTCTTCTTTGGCTTTGAGGGCTACTTTCCAAGCTATAGAGTTTTCATCGAGTGCGCCTGTGATGATACCGCGTTTTCCTTTTAATAAGTTGTATGTCATGTGTTTGTTGTTTAACTTATATACTAAAGATAGATAAAGTACAAAAGTACATATTTTTTTTTCATTTCAAAATTTTATTGCTCTGCTACAATAATATCTGCTTCTATTTCCGTGTTGGGAAGTAGTTCTTTGAGGCGTTTTTCGGTTTCGGGGAGCAGTGGGTTGTTAAAAATTTTGAGTACTTTTAGGTTTTTGAGTTTTTCTATGCCCTTAGGAAATCCGATGATTTGATTGCCATCTAACCATATTTTTTCTACTTGAGTAAGTAGGGCTATTTCATCGGGGATAGTGCTAATTTTGCAACGGCTGAGTTGCAATGTTTTCAGTGTTGGAATCTGGCTTAGGGTCGTAAAAAGTGTTTTGAGGTCGAGGCTGTCTTTATTATTGTTAATTTCTAAAAAAGTGAGTTTTTTGAGCTGATTGAGCGATTGAGGAACTGTTCGCAAGGTGTTGTTGCTTAAATAAAGTTTTTCTAATTGCAACAATGTACCTATATTATCAGGAATGGTTTTTATATTATTCATTTTCAAAGAAAGTTCTTTTAGATTTTTACAGTCTTTGAGCGCGTTAAAAGTTTCTTGCCAATCGAGTTCGGGGTTGTCATCTATCCAAAGAATGCGTAGTGCCTCAATTTGTTTTATATTATTTGGTAGATTTTTTAATTTGTTACTACTTAATGATAAATCGTGCAGATTTTTCAATTCAGTCAATTTTTCTAAGGTTTTTTGCCAATCGAGTTCGGGGTTGTCGTCTAAGTAGAGTAATTGTATTTTTTTGAGTTTTTCTATGTTTTCGGGTAGGTTTTTGAGTTGCAAAGATTGCAAGTTGAGCCTATAAACGCTGTCAGGTTTGCTGAGTGCCTCTACCATATTGTTAAAGTCTTTTTTGGTTTCAAGTTCTTTTTCCGAAATCATAGGCGCGTTTTTGGATTGTGCCTCTTCTTTGTTATTATTATTACAAGCCACTATTATAAGGCAAAGTAAGAAAATAGAAAAATACTTTTTCATAGTTTTTTGGAATTAAATGTGTTAATGGTTTAAAGATTTATTTTTATCGCGCATAAAGCTCACTACTTTTCGTGCCACAATCCTCCTTATTTTGAGTTCTACATCTAAATCAGGGGTTACTAAATTGAATTGAAATTTTAGCAGGGCATAGTCTTTTCTTAGTTCAGCCGTTTTAAGGTTAAAACTGTCTTTGTCTAAATATTGCTCATACTCTTGCAAGGCATTAGAAAGGTACTCTTCTAAAGTGCGTATATCGTCCAAATAAGCATAATCCATCTCAAATTCTACACTTTCTTTAGTTCCTATTTTGCGTGAATAATTGACTATTTCGTTGGTAAAAACAACATTATTCGGCAGAAAGAGTACCTCATCGTCATCAGTAGCAATGTGTATGTTGCGGAGCGTAATATCCATAATTCGCCCCTTGTGCAAGCCTATGCGCACATAGTCCCCAATAGATATTTCATTGGCAAACATCATTATCATACCATTAATCATATTCGAGATATAATCTTTGAAAAGCAATGCCAAAGCAGCCGCAAAAATGCTTATAGAAGTAAAAAACTCGACGGCATTGATGCCAAATAGCAGCAGAATGGCAAAAAAAACTGCCAACCCTTCGCCCAGCGCAAAAATTTGATTGACACCAATGACAAAGTTATTGTGCAAGGTCGTGATTTTATTTTTGCGTATATAAAGCAAAAGAATTGTAGTTTTGGTAAAATAAATACTCAAACTGCCAATCACATAGAACAAAATAGCATTGAGGTAAAAAGTAATATTGGTATAAATGCGGTCATTGATATACTCCTTTAAGTTTTCAGGAGTAACAAATTTTATGATTACTACCAATACCAATATTATGGTTTTGATGATCAAACTCAGTCGCCAACGAAACAGAGGCAGTATGATTTCGTTTGTCTTGTTATTTTCAGATTCTTCCATCGTCTTTTTTGAATCAAAATTGTTAATTTTTTCACAAATATATACTTTTTTGTGTGCCTTCGGAAAGTTTTGTACCTTTGTAATCCCAAACTTTATCCCCATGTATTTATGTCGTGGCTTCCCTTGCAAAGAATGGTCATCGTGAGCGAAAAAACGCCCGAAGAAATTGTTCAAAAGTTACGTAACGTTACGCTTGAAACCAATACCATTGCCTTGCCCGAAATCATCAAACAGAGAAATCAAAAACAAAATTGGGCATCACGATTTATAGGCACGGTGCAACCTCTTTCTTTTCGAATATGCCCCTATGTGCCCTATACAGAGTATTTTCTACCACTCATCAAGGGAAAAATAGAACGCTCGTCGAGGGGCTGTATTGTATTTTTGCAATATTCTTTTTTTCCAAGTACACTTCTTATGCTTTCTTTAGGAGGGGTTGCGGGTATTGTTTCTGCATTTTTACAATTGATTTTTAAGAAAAATTTTCTCTTTTTTTTATTCTTACTCATCATTTATATAGGGCTTTACAGCATTATACTTTTCAACTTCAAACAGAAAATAAAAGCCATTATGCAATCAATGGATCAACTACTTGCTTAGAACCAATGACCTCAATAATAGTTATATCGAACGAAACATCTATTTTTTTTTAACAATGCTACTCAGTCTTTTTTTATTCGCTTTTACTACCCTCCCTGCAACAAGTAATTTGCAAATCAATATTACTAATTTGAAACACCAAGAGGGAAAAATTTTTATTGCTATTTATAATAGTAAGGACAACTTCGGAGAGCCCGATGGCGTATACAAAGCTCAAGTAATTAGCCCTGCAACTGCTTACTGCTCTTTCAGTATACCAGAAGGCAACTACGCAATCGCAATATTCCATGATGAAAATAACAATGGAGTACTCGATAAAAATGTCTTCGGAGTTCCTACTGAGGGGTATGGCTTCTCAAATAATTTTTCAGGTTGGCCTACCTATCAAAAAGCACTTATTTATTGTGGCACAGGCACTTACAAACAAACAATCGAGATGAAATATTGGTAACTTTAAACCCTTTTCCAAACTTATGAAAACAAGAAAAAATACTTTCTTATTCTTATTAATGACACTTATCATGATTAGCTGTGGCAAAAAAGAAGAAGTAACACCCGACAACACGAGCACAGGTACTGGCACGGGCACTGGAACAGGCACAACCATATCGGGCAATGAAGTGAATGCAACTGTTATGCTTGACCTTATCAACCAAACACGCACAGCAGGTTGTGTATGTGGTACAACTAATATGCCCCCCGTAGCTGCCCTAAAATGGAACACAAAATTGGAAGATGCTGCTTACAAACATAGTTTAGATATGAAAACCAAAAACTATTTTGACCACAACAATAAAGAAGGGCAAAATCCGGGGGCTCGCATCACACAAACAGGCTATAGTTGGAGCACTTATGGCGAAAACATTGCACTTGGCTACACTACCGAAAAAGCCGTAATGGACGGTTGGATTAAAAGTGAAGGACACTGCAAAAACATTATGAATGGCTCTTTCACAGAAGTAGGTGTAGGAAGATCGGGCAATTATTGGACACAAGTATTTGCAAAGCCCAAATAGAAATCTTTTGACTTTTAAAAGAAACGTTTGAATATACAGAAATTGCATGCAATTGCATGCAATTTTTTTGTTGCTTGTTATTGCGTATTTCTCTGTTTATTTTTGCAGTGTTTTTTTTATTAACACTAAACATTATTTCTTATGAAAATGAACAGTAGATATTTTCTAATACTATTTTTACTTCTTAATTTGCTAAGTTGTAACAAAAAAGAAGAAGTAACGCCTACCGAAGATGCTATCATTGGCTCACCAGGTGAAGGAGTTACCGTAGCAGGCAATGAAATCAATGCAGTCGGAATGCTTGATCTAATCAATAAAACACGTACTACAGGTTGTGTATGTGGTACAACTCCTATGAAACCCGTAGCTGCCCTCAAATGGAATTCAAAACTCGAGGAGGCTGCTTACAAACACAGCTTGGATATGAAAACTAGAAATTATTTTAACAGCAATGATGTAAGTAATCGTATTACACAAACAGGCTACACTTGGAGCGTTTTTGGTGAAAATATTGCACTTGGCTACACTACCGAAAAAGCCGTAATGGACTATTGGATTAAAAGTGAAGGACATTGCAAAAACATTATGAATGGCTCTTTCACAGAAGTAGGCGTAGGACGATCGGGCAATTATTGGACACAAGTATTTGCAAAGCCCAAATAAGTAGTTTACTTTTGTTCCCTCTTAGTATTTTTAAGTATAATTTATTCGATGCAACAAAACTTTAAAAGAACCATCTGGTTCAACGAAGAGGGAACATTACAAGTGTTAGACCAACGCTATTTGCCTCATCAAACCCGTATTCATTCCTTACTTCATAGCCAAGAAGTAGTAACTGCCATCAAAGACATGATAGTCAGAGGTGCGCCACTCATAGGGGCTACTGCTGCCTACGGCATTTGGCTCGCCTGCAAAGAAGCTACTAATGATGCAAACCCAAACCATTATTTTGAACAACAAATGAATGCATTGGCACAATCACGCCCTACTGCCGTAAATTTATTTTGGGCTATTGAGCGCGTTCGAAAAGCCCTTAGCGATATACCTTCATGGGAAAAACGCATAGAAATTGCCCTGCAAACTGCCAATGAAATTGTAGAAGAAGATGTAGAAATCTGTCGAAAAATAGGTGCTTTTGGATTGCCTATCATAGAAAAAATTTATCAACAAAAACAAAAAACAGTCAATGTACTCACACATTGCAACGCTGGAAGGCTTGGTTGCATAGAATGGGGAACGGCTACCTCGCCACTTTACCAAGCGCACGACAAAGGCATTCCTGTTCATGTATGGGTTGATGAAACGCGCCCCCGAAATCAGGGCTTTAACCTAACTGCTTGGGAATTAGAGCAATATGGTATTCCATACACGGTCATTACAGACAACACAGGCGGGCATCTTATGCAACACCAAATGGTAGATATGGTCATTGTGGGCACTGACCGCACTACGCGAAAAGGTGATGTAGCCAATAAAATAGGTACTTACCTCAAAGCCTTAGCCGCTAAAGACAATCAGGTGCCATTTTATGTGGCGTTGCCCTCTACTACCATAGATTGGACTATAGCTGATGGTTTGAAAGAAATTCCGATTGAGGAGCGTAACGAAGAGGAAGTTAAATGGATTCAAGGAAGCCATGCAGGAGAAATTGTTTCGGTATTGCTGACCCCTGCCAACGCAAAAGCTGCTAATTATGGTTTTGACGTTACGCCTGCACGTCTTATTACAGGACTTATCACTGAAAGAGGTATTTGCGAAGCCAATGAAGCGGGGCTATTGCGCCTCTTCCCTGAGCGTGTCTGAGGAGTCATTCTCAATTTCGCAATCGGCACAAACATAACATTGCTTTTCTTCATTCCAGAAAAGTATTGTTTCTATATTGCTTTTTTCACAAATAGCGCAGTGCGAAATTGTGTCAAGGTTGATTTTAGTAAGGCACATATAAAAAAAACAGTTGCGTAAATTTACACAACCGTTTCCAGATCAACAACAAAAAATACGAATCTATTTTTCAAAAATTTTAGAACTGAGCTTCTTCAGTAGAGCCTTTGAGGGCTACTGTAGAGGCTTGCCCTGAGGTAATCACCGTTTGTACAGCATCAAAATATCCTGTACCAACAAAAGATTGATGTTTTACGGCTTTGAAACCTTCTTTTTGCAAGGCAAATTCTTTTTCTTGGAGTGCAGAGTATCCTAACATACCTTTTTCGCGATAAGCGTTGGCTAACTCAAACATAGAAGTATTGAGTGCGTGGAAGCCTGCTAAGGTAATAAATTGGAATTTATAGCCCATATCTGCCAATTGCTCTCTGAATGTAAACATTTCATTTTCGCTTAGTTTGGCTGCCCAATTGAAAGAAGGAGAACAGTTATAAGCCAGCATTTTATTGGGGTATTTGGCTTTGATGGCTTGTGCAAATTCACGTGCCTCACCTAAATCGGGGTGCGAAGTTTCCATCCAGATAAGGTCGGCAAAAGGAGCATACGCCAAACCTCTATTGATGCCTTGTTCTATGCCATTTTTTACATAGAAAAAGCCTTCATTGCTTCGCTCTCCCGTTAAGAAGGCATTATCACGAGGGTCTATATCGGAAGTAATCAGATTGGCAGCATCGGCATCGGTGCGTGCAATCAAAACAGTAGGTACGCCCATTACATCGGCGGCTAAACGTGCAGCTACTAATTTATTAATGGCTTCTTGTGTAGGTACTAATACTTTTCCGCCTAAGTGCCCACATTTTTTAGCAGAAGAAAGTTGGTCTTCGAAGTGTACACCTGCTGCCCCTGCTTTAATCATCATTTTCATGAGTTCATAAGCATTGAGATTGCCTCCAAAACCTGCTTCGGCATCGGCAACTATAGGAGCTAACCAATACACATTGCCATCACCTGATAAATTTTGAATTTCATCGGCTCTTAAAAGCGCATTATTGATACGTTCTACCACTTTAGGCACTGAATCGGCAGGGTATAGACTTTGGTCGGGGTACATTTCGCCAGCTAAGTTTGCATCGGCGGCTACTTGCCAACCGCTGAGGTAGATAGCATCTAAACCAGCTTGTACTTCCTGAATGGCTTGGTTGCCTGTGAGTGCGCCTAAGGCGGCTACATACGATTTTTCGTGGAGTAATTTCCAAAGGCGTTCTGCGCCCAAACGTGCTATGCTGTAATCAATACCGAATGAGTTTTGCAATTTTACTACATCTTCGGCAGTGTAGGGGCGTTCTACGCCTTCCCAACGAGGATTTATTGTCCAATCTTTGACAATTTGATTTATTTTTTCGATCTTTGTCATATTCATAATTTTTGTACTTTAATAATAAGTTTTAATTGGTTATTTGGCAGAGGCAAATGGTTTTACGGTTTGCTTCTGTTTTTTTATGCTGAATAACTGGTTTATAAATGTTGATATGCGTTGATGGTTAAAAATTCTTCAAAATTTTCTTGGATTACGAGTTGGTTAAAGAGTTGTGCAGCTTTTTCTAAATGTGGTATATTTTGGTTTTGTAATTTTTGAACCTCATCGGCAAAAAGCGTATCGTAAAGGGCACGGTCTATGATGTTGCCGTTGTCGAGTGTCGTTTGAGGGTGATGAATCCATTGCCAAAGTTGTGCCCTTGATATTTCGGCAGTAGCGGCATCTTCCATTAGATTGTGAATGGCAGCCGCTCCTACACCATTGAGCCATGAAGCCATATACAAAATGCCTACATTGATGTTCATTCTTACACCTGCTTCGGTTATTTTGCCACCTTCTACTTTGAAATCAATCAATTCGGAGGCTTCTATTTGGTATTGTTGGCTAAGTGTTTCGTCTTTTTGGTTTTTTTTCTGCCCCAATGCATTGTCAAATACTTCTTGGGCTACGGCTACCAAATCGGGGTGCGCTACCCAAGTGCCATCGAAACCTGTACTTACTTCTAATTCTTTATCGGCACGTACTTTTGCAAAAGCATTTTTATTAATTTCTTCATCTTTACGGCTTGGAATGAAGGCTGACATTCCGCCCATTGCGTGTACATTTCTTTTGTGGCAGGTTTTTACCAATAATTTTGCATAAGCGCGCATAAAAGGTACGCTCATAGTTACTTGCACGCGGTCAGGGAAACGTTTTTCGGGGTAATAGATGAATTTTTTGATACAACTGAAAATATAATCCCATCTGCCTGCATTCAGCCCTGCCATGTGTTGGCGTAGTTCATAAATAATTTCTTCCATCTCAAAGGCAGCCATAATTGTTTCTATCAATACGGTGGCTTTGATAGTGCCTTGTGGTATTTGTAAAAGGTCTTGTGCCATTACAAAAATATCGTTCCAAAGACGTGCTTCTAAGTGGCTTTCCATTTTAGGAAGGTAAAAATAGGGGGCTGTGCCTTTTTCTATGAGTGTATGCGCATTGTGAAAAAAGTAAAGTCCAAAATCTAAGATGCCTCCTGAAACGGGCGCACCGTCTATAAGCACATTTTTATCTTCAAGATGCCAACCACGTGGGCGCACCATCAATACGGCTGTTTTTTCATTGAGTGTATATCTTTTGCCATTTTCAGCAGTAAAATCGAGTGTTCTTCTGATGGCATTTTGCAAATTGATTTGCCCTTCGAAACAATTTTGACGTGTGGGTGCGTTAGAATCTTCAAAATCAGCCATGAATACTTTTGCACCAGAATTGAGTGCGTTGATGACCATTTTCTTATCTACGGGTCCTGTAATTTCTACGCGGCGGTCTTGGATATCGGCAAGTGTATCGGCGGCTTTCCAATCGCTTTGGCGAATGTGTAAGGTTTCAGGTAGAAAGTGGGGTAGTTTTCCTGCTTTGATTTCGGCTTGTCGCTGTTGGCGATTTGCTAAAAGTTCTTTACGACGAGGGTTAAAGGATTGATATAGTTTTGTGATAAATGCCAATGCCTCTGAACTAAGCAGCGATGCATAGGCAGATTCTATTCCTCCTACGATTTCTATAGTATTTTCTGTCAAAACTGTATTCATATCTTTATGCTCTTGATTCAAATTGTTTTACAAAGGTATAAAAGCGAAATTTAATATGCAAGCGAAATTTCGCTAAAAGTGAAAAATATACTAATTTTAACTTCTATAGTCCAAAAAAAGTTGAATATTCTTTGAAAATTTATGCAAATACTTTATATAATTATATTTTATTTCCATTGTATTGCGTAAATTGCTATATATTAACTCATTTTAATTTTTTAAACTTATGAATAAAAAGATATTGCTATTATTAGGACTTTGTTTAGTAGTTTGTTCATTTTGCTTAGGGCAAAAAACCTCAAAAAAAATAGCTGTAAAAGATTTTGAAGTTCTTTTAGGTACTTGGTATGGCTCGCTTACTTATTTAGATTATACCTCTAATGAGGCTTATACTATGCCTGCCGATGTACGTGTAGCGATAAATGCGGAAGAAGGATATTTGCTTTTTTCTAATATGTACCCCGATGAACCTCATGCGAACTCAACTGATACAGTTCGGATTTCGAAAGATGGTAAAAAAATGAACCAAGAAATTGTCAAAAAAGTACAAAGCCTAAGCAATGGCGATTTACTCCTCACTACAGAGTATTGGGGTGTAGATGGTAATGAACAAAAAAAAGCACTTATTCGTCATCTTTACACTATAGGAAATGCCGTTTTTATTATCAAAAAAGAAGTGTTGTTCGAATCGCAAAAAGAATGGATTCAGCGACATGAATATAATTATAAGCGTGCAAAGTAGTGTATTTAGTCTTTATAGAATATCAAATTCACGGCTCTTTCTTGGGCAGTAAGTTGGGTAAGTACTTCTAAAAATTGCTCCTGTGTATATTCTTGGGCACTTTTATGGGTGATGTCTTCCATAATTTTCATTTTGGGGTAGTGAGGCATTAGCAGTGCCAAAAATGCTTCATTGGTTACCCCTGCCACATTGCTAAGGTGGTGAGGTACGTATTCTATATAGAGCATTTTACAAGTTTTGAGGGCATTTTGCATTCCCTGAAGGGCAAAATATTCAGAGCCTTCTATGTCCATAATCATCACTTCGGGCATCGGAAGTTGCTCTTGTGCTATGTGGTCATCTAAGGGCATCATGGCAGTTTTTATTTCGTAGGGGCTATCAAAAGTGTAGTAGTATTTTTCGGTTTTGGGTTTTATTTTACTCCCTCCCGAATTTACCCTATTTTGATAGAATGTAATTTCTCCTTTTTGGTTGCCTACTGCATACTGAAACAGTTGTACATTGTGCAAATCGTTTAATTTTACATTTGCCGAAAGAAATTCGTAGGTAGAGGGATTGGCTTCGTAGGCGATGATTTTTGCTACTTTTTTGGCAAAAGGTACTAAAAGCGTTCCGATGTGTGCGCCTACTACATAGAGGATTGTATTGGGGTGTAGCCAATGTTTGAGCACTTCTATTTCGTCTAAATTATAAGCACCTGCTTCGCCCAATTGCCGTGCAACTTCCATATCTTCTATAGGGGCAATAAAAAGTCCGTTTTCGCTTTTGTAGAAAATACCTGTGGCGTGTTTCCCTAAAAAAAACTTTTTGATTCTTGAAAATAGAACCAACTTAAAGAGTTTGAACCTTTTTTTCATTTTGCAAGACTACAAATAAATCTTTGAACTTACAAATTTTTTTATTTTCCTTCGTTGATAGGTCTGTATGTGTCGTACTGATGTGCTACCGTCATTTCTAATTGGTCTTGCCATCTTGTTATGATTTTTTAGACTTTTAAATCTCTTATGACATTAATAATCATCAAAGATGCATAAGAAAGAATTTTATTTTGCATTACAAACGGTCTAAATCAAATTCAGTTTCCTGCACCCAAATAAGAGTATAGGCTTCTGTGCCCTCGTCTGATGCGAATTTTAGATCCATATCGCTCCAAAACTTTTCGGGCGTCCAATTGGAGCCCAACTCTTTGTTTAGATATTGAGATGTATTTTTTTCATCACAATTATTGAAAAAACTCACTATTTGTAATATAGCCTGTTTTTCATCTTTAGCTTTAATTTGTTTATATAAAGTGTCTTTATAAAAGCCTGAAAAAAAATCGAATTTATAAACATAGTTTTTCATAAATAGACTACTTTTATTAAATATTGATAGAGAAATGTTATTTTTCTACAAATATAATAAGGGAGCATTAACCAACTAAAAAAGTACACAAAAAAAGAGACAAACACTTTATTTGCCTCTTTTCTTTATCAATACCCCTAAAAAAAACTATCACTGTTGCTCTAACAATATGGCACCATAAGAATAACCACCTCCAAAAACCGTAATGACGATAATGTCCCCTTTCTGAAATTTGTATTGGTTCTCGAAAAGGGCTATTGAACAACCCGCACAACCCGTATTACCCAAATATTGAATATTAGAAAGGGCTTTGCTATCGTCTAAGCCTAAGTTTTGGGCTACATTGCGCGTAATGCGTAAGTTGGCTTGGTGCGGAATAAAATACGACAAATCGGCTAAGGTATAGTTATTTTTTTCTAAAATATCGCGTGTAACCTTGCTCATATAATTACAAGCATTCAAAAATACATCGCGTCCATTGTTCATCACAAATCCTCCGTCCCAAGGTTTTAGCACCACTCCAATATCGGCTTTGCCTACATTGCCTGCACCTCCCGTGATAATATCTACTACTTTCATATCGCGCGAGGTAATGGGCGTTTTGCTTACAAAAACCGCCGAAGCACCATCGCCCCAAAGATGTCCGCCTACGGTATCGTCATCGCGGCTATAGGCAGTATTATGGTCAGAAACTACTACTAAGGCTTTTTCGGCTTTGTTCATTGCAAAATAACCCTGTACTATTTCCATGGCATTGGCAAAAGAAGAACAAGCTGATGAAACAGATACTACAGGAATATCGCTGATGTCTAAAAAATGCTGAACAGCATGGGCAATGGTATGTATGGTATCGTAGGGTGTATAGGTAGCCCCTACAATGAGTTGAATATCTTTATAATCAAAAGGAAGCGTAGGGAGGGCGGCTTTGATAGCTTCAATAGCCATTGTGTTGGTGTTTTCTCCTGCGGTTACTTTTCGGCGTTGTTCTATACCTGTTCGTTCTACTATCCATTCTTCCGAAATACCATTAATTTGTGAGAAGTGAGCATTATCCACTACATTTTCAGGGATATAGCTCGATACTTGCACTATGTACATGAAATTTGTTGATGATGAGTTTGTTGTTAAAAATGGTGTTGCAAAGGTACGCTTTTTTAGGCAGAAAAACCCAAACCTATCTTAGAAAAGGTTTGGGTTTTGGTAATAAAACTGAATGAAAGACAAAAAGGTTATTTGAAAGTTCTCAACCAATTTTCAGCCTCACGAAGGCTGTAAAAATGTTTGTAGTTGAGTGTGTTAGATGATACTTGGGCTAAGTCGCGGCTGCCAAACTCTACCGAAATATTGTCGCTTGAAAAAGCCGCCACTTGTTTAAGCCCTATTTGAGCAGCAGACTGAAAGAAATTTTCTTTGATCCAAGGGTTTACTTCTATTTGATAACCCATTACATTTTTATTGTTGAGTAATAGCTTGTTAAATTTATGCTTTTTTATGGCTTCCTCTATTTTCTCGAAGCCTGCACGTACATTTTCTATATTAAAATGCCCTTGCCAATGAGCCAATAAAACTTGTCCGTCTTTGTCTGCTTCTAAGGTCAATAATAATCTCCCAAATTGATTAAATACTTCTACTTTTTCCATATTATTTTTTAGAGTGAATTGTTTCTCCAAAAAAACGCTTTTATGGAAAATAATGTTTTTCGTTCGTTGAGAATACTTGTAAAAACAACTACTCTTTTGAATTATTTGGGTTCTCTTTTTGCAAAAAACGCGTAAAACCTACAATCAAATTATACGCCTGATTGCTAATATCGGCGGTGTTGTCAGCAATGCCCAACAAGAGTCTTGTATCTTTAGGGTCGCTATAACTGATAAATTGTCGGTTCGATTTGCTCTCACTGAAGGCAAAATTAACGCCTAAGGTTACTACATCTCTGCCTTTTTTGAAACTCACACCCGCCGAAGCATGAAACAAATCCCAAGCCGTAGGAGCTAAACTAATGGTTCTGGGGTCGCTATTACGCCTTCCGTAAGCATCTCTATCTGTGCGAAAACCCAATAATAAATTCACTTTTTCGCTCAATCCCTGCTCTATGCCAATGGCAAAATTCCAAACTTCTATAGCTTGTGTGGTTACAGAAAGAAACTCTGTGGCATTCCAATTTTGCCCCAAAATACTCTCATTGAGGGTAGAGGGTCGGAAGAAAGCACTTTTATCACTGCTAATAATACGATACCCCGTCATACTATTGAAATATTCTAAGGCAAAACTTACATGTGTTTTTTTGTGGGTATATTCCAATCCGAAAGCTACAGAGAGAGGACTCTTAAACGTCAAATGATTGTTAGACTGTTCGGCAGTAGCCGTAAAATTAGGAGCCGTATTAGGGGAAAGGTAAGTTCCTACGAAATTACTGCTAATTTCCCTATCTACTTTGCCACTTCCATAAATAGTAACTGAAGGGCTCGTAACGGTAACACCTGCTTTCCAATGCGGCGAATCGTAGGCAATCCCCAACTTCCATACCATACCAAAATGGTTGATGAGCACAGAAGCATTATTATTGGCAGTAGCTACAAAATAAGTACTTTGGGTAATGTTGGCGGGTATACAAGTGCGCTCTGCTAAGTTGATATAATTTTGATTTCTGTAGGTAAAAAACTGTGTAACACCAATAGCCCAATTTTTTTTAGGTCGCCAAGAGAGCGTAAGACCTCCCCAGAGCTCATTCATACTACTACGATACTGAAAAATACCAATAAATTCCTCCAAACCACTTAAGCCTGACATTACATCATAAAAAGTTTCGTGTCGTTGGTCTATGAATAAGTTGGCTTGGTGTCTTGTGAGTAGTGCATAGCCCCATTTTAAAACATTATTGTTTTTGAAAGAGCGTACCCCCGAAATCAGTTGCGGAAAAAGGCTCAAACGTTCCGAATTCAGATTGATGCCTCTGCCTGCGCCATTGCGCATACTAAATATATCATACTTGTATACGTTTGCCGTTACCGATATACTCGGAAATTCTATCATAGAAACTGCTGCGGGGTTGTAATATACGGCACTGTTATCGCGCACACTGCCTACCACCGCTCCACCCATCAGTGCAGAACGTGCCCCGAATTGCTGACTCCAATAGTGATTGTCTTGTGCCAATATTGGATTATTGATACACAACAAAAAGAGTGATAATAAAAGAAGAGCAATATTTTTCATAGTATTTTCATTTTAGCCAAATATACAAAAAAAGCCCCATCAAATCAATGATGAGGCTCTTTGAAGAGTTAAAAATAATCAGATGATTACATAAATTTATAACCTACAGTCAATTGTACTGCGTTGGGTTTGTAGTTGCCACTGTCTTTAGCAAAATTACCCAAAGTAGGTTGGAAGTTCAAATCTATAGTGAGTTTGGTAAGGTCTACACCAAAGCCCAATTGCATACCTAAGTAAAAATTGTTATAGTTTTCTAAGTCTGCTGTTCTTGTAACGCTACCAACGGTTACATCTCCTTTAGCACCTACTACAAAATTGAATTGAGGACCTAAATAGAAACGTGCTACACCACCTGCGAAACTTTTGCCTAAAAGGATAGGAATTTCAATGTTGTTGATTTTGTATACTACTTCCGTAGAACCTGCACGAGTTTTTCCACCTTTTTGTGAAAACATCAACTCAGGTTGAACATAAAAACCAGCAATAGGCACTTTGAAACGGGCAAAACCACCCAATGCCAAGCCAATACGTGCTTCGCTTTCTTCGCCCGCAGGACGAGGAGCCATCCACTGATAATTAAGACCAGCTTTTACGCCTAAACTTACTTGTGCAATAGCTGAATTAGAAAAAAACAAAAGTGCTGCAAGAGCAAAAAGAATAGTAATTTTTTTCATGGTAATTAAAAATATTGTTTGTTATACTGTTTGAAACGGAGTGCAATTAAAAAAGATTAGTTGTAAAGTCAAAATTTTTTGTTAATGAAATTTAAACCTATAAAATTTTAAAGCCTACACTAAACTGTAAGCCTCTGGGTTTGAAGTAGTTATCTACCGAAACAAGGTTTGTGAGGATACTTTCATAACGAATATCAAACGTAAATTTTTTGAGGTCTGCTCCTATGCCTATTTGCATACCCATCATAAAACCATTGAGGTTTTCTATTGGTGTAGTAAATGTGCTGATAGGTGTTTTGGTCATCAACTCTTGCGAAGCTACACTGCTAAAAATAACGCCTATTTGTACTCTGCCATACCCCATAAAAAGTCTTTTGCCTAAGTGCGCCCCTAAATCTATAGTGTTGATGCGTGCTTCTTTTTCTACAGCACCTAAAAGCGTATACCTACCTCCTTTCTGTGCATAGTAAAGCTCAGGTTGGAAGTAAAAATTGGTGATTGGGGTAGTAATGCGTCCAAAAATACCGACTTGGTAGCCCAATAAATTGCCACGCGAAACTACTTCTTCGGGCACTGGCGCAAGCCAATTAGAAGCCAAACCAACTTTGATACCTATGTTCTTAGTAAAATTCTGCGCCTTTGTTTCTTTGCCCAACCATAGAAATATGCAAAAACAAGCAATTAAAAATCGAATCATTTTTTTAATCAGTTTATAAAAATTTATTATATCTTTTCAACGTTATTCATAGAGCCTAAAGCGTACCAAAAATGAAATATTTTCTACTTCTGTTATTTTTCTCTTTTTCCTCCATTTTGATTGCACAGGGGCAAACCTACAACAGCAGAGCCCAAAACACCGAAGGATACATTAGCATGGGTTTACAAGCCAATGCGCTGAATTATTTTGGAGATTTATACAGCGATATTAGCTTTACACGCCCCGGAGTCGGGTTTTATTTAGTACGAAAACTAAGCCCTCATTGGCACACCAAACTCAATTTTATGTGGGGTTATGTCCAAGCCGATGATGCCAAAGCACCCATCAACACCGATTTATATGCCCGAAATCTCAATTTTAGAAATAGCATCAAAGAACTTACTCTACAATTGATTTATGAGCTAAGAGCCAGCAAAAAAAGATACCAAGACCGCCAAAAATGGACACCCTACCTATGGGCAGGTTTAGGACTGATACACCACAACCCACAAGCCAAATTTCAAAACCAATGGATAGACTTACAACCCTTAGGAACAGAAGGGCAAGGCAGACCCAACTATGCCGATTTCTACTCCAAAATACAGATAGCCATGCCCATAGGCATAGGCATACGATTCAAAATCAATGAACGCACCGATATTACCTTAGAAACAGGCTTGCGTATCCTTTTCTTTGACTACCTTGACGATGTAGGCGGCAAATTTGTCAATCAAGGCGATTTAGGAAATAACCTTAGCAAACAGCTCTCTAACAGAACTTTAGAAGATACTCAAGCCGATGGTAGTGCGCGCCAACTGACCGATTTAGCCTCCCGTTATGGTGTCAGTAGTTATTTAGGAAGCGATAACAGAGTCTATAGAACGCTCGCAGGCTTCGAACCCAACCAAGCACGCGGCGGTAGCCGAAACGATTTATACCTTGTAACAGGTTTTTCCATCTCTTACATTATCGATACTGGGCTGAAATGCCCTCAATTCTACAAAACGAAAAGAACCGTATACTAAAAACCAAAATGTTACAAATTCTACTTTTAGACAATTACGACTCTTTCACATTCAATATAGTACAAATCATAAACGAGTTACAAATTGGTAAATTATCTCTTTTCGCTAACGACCAAATCGACTTAGAAGAAGTAAAAAAATACGATAAAATCCTACTCTCGCCGGGCGCAGGAATCCCTTCCGAAGCAGGCATCATGAACACACTCATCAATGCCTATGCCGCTCAAAAAAGTATTTTAGGCATTTGTTTAGGACACCAAGCCATCGCCGAAACACAAGGCGCGCAACTGCTCAACCTACCTAAGGTATACCATGGGCAAAAAGTAAAAATAACACTTTCACAACCTCAAGATTACCTATTCGCACAGCTCCCCCCCGAAATAGAAGTCGGGCTCTATCACTCTTGGGCAGTAAAACCCGAAACCCTCCCAAAAACACTACAACCTACAGCCTATAGTACTATAGATAATATACTCATGGCAATCGCACACCAACACTACGACCTCAGAGGAGTACAATTTCACCCAGAGTCTTATATGACCTCACAAGGAACTCAAATCATCAAAAACTGGCTCAAATATTGACGCAAAAAATAAAAGACTTATTTTTGTAAAAATTAGGATTTTTTTGTATCATTACGCAAAATTTAATAATTTCATTCTTAAACCGTTTAACTACATCGCAAAATTATGGGAATATTTGGCAGAATTTCTGACATTTTCAAAGCAAATGTCAACGACATGCTGGATAAAATGGAAGATCCAGAAAAAATGATCAAACAAATGGTCATCGAAATGCAAGAAGCCATCGCAAAATCAACCTCTGCATTAGCGACTGCTATGGCACAAGAGAAAAAACTTGAGCGCGATTACCAAGCACAAGCACAAGCCTCACAAAACTGGGAAGCCAAAGCCACACAAGCACTCTCCGCAGGAAATGAAGACTTAGCACGCAAAGCATTGGCTGAAAAAGCAAAAGCTGACCAAATGGCTGCTCAATACAAACAAATGTACGAACAAGCCAACGCTGTAACTTCTAACTTACGCCAACAAGTAGAGCAATTAAAAGCCAAACTTGGAGAAGCAAAAATGAAAGAAAGCACGCTCATCGCGCGTAGCCAAGCCGCTAAAGCACAAGAAAAAATCGCCAAAGAAATCGGTAATTTTGATTCAGGCAGTGCTTTTGCCAAATTCGATAAATGGGAGCAAAAAATTGTAGAAAGCGAATCTCGCGCAGAAGCCTTCACACAACTCTCCGAAGGAAACATGGGAAGCCTCAATGACGAATTCAAAGCCCTTGAGCAAAACCAAGCCGTAGATGATGAATTGGCAAAACTAAAAGCCAAACTCAACCCCGGACAAGGTGCCTAAACTTCTCTTTAAGTATTATCATTTATCAAAATTAACAAAACTCTAAGAAAAACTATGCCTAAATTCAAAGCCTTAAAAGATGGTGTCAATGATGCCCTCTTAGCAAGTACAAGACAGAAAATAGAAGCCTACATGAAAGAAATCTTCCACGACCACGAAATCGTGCAAGTGGAAGGTGTGTATAGCTTCGTATTCGGAACTATTACCGTAAATATCGAAGTATTGCCTTGGCACAGCGAAGACGTAATCGTAAAAGTATACTCTTACTTAGGTGAAAATGTACTCATCGATACAGCTACATCTGAGCAATTATTACACCTTAACACAAATATACCTTTGGGTTGCTTCGGTGTAACTTTCGAGAAACAAGCCATATTTAGCTACTCACTTACTGGTGCTAACATAGACCGTAGCGAGTTCGAGGCTTCAGTACAAATCGTAGCAAAAGTAGCTGACGAATACGATGAAGTAATCAAACAAAAACAATTAGCGAACGCTTAATTCTCCTAATTCATTATGACCGCAATCATTGGCATTGTACTCATGGGTGTAGCCGCAGGTGTTTGGTATTTGCGCCAAAAAAGCCTCGACAAAGCCATGAATATCAAATACCACCAAACTTCAAAAGTTGCAGACGTAATGCAAAGTCATAAAGATATTGCAGATAGCTTAGGCGAAGGCAATTTCAGCATGATGGTTGAAGTCAATGGTATGGCGCATGCAGATCAACCCCTGCAAGCAGAACACAGTGGCAGACCCGCCCTGTACTACCGAGCGGAAGTAATACGCGAATACGAAGAAGTAGTAGAAACTACCGATAGCGAAGGAAGGCGAAAAAGAGAGGTACAAAGAAACAGCGAAACCATCTCTTCTAATGAAGCCTACGTACCTTTTACCTTAAATGATGGCTCTGGCTCTATCAAAGTAGATATGGAAGGAGCTGAAAAAATAAGCCAACAAGGTATTGATAGATTCGAAGCCGAAGCACCTGCTGGCTATAGATTCTCTGGCAATTCCAAAACTATAGGTTATCGTTACCGCGAATACATCATTCCCGATGGCGTAAAACTCTACGTATTGGGCGAAGCTACCGACCGCCGCGGTGGAGGACTTACAATCGTGAAGCCCTCTGAAAAGAAAGAAAACTTTATCGTTTCTACCAAATCGGAAGAAGAATTAGTAAGAAACGTAGAAGGCTCTGCTTTTGCTTACAAAATAGGCTCAATAGTCTCTGGTGTAGTAGGGGTAGTTCTTCTGATAGCGGGCATATTAGGTCTGTTTTAAAAAAAAATTATTTTTGGTAAAAAAGGGGAATTGTTCATCAAAATCAATCCCCTTTTTTTAATGTTCTCAAATCAATCTCAAAAATTACTACCTTATCATGAGTATTTTATCTTCTATCTTAACTACATTTTCTAATGCTACTGCCGATGCCCTCAGCGCGCAAAACGCTCGCAATCAAATATGGGAAGCAGTGCAAAAAGCAAGTGCCGATGGCGAAATCACTGCTGAAGAAATTGCAGATATTAAAAAATTAGCTGCCAAATTAGATATAGATGCTTCTTATATCCAAAATCTTCGTTTGACGGTGCTCAAAGATTTAGCCCAGCACATCAGCCAAGACAAGACAGTAACCGCAGGAGAAATGCAACTTTTTGAGGAACTCACCAAAGAAATCAACCCTATCCCCGTAGAGCAGATAGAGTTGAAACAAATTTATGAGCAATTAAAAAGTTTGATGTCTGAAAAATAATATTAAAAAAAACGGTCTGTACTAAAAGTAATGACCGTTTTTTACTTCAGAATAATCGTTACTTTTCGGCATATACCGTAATGCTGTAAATACCCATTGAAGACGATTTGAAAGCAGCCAATGCTTCTTTGTCTAAAAATTGACTCAATAACGCATCGGGTAATTGAATTACTTTCTCTTTTTGAATGCTGATATTTTGAAAACCTGTTTCAGCAATGATGCGCAAATAATCGCTTTTTTGAATAGCCCCCGATACACAACCTGCATACATTTCGGCTTCTTTTTGCAATCCATTGGGTAGTTCTCCTTCCAAAACAATATCAGAAATGCTAAAATGTCCTCCCTTTTTAAGGATTCTATAAGTTTCTGAGAGTACCTTAGTTTTGTTTGGCACTAAATTGAGCACACAATTACTCACTACCACATCGGCGATTGCTGCTTCCAAAGGCATTGCATCTATATCGCCTAAATGGAAAAATACATTCTCAAAACCTAATTTCTGGGCATTTTGGCGTGCGAGTTCTATCATTTTTTCGGTCATGTCTATGCCTATTACTTTGCCTTCAGCCCCTGTTAAGGCTCTTGCTACAAAACAATCGTTGCCCGCACCTGAGCCCAAATCTACTACAGTATCACCTGCTTTGATGTGTGCAAATTCAGTAGGCAAACCGCATCCTAAACCTAAATCGGCGGCGGCTTCATAGCCTTGTAAGTTACTATAATCATCTGCCATGATGCTATAATCTATAGTGCTGTCGCCACAACTACCACAGCCACAAGCTGAAGTTTCGTTTTGGGTTTTACTTTGGGTAGCTATTTGGGCATATTTCTCTCTGACCAATTGCTTGAGTTGTTCTTCTTGTTGATTCATGATAATTAAAAATTTAAAAGTGGAGATATAAAGCAAACATACGTTATAATGATAAAAAAAAATTTTAAGGTTGAATTTTTGAAAAAACATAAAGCATTTCTTGTGCTATTAGCTTACAAGTAGCATCATAAGCATTGGTTTCTGCTTCGCTGCCATCAGCTTTTTTAGGGTCTTCATAAGGCAAATAAATCCTTTTCTCAGCCCCTTTTACTATAGGGCAGGCTTCATCGGCTTGGGAGCAGACCAAAACGGCACAAAAATTTTCTTGTGGATTGCTGGCATGGGCATATTGTTTAGAAAATAAAGAGAGTACCTCTTTGTCATTCATCAATACTTCATACACAGGGTTTTTAGCCTCTTTCTCGTTGGTATTTACAGTAAAACCAGCCCGTTTGAGTGCCTCTATGGTGCGTATGTTGCAAGCCGTAGCTTCCGTACCACCCGAATAGGTACGCAAAGTAGAGATAGGCAAACCATGATAAAGAGCGGCAGCGTATGCCCATACTTGCCCAAATTGACTCCTGCGGGAGTTATGCGTACAAATAAAAGTAAGAGCAATGGGTTGCTTTTTTTGGTACTGCACTTGTATATAGTGTGCAATGCTGTCCAATGTCGCTTTTCTTTCAGGGCTGATGTTGTAGCCCTCAGCAACAATTTTTTGGCAGTAGCTCGATAGCGTTGCATTGAGCGACTGCGCATCAATGGAGTGTGTCATAGAAATGAATAAAAGATAAAAGGTGATTCTTAACAACATGTTTTTCTATTTTTAAGGGTTTGGAAAAAGGTGCTAAAATATTCTTCCATAGTAGATAAAACACCTTCATTGAGGCAGTAACAAATTTTTACGCCTTCTATTTCTCCTTTGATGATTTGCGCATTCTTTAGTTCCTGCAAATGCTGACTTACAGTAGTACGGCTCAAAAAAGGGAATTCCTGCGCTATATCGCCTACAATACACTCTTGTCGCTCTGCCAAAAGTTGGATAATGGCTAAACGTGCAGGGTGTGAGAGTAATTTGGCAAATTGTGCAAGGGCTTGTTCGCGCTCCGCAAATTCTTGTGTTTTAGCATACATAGGATAGATGTTTGAGGGTTTAATGTTCTTTAAAGTATAACGTAGTTATACGTCATAAGGTTTCATACGGTAAAAAAAAATCCCAAAAAAGTAACTTTTATGAATTGGCAGCGTTTATATTTATATGAAAGTGATATTAAAATAATATCATATTAATACTTAAAAAAATAAACTTATGCAAACATTAGAAAAAAATGCGCAACCTATGAGCGGCTATACAATGCTCTTTAATTTATTAGCTTTATTAGGCATTTCGATTGCCGCTTTTGTGGTTGGTGAAATCCTCCAAGCAGGTTTTTTGAGTAGCTTGTTGTGGATTGCAGGGCTTTTTATCATTCTTGCTGTATTGGTGTTAGCGATTGGTTTTTTTGCCATAGCTCCCAATGGTTCAGTAGCCTTAGTACTCTTCGGCGATTATAAAGGTACTGTCAAACAAAATGGCTTTTTTTGGTCAAATCCTTTTTTTATGCGTACCAAAGTATCGCTTAGGGCGCATAACTTTGAAAGCGACCGCCTCAAAGTAAATGACAAACTCGGAAACCCTATCACTATCAGTGCCATTTTAGTATGGCAAGTAGAAGACACTTACAAAGCCTTATTTGAGGTGGACAAATACGAAAACTTCGTAAAACTACAAGCCGATGCCGCACTTCGTAAATTAGCGGGCTTATATCCTTATGATAATCTTGAAGACCATGGCGAAGTAACTTTGCGTTCGGGCACACACGAAGTAAACCATCAATTAGAAGCCGAACTCTCCGAGCGATTGCACATGGCAGGCATCAAAGTAGTAGAGGCACGCATCGGTTATTTGGCTTATGCTACCGAAATAGCCCAAGCAATGCTCCGAAAACAACAGGCGACAGCCATCATTGCGGCACGCCAAAAAATAGTAGAAGGAGCCGTAACGATGGTAGAAATGGCATTGGCAGAACTGAGCAAAAAGCAAATCATAGAACTTGATGAAGACAAAAAAGCGGCGATGGTGAGCAATCTAATGGTAGTGCTTTGCTCCGACAAAGACGCAAGCCCCGTAATCAACACCGGTACTCTACACCAATAGCCTTTTTATGCACTATGTCAAAAAAGAAACCTTTTGCCCTGCGTTTAGATGCCGAACTTTTGGAAGCCCTCGAAAAATGGGCTGCCGATGAGTTCAGAAGTACCAACGGACAAATAGAGTGGATACTACATCAGGCTTTGCAAAAAGCAGGGCGATTGCCTCAAAAGAAAAAAGAAAATGAACAAAACAATGATGAACTTGCTAACGAAGAATCATAAAAACAATGAACACATACGAATATAAATTTATCAAACTCAAACTTAGTATTTGGACGGGCAAACCCAAACAAGACTATCAAATGCTTATTGCAGAACAAGCAAGGCACGGCTGGCGACTTACACAAATCATCGTTACTACCCAATACTATGAATGGGAGTTAATTTTTGAGCGTCTTTTGTAATTTTGAAATATTTTGTAATTTTGAAAGTATATTTATTTTCAAAATTTTAATACAAAAAAACTATGAAACAAATATTTCTCACTACACTATTATTGTTGGGTTTTCTTTTTATTGCCAAAGCGCAAGGACCTCAACCCGACCCTTTCAAACCTGAAAAAGGAATGGTTTTGCTCAATGACTATGTAGACAAAACCATAGAACTAACAGTAGGGCAAAAAGCCTATTTCCAAGTAGTGCAAACCAAAGAAGAATTAGACGCTACAGGGGCTGTACTCTACGCCGATGACCCTGCTATTATTAGTATGCTTCACGACAAAGCACATTGGCAAATACAGGGCAAAGGCGATAAAGAAAAGCACACCAAAACCACTGTATTCGAAGCCGTAGGCAAAGGCACTACTAAAATAATGTATGAAGGCGAAGACATAAAATCGGGGCAGGACATAGTAAAAACCATCACCGTAGTAGTAAAATA
>RDZE01000016.1 GCA_004293905.1 Cytophagales bacterium | reverse complement strand
GAACCGTTACTACCAACGCTACCAAGGCACTAAAAAAGAAATTTTCCTTTTGGCAGTAGTTTGCAAAGACAAAAGCATCAAGGAGTATAAGGTAGAAAAATATATAAAAAAGTAGCCGTTTTTGTAAAAAATAAAATATTAATTAGTATATTGCCTATTCTTTTTGAGTTACTCAACAACTATTTAGAAATCAAATACATGGAATGGATATGAATCGAAACATAAAAGATGAAATACCCAAAGATGCCTCTACAGGTTATTATTTTTATGACTTGGGCATGAACCTCAAACAGGAATATGACAAATACACAGACAAAGATGTAGCCGTTTGGAAAACTTTATACGAACGACAAATAAAAAACCTGCCTCAAAAAGCTACCGCAGAGTATTTGCGTGGCATTGATACGGTTCAATTTGTAGCTGACAAAATTCCTAATTTCGAGGAAGTAAATATTATTTTACAAAAAATTACGGGTTGGCGCGTACACGTAGTACCCGGCTTAATTCCTAATAAAGAATTTTTTGAGCTAATGATGAATCGCAATTTCTGCGCTACTACTTGGCTCAGACGTATGGAAGAACTCGATTATTTGGAAGAGCCCGATATGTTTCACGATGTTTTTGGACATGTGCCTCTGCTTACTAATAAAGAGCTATGCAATTTTTTAGTGGATTTGAGCAAAATAGCCCTTAAATTCATTGATAGTCCATTGGCTATCGAGTGTGTGGCGCGTTTGTATTGGTATACTATAGAGTTTGGCTTAATTCGTGAAGCAGGCGGAATGCGTATTTATGGCGCAGGAATTCTCTCCTCGAGTGGAGAAACTGAATATTCTTTGTTCAGTGATGTTCCAAAGCGTATTCCTTATAATGTACGCCAAATCGTAGACACGCCCTATATCAAAGACCGTTACCAAGAACAGTATTTCGTGATAGATTCTTTTGAGCAATTATACTCTTCTATTCCAGAAATAGAGCAAGTAATAGCCGAATATGTGGTAAAGGAAAAGACTTTAGTATAAATTAACCAAAAACCCTGTTCGAGATGGTATTTCTGAATGGGGTTTTTATCCTCTACTTTCCATATTTCTTTTTAAGATAGGAAAAATAAGCAAAAAAATCAGATTGAAATTGGGTCTTGTACTCCTCTTCAAATTGGTTTTGTTTGCCCCTATAGCGCAAAAAACCCATAAAATAAGTATTATTAGGCAAGTACAAAAGATAATCAGTACGAAAAACTTTTTTCATTATTTGGTGCACAGGGTGATTTCTGAGAGGTATGCGAAATGCTTGTGCAAATCTTTCTTTACGCGCAAAACCAACTGTATCCAAATTTTTGATAATTTGCTCTATCATCAATAGTTTTTGTTTGCGTTTGGTGGCTTCGGGTAGGTCTTTTGGCAAATTTTTATAGAAGTTATCCAATTTTTTAGCACCTGCGAGGATATGAGCAAAAAATTTATCATTGTCTTGTTTGTCATCTATATATTTGCGATAAGCAGCAGAGTTTTTTCCATATTTTTTTTCTAAAAACAAGATAGCTCCTTTCTCACCCACAAAATCCGCTAAATTTTCATTATACTCTACCTCGTCTGTAATCCAAAGGGTGCCATGTGTAAGTTCATGAATGATAAGTTCAGCCAAAGAACCCTCCCCTCTGCGAAGCATACTTGTAAGAATGGGGTCGCGAAACCAACCCAATGTAGACCAAGCCGATACCTCATCTATGTCTACGTCATAGCCCTCTTTTTGGAGTTTGAGTGCCATTCTGCGTGCACTTTGCAGGTTAAAAAAGCCTTTGTATGACATATCACCCAAAAAACCATAGTTCCACTCTAAGGCGTGTAGCGCATAAGGGTCGCTTGCCGTAACAATCCATAATATAGCCTTCCCTCGTTGGTCGTAAAGGGTAGTATAGTTCTCGGAAGGTCGTATACCTAATTCTTTTGTGGCAAATGTTTTGATTTCTTCAATTAGTTTTACTTTGTTTTTGAGTGAATCAGGGAAGTTAGTGTCTTCTAAAACCTCTTTTATGGGGCGTGTGTTCCAAAGAATACCCATTTGCCCATACCCTTGCCCTATGCCATAAATCGCTAAATCGTAGTAGAAAATACTCAATAATGGTATTCCCAAATATAGCATTAAACCTATTGTAGAAAGTGATTTCTTAAGAATCTTTAACCATTTCATGAGGGCAAATTTAAAATTTATTTCTAACTTTGCTGCCTTAAATTATGTTAAAAAAATATGAACAAGCAAGAAAAAACCTCATTGGCTTTTCAACGTGAAAATTATTGGATTATGATTGGCGGAATCGTAGTATTGTTATTAGGTCTTTGGATTATGACCTTAGACAAAGAACCTTTTGGGTTTGGATTTTTAGGGCTCACCTTAGGACCTGTAATTGTTTTTGTAGGATTTGTTATCCAAATTTTTGCTATTTTTTACAAAAAGAAATAACCTATGAGTATTCTTCAAGCCATTTTATTGGCAATTGTAGAAGGCATTACAGAGTATTTGCCTATCTCTTCTACGGGGCACATGATTATTACCTCTGCGGTAATGGGTATAGAAGAGAATCAATTTGTAAAGGTTTTCATTGTTAATATTCAATTAGGGGCTATTCTTTCAGTAGTAGTTTTGTATTGGAAGCGTTTTTTTCAAAGTTTTGATTTCTACTTCAAATTAATCATAGCCGTAATTCCTGCATTGTTGTTAGGTTATCTCTTAGACGATTATATTGATAGTCTTTTAGGGAGCGTGCTTACAGTTGCCATCACACTCATTGTGGGTGGGTGGGTGCTCATCTTTATTGATAGACTTTTTGTCCAATCTGATGATACCATAGAAAAGGAAATACCCTATTTGAGTGCTTTTTGGATAGGTTTATTTCAGTGTATTGCTATGTTACCGGGCGTATCTCGCTCCGCAGCAAGTATTATAGGGGGCATGACTCAAAAATTAAGCAGAAAACAAGCCGCAGAATTTTCATTTTTTTTGGCTGTCCCAACGATGTTTGCAGCTACAGCTTATAAACTACTAAAAACATACAAAACTATAGATACAAGCCAAGTGGAAATACTTTTAATAGGCAATTTGGTTGCTTTTGTGGTAGCTATGCTTGCCATTCGTTTATTTATTCAATTTGTGAGCCAATATGGATTTAAAATATTTGGCTACTACCGTATTTTTTTAGGCATAATATTGTTATTTCTTATTTTTACAGGTTACCTTCCTTCCTAAGAAGGTGTAGTAATTACCTCTTCTGTCCAATTCTTTGTTTTTTCTGGCATTTCAACAGTAGGCTTTTCCGCTACTTTATTTTCTATTGCTTTGCGCCATATTGCATTTAGTTTCATGTAAAACCGCATTGTGAGCATTGTAGCCGAAATAGTGAGAGCAATGAGCAATGCTAACCAAATACCCCAACCTGATAGTTGCCAATAAAAACCTAAGACATAGGCTAAAGGAATACCTACTACCCAATAAGAAATAAGTGTGATGAGGGTAGGTACATTTACATCTTCTAAGCCTCTTGTAAGCCCTAACCCTACGACTTGTATACCATCAGAAAGTTGGAAAAAGGCTGCAATAATAAGTAGTTCTGCCGCAATAGCATGCACAGTAGGGTCTTGAATATAAAGGTTGATAAGAAAATCGCGCCCAAATACGAAAACCAAACAAGCAAAGAACATAAATAGAATATTAATTAAAAACGCGGTAGTCCCTGCTCTGAATATTTTACTATAGTCGTTTTCGCCTAAAGCATTACCTACCCTTATTCCGCCGGCTGAGGATACACTTGCAGCAATTAAATAGGTGGTAGCCGCTAAATTGATAGCAATTTGGTGTGCTGCCGAAGTATTAGTGCCTAACCAACCCATCATTAGAGCCGCCATAGAGAAAGCCCCCATTTCGAAAAGGTATTGAAGCCCCGCAGGAATACCCAATCGTAATAATTTGAAAGTAAGCGAGCGATTATAAGGTCTTTTAAAATTGCCTATCCAATGTTTGATTTTAGGAGCAAAACTTACAAAATAAAACATCACTACTACCATAGCCACACGCGCAATCAATGTAGCGATGCCTGCCCCAAATAACCCCCATGCAGGGAAACCCCAATGCCCATAAATAAGCAACCAATTGAGTAAAACATTTAATAACAAGGCTACATAAGTAGCATACAACCCCGCCTTGATGAAAGACAATCCATCAAAATAACTTCGCATAGCCACATAAAAAAGCATTGGTATAGCCGAAATAGCAATGATATAAATGTACTCCTCTGCTTCGCGATTTACTTCGGCAGGTTGTCCAAAAAAATCTATATAATAGCCCGCTATACAAAGAGCTATCGTAATCAATATGCCTGTAAAAAGAGCTATTAGTAACGCACTTTTGAATAAATCTTGTGTTTCTATTTCATTTTGGCTGGTTTTGGCAGTAGCCACCAATGGCGATAATACACTCATAATGCCTATGCCTACAACTGTAGGGATAAAGAATATGGTATTGGCAAATCCTGCTGCTGCTAAGGGCACTTTTCCTAATTGCCCTACCATGATGGTATCAGTAATACCCAATAAAACGATGCCTACTTGCCCAATTGCAATAGGATATGCCAAGCGAAAGGTGGCACTCATGTCGGTTCGTAAGAAGCGATACCACAACCGCCAAGAACGAGAAAATAAAGCTTGCATTTTGTATAATACCAATTCTGGTTTGCAAAGTTACGAAACCTTTCGTTAAAAAAATAAAATAACTCCCTACAACATCATCGTAGAGTCATATTTTTTTATTACTTTTACAAGCTAAATTGTACGCTGAAAGATAGCCCTTATAATTTTTATGAAATACTGCAATTATTACACTACTCTTATTGTACTTCTATTAGGTTTTGTTCCTTCATTGAGTTATGGGTCTCATATTGTAGGAGGCGAAATACAAGTGAAACAAGTAGGTACAAATCGCTTTGAATTTACTTTAAATATGTATTTCGATATTCTCAATGGTTTGGCAGCAGCTGAAGATGATGAGGTAACAATTAATGTTTTTAGCAAACGTACAGGGCTTTTTATTGAAGAATTTACACTCCCTCAAACCTACGAAGAGGAAATCAACTATAGCAATCCAGCTTGTAAATTGAATAGTTTGCGTACTAAACTGATTCGTTACAATCGCACTTTTACCCTCAACCCCAATAGTTATAGCGACTCAGAAGGGTACTATGTAGTATGGGAACGTTGTTGTCGTAATAATATAATTAATAACATTATTAATCCAGGTGGTACGGGTATGGTGTTTTATACAGAATTTCCGGGCACACGTATCACTAATTCTACTCCTATTTTTAGCCTTCCCAAAGGCGACTATGCTTGTCGCAATGAATGGTTTTATTTTGATTTCAAAGCCACTGATGCCGATGGCGACCAATTGGTGTATCGTTTATCTACCCCTTGGGCAGGCAATACCTCCCCAAGCAACCCTGTAATATCGCCGCGCCGCGCCCCCTATCGCGAAATTATTTGGCAAGCGGGTTATAGTTTAAGCAATATGATTCCGGGTTTTCCTGCCCTTTCCATAGATTCACAAACGGGTATGCTCTCTTTTCGGGCAAGCCAAGTAGGATTATTTGTATTTACGGTTATTTGTGAAGAATACAGAGGAGGCAGCAAAATAGGAGAAGTACGCCGCGATTACCAACTTTCTATCATAGAGTGTCCTTTCAATGCCCCTCCACAAGTAGAAATCAAACAAAGAGGTAAGAGTTCTTTTTATAAAACTGGCGACACCTTGTATATCCGTAGTGATGAGGAGCGTTGTTTTGATGCTTTTGTAAGCGACCCCGACAACGGTTCGATACTGACACTTTCTACGGTAGGGGTTAATTTTAACCAAGCACATCTCACTGCCAAAACTACGCAAGTAAATACTAATAACGGTATGACTGCACAATTAGAGCTTTGTTGGGCTGCTTGTACTTTTGTAAGTGCGCAACAACCCTCTTTTATTGTAGATGTAATAGTGCAGGACAATGGCTGTCCTTTGCCCAAAAAAGATACTGTAAGAATCACATTGGTTTCTGTCCCTCCTCCCAATAGTGTACCAACCATTACAACAACCTTAGCAAGTCTAAAACCTACTCTAACGGTCAATGAAGTATTGAGTTTTGATGTTATAGGCAATGATGCTGACAATGACAATATCACGGTAGAAGCCATTGGAAGAGGATTCGATGTGCGCGATTTAGGTGTCAATTTTCCTAAAATAAGTGCCATTGGCAATATAAGGCAAAATTTTACTTGGCAAACCAGTTGTAGTAATATTGCCGAAGTAGAAAACTTATACATCATCGATTTTATCATCACTGACCAAAGCCAATGTTTTCAGAAAAAAGACACTGTAACTGTAGAAATTAACCTCAAAGATTTACCTTTTGATGATAGTAATTTTTTGCCGCCAAGTGTCTTCACTCCCAATGCAGATGGAAAAAACGATGCTTATTTCATACCGCAACTGCCCAATGAAACTTGTTTGTTTTATTTCAAAAAAATAGAAATTTTTACCCGTTGGGGCAATAAGATTTTTGAGTCCGCAGACCGCAATTTTCGTTGGAATGGCACTACTGCTGCCGCAGGTGCTTACTACTATATTATAGACTACAACCGCAAAAAATATAAAAATACGATAACAATAGTCAAATAAATGAACAGCCACAGCATTGTCATTATTCCGACCTATAATGAAATAGAAAACATCGAAGCCATTGTTCGTAAAGTTTTCTCTTTACCCACTCTCTTCGATGTGTTAATAGTTGATGATGGCTCGCCTGATGGTACTGCCCAAATAGTAAAGCAACTCCAAAAAGAATACCCCGCCCAACTCCACCTTTTGGAACGGGAAGGCAAATTAGGTTTAGGCACTGCCTATCTCACAGGATTTTCGTATGCCATTGAACACCAATATGAGTATATTTTTGAGATGGATGCCGATTTTTCGCACAATCCTGAAGACCTCCAACAACTTTACACTGCTTGTCATCACGAAGGCTATGATGTTGCCATTGGTTCGCGCTATATCAAAGGGCTCAATGTTGTCAATTGGCCTATAGAACGTGTGCTAATGTCTTATTTTGCAAGCTACTATGTGCGTTTTATTACGGGCATTCCCATACAAGATACCACTGCGGGGTTTAAATGTTATCGTAGAAAAGTATTAGAAACCATTGACCTCAAAAATATCCGCTTTGTAGGGTATGCTTTTCAAATAGAAATGAAGTTTTTGGCTTGGAAATTCGGTTTCAAAATCAAAGAAATTCCTATTGTATTTACAGATAGAGCCAAAGGTAAATCAAAAATGTCATCAGGTATATTTAAAGAAGCCTTATTGGGCGTTATTCGTATGAAAATTGATAGCTTATTTAACACCTACCAAATTCATTAACCCTCTTTGTATTGAAATCAATATGAAATCTATTTTCTTCCCTTTCTCTTGGCTGTTATTCATCATATTTAGTGCTTGTAACCCTGCACAAGAGCAAAAAACTACACAAATGGAACGCAATGATAGCCTCACTAACGCGCCCGAAATTAATACTACTTTTGGCTGGCTCAATACTGAAAAACAATTCTCTATCAAGGATTTCAGAGGGAAAATAGTCCTTTTAGATTTTTGGACATTGGGTTGTATCAATTGCCAACACATTATCCCAGATTTGAAAAGGTTAGAAAAAGAGTTTGAAAAAGAACTCATCGTAATAGGAGTACACTCCGCTAAATTTCACTCCGAAAAAAGAACAGAAGCCATCAGAAAGGCTATTCTCAAATTTGGCATCAAACATTTGGTAGTCAATGATGCCGACTCGAAAATTTGGGACGCTTATACAGTGCGGGCTTGGCCTACTGTAATTTTGATAAACCCTGAAGGTAAAATCGTATACCAACGCTCTGGAGAAAGTTTTTATAAATCAATCAGGCAAAAAATACAAGAAATCATCAAAGAGAAAGGAGATAAAATCAATAAAAATTTACTTAGTTTTCAGTTAGAAGAAGCAAAAGAAGCAAAAAGCATTCTCCGTTTTCCTTCTAAAATGGTCAGTGATGGCAAAGGTTACTTTTATATCAGTGATAGTGGTAATAATCGTATTCTGAAAACTGATATACAAGGCAATATCATAACTATAGTAGGCAATGGCAAAGAGGGGCTCAAAGATGGGCGTTTCTCAGAGGCTACTTTCTATGAGCCGCACGGCTTGGCTGTCAAAGATAATTGGCTTTATGTTGCTGATACCAAAAATAATGTAATCCGTTTGGTCGATTTTAATTCACAAACGGTACGAACTATAGCAGGTGATGGCTCTATGGGTTACTATGATAGAAACGAAAAATGGAATACTACAGTAGTGCCTAATAGCCCTTGGGACGTACTCATACACGAAAACAGCCTCTATGTAGCCAATGCCGGCAACCATCAAATTCTTCGTTTAGAACTGAAAGATGCCAAACTTTATCGGTTTGCGGGTGCAGGCAATGAAGCACTTACCGATGGCACTACCCGGAATGCCTCTTTTAACCAACCAAGTGGCTTGACTTTGCTCAACGATATATTGTATGTAGCTGATAGTGAGGCAAGTGCTGTGAGGGGCGTAGCTTTGAAAAACAATCAAGTTTTCACGCTCATTGGTAAGGGGCTTTTTGAGTTTGGTGATAAAGATGGTGCTTTTAGTGAAGCACTTCTTCAACATTGTATGAGTGTAAAAGCACACCCTACACTTCCTATCATTTACGTGGCTGATACTTACAATGGTAAAATCAAAGAAATTAATTTGACAGAAAAAACCATTAAAACCTTAGTAGATAATTTGGAAGAGCCGAATGATGTGCTTTTCTACGAAGGTAGTTTGTATATCAGCAATACACACGCCCACGAGATAGTTCGTTATGAACTTAGTACAGGGAAACGTAGTATTTGGGCATTGCAAAGTAATGCTAACGGGGCAGCAAATTGATTTCTATGACCATTCCCATAGAAGATTGTTTATTTTCATAGTTAGGAATCAAAGCTCCTACACATAGTTGAAATTGCTCTGTAATGTCATAAATGCCTCCTATGGTAGCAAAGCTGTTAGGATTTGAGCCCGATAGATAATCGCCCATGAGATGCCATTTTTTGCTCAGTTCTATGTCATAACCTAACATAAAACCCCAATCGTTGCCCGCACCTACGAAAGCATCGTTCGTGAGGTAAGTCCCTGCCGTAATTTTAGCAATGTGTTTTAACTCATAAAGTACTAAGGCATAAGTAAAGTGAGCAAGATGCCAATTATTGGTTTCATTGAAGGGATTTGTGCCTACTTGAGTGCCTATATTAAAAGCCCAATGCTTTGCCCAATGAAATGATTTTTGCAAAGTAAGCATTACTAAGGGTTTAATGGCAGCATTGGTAGGTCGGTCTTCTATCTTGAACCACTCTCCTTTATTTTCGGGGGTGTCAAAGTTGAGTTTTGTATTTACGAAATTAATACCTGCGTCCCAACCTTTTCCTAAACCATATACCCAATGTGATTTTGACTCATAAGTATGTAAATTATAAGCATTGATTTGGTGTTGATAAAAAGATTTACCTTTTTTGGTAATGTCCCCAGAAGGGATATTGAACAGGTTTTGTTGCGCTGAAAGTGGGTAGGCAAAATTTATTAATAGGAATACTGTTATTATTAGATAGTTATACATATAATTATAATAGTTATACTATCAAAAAACAATATAAAAGACCATATTGTTCCACTTTTATACATTTTTTTTAGTTACAAGCTATTTTTTGGACTCTTCGCTCGTGTCTTCCGCCTTCAAAATTGGTGGTGAGAAAAGCTTTTAACATTTCTTTTGCTTTTTCGAGGGATACAAACCTTGCAGGAATACAAATCACGTTTGCATCGTTATGTTGACGTGCCAATGAAGCTATTTCGGTATCCCAACAGAGTGCTGCTCTTATATTTTGGTGTTTATTAGCAGTAATGGCTACTCCATTTCCACTTCCACAGATGAGTATTCCGATTGTGTTAGGTTCTTTTTCTACAGCTTCGGCTACGGGGTGTGCATAGTCGGGGTAGTCTGTGGAGTCTTCGCTGTGTGTGCCTAAGTCTTTGACGGTTGTATTTAGTTCTTTTTCAAGAAATTCGATGAGATTTTTTTTATAGGTATAGCCTGCGTGGTCTGCACCGATGACTGTGGAGATGTTCATAAATGAATGTTATTTTGGATATTTTTTTCCAAATCTATTAAATATTTTTTAATTGTGTCATTCATTTTTTTGCAAACTTTTCTGATTTTGATGATGTGTTTTTGAAGTAGTTGGTTATCTGTGTGGTTCGTTTGTAGTATTTTGTGCGCATCTATCATTTCTTGCAATAAGGCTTCAGTGTTGAAAAGCCCTGAAAGCCCTTTTTGATTATGAATGGCTTGCCTTATTTTGGCTTCATTGTTCTCTATGAGTATTTTGGGGAAATTTTCTTCTATGTTTTTGATTTCTTTTTGCAATAAGAGTAATATTTTCTTTTGTTGTACCCAATCATCACTCATTATTTGAAAAGCATCTTTGAGGTCGAGACGTATATTTTTTTTCGTCTTTTTGACTTTTAGCTGTTCGTTGAGGTACTTTATGACTTTGCTGTATAGTTCATTGGGGTTAAATGGCTTGGTGATATAGTCCGTAATACCAATGGTGATGGCTTTTTCTTTCTCTTCTTCCATTGCAGAGGCAGTAAGAGCAATGATAGGTGTGTGGGCATATTGAGGCATGGCTCTTAGTTGTTTGGTGGCTTCGTAGCCATCTAACTCAGGCATGAGCAAATCCATAAGGATAAGGTCGTAGTGTGTTTCTTTTGCTTTTTTGATTGCTACTACTCCATCGTTGGCTTGGTCGGGTTCTATGCCCCATTGTTTTAAAAATTTGGTAGCGATGAGCCTATTAATGTCTAAATCTTCTACCAAGAGTACTTTAGCTTTCTTTATGTATTGGTTTTTGGGTAGTATTTGCTCATTCATAGATTTGTTTAAATTTTTGGGCTGTGCCACTATGAGGCTTTTCTCAAAATGCAATAGAAAAGAAAAGTTAGAGCCTACACCTAATTTACTTTTTACTTGGATGGTGCTGTTTTGGAGTGCTAATAGTTTTCTGGTAATAAATAAGCCCAAACCTGTTCCTCCGAAGCGTCTGGTAATATCTTTGGAGGCTTGTGCAAAAGTGTCAAAAATGGTTTCTAGGTTTTCTTGAGCAATACCAATGCCTGTATCTATTACTTCAAAATTGATTTCTAAGGAGTTTTCTCTTTCGGCAACTAAAAATATTTTGAAGCTTATTTTTCCTTTTTCTGTAAATTTGATGGCATTTCCGATAAGGTTATGTAGTATTTGATTGAGCCTTACGGGGTCGCCAATGAGCATATCAGGAATATCGGGGTCTAATTTTACTTCTAAGTCTATGCCTTTTTCTACGGTTCTATAAAGGAATATTTGTTCTATATTTTGAATGAGTGTTCGGAAGTTGAAGTCTGTTTTTTCTATTTCTATTTTCCCAGCTTCTATTTTGGTGAAGTCTAAAAAGTCATTGATGAGTGCTAATAAATTTTCGGCAGAGAATTTTAGCGTATTCAAGATTCCTACTTGTTTGGGTTTAGGTGCTTCTTGGAGCAGCAGGTGTGTAAGCCCGATGACGGCATTCATGGGATTTCTTATTTCATGGCTCATCATAGATAGGAATTGGGCTTTGGCATGTGCCAAATTTTCGGCTATTTGGGTGGTGCGTGTCAGTTCTTGCTCTTTTATTTTGAGCTCGGTGATATTTTGGGCTGTTCCTATAATTTGTTTTAGGGTACTATTTTCTTTTCTTTTGAAGGGCAAATGTTGAATTGCAAACCATAGGTATTCATTGTTTTTTGTTTTGAGTCTACACTCAAATTGTTGCACTTCATCGGTAGTAAATCGCCTGCTGCTGAACTGTAGGAGCGTATTGCGGAGGTCTTTGGGGTGAATAATTTCCGCAAAGAAGTTTTTCCCCATGTTTTTGAGTTCTAATATTCCATATCCTAAGGTGGTGGTTAGTTCTTTGTTGATATAAACAATTTGTCGCTTATCAAAGTCAAAGATGTATATCAATCCGGGTACAGCTCTTGTGATACTTTCAATGAAGTTATTGGTTTCGGCAAGTCTTTTTTCGGCAAGTTTGTACATGGTGATGTCTTGTATAATGCCAATGAGTATTTTATTGCCTGTGGTTTGTGTAAATATACTTCTTTTGATGATTACTTTTTTGCGTCTGCCTGTAGGGTCTGTAAATTCTTCTTCGGCTTCGTGCGAAGCATTTTTTTCCATTACCCATTGGTCGCGTTTGGCGAATTGTTTGGCTTCTTTTTCTGATAAGAAATAATAGTTAGGTTGGTTCAATATTTCTTTTTTTTGAATATGCATGAGGTCAAGAAAAGCCGTATTGCAGAAAAAAAAGTTGGACTGCTCGTCTTTCAAAAATATGGGGAATGGTATATGGTTGAATAGTTCGTAGAAAAAATTTTGGGTATATACAAGTGAGGTTTCGAAGCTTTTTTGTCGGGTAATGTCTTTTGCTACAAATAGGTATTGGTTGATTTCGTTGGTTGTAAGTACATAGATGGCTGTATCTAAATAAATAGATGCACCATATTTGGTTTTGAGTTTCAGTTCGCAATGCCAAGCGGTATTGGTGTTTTGGAATGATTTTAACTTATTGGGTAAAAAGGTAAAGAAGTTATTTTCTTTGGTAAAATCTTGCTCATTTTCTATGTCCATTTTTTTACTTAGCAATTCTATTTCATTTGTGAGGAGGAGTTGGCAAAAGTTTTTATTGACATGAATAAATTCCCCTTTTGCATTGGTTTGCCAAGTGATGGTGGTTTCTTCTATAATGTTGAGGGCTAACGCTTGATTAATTTTGTTTTTCATTGAGGATTCCAAAATTTGCCCTAATATACAAAAAAAAAGAATTCTTCACCATTGATGAAGAACTCTTTACATTCACAATTTCACTAAACTTAACAGACAAAATTTTTGAATCCCATTGTTAATTAAACAAATAAGGGAGTTTTCGTATTTTTTGATTTTCTATAAGCCAATTTTCAGCAGAAGAGAGGCTTTGAAAATATTTTATTTCGGCAATACAACTTAACTTTTGATGTATTTTGTAGATGGCTTCTGAATAGTTTTCGCTTGCATTGATAAAAACCATTTTGATTTTATTTTTAGAGCGTGCGAAAAATTTTTTAAGTTTTTCTAATTGCAAAGAGAGTACTTTATTATCTACTTCCCAAGTTTTTCCTTCTTTGTGTTGTGGTAGTCTTATTATAATTGTATTACATTGATGATACAAGTAGAATTTGACTATTTTAATAAAAGTTCTCTTTTGTATTGATTCTGAAAAACAGAGTAAATCTTCTATTCCGACATTAAAGTATAGCAATCTTTGTTCAGTATTTTCTATTCTTTTGAACAGTTGCATTTTTTTTACTGGTTTTATTTTCTGTTTTCTTATTACAAAAGTAATAGGTCTTTGACGATTTTGATATAAGGTTTTTTTTTGAATTTGGGCTGGGCTTTTTAGGGAGTACTGTCAGGGAAAACCCTTAGACTAAAAAAACCGCCTCAGAGTATTCTCTAAGACGGTTTTTGTTTTAGTGCTATAAGGCGGTTTTTCCTTTCTCTTTTAGTAATTTGGGATTTGCACAGATTCTCCTACCCAGCAAGGCACAGCTACTGTTTGCCCTCCCATTGCTTGCGAAAATACATCTTCTTTTGTAGGGAAGTAGGCTTGTGCTTTTGCCATTCCTGTACCGTCTCCTGCTCTTTTGAACATATTGTATGCGGCTATATAAACTGCTTTTGCTATTACGGGATTGCTATTAGTACATTCAGATCCGCTGGCTAAGTAGAGGTATCCTACAAAACTGTAGGCTTTTCCTGCTTGTGTGCCATCTGTTTCGGCAGCTTTGAATGCCCATGCGCGTGCTCCTGCTTTGTTACCTTTTTGTGCTTCGCTTTGTGCTAAAATGAGGTATATTTCGGCTTTGTCAGCATTTTCTGTGGCTAAGGTAGCGGCTTTTTCTATGTATTTGATGTAGCCTGCTTCGTCTTTATTGAGTTTAAGGAGTAAAGCATGTGTTTTTACTCTTCCAAAAGTAGGGTCTTTCTCTATTAAGGCTTGACTTATTTCTAACATTTCAGGGCTATCTGTACATTTGCCATTAATCATAAGGGCATAGATTTTTTTGAGTAAGTCTAAATTGTTAGGGTCATTTCTGAATTTGGGTATGTATTGTGTTTTTACGAAATCGCAATTGATTGTAACACAGCTTTCTAATTGCTTGTCTATGAAGTCTTTTACTTGTTGCCAAGCAGCCACAGAATTACCACCAAGTTTAATATTTGCATCTGCTATGGCACTCATTTTATCGTATTCATCTAATACTACTTCATCAGTTACTTTATTGGCTTTTCTTTGCGAACAAAGAATAGTCATATAGTAAGCGATATTTTGGCTGAATGTTTTTTCTTTATTGAGTTCCACTATTTTTTTATAAGTAGCAAACATTTCATCGTACTTATCAGCTTTGTTACTCCAATAGGGGTACATTTTGTAACCTTTTCTATTGAGTACATTGGCTTCGTCATTGAAGTATTTGATGCGCTCATCATAAATAGCAAGGGCTTTGTTTTGATACTCTTCTTTTTGTGCGGCTACGGTTTCGGCGGCAGCTAAACCTTCATAGATGTTAGCAGCTTTGATGTAGAGGCTTGAATGGGCATCGGGTGCATTAGCCAGAAACCACTCTAAGTGAGGGAGCGCGGTTTTAAAATCTTTCGCTTTTTCAGTATCAGTGAGCAACACCCATTTTTCGTTCCCTTCTTTTTCTTTTCCAGCAGGTAATTTGATTTGTGCTGAAGCTATTTGAAAGCCTATATTTGCACATAAGAGTAAAAAAAGTGATTTGAGTATAAAATTTCTCATCATAGTCATTAGTCAATTTTACGTTTAATAAACCATTTATCATTAATTGTTGTCCCTAAATAAAAAGTTATATAGTTCTCTCTAATTAGTCCTTTGTCTATAGTGCCTCTTGTTCCAAGTTCTGTACCAATATTAACGATGGTGAGCCCTCTTGCGAGGGGTAGCGCAGCTCCGAAGGAGATTGCCATATCATTGATAGGTACGCCATTGACGGAAATAGGCGATTGTGCGTATTTGAAACCAGCCTTATAGGTCAATCTTTTATGATAACCTTTGAGGGCGTCGTATTCAGGGGTAAATTCTGCCCCTATATGAACGCTAAAAGTATTTCTTAAAGTATCTGGGTCGAAGCTTTTAAATTGTGTCCAATCTTGGAGGGTTACATCTGCCATAAAAGCCCAATGCATAGATTTGTTTAGGCTTACTCCTACTCTTAATTGGGAGGGTAATGTAATGTTTTGTGCGGCTCCATTGGTAACGGTATCTTTGATTACGGGGGTATCGTCCAAAGTTCTTCTTTCTACGATTTCGGTGGTTTTGGCTTGTATTGTAGAATTGAGTGAGTAGTTGAGTCCAATGTTAAAATATACATCATTTTTTATTTTGTGTCTGTAAGCAATGGCGGGTTCTATGAGAAAGCCATTGTATTGATTGTTTCGTTTGAAGGCAATTCTCAAATCTTGTGTGGTATTGGTGAAGAGTTCAGTAATGCTTTCATCTTGTATATTTCCAAATAAATAATTGGCTTTTATGCCTACGTATAGGTTTTTGACTACCTCGAAGCCATTGGCGAAGTAGATTTTGTTCATTCCTCCTCTGCCTTGTTGTGTGTAAGTAGCTCTAAAAGTAGAGTTGGCAATGGTTTGTCTAAATTCGTTGTCGTACTTAACGCTGCTATAGGGAGTGAGTCCGAAAGAGGTAGTCCAAAAGCGATTGACAGGTAATGCAATTGATAGGTAGTGCATACTTCCTCCAAAATCGCGTTGGTTGCCGTTAGTGGCTTCCAATAATTTTATTCTTCCGATGATACCTACTTCGAAGATAGTTGTTTTGTTACGTGCTAATAGAGCGGGATTGAGTTGATTGACATAAAAACTTTCGCTGAAACTCACTCCTGCACCTGCCATTGAATTTTGTTGGGCTGTAGAAGGCAGAAAAAGGTCGCCTATGCCAGCTCTTGAATAAGGAGAGTTACCTAATTCTTGGGCTATGGTGGGGTAAGTGATAAGAGATAAAAAAAGAAGGAATAAAATTATGGCGTTTTTTTTATGGAAGCGAGGCATTGTAGTGAGCGATACTGTTCAGACCGTGTAAAATTAAGTTTGGGAGTGCAAATATGGTGCTTTTTATTTTTTTTTCCAAATAAAAAGCATCTCCGCCACAAATTATTATGGTAATATTTGGAAATATCGCTTTGTATTGTTGTATGGTTGTTTCTATTTCGGCGAGTATGCCTCCTACGATACCATTGATGAGGGCTTCTTCGGTGTATGTGCCGATGAGGTTATGAGGGGGAGAATTGGTGTTTATAGTTATTTCGGGTAGTTTTTCGGTGAATTGGTGCAATGCTTTGGCTCTCATTTGTAATCCTAATGAGATATTTCCGCCCCAAAACTGCCCTTTTTGGTCTATAAAATCGTAGGTGATGCAAGTGCCTGCATCTATAATCAGGGTATTTTTTTGGGGATAAAGAGCATAAGCACCTACGGCGGCGGCGAGTCGGTCTGTGCCTAATGTATGTGGGGTTTTGTATCGGTTATGGATTGGTATTGGGGTGCGAGCATCTAAAGTGATGATTTTGGTATTGGGGTATTTTTGTTGGTATTTTTGGATTGCTTCGTACCAGTGTTGAGGCAGTGTTTTTACTTTTGCATATATGATGCTGTCGAGTTTTTGGGGTAAAATAAGAGCATCTTCTGTATCGTAATACTGAAAATGCTCAAGTTTTTGTTGGTCAAAAATGGCTGTTTTAGCTCTTGTATTTCCTATATCGAGGCAAAAATTTTTCAATGCTCACTATTGTTATTTTTTAGAGAGGCTAATTGTAGATGAGGCTGTGTGATGTCGGTGTTCTGAATATCGCTTTCTACCAATCCATCTCTGAGTCTTACAATTCGGTGGGAGTATTTGGCGATGTCCTCTTCGTGTGTTACCATGATGATGGTGTTTCCTTTTTGGTGTAGGTCGTGGAAAAGCTCCATGATTTCATAAGAGGTTTTGGTGTCTAAGTTCCCTGTGGGCTCATCTGCAAGTATGATACTGGGGTCGTTGACTAAGGCTCGAGCGATGGCAACCCTTTGTCTTTGCCCCCCTGAGAGTTCATTGGGTCGGTGTTTGGCGCGGTTACCAAGCCCTACGCTTTCTAAGGCTTGCATGGCTCTTTCTATTCTTTCGCTGCGGCTATAGCCTGCGTAAACTAAAGGAAGTGCAACGTTGTCAAGGGCACTGCTTCGTGGCAATAGGTTGAATGTTTGGAATACGAAGCCAATTTCTTTGTTTCTGATTTCGGCTAAGGCATTTTCGGAGAGGTCGCTTACATCGTGCCCATTTAAGATGTAAGTGCCTTCGGAGGGGGTATCTAAACAGCCTACAATGTTCATCCAAGTAGATTTTCCTGAACCTGAGGGTCCCATAAATGAAACGTACTCACCTTTGTAAATGGTAATGGAGATGGATTTAAGGGCTTGGACTACTTCGCTCCCCATGACATATCTGCGTGCTATGTCGTGGGTTTCTATGATGATTTTTTTTTCTTGCATGATTTCGTCTGAAACGAGTTATTCTAATACTCTATGAGTAGAAAAGTAGTGCTAATTCTTACTTAATGCGTATTTTTTTTATTCGTTTTCTGAAAGTTTTTGTAGGAGTTGTTTCCTAATTTCTTGTTCTGTACGGTATAGTTCTACCAATTGTCTTACGCTGATGACTTCTAAGAATTTTTTTTGGTATTCTTTTTCTATGTCTAAATCTTTTTGTTGATAGCTCATTAGTAGCTCCATAGCGGCTAATAGTTCGGCGTCGGAGGCGGTAAAGTTGAATTTTTCTTTGCGTATTTGCGCCATGATTTTTTTATTTTCAATTTTGGCATTTTCGTACTGTATGTAGTAGGTAAAAAAATTTTGTTCTTGGGTAGCATTTGTAAAATGTAGCCTTTCTTTGATAATGCCTATTTTAAAATCAAGTATTCTTTTGCGTTGCTCCTCAAGGTTAGGTTGGGCTTGGGCTTTTAGGTTTAGGAAGCAGATCAATCCGAATAGTAATATTGTATATATTCCTTTAATAGTTTTCATTATTTTGTTTCTGTTATTAATTCTAATATAAATCTTCTTGTGCGACATCGTCTTCTACTAATATTTCAATGAGTGCTTCTTTGTCTATTTCTAAGGTTTTTATTTTTTGTTTTTCTTCTTTTTCTGTTGTAAGGTTGGTGATTATTTCGTGCGTTTCTATGGCATCGTGTTGGTGTAAATAGTCTATTATTTCTTGTTTTGACCAATTTTGGTTTTCATTTTGTGTTGCCAATTGAGGAGTTTTCGCTTGTTTTGCGGCTATTTGTGTGTTTTTTGGTAGATATTGTTTGGTTTCTTTGCCTCCTGAAGTTAATAGTTGGGTAAAATTATTTTTGGGTAAGTGTCTGGCATAATCTTGTTGCGAAAGCAACGTTTTAGCGGGGTTTGTAGGATAGTATAGCATGAAGAAAAGTAGCATCGCTGTTATACTCATAATGAGGGGTACAAGAGCATATCTTTGTGGAATAGTGTGTTTGTTTTTGGGTATTTGCTTTATTCTTTGTTTGATTTTTTGGGGTAGCCAATCGAAGTATTGAGGCGGAGCTATAAATATGTCTTGTTTTTGTGGAAATAGGTTGGTGCTTTTTTGGCTGGTTTTGGTGATTATTTTTTGGCTTAGCTTCTCAAAATAGTGCTTTTCAGGAAGTTGGAATATTTCTTCTTTATTGATAGGAAGTGTTGTTTTATTGATTTTTGTTTCTATACGCATAGAAAGTGTTTCAAAATAGTTTTCAGGTGTCTTGAAAATATTTTGTTTTTCTAAGTCTTGTATTTTAATCACTTTCTTCATTGTTTTTTAGACTATTAACTATGCAAAAGGTTTAATCTGTTTGTAGAGATTCTTCTATTTTTTTTACGGCTAAGTGGTAAGAGGCTTTTAGTGCGCCGATGCTTGTGCCTAATATTTCAGAGATTTCTTCATATTTTAGGTCTTCGTAGTATTTCATATTGAATACGAGTCTTTGTTTATCGGGTAGTTTTAAAAGTGCTTTTTGGAGTTTTAGTTGTACTTCGTTGGCTTCTACGTAGGGGCTACTTTCAAGTTTTTGGGTGAGGTCTTTGCTTATGTTTTGAATAGAAAGCCAGAATTTTTTTTTCTTTTTTTGCAAAAAATTAAGGCATAAGTTAGTTGTTATTTTATAAATCCAAGTAAATAGTTTGGCATCGCCTCTGAAATTGTCCAAACTTTTCCATATTCTGATGAATACTTCTTGAGTAATATCGTCTGCGTCTTCATGGTCTATGACCATTTTTCGCACAATGCTATAGACTTTTCGCTGATAGTTGTGCATGAGCCATTCAAAGGCTTCTTTTCGTGCCTCTGGGTTTTTTAGTGAATGAATGAGGGTTTGCTCGTCCAAAATACAATTTTTTCTACTTTGACCATCAAAATAGGAAAAGGTTTAACTTAGTAGGCAACTTTAATACCTCTATAGTCTTCTTGGTGTTGATAGTCTTTACGTAAGGGGTGCCCTTGCCAATCGTTGGGTAGTAAAATTCTTCGTAGGTCGGGGTGTTGGCTAAAATGTATGCCTAAAAGGTCAAAAATTTCTCTTTCGTGCCAATTAGCACCACGCCATACGGAAGTTACGGAGGGGACAGTAGGTGGTAGTTCGTCTGGGGTGTTGTTGCGTGGAAGTGTAACAGTGAGTACGAGTTTGAATTGGTATACTATAGAATTAAGATGATAAATGATTTGCATTGTTTTAGCTTCTGTGCCATTGTCTATGCCTGTAATGCAAGCCAAATAATCGAAGTAGGTATTCTCATTGGTGTAGAGTGTTTGGCATACGGCAGTTATCTGTTCGGGTTTGATTTGCCAAATTTCTATCTCTGTTTCTGATTGGATATCAACGATGTCTTCTCTGTGTAATGCTAAGATGATTTCACGTGCTTCTTTCCAACTTTTTTTTGTCATTTTACTTTTTAGTTTAGTTAAATCTTCCAAATCCTAACCCAAATGAGGCATTATGGTAGCCTTTTGTACCATAAGTACCTTCTAAATTGAAAGTAACAATACTAAGAAACCGCAAGCGAAAACCCAATGAGAGGGAGGCTTGTTGAAAAGAAGTATTGATGTCAATAGGATTGCTAATATAGCTTTGGGCAATTCTATTAAAGTTAGGATTGCTGGCATTGGTTTCTATTAACAAAAAAGGATAATTGCCCGCTACACTAATAGAAGCAGAAGAACTTTCGTATCGGAAGGCAGAGTAGAGTGTAAGCAATCTTATTTTTTTTGAAATAAGTAAATTAATATTAAAACCTCTTACATTGTAGCCTGCACTTTGTGAATCATAAAAACCAGCAGTGGGGGTGGTTATGCCTGAAAGATAAGGAATACCTACATTTTCGGGCTGATTAAGGGTAGTACTTGCGGAGAGCTGTGTGTAGCCAACACCTAATGACATGTGTACACGCCATAGATTGATGATGGGAACAAACTGCTGGAACTCCCATTTAGCTCCTACTCCGAACATTTTAAGGGCGAAACTACTACTATTATCAGTTGTTGGAATTTCTAATTCGGGGAAAAAGCGTAAGTTGAGTTCTAAACCTTTCCATATACCAACGCCTGCTTGTATCATAGGCAATGCGAAAAGAGGAAGCCCAATGCCTTGTGGAGCATTGAATTGAATGGTAGAGGGGGTTGTTACTTGGGGTGGGTTGTAACGTTGAATTAGTGTAGGTCCATCGCTATCACCACCAAAAAAAGTAGGCGTTTGGCTACTTCCTTGTTCTACGCGAAACCCTGATTGTAGATTGAGGCTATTGATGTCAAAGGATTCCGCTTCGGCAGGTACAAGCACAGCGGAAGTGATAATGCGCAATTCGAAACGCCCTGTGCGGAGTGCTTCTCCTGTATTGAACCAACCTTGGTTGAGTAGGTTTCCGAAGGCGTGATTGAGTGGAGTGATATAAGCCTCGCCTAATTTATTGGCATCGCCAACCAACCCTGCTTGTGTAAATTGTGAGATACGCGATTGGGCAGAGGCTGTTGTTATGGCTAAGGTAGTATAAAAGAAGTATAAGATAGTAAGATAGGAGATGTAATTTTTTTTCATTTTTTCTATTTTTAACTTGCCTTTTATACGCAAATATAACGCAAAAGTATTAGTTATTTTCTATTAATTTTTGTTGTTTTTCAAACTGAGCCTTAAATTGTTCGAAGTCTTGGGGGGTTGTAAGATTTTCTACTTTTTTGAGTGCATCTAAGGCAAAATTTTCTAACCGCATTTGTAATGCTTGTAGTGCATAGGCTTTTTGCAATGCCAAAGAAAAGGGATTCCTACGCACTGCGCCTACTAATATTTCATAGGCTTTTTCTTTGTCTTGTTGTATTTGTTGAAAAAAAGTTGCAGATACGATAATGATATTTTCGGCAAATGGTGAGGCTTGTTGTGCCTTTTCAAGCCATATTTTTGCTTCTTTGGTTTGGTTAAGTCCCCACAAGGCTACTCCTTTAAAAAATAAGCGTTGGAGGCTTTGAGGTCTTTGTAAAAATATGCGTTCACTTTCTTCTTTCAAGGTGTTGTATTCGCGCTGGGCGGCTAAGAGTTGCAAGTAAGCGAGGTTGAGTTGTGATAAGATAGACTTATTGAGGTTTTTGGTATCTTTGAGTGTACTAAAAAGGCGTGTAGCTTTTTGTATACTGTCTTTTTCTAAATAAAGTGGTATGAGTTCGGCGGCAGCCCATATTTTAAATTCTTGCTGTGTTATTTTTTGGTAAAGCGTATCTAAGGTCTGTTGTGTAGCTTTTTTCTTTTGATAGTGTATATAGGCAAATCGGTCAGCATCATTTTTTATATTGGTAGGTGTCCCCATTACCCTTATAATTTGTTGTGCTAATTGTTGCAAGGTAGGGTATTTATCTTGCGTTGCAAGTTGTTGCCATAAATATTCACCTGTTTCGTATTGATTGTTTTCGGTAAGTGCTATAGCCAAATAAATGGAAGATTCAGTATCGCCTAATCTGATGGCTGTTTCTAGATAGGTAGCAGCGGCGGCGTATGCTTGTTGTTCTATGAGCCAAAGCCCTAAGGTACGGTTGTGATAGGGTGAAGATTTCAGAAATGCGTTGCCTGCTAAATTGCGAACAGCTTCGGCAGCATTGCCTGTTTGATAGAGATAATGATTGGCTAACATTTGTAAATTGTCTTGTACGGGTGCATTGATAGGTTGGCTGATGCACTTCTTGAGTGTGGCTATGAGTTGTGTATCTATCTCATTTTTAATCAATTGATTGATGGAATAGTTGTTCAAATAGGCATAGGTTGTGGCGGTGAGTTTGCCTGTTTCGAGCCATTCTTTTTTCAATTTTACAGGTTTGTATTGTGTGTATAAATTCCAAACGGCTAACTGATTGACGGCTGCAATGGTATCATTTTCAGCTATTTCTGGCAGTTCGTCAAGGTTCATCGTCTTTAGTTTATTCTTTGCCAAATAAGCCCAAAGATTATTGACGGCATTGGCTTTTTTATAATGGTACACTACGGAGTCTTGTACTTGTTTTTGCTCGTAGAGTAGTGCCATTTGGTTATTTAGGTAAGGATTTTCAGGAAATAACTTTGTGCCTTGTTGAAGATTTAGTATAGCTCTATCTAACTGGTCGGTTTGTAAATAGGCTTCTGTCAATTTTGCATACAAAAACGGGTTCGGATTTTTGAGTAATGCCTGCCTCAAAAGTATAATTTGCTCTGCTCTTTTGACTTCTATATTGGGCAAAGTGCTAAGTGCGTAGCGTACATGAAAACTCACAAAATCGTATTGCATGGATTTTCTATAGAAGCCTTCAGCCAATGAGTAATCTTTGTGTAGATAGTGCACATCGGCGATGGAAGTATAGTAGGCGCTGTTACTTTTATAGTAGTCAGTACGTATATTTTGGTTGAATAGAATTATCAATAATGCAAATCCTAAAAATCGGGCGGTAGTAAAAGAAAAAATATCGCCTTTGTAAGCAATGCGGTACACTGCCCAATCTTGCCAAAGTAAGGGGAAAAAATTGATGAGTATATATACCACAAAAACAGTCCCTAAGGCAATATGAGTATAAAGAATAAAATGTAGAAAAATTTGCATGAGGGTATCATTGCCCATAGCAAAGCTGTAGGCAATGGTTGCAAGACTAATGATGGCGATGAGCAGGTAAAAAAATTCGGCTTGACTTTCTTTGCCCAAAAAGGGTTCTATAAGGGCGCGCCTTTGTCTATAGCCCCAAATACCGAGCGTAACCGAGCAGATAAAAACTGCCATGATGTCTAAATAATAAATATTGACTTCAAAAACTCTTTCTTCTTTTAGGAATAAAAGTGCCAAATTACCTATATAAATTGTGCTAATCACAACCAAATGCATCAGAGTGTTTCTTTTTTCACCCGAGCCTGTGTGGTAGCGTGTAAGTAGGAACAAAAACCAATAGGGTATTTCGTGGGCTACAATGACGATAAAGATGAGGGTAATCAGGGCAGGGAGTGCCATACCATAATTAGCCAAATAAACAGCAGGATATTGAGAGGGGCTACTCAGTAGTAACCAAGCACCTACACTCAGACTAAGGAATAAAAAAATAAAAAAACGCCCCAAGAAACCTACTTTTTCGGGTACAAATGCATGCATATAATAACTTGGTAGTAAATAAACCAACAAAAGTATGACTACTACCGCATCGCTATAGCTACCTAAGGAAGCAAGATGATTGGGTTGAAGATAAATCAAAAATACAATAAAAACAATAGCCCCTATGGTATAATAGCGGCGCGAGAGTTCGCCAATCAATGCCAAGTATAAGCACATGGCTACGAGCCAAAAAAATAGATTAAGATAGCTAAAATAAGGGTTTAGTAAAATATTAGAAGGTTGGTAGCTCTCCACCACTACATAGGTGTCTTGTGAGGCAGGAAGTTCAAATAAGCCTTGTTGTATTTTGCCAATCATTACCTCTACACTCTCTACACTGTGTTTTTTTTGCCAAGTGAGTATATTGCTGTATTGTGTTGTGTAGGCATATATGAGCCAAGTCATTGCCGCTACAAAACAGAAGAGGGCAAAAGTATAGAGCCCTTTGCGGTCTTTTGCCCACTGATTCCAAAATAGGATTTCTTGCATGAATAGTAATTGTTTTTATTGAAACCAATTTTCTACTTCCTCTTTTGAGGGTAGTTTTACGGCATCTAATTTCATTTTTTTACGCATCACCCCCATATCATTAAATATTTTATTAGGGTTTGCTTTTTTCAATTCTTCTATAGTAAGTAGCCCCATTTTTTGTATCATCGGTATTAGTTCTTCTCTGATACCCAATGCCATATAATCTTCATTTTTGGCAAATTCTATTTTCTTTTCGGGTCGCATCTGAGGGAAAAACAATACATCTTGGATAGAGGGCGAATTGGTCATTATCATCGTGAGGCGGTCTATGCCTATGCCTATACCTGCTGTAGGTGGCATACCATATTCTAAGGCTCTAAGGAAATCTTCGTCCATTGCCATTGCTTCCTCATCTCCTCTTTCTGCCAATTGGAGTTGCTCCTCAAAACGAGCGCGTTGGTCTATAGGGTCGTTCAATTCTGAATAAGCATTACAAATTTCTTTTCCATTACAAATACCCTCAAAGCGTTCTACTAAACCTTCTTTACTACGGTGTTTTTTAGTCAAAGGGGACATTTCTACGGGGTAGTCCATAATAAAAGTAGGCTGTATGAGCAAAGGTTCTACTTTTTCACCAAAAATTTCGTCTATGAGTTTGGCTTTCCCCATTGTGTTATCGGTTGCTATATCAAATTTTTTGCATACATTTCGCAGGGCTTCTTCGTCCATATTGCTGATGTCAATACCTGTATAATGGGCTATAGCTTCAAACATGGTAAATCTTTTCCAAGGTCTTTTGAAATTAATGATATGTTCTCCTACTTTCACCTCGGTAGTGCCGTGTAAGTCGATGGCTACTTTTTCTATCATTTCTTCGGTAGTGTCCATCATCCAAAGATAGTCTTTGTAAGCCACATAAAATTCTACTTGCGTAAATTCGGGGTTGTGAAAACGGCTCATACCTTCGTTTCTGAAATCTTTTGCAAACTCGAAAACACCTTCAAAACCTCCTACGATAAGCCTTTTGAGATAAAGCTCATTGGCTATACGCAAATAAAGAGGCATATCAAGTGTGTTATGGTGTGTTTTAAAAGGGCGTGCTGAAGCACCTCCATGTATGGGTTGTAGTATGGGCGTTTCTACTTCTAAGTATCCCTTCTGACTTAGGAACTGACGCATTGAACTAATCAGTTGTGTACGCTTGATAAAAGTATCTTTGATATTAGGGTTCACTATCAAATCGGCATAGCGTTGTCTATAACGAAATTCTTTATCTGTTACTTCATCATATACATTGCCTGCCTCATCAGTACGAACTATAGGAAGTGGTTTTAGTGATTTGGTAAGCAAGGTAAATTCTTTTACATGAAGCGTGATTTCACCTGTTTGGGTTTTGAATACAAAACCTTTTACACCTATAAAATCACCAATATCTAATAACTTTTTAAACACAGTATTGTAAAGTGTTTTATCTTCTTCGGGGCAAATATCATCACGTCTGATGTAAAGTTGTATTCTACCCGTACTGTCTTGAATTTCAGCAAAAGAAGCACTTCCTTGTATTCTGAATATCATCAAACGCCCACTAAGTGTTACTTCTTGAAAGGCATCGGGGTTGCTTTCGAATTGGGTTTGCACCTCGTTACAATAGTGGCTTACGGGGTACGAAGCCGCAGGGTAAGGGTTTATTCCTAACTGGTGTAGTTGTGCTATTTTATCGCGTCTTTGTTGTTCTTGTTCACTAAGTATTTGCATACAATATATAAATCTTTGTTGCTCAGTTTTGTTACAAAAAGGTTACAAAAATACTCATTTTTGGGTATTCCGAAATATAATAAGGCACAAAGATAAAAATTATTTTGAACGAATCGCATCTACAGGGTTCATTCTTGCGGCTAAATAGGCTGGGATAATTCCTGAGGCTACCCCCACAATCACTGCCACATTGAGCCCAGTAGTAATATTACCCCAAGAAAGCCCCAACGTGAGAAAATCTTGTGGTATGGCTGTGATGAGGTAGACCAAACCAATGCCTGCCAGCCCGCCTATCATACTTAGAAAGATGGCTTCGAACAAGAATTGGAAAAGAATGAAATAGTCTTTAGCTCCTAATGATTTTTGAATCCCGATAATGTTAGTACGTTCTTTTACAGAAACGAACATGATGTTGGCGATGCCAAAACCACCTACCAAGATAGAGAACCCTCCGATAATCCAACCTGCTGTTTCGAGAATGGCAAAAAGAGAAGAAATAGCCTTTGCAAAAGATTCTGTTCTGTTGATCGCAAAATCGTCTTCCTCTGTGGGTTTAAGTTGTCTTTTGGCTCTCAAAAGGCTTTTGACCTCTCCTTCCAAAGCTATTTGTCCTGGGTCATCATCTCTGCCTTTAAAAGCAATACTTGGCGCAATGCCGCGTATTCCCATAGTGTATACTTTAGTAAAAGCACCATAAGGAACGATAAGGCGTATGTCATTTGAGGTATCACCAAACATATTAGCACCCTCTTTTTTCATTATTCCGATGATTTGAAAACTATTTCCTTTGATGCGAACTATTTTCCCAATAGGGCTTTCTTTGGGGAACAAAGTTTCGGCAATATCTGACCCTACAATGGCTACACTGCGCGCACTCTCCATTTCTTGCTGTGTGAAATAACGCCCTTGTACCAATTCTACATCTCTTACCTTGCTGTATTGATAAGAAACCCCCATCAGTACAATCCCCCCAATACTACTATTTTTATATTTCAATGTATTATTGCCACGTGCTACAATTAAACAAGTAGCAGCAGCTTCCATCACATTTTTCTCAAGGTATTTGAATTCTTCTATAGTATTATTGGGTCGTCTGAAATATACCCACCACTTAAATTCTGTATTACCATCAAATATCCAAGGAAATTTTTGTACATAGATTACATTGTTGCCCACAAATGCCATATCTTCACGGATAGAACGTTCTAAGGCGTTTACTATAGTGAACACTAATACAATGGAGAAAATACCCACCATTACTCCCAAAAGGGACAATGTTGTTCTTAACAAATTAGTGCGAAGTGCTTGAAAAGCAAAATAAATACTCTCCCATACCAGATGGAAAAACAAACCTATTTTTTGTAACATTCTATTTGTAAAATTTTGTTCTATTTAATTGTAAGATATTAGTATTCGAAACTACAAAAAACTTATCTTTGCAGTCTTATTTTTTTTCTTTACCCTAAAAATTGTATGAAACTTTCCGAGTTTAAGTTCGATTTACCAAGCAGTTTATTAGCCACACACCCCACCAAAGAGCGTGAGGAAGCCCGATTGATGGTTGTCAGAAGAGATACTAAAACCATAGAACATCGCACCTTCAAAGACATAGTGGAGTATTTCGATGAAGGAGACCTCATGGTGGTCAATGATACTAAAGTATTTCCCGCAAGGCTTTATGGCAGTAAAGAAAAAACAGGCGCACAGATTGAAGTTTTCCTTCTTAGAGAACTCAATGCCAAAGAACACCTTTGGGACGTGCTCGTAGACCCCGCTCGAAAAATAAGAGTTGGCAATAAACTTTTCTTTGGTGATGGGCAATTGGTTGCCGAAGTAGTAGATAATACCACCTCACGTGGGCGTACTATCCGTTTTTTGCACCAAAAAGACGACCAAGAGTTTTATAGAACTATTGATAGGTTAGGCGAAACACCTCTTCCTAAAAAAATTCATCAACTCCGCAAAGCCGAAGAAGATGACCGCGAACGCTACCAAACCATCTTCGCCGAACACAAAGGCGCAGTAGCTGCCCCCTCTGCTGCTCTACACTTCACAAAACCGCTCGTAAAAAGACTCGAAATCAAAGGAGTAAATATCCAAAAAATTACATTGCATATTGGTTTAGGCAATTTCAGAAATATCGAGGTAGAAGACCTCACCAAGCACAAAGCAGAATCAGAAAACTATAGTGTTCCCGAAGCCACTGCCGAAGCGGTTAATGAAGCACTCAGAGAGAAAAAACGCATTTGTGCTACTGGTATTTCCGTAGTGAAAGCTATGGAATCTTCTGTAACGGCTGACGGTTTCTTAAAACCCGCCAATGGCTGGTCTGATAAATTCATCTTTGCACCCTATGAGTTCAAAATTCCTAATGCACTACTGACCAGTTTTCACCTCCCCGAATCAACTCCACTAATGACAACTTGCGCATTTGGTGGGCACGAAATTATTATGGAGGCTTATCATACGGCTATCAAAGAGAAATATCGTTTCTTTAGTTATGGAGATGTAATGCTGATTTTATAGTAGCACTAAAAACATATAAAAAAGAGGCAGTTTCCGTCAAAAGAAATTGCCTCTTGTCTTTTTTTAACCTTTCGTCGTTTTACTAAGTGCTGTAGCCACCTTCGTAGCCTCGCTCAGCAGCCTCATAGTACGTATTTGCACCTACAACACCATCAGCAGGAAGACCTACAACCTGTTGAAAATCAACTGTTGCCTCGTGCGTCCCTTGCCCAAATACGCCATCTACATCTATTTCATACCCTTCCGAATTGGCAAGAAAATCTTGCCACTCGCGAACTTCATCGCCTTTACTTCCTTTTCTTATCATAGTTTTAAAGTATTTTTAATATTATTTCAAGACAAAATTATATAAAAAAAGGATATTTCAAAATTTTACTTTAATTTTTAGAAAAAAAACTTTATACTTCATCATCTTACCTCTATAAACCATAAAAATAGTATGCAAATCATCAAAAATATCTTACTCAACTCTTCCCATCAAAATCGCCCTTTTACTTTAGACCTTTATCATACACCTAACCCAACACCGCAACCCCTCATTGTGTTTATTCATGGCTTCAATGCTTTCAAAGATTGGGGGCATTTTGACCTCATAGCTCAATATTTTGCTCAAAATGGGTTCGTTTTTGTAAAGTTCAACCTATCGCACAATGGTACTACCCCCGAACACCCACGCGAATTTATAGACCTTGATGCCTATGGAAATGATAAATTCTCTACCGATTTAGACGATGTAGGTACTGTACTCGATTACCTGCATAGCCCCCAAAACCCTCTCCAAAATGCCATCAATTTACAACAAACCTACCTCATAGGGCATAGCCGCGGCGGAGCAATCGCCATACTAAAAGCAGCCGAAGACCTAAGAGTAAAAAAAATTGCAACTTGGGCATCTATCATCTCTACTATGCACTTTTGGACTAAAGAAAACATAGAAACCGTAACCCAAGAAGGCGTAGTATATGTACCCAATAGCCGTACAAAACAACAACTCCCTCTCTACAAAGCCTACTACGAAGATGTACTCATCAATGCAGAAAGACTCAATGTAGAAAAAGGATTTAAAAAACTACAATGCTCCATACTCATTATACACGGAAATGGCGATACCTCTATCCCTGTAAAATTTGCGCACCAACTTAAAGAATGGCAACCCAACGCCGAACTCTTTCTGCTCGACCACGCCAACCATACCTTTGGTGGCTATGAACCCTACAACGACCCAATACTACCCGACGATGCACAAAAAATAGTAGAGAAAACAGCCCAATTTTTCATTAAATAATACATACTTGAAATTTTTTTATAATTTCTTATCTTTTATGAAGATTTACCCATTGTTTTTCGTAATTTTGCACTTTTATATACAAAAGTAAAAACAACAAATTATAAATAATCGATAGATATGGGATATATAGAGCCTGCACCAATCAAAGACAAAGAGAATCCTCTCGACTCCATGATGTCGAGGTTCGATGAAGCAACAAGACTATTAGGGATTACCGAAGAAATGTACAACATTTTGAAAATACCCGCCAAACAAGTAGTAGTTGGATTGCCCGTTACCCTTGACAATGGCAAAATAAAAGTATTTGAAGGTTATAGAGTCATTCACTCCAATATATTAGGACCCGCCAAAGGAGGTATTCGCTTTGCACCAGATGTAAACATAGACGAAGTAAAAGCCCTTGCCGCTTGGATGACTTGGAAATGCGCCGTAGTAGACATTCCCTATGGAGGTGCTAAAGGCGGCGTTGCTTGTAACCCCAGAGAAATGTCAGAAGGAGAATTAGAACGATTGATGCGCGCCTATACTAATGCCATGCTCAGTGTATTCGGACCTGATAGAGATATACCCGCCCCCGATATGGGAACAGGACAACGCGAAATGGCTTGGCTTATGGACGAATACTCCAAAGCACACGGTATGACGATACACGCCGTAGTTACGGGCAAACCCGTAGTGTTAGGTGGCTCGCTCGGACGCCTCGAAGCCACAGGACGTGGTGTAATGGTTTGTGCATTGGCAGGCATGGAAAGGCTAAAAATAAACCCCTATAAATCAACTTGTGCAGTGCAAGGCTTCGGAAATGTAGGCTCCTTTGCTGCCAAACTACTCCACGAAAGAGGTGTAAAAATCATAGCTATCAGCGATATTTCAGGCGGTTATCACAACGATAAAGGCATTGATATAGACGAAGCCATGCAATACATAGCCAAAAATAGCGGTACGCTTGAAGGTTACAAAGGCGCGGAAAAAATCTCTAATGAAGAACTCCTCACCCTCAAAGCAGATGTATTAGTCCCTGCTGCCAAAGAAGATGTGATAGACGAAGAAATAGCACACAAAATGCAATGTAAACTCATCGTAGAAGGTGCTAACGGACCTACCTCTGCCAAAGCAGACCCCATCATCAATGAAAAAGGTATCTTAGCCGTACCCGATATTTTAGCCAATGCGGGGGGCGTAACTGTTTCTTATTTCGAATGGGTACAAAACCGCTTAGGATACAAATGGACACAAGAACGCGTAAACCGCCGCAGCGACCGTATCATGAAAGAAGCCTTCGATAAGGTATACGAAACCATGAAACAATACAACGTATCTATGCGCATTGCTGCCTACATAGTAGCCATAGACAAAGTAGCCAAAACCTACCAATACAGAGGCGGATACTAAAACCAAAACAACACATCTACTCATAAAAAGGGGAACGCTAATTCCCCTTTTTCATTTGAAAAAGAAAAAATGGCAGTAGATATGACAAAAAAATAAACCAAATCGGAAAAAATGGCAGATAAAAACTGCCAAAATAGGCTTGGCATAAGAAATGTAATTAAATATAAACAAGTAAATTATTTTAAATTAAGTAACACTCAAACAAAAATCAATAAGTAAGAATATGGCATTGAATATCAAACCATTGGCAGACAGAGTAGTGATTGAACCTGCTGCCGCAGAAGAAAAAACAGCTTCCGGCATCATTATCCCTGATACAGCTAAAGAAAAACCGCAACGTGGGCAAATTGTAGCTGTAGGCGAAGGCAAAACCGCTGACAACGGCGCATTAGTAAAACCACAAGTAAAAGTTGGAGATACAGTGTTGTATGGTAAATACGCAGGCACTGAAATCCAAATAGAGGGAAAAGACTACCTCATCATGCGCGAATCTGATATTTTCGCTGTATTATAATCTTTACATTATATTGATATTTACAATTTTTTTTCATTATCTAAAAACATTAACCATTAAAAACCAAATAACATTATTTCGTTATGGCAGCAAAAAATATATTCTTTAATACAGAAGCAAGAGAAAAATTAAAAAAAGGCGTGGACATCTTGGCAGATGCCGTGAAAGTTACACTTGGTCCCAAAGGACGCAATGTAATCTTAGATAAAAAATTTGGCGCACCCGCTATCACAAAAGACGGTGTTACAGTAGCTAAAGACATCGAACTCAAAGACCCTATCGAAAACATGGGAGCGCAATTAGTAAAAGAAGTGGCTTCTAAAACTGCTGATACTGCTGGTGATGGTACTACCACAGCAACTGTATTGGCACAAGCAATTTTTGCCGCTGGTATCAAAAACGTAGCCGCAGGCGCAAACCCTATGGACTTAAAACGTGGTATTGACAAAGCTGTGATTGCCATAGTAGAGCACCTCGACAAACAAAAGAAAGAAATCAAAGATAACAAAGAAATACAACAAGTAGCCACCGTTTCAGCCAATAGCGATGAAGAAATCGGTAAAATGATTGCAGAAGCAATGGCAGAAGTAGGCAGAGATGGTGTAATCACCGTAGAAGAAGCAAAAGGTACTGAAACTGAAGTGAAAAAAGTAAAAGGTATGCAATTTGACAGAGGCTATCTTTCTCCTTACTTCGTTACAGACGCTGAAAAAATGGAAACTGAATTAGAAAATGCCTTTATACTCATCTCTGAGAAAAAAGTATCTTCTATGAAAGAACTTCTACCCGTATTAGAAGGCGTAGCACAAACAGGTCGCCCTTTACTTATCGTAGCCGAAGATGTAGATGGAGAAGCTTTAGCAACTTTAGTAGTCAATAAAATTCGTGGCGCACTCAAAGTATGTGCCGTAAAAGCACCTGGCTTCGGAGACCGTCGCAAAGCAATGTTAGAAGACATCGCTATTCTTACAGGTGGAACAGTTATCAGCGAAGATCGCGGCTACCGCCTTGAAAATGCCACACTTGAATACTTAGGACGTGCCGAAAAAATCACCATCGATAAAGACAATACCACTATAGTAAATGGTGCTGGTGATAAAAAAGAAATAGAAGCACGCACTAACCAAATCAAAGCACAAATAGAAACAACTACTTCTGACTACGACCGCGAAAAACTCCAAGAAAGATTGGCTAAATTAGCTGGTGGTGTAGCCATTCTTTATATTGGTGCAGCTACCGAAGTAGAAATGAAAGAGAAAAAAGACCGCGTAGATGATGCACTACACGCTACACGCGCAGCCGTACAAGAAGGTATCGTAGCAGGAGGTGGTATAGCCCTAATCCGTGCTATTGAAGCACTTAGCAGTGTCAATACCATCAATGAAGACGAAGCCACAGGCGTAAATATCATTCGCCAAGCTGTAGAAGCTCCTTTGCGTACCATTGTAAGCAATGCAGGTGGTGAAGCTTCTGTAGTAGTAAATAAAGTAAAAGAAGGCAAAGATGGCTACGGCTACAATGCTCGCTTTGATAAATATGAAGACCTAATGGCTGTAGGTGTAATAGACCCTAAAAAAGTAACGCGTTTGGCTCTTGAGAACGCTGCTTCTATCGCTGGTTTATTGCTCACTACTGAATGTGTAATTGCAGAAGAGCCTCAAGAAGAAGCTCCACACTCACATGCCGCAGGAATGGGTGGAATGGGCGGAATGATGTAATCATCACCCCAAATCAACCAAAATAAAAAGCCAAGTCTTATTTTATATAAGATTTGGCTTTTTTTCGTTTCTTATACAACCCTATTTTCTTAATTTCTCAATATCTCATCACTTTTATGCGTCTTACTCATTACTTTTTCTCTTTTTTTCTTCTTTTCTTTTGTATGTATTCAAATAGCCATGCACAAACAAAAAAAATAGATATGAACGTTTTTTTAGAGCAAGCCATCTTTAATGGTTTGGTTACAGAAGATTTTCCTGTGGCTATCATAGAAAAAATGCTACAAAACCCCGATAGTTTTTTTGTGCCTAAATGTCGAATATGTACTAATGTACAGTTAGGTATGGAGAAATACGTAGCACATCAGAAGCAAAAAAAAGCAATTATTACTGACCAACACAAGCAGAAAACCCAAACATGGAAAAATAGCAATGGCGCAGAAAAATGTTATAATTTGCAAACATTGGTTCATAGGTATGTAGATGAAGAAAGATATAGACAAAAACTAAGTGAGGAGGAATATACTCAATTACAATCTGATTTTGCGATAGCTAAAAAACAAGGAATGACAAATAAACATTTATCTAATATTCCTGCTCGTACTTGTCCTTCGTGTGAAGGTGCTAATAGATAAGCAGAATGTTTTCAATAAAAAAACATTCTACTCAAAAAAGCAGAATGTTTGTAGATTTTTAATTTATTTTTAACTCAAAGACAGTTTTTTGAAAAAAATTGAGAGGTTATTTAACAACGCTATAATTTTTAGCAATTTGCTCCCAATTTAAAATATTCCAAAAAGCTGCAATGTATTCGACACGTCTGTTTTGATATTTTAGGTAATAAGCATGTTCCCAAACATCAATACCTAAAATAGGCTGCCCTTCACAACCAACACCGGGCATCAATGGGTTATCTTGGTTTGCAGTAGTGCATATCTCTAACTTGCCTTTGTTTACACATAGCCAAGCCCAGCCAGAGCCAAAACGCCCCATAGCTGCTTTTCCAAATTCTTCTTTGAAGGCATCAAAAGAGCCAAAAGTAGCGTTGATGTCATTTGCTAACTCACCAGAAGGAGCATTGTTTTCCTTCGCAGGTCGTAAGATACTCCAAAACAGATTGTGATTATAAAATCCGCCTCCGTTGTTGCGTACAGCAGGAGTAAATTTATCTACTACTTTAAGAATATCTTCTATGGTTTTGCCCTCTAACTCTGTTCCAGCGATGGCATTGTTTAGGTTAGTAGTATAAGCCGCATGATGTTTTCCATGATGAATTTCCATGGTAGCCTTGTCAAAATAGGGCTCTAAAGCATCTGCCGCGTAAGGTAAGGGTGCTAATTCAAATGGCATAATGATAAAATGGTTTTTAAATAATGAAAATTATTGTCTGATTTTACGGAAAAACTGTTGTAATAAGTCTTGGCATGGTGTTTCTAAAATACCGCGTATGATTTCTGTATGAGGGTGCAAGACTTGGGTAGAGAGTCTTTCAAAGCCGCGTTTTGCATCGGAAGCCGCAAAAACTACTCTTTTGAGCCTTGCCCAATACAATGCTCCGGCACACATTAGGCAAGGTTCTAAGGTAACATAAAGCGTACATTGCTCTAAGAATTTTGCGCCCAAATGATTGGCGGCGGCGGTAAGTGCTAACATTTCTGCATGTGCAGTTACATCTTGTAATAACTCCGTCTGATTATGTGCTTGTGCAATGATTCCTGTAGGGGCAACGACTACCGCCCCTACAGGAATTTCATTGATTTCATAAGCCATCAAAGCTTGTTTGTAGGCTTGTTGCATATAATCTTCGTGTGTAATCATGGTACTAAATTAGGCACCTTGTCCTGCTGAAAATACATCAACACCATCAAAACGGCAAAGATTTTCAGTTTTGATAATTTCAAATCCGCCTTCAGTTACTTGTTGTAAAAGTTTGATAATTTGAGTATAATTCACGTGTTTTTCGGCTTTGAAGCGTACACGCCAATGGTCGGTGCAGAAAGTTTCAGGAAGACCATTAGGATATACTTTTACACCTCTATTGGTGACCATATACAATTTGAAGTCTTCACTCTTAATTGTTTCTAATTTTTCACCTAACTTTTGCGCATCACGGTCTTCACAATATAAGAATACATCTACCCCAACGGTTTCCATTTTTACGGGAACAGCGGGTTTCAATTTCACTTGTATTGTTTTTTGTGCATTAGCATAGCTCACTGCTTTCAGTTGTGAAGGTTTTTGTCCTACACGTGCAATCACAGCTTGTGCAAATTCTTTAGTACCTACTTTTTCTTTACTTACTCCTTCTTGGAAAATATCATAAGTATGAATACCATCTTCTAAGGTTTTCAACCATGCATTGTGTACTCTTTCGGCTATGTCGCCTTGTCCAATATGCACAAGCATTTGTACTGCTCCTAAAAGTAAGCCTGATGGGTTCGCCAAATTTTGCCCTGCTCTACGAGGTGCAGAACCGTGAATAGCTTCAAACATGGCTACTTCTTCACCTATGTTGGCAGAGCCTGCTAAGCCTACCGAACCTGTTATTTGTGCGGCTACATCTGAAAGAATATCTCCGTACAAATTAGGCATTACAATTACATCAAAATTTTCGGGGGTATCGGCTAATTTTGCCGCGCCTATATCTACAATCCAATGTTCTTTTTCTAAATCGGGGTACTCTTCTCCTATTTCATCAAATACTTTATGGAATAAACCGTCAGTTTGTTTCATAATATTATCTTTGCTGAAACAAGTTACTTTTTTACGCCCATATTGTCGTGCATACTCAAAAGCATAACGAACGATTTTTTCTGTACCGGGGCGTGTAATGAGTTTCAAACATTGTACTACCTCTGGGGTTTGTTGGTGTTCTATACCTGCATATAAATCTTCCTCGTTTTCACGAACGATTATTACATCCATCACAGGGTGTTTGGTCGCTACAAAAGGATGGTAAGATACACAAGGGCGTACATTGGCATATAACCCTAACATTTTACGTGTAGTTACATTCAAACTCTTAAAGCCGCCGCCTTGTGGAGTAGTGATAGGGGCTTTCAAAAATACTTTGGTACGACGCAATGATTCCCATGCTTCGGGGGCTATTCCAGCACTATTACCACTTAAATATACTTTTTCGCCTATTTCTATTATTTCTATGGCTACATTCGCACCTGCTGCCTTGATGATATCAAGAGTAGCTTGCATAATTTCGGGTCCGATACCATCTCCGTAGGCTACTGTAATGGGAACAGGAGTGGATTGGGTGTTAGCAGTAGTTTTTTCGCTTGTTATTGTGGTCGTTGACATAAGTTTTGCTAAAAAAAAATGATGAATAAAAAATTTATAAGTATCTGTACAACCAAATTGTTTTAAAAATATTGCTTTTTTGTGGCATAAGCCCACTTTGAACAATCTTTAAAAGTATTTAGTTTATGTTGCAAAGTAAAATGTTTTTTCACAATAATCATACTATAATTTTATGTTTAGTTTTTTTAAGAAAAAGAGCGAAGTAGAAAAATTACAAAAGCAATATGAAAAGCTACTACAAGAAGCCTATCAACTTTCGCACAGCAACAGACGCATGGCTGATGAAAAAACTGCACAAGCTGCTCAAATTATGCAACAGATAGAAGCCCTACAACAACAAGAAAGAGAAAAATCATAAAAAATTATGGTTATTTCTATGAACTAATGTATCTTTGATGCCTCAAAAAAAGATACACACCGATACCATTTATTTATATGTTGTTAGATTTTGAAAAACCCATTGCAGAGTTAGAAAATAGACTCACAGAGTTGAAAAAACTGGCTGATGAAAAAAAAGTAGATGTAGAGCCTGCCATTAAATCGCTCGAGGAAAGTATCCTAAAACTGAAAAAAGAAACCTACCAAAATCTAACAAGATGGCAAAAAGTACAATTGTCGAGGCATGCTGACCGTCCCTATACTTTAGACTATTTACAAGCTATATGCGAACAGTTTATAGAATTGCATGGCGATAGAAATATAGCCGATGACCGTGCTATGGTAGGCGGATTGGGTACGGTAGATGGGCAGAGCATTATGTTCATCGGGCAGCAAAAAGGAAGAAACACTAAAGAAAGACAACTCCGAAACTTTGGTATGGCACAACCCGAAGGTTACAGAAAAGCACTTCGCTTGATGCAGTTGGCTGAAAAATTTAATATTCCAGTAGTTACATTTATTGATACTCCGGGTGCTTTTCCGGGCATAGAAGCCGAAGAAAGAGGGCAAGCCGAAGCCATTGCAAGAAATATCAGAGATATGTTTATGCTCAAAGTACCTGTCATTTGTATTATCATTGGCGAAGGTGCCTCTGGTGGTGCATTGGGTATTGCTATTGGTGATAAAGTACTAATGCTCGAAAATACTTGGTATTCTGTTATTTCACCCGAATCGTGTTCGTCTATCTTGTGGCGTAGCTGGGATTATAAAGAACAAGCGGCTGAAGCCCTTAAACTAACAGCTAAAGATATGTTAGAATTCAAGCTCATTGATGGTATTTTGCCTGAACCCTTAGGCGGCGCACACAATGACCCCTCCTCTGTCTACCAAACGGTGAAAGAAGCTATTTTAGAAAATGTAAAAGCTCTCAACCAACTATCTATTGATGAGCGAATAGCCCAAAGAATAGAAAAATTTGGAAATATGGGCGTATATCAAGGCTAACAAAATACAATGCAAACTGCCGTAGTGATTTTGAACTATAATGGTAAATTTTTTTTAGAGAAATTTTTACCCAAAGTTTTGCAGTTTACCCCTAATGCTGATGTTATTGTCGCGGATAATGCCTCAACAGATGATTCAGTTGCTTTTTTACAAGAAAAATTCCCGACACTCCCCTTAATACTTTTACCACAAAACTATGGCTTCAGTAAGGGTTATAATGAAGCATTGCGTACTATTTCGCCCGAACAATATACTTTTTTATTGTTGCTTAATTCTGATGTAGAACCAACAGCAGAATGGCTTGAACCATTAGAAAATTTTATGCAACAAAACCCACAAGTAGCCGCTTGTCAGCCTAAAATAAAAGCCTACCACGAACCCCAAAAATTTGAATACGCAGGTGCAGCAGGAGGTATGCTCGATAAATATGGCTTTGCTTTCTGTAGGGGACGTATTTTTGACTCTACCGAAACCGACACACAACAGTACGAAACCAATACACCTGTTTTTTGGGCTACGGGTGCTTGTATGATGGTCAGAACGGAGGCATTTTGGAAAGTAGGCGGATTTGATGACGATTTTTTTGCGCACATGGAAGAAATAGACCTTTGTTGGAGGTTGCATAGTATCGGCTATGAAATTTATTATGTTGCCAATAGTACTATCTTTCATGTGGGTGGAGGTACTTTGGCGCAAGGTAGCCCACGCAAAACTTTTTTGAATTACCGAAATAATTTGGCTATGATTGTTAAAAATTACCCCACTACTATAGGGCTTATCAGACTTTTATTGATACGATTTTTATTAGACTTCGTAGCCTTGATTCGTTTTCTATCAAAAAAAGATACAAAACAAGCTACTGCAATTTTTAAAGCCTATTGGCATTTCTATAAAAAATTTGGTTTTTGGAGAGAAAAAAGGCGTAATACCTTAAAAAGTAAAAATAGTTTAGCAAAAATTTTCCCAAAAAGCATCGTTTGGCTTTACTTTGTAAGAGGCAAAAAGAAGGCATCTTTACTCTAATAAAGCCACAATTTTAGCAATGAACGCATCTTTTCGAAAGTTATTAGTCGCAAAACTTTCACTTTCGCCTGCAATGGTATAAGTCCCATCGGTATTGAGTATGATTTTGCTGGCAAAATCTTGCCCCAATCCTCCATAGAAACGTACACGCAATAGGTTACCTGCTTTAGAATCATAGCGACAAAGTACGGCATCTTGCCTCGATGTAGGGTTCGTATTGATACCCAATACTACAATTTCTTTAGATTGATTCTCTATTACATCTACAAAACTATCGCTATACAATTGAAATTCTTTTTGCCAGATGACTGAACCTACATCATTCAATTTATTGATAAAAGCAGCAGTACTATCACTATTCGCAGACTCATTGGTTGTTAGCTTTTTACGCCCTACCAATACATAATTTCTATCAGAAAGGGCTGCAACCCCTAAGGCTTCCCCTTCAAAATCGGCAATGCTAACCCACTCTATTGTGCCCACTGGGTTGATTTTTAATAATCCGGGGGCTTGGTTGTAATTAATAGCCACCACAAACCCTCCATCAATAGTAGTTGCTATATTTTCGGCTGAACCACCCGATAAGAAGGTACTCGAAAAGAGTAAAGTACCATCATCGCTATAATTATCGAGCAATATTTGTTTGCCGTTGTCATTCTCCAAAGCGCCAAATGCGACATAGTTCCCATTCACTTCAGCCAAACTATTGTATTTTTCATCTCTGGTAGTGGCAATTATTTTACGCCACGATTCTGTGCCTGTAGCATCAAACTTAACAATAAAAGCATCATTATCTTGGTTGTTATTATAACTTACATAACCTACAATTACCAAACTGCCATCTATAGCTTCTATGGCATCTCTTACCTGCACAAGCCCTGCACTGTTGGTAATATTGCGTACTTCGCGTGCCCATGACACTGTAAAATTAGTAGTAAGTGATATTAATAGTATGGTATTAACATCTTTGCGCCCCACCATCAAATAGCCATTGGCTGTGGAGGTAAGCGCAGTTGCGGTTTCATCAGTATTCCCTGCTCCTACAGTTTGGAGCGTAGTAGGCTTCTGCGATTTAGGGAGTACCTGCATAGCAACCAGCACGCTATCTGCTGTGCTGTTATCAGCTTTCAGTGCTTTCATCTTTACTTGGTAAATCCCAATATTACGATAAATATGTGTAGGGTTAGGCTCATTGCTTAGAGTGCTATCGCCAAACTCCCAAATAAAATTGCGCGCCACTTCTGATGAAAGTTGAGAAAAACGTACTGTATCTCCTGCTCTTACTGTAGTACTTTGCACTCCTACGCGTGCTTTCAGACTTACAAAAGGAATGCTTTCGTAGCGAAAACAAGAAGAAAATGCAACTATAATGATGATGAAAAATGCACCTGTCAATACTTTACTAAGATAGTTTATTTTGAGCATAAGAGTAGTAGGCTTTTTATAGATATACAAAAAAACGAAAAAAAAACCAACATGTTGATTTTTCACAAAAAAACTATTTCCTTAAAAGAAAATTTTTCTATTTTTTGGTCTACCTCCATAAGTAATTGCCCTGTTTGCACTTCCACTCCCTTAATGATGCCTCTGAAAGTAACTTCTTCCCTTTTGAACCAATGCATTTGCCCTTTTCTATAGAGTGTTGCTTCGTATTGTTGATGTATGGTCTTAAAAGATTGATTTCTTAATAATATATAGTATTTTTCTATCTCCACTAATACATTTTTTAGTACAGAAGCGAGGTCAAAAGTTTGCCCCTCAATCATAGACAAAGAAGTGGCGTTGGGCGCGTGCAAAAATTGGGTTTGGTTTACATTGAGTCCAATACCTACAATAGAACGCTCCAAAGAATAACTTTTAATAGCATTTTCAATCAATATTCCAGCTATTTTTTGCTCTCCATAGTAGATATCATTAGACCATTTGACAGAAAGCGGTGCTTTGTCTTGCAAAAAATTTTGAAGTGCCTTATAAATGCCCAAAGCAACCGCCATATTGAGTAAAAACTGCTCCTGAACAGCCAAGAAATGAGGTTTTAATAAGATTGAGAAAGTAAGATTTTGATAAGGCTCGGCTTCCCAAGAAGTTCCCCTTTGCCCCCTACCCGCAGTTTGCTCAAGGGTAGCAATTACAGCCCCCTCTGCCATCTTGTCGGTATTTAATTGTGCCAAGTACCCATTAGTAGAATGACAAGATGTCAGTTCTGTAAAATCTTTTCCAATAAAAATTGTAGGAATATTATTTATTTCCATTTTTTTTCGTATATTTACAAATGCAAAATAGTAAATTATTTAAAAAATCAAACAATGAAAGGGTTTTATTATTCCCCAAAAACAATAACAAATTAGCCCATGAGAGAAACCGTCACTAAAATCAATTCTGACATTCTTTGCCAGCTAATCACCGAAGGAATGCAAGATAAAAAAGGAATCAATATTGTAGTATTAGATTTACGTCAAATTCGTCAAGCGATTACTGATTTTTTCGTTATTTGCTCTGGTTCTTCTCCCAACCATATAGAAGCCATAGCCGATGCAGTGGAAGATAAGGTATATAAAACTTGCGGCGAACTTCCTTGGCAACGTGAAGGGAAGGAACAAAAAGAATGGATACTTTTGGATTATGTAGATGTAGTAGTGCATGTATTTCGCAAAGAGCGTCGGGATTTTTATGCCATCGAAGACCTTTGGGGAGATGCACCACAACAACAAATTGCTTCTGATAGCGACTAATCAAAACTTTCTCATGCACTTGTTTGTTCTTTTCATAATAAACCAATAATCAATTTCAATAATTTCAAATCATAATGAGCAACGGTATAAATCCTAACAATAAAAAAGCTCCTAAAAGTAATAATAATAATAATTACCAGTTTTGGTTAATTGCTGTTTTAATAGTGCTTATTATAGGAGTTACCTACTTGAGCAGAGGCAATGCGGCAGTAGAAATCACCCAACGCCAGTTCGAAAAAATGCTCCTCGCAGGCGATATTCAAGAGGTAATAGTAGTAGACAAAGAAGAGGTAGAAGTAACCCTAAAGAAAGAAGCTATTAATAAATATTCTTCTCAATTGGAGTTACAAAAAAGCCCTTTAGCCTCTGATAGAGGTCCTCATTTTCACTTTCGCATCATTTCTCCCGATAATTTTTCAGAACGTTTTGAGCAAATACAGCAAAAAGTAGATGATGAAAATCGCATTGGCTTTCGTACCGAAAAACGTTCTAATTTTACCAATATGCTCCTCAATTGGGGATTTTTCTTCCTGATGATTATTGCTATATGGTATCTTAGCCGAAGAATGATAGGCGGAGGACCCGGTGGGCAAATATTCAACATAGGCAAATCAAGAGCGGCACTTTTTGATGCTGACAACAAAGTAAAAATAACTTTTAATGATGTTGCTGGCTTAGATGAAGCCAAAGAAGAAATCAAAGAAATTGTTGATTTTCTGAAAAATCCTACTAAATTTACCAATTTGGGTGGGAAAATTCCTAAAGGCGCACTCCTTGTAGGACCTCCGGGCACTGGTAAAACGCTCTTAGCCAAAGCTGTAGCAGGCGAAGCCAATGTGCCATTTTTCACGCTTTCAGGCTCTGATTTTGTTGAAATGTTTGTGGGGGTAGGGGCAGCGCGTGTAAGAGATTTATTCAGACAAGCTAAAGAAAAAGCACCTTGCATTGTTTTTATAGATGAGATAGATGCTATTGGGCGGATGCGTGGGCGCGGTGCCATGCCCGGCGCAAACGATGAACGCGAAAATACGCTAAATTCCTTATTAGTAGAAATGGACGGCTTTGGTACTGACTCTGGTGTGATTATCTTAGCAGCTACTAATCGCCCCGATGTTTTAGATTCAGCATTGTTGCGTCCCGGTCGTTTTGATAGACAAATTAGTATTGATAAACCCGATATTTTAGGGCGTGAGGCTATTTTTAAAGTACACTTATCGCCACTAAAACTATCTGATAATGTAGACATTAAGAAATTAGCCGCACAAACTCCAGGATTCGCAGGGGCTGAAATAGCCAATGTTTGTAATGAGGCAGCTCTGATTGCAGCACGCAAAGACAAAAAACAAGTAGAAATGGACGATTTTCAAGATGCTATTGACCGTGTGATAGGCGGCTTGGAAAAGAAAAATAAAATTATTATGCCCGAAGAAAAAAGAACTGTTGCTTACCATGAAGCAGGGCACGCAGTGGCAGGTTGGTTCTTAGAGCACGCAGACCCTTTGGTAAAAGTAAGTATTGTACCTCGTGGTGTAGCGGCTTTGGGCTATGCACAGTATTTACCTCGTGAGCAATTCCTTTACACGACTGAGCAGCTTTTTGATGAAATGTGTATGACCTTAGGCGGACGTGTAGCAGAAGAAATTACTTTCGAAAAAATATCTACAGGCGCACTTAGCGATTTAGAACGCATTACCAAAATGGCTTACAGTATGGTGGCTATATATGGTATGAATGATAAAATTGGTAATATCTCTTTCTATGATTCTAAACAATCAGAATATGCATTTACCAAACCTTATTCGGAAGATACTGCCAAAACGATAGACGAAGAAGTGAGAAAATTGATAGATAAGGCTTACCAACATACAAAAGAATTGCTCACGGCGCGTCGTAAAGAATTGGAAATCATTGCTCAAGAGTTACTGAAACGCGAAATCATTTTCCAAAACGATTTGGAAGACCTCATCGGAAAACGCCCTTCTGAAAGACAAACTTCTTATGAGCAATATGTAAAATCGGTTCAGGAAAAAAATGGTTCCAGCGATACTGCCAAAGAAGATTCCGTACTACCCGAAGAAAAAGCGTAATATTGAACTTTAGCAAGTAAAAAAGTGTAGTAAGAATACAGACAATTCAAATTCAAAAAATCAAATTTATATTTATTATGGCAAAAACGATTGAAATTACAGACCAAAATTTTGCTGAAATTATCAACTCTGATAAACCCGTATTGATTGATTTCTGGGCAGAATGGTGTGGTCCTTGCAAAATGATAGGTCCTGTGGTAGAGGAAATTGCAAATGAATATGAGGGCAAAGCCATCATTGGAAAATTGAATGTAGATTTTAACCCTAATACTGCTATGCAATATGGTATCAGAAGTATTCCTACTTTGTTATTTTTCAAAGGAGGTAAAGTGGTAGATAAAGTAGTGGGTGTAAATCCTAAAAACGTATTAGTACAAAAATTAGATACTATATAATGTTTTTTTGCAAATAACTCTCTAAAAAGGTTTTGAATAGCTCGAAGCCTTTTTTTTATTTTTTATTCTCAAAATCTCTTAAGAATTCTTGCCTGTCTGTGATTTCAAAACGTCTATCTTGCTCATATTGCAACCCGCCAGAGAGATTAAGTTCTAAACTTTGGTTGTAAAGTTGTTTCATAGCGGCAATCGTTTGCGCACTATTCGCCAATATTTTAAGACACATTTCTTGAACGGCTTCGTCTAATTTTTCTAATGGTACTGCCTTATTTACAAGCCCTATTCTTTCTGCTTCTTTGCCTGATACGGCTTGTGCAGTAAAGGAAAGTTCTTTGGCTTTGAGTATGCCTACCATGCGTGGCAGTCGTTGTGTCATTCCCCATTTGGGCGCAATGCCCCACTTGGCGTGTGTATCTCCTATTTGGGCTTCTTCGGCAGCTATGATGAGGTCGAAACCAAGCATAAGTTCGGTAGCACCTGTGAAACAATAACCATTGACCGCTGCTATAGCTACTTGGGGCATGCTACGTAGCTGATTCAGAAAGTTAGTACCATCTTGTAAAATGGCATCGGCAGAGAATTGCCCTCCTTCTATAGATTGGTTCATTGCTTTGAGGTCTATTCCTGCTGAAAATGCTCTACCTTCACCGCGCACTATTACTATTTTATATTTATTCCCTTTGGCAATTTGCTGCGTGATTTGGGCTAACTCTTTGAGCATCAATGGCGTAAGTGCATTGAGTACATTGGGGCGGTTCAGCCTTATTTCGCAGACACCTTCAAGAGGTTCGTTGATGATGATTTCTTGAAATGTAGTATTTGTTGTCATTGCTTTATATTTTGGTATGGTTTAGTTTTTCTACCAATTTCCAGAATTTTTCGTTGGGCACTATGCAGGTGTTGTCAGTTGCTAAATCAGATTTGATACTTTTCACAAAAAACATTTCGGTTTGTCCTTTTCCTTTTACTTCTATCATTCCTCTCGATTCGCAATCGAAGAAATGTTGTGCAAATTCGTAAGTATTGGCAGAGATGTTTACTTTTCCTACTTCACCACTACTTTCCATTCGGCTGGCTAAGTTGACAGCATCTCCCCAAATATCATAGGCAAATTTTTTCTTTCCGATAACCCCAGCAATGACTTGTCCAGAGTTAATACCTAAGCGCAGTCGCCAATAGTCTTTCCCGATGGCTTGGTAGTCTTCCCATTTGCGTTGCATAAATCTTTGTATATCTAAGCCTGCTAAAACGGCATCTATGGGGTTGGTTTTATTAGGGAGGGGTAAGCCACCTACGCACATGTAAGCATCGCCAATGGTTTTTATTTTTTCGAGGTTATATCTTTCTATGATTCGGTCAAACTCCTCGAATACTTCATTTAATTCTGTTACGAGCGTATCGCCGTCCATTTGTGAGGCTTTTTGGGTAAAGCCTTGGAAATCGGTAAAGAGTACTGTGGTAAGTTTGTATTCTTGTGGTCTGGTTTTTCCATTTTTCTTGAGCTCTTCGGCTACTTGTGCAGGTAATATATTGAGTAGTAATGACTCTGATTTTTGTTTTTCGTGCTCGAGGTCTTCTATGGCTTGTTCGAGGCTGTCGCGTTGTGCCTCTATTTCTTCTTTTTGCTGAGTGATTTCGAAGGTGCGCTCTTGGACAAGTTTTTCGAGGTTTTCGTTCACTTCTTCCATTGCAGTATTGGCTTTTTCGAGCTCTTCACTTCTTCTCTGTAAGTCTTCTTGTGTTTGTTCTAAGGTTTCATTGCGCTCGTTGAGCTCTTCGGCTTGTGCGCGTAATTCTTCTTGTTGTTGTGCGAGTTGTGCGTTGGCTTCTGCTATTTCTTCGGCTTTGGCTTGTGCTTCTCGGGTAGCTTCTTCGGAAACGTTTAGGAGTCGTTTTACTTCATCGTTTTGTTCGGCGGAGTGAATGTAGTTGGCTACGATTCTCATGGCTTCTTTGAGAAATACCATCTGATTTTCTGTAATAGGAGTGGTGAAGCTGAGTTCTATGATGGCTTTTATGTGTTGATTTTCATAGAGCAAAGGCATAGCGATGAGCATTTGGGGTACTTCTTGTACTAAGCCTGTGGTAATGAGGGCATCTTTTCGAGTGATATTTTTTAAGATGATTTCTTTTTTCTCTAAGGCTACTTGCCCTATGAGCCCTTCGCCGAGTCGATATTCGTTGGAAAGTGCGTTGCGTTCGGAGTAGGCAAAAGAGGCAAATAGTTTGAAAGAATCTTCTTTTTGTTTATCAGGTAAATAAAGTACTCCTTGTGCGGCTTCTGTGAATCGGGAGATAAAATTGAGTGCGCGTTGTGATATTTCAATGAGTGCGATGTTGCCTGTGATGCGTTCGCTAAGGTCATTGAGTCCGTCTTTGATGTGGTTTTGTTCTTTGAAGCTATCTATCATGTTGTTGATGGAGCTTCCTAAAATGTCTTTTTCGCTTTTTACACTTAGTTTTTCAGAAGTATTTCCTTTGGAAATGATGGTGGTAATGTTTACAATTTCTTTGAGTGTGATGACGATGCGTTTGACAGATGCATAAATGCTGTAGTCTTTTAGTTTTGTATCTTCTAAGGGGATATCGAGGTCGCCCATAGATACTTGTTGTGCCATTGCTGCTATTTTTCGTGGCTCTCCTCCTACTTGTTTGATGATACTTCTTGCGGTGAAGAACGCTATGGTAGAGCCTAATAGTATAGAAATGCCTAATACTAAGCCTAAGGTGAGGAAGGTGGAAGTGAATATTTCATCGCCTCTATCGGCGGCTTGAATTCCTCCTCTAATATTGTTACGGGTAAGTATCGTAATGTTTTTTCTTACATCTTCTAAGAGTTGTATGCGGGTTTTGGTGCGCCGAAGTTGAAAGGCGGAGTCAGATTTATTGATATCAGCCAAGTCTAAAAGCAATTTCGAGTTGGCATAAAACTCCTCCATTTTGTTTCTAAAATCTGTGAATGCACCTTTTTTCTCGGTTTCTGAAGAAAGTGAATCATAAGATAAGATGCTATTGTCTATGATTTTGTGTAAGCTGTCTAAGGTTCTTTTGAATTTTTTGCGTGAGAGTTCGTCTTTGGCGTTGAGGTAGTCTTGCTCGCGTATGAGGTAGCGGTCGAAAGCATCGGTTACATTGCGCAGAGTGCCTATGCTTGGCAACCATTTGGCACTTAAGCCTTGATTGATTTTTTGGAGTTCGCGTAGTTGTAATAATGAAACACTTGCTACTAATAATGAGAAAAATAGCAATACGCCAAAGCCGATGTATAGTTTAGTAGAAAAGGATATTTGATTTAGCCATTTCATAAAGGTAAGAGAGTAGTATGAGTCAATTTTAGATGTAAATGTAAGTTTTATTTATTGGATTGCAAAAACTTTGCAGTTTTTCTTTAAAATGTAGGATATAGTTGCTAAAAAGATAAAAAAGTTGTATGATTGCAGAATAAATAGGCTATATATACCCTTGAAACAAGCAAAAATTTCATTAGAAAGCATACAAGCCCCTATACTTGAGGAGATGAAAGTATTCGAGAAGAAATTTCGTGAGTTTATGCGCAGCGAAGTTTTTTTGTTGGATAAGATAATGGATTATATCGTAAAGCGCAAAGGAAAACAGATACGACCTATGTTCATTTTCCTGACGGCTGGCACTTTTGGCAATATTTCGGAGGCTACTTATCGTGGGGCATCTTTGGTTGAGCTCTTGCATACGGCTACTTTGGTGCACGATGATGTAGTAGATGACTCTAACTTCAGGCGCAATTTTTTCTCTATCAATGCTTTGTGGAAAAATAAAATTGCTGTTTTGGTAGGGGATTATTTACTTTCACGAGGGCTTCTGTTGTCGGTTGATAATAGTGATTTTGATTTATTACGGATTGTCAGTCAGGCGGTAAGAGAGATGAGCGAGGGAGAATTGTTGCAAATAGCGAAAGCAAGGCGTTTGGATATTACGGAGGAGGTATATTTGACCATTATTCGTCAAAAAACAGCTTCTTTGATTGCTTCTTGCTGTGCTGTAGGTGCGCGTTCTGCCAATGCTTCACAAGAGGATATAGAAAAAGCAAGATTGTTTGGTGAAAAGGTAGGAATTGCTTTTCAGATGAAAGATGATTTGTTTGATTATGAAAATTATGAGATAGGGAAACCTACCGGGATTGATATTAAGGAGAAAAAAATGACTTTACCTTTGATTCATGCTTTGCAACAAGTTTCTTGGAGTGAAAAGAGAAGGATTATTTATATGATTAAGAACCAAAGCCATTTGCCTGCTAAGGTGAAAGAGGTCATTGCTTTTGTGAAACAAACAAACGGTATTAGTTATACTCAAGAGCGTATGGAGGCATTTAAAACAGAGGCTATGCAAATAGCGGAAAGTTTTCAGGACAATCGTTATAAAGAAAGTTTACTGAATCTGGTGCAATTTACTATTGACAGAGCCTCTTAGTTTTTGTTTGTTTTTTTATGAGTGCATCTGCATTTGTAGGGCTTTTATTTCATTGATAAAATCCTTGAGGTGTTCAAGTTCTACGTGTTCCATTAGGACGATTTTATACCATTGATTTTCTTGGTTGTGTTTTTGAGGCACTAAATTGTATTTGTGGGCTATTTTCTCGTCTATGTATTGGGCTTGAATGGTTACGATATTCATTTCGGGCTCGCGAAAATAGGCGATACTGAGGCTGTCTAATTGTTTGCATAGCCAATTGGTACGCATTTTTAGGATACTGATTTTTTCATACCATTTATGCGGTCCGTAGGTAGTGAGTATTGTCCAAACGGCTACGGCATTGGCACCTGAGCGGCTACCACAAAGCGTAAGGTCGAGTCCTTCTACATACTCGGCTTCTTTGGTAAGCACATTGTTGATGAGCCCTTTTCGGCATACAAAAATACCTGTTCCGTAGGGAGCCTGTAGCATCTTATGAGCGTCTATGGTGAGTGAGCTTACTTGTGGATTGGTAAAGTTAATATTGTTTTCTTGCTCGCTAAATGGATATACGAATCCTCCGTAGGCACCATCTATATGCAGTTGATAAGGCAGTTGGTATTCTTCTAAAATTTGGGTATAAAGGGTTGGGTTATCTACTGAGCCAAACATTGTAGTTCCCATATTGGCAACGATAATAAAGTATTTTTTACCATTGCTGAGGGCTTTTTTTAGCTCTGCTCTGATGGATTCTGTTTTGGGTGCTCTGGTGTTAAAATCTACTTCTATGGGCAAAAAGTCAATCATTAGCAAGTTAGAAGCCTTTGGTATAGAGTAGTGTGTATCTTCGGAGGCGATGATGGCTATCTCTTGAGGTAGTGCATTGTATTGTTTTAGAAATAAATTTCTATACACCCATACCGCTTGTATATTGGCTTCAGTACCTCCGGGCGATATATAGCCGTCAAAACCTTCTTCTTCATTGGCTTTGAATAGGTCAATGGCAATCATTTTGAGCACTTCTCTTTCTATTTCTTGTGTGCCTCTGAAAGCAAATTCGGAAGTGCCAAAGGTATGGCAACCGATATGGTTGGGGTTGGCGATGAAAGTTTGCAATACGGGCATTTCTTTGAGAAATAGGGATTCGTTGGCAAATACTTTCTCGTCTAAGCGTGAGGCAGGATAGCCTAATGAGGCATCTGTGTTAAAGTCTATATTTTCGCTAAGTGCTTGGTGAATGCGCTCTGAACGCTCATTTGCGCTCATCTTTTTCCAATATTTCATTTGAATCATCATAATTGTAAGAAAAAATAGAGTTAGATGTTGATTTTGAGCGCAAGTTAGCAAAATTTGTTTGTTTTTGGGGTAGAAAACTTCCATAAGATTGGGGTCTTGTGGAAGTTTTAATTCTGTTTAGGCAAGAATTTGTTTGCTGTGTTCAGCCGTTTTTATCTTACTGATGATATTAGTAATGTTTCCTTCTTCATTGATGAGGAAGGTAGTACGGACGATGCCCATGTATTTTTTGCCATACATAGATTTTTCTTGCCACACGCCAAATTTTTCAGCGATTGCATGGTCGGTATCGGCTAATAACATAAAAGGGAGTTCGTATTTATTGATAAATTTTTGATGTGATTTTACATCATCAGGGCTTACTCCTATAACGGTGTAGCCTTGTGTAGTTAGTTGTGTATGATTGTCGCGGAGGTCGCAAGCTTGTTGAGTACAAGCTTTTGTATCGTCTTTGGGGTAAAAATAAAGGACTACTTTTTTTCCCAATAAATCTTTACTCCTTATGGTTTCGCCTTTTTGATTGAGGGCTTCAAATTCGGGGGCTTTACTGCCTGTGGTTAATTGCATAATTATTGATTTTTTTTATGAAAAGAAAATTATGCATATATAACTTTAAGATAACTTTTTAGTTTTCGCCCTCAATGAGTTCTTCGTCTTCTTCTATGGTTTCTTCTTGGGTTGGCTCTTCTTCGTGGTTGTTTTGGTTTTTGGCTTTGAGATTTAGTGGTTTGTTAAATTGTATGCCAAGACTTACTTTCATTGTTTCTGCTAATGGGTTATTAGGGCTTTGAGAGAATAGATAGGCTACATCTAAAGAGATGAATTCGTAGCGAGTGCCTACTCCCAAAGAGATATAACGGCGGTTGCCCTTATTAGGATTTTCACTACAATAGCCCAAACGCGCCGCAAACATATCGTTGTACCAATACTCTACCCCTACTCCTATCATTATTTCTTGTAACTCTTCTTTTGAGCCGCCAGGTGCATCATTGAATGAGCTTACTAAACTGTTCATTACGGTTACTTGATTGGGGTTTACGCCCAATATGATTTGCCCTTGATTGTCTACTATAGGGGGTGTGGGCACAAGAAGTTTGTTAGCATCTAAGGCTATTGTTATTTTATTGAAAAAGTCTATTTGTCCTGTCAATGCAAGCCCTAATCTTAGATTGGCAGGCACAAAGTCTTCTTTTCCATTTTGAGAATATTTCATTTTTGTACCTACATTGCTGATGTTCATACCCGAGTTGAAATACCATGTGTGCCCTGCTACTTCAAAGTTTTTTTGATAGTAACAAGCCAAATCGACTGTGGCAGCATAAGCATTACCATTGTCGTAATGATTGGTAAGAAAAACATCGGGGGCTAAGTTAGATTGGATATAACGGGCGGCAATCGCTACTGAAAAGGTGTTGGAGAGTTTGCGTGCGTATTGTAATGAGAGGGCAAATTCACGTGGCATGAGCATATACACTGTGTTTCCTTGCACATCGGCTATTTCAAGATTACCCGCATTGAAGTATTTGAGGTCTATTCCAATCGTTTGTAATTTGTCTATTTTATGGTAGGCAGTCAGGTAAGAAAAAAACATTTCGCGGGTGAGGTCGCGCATCCAAGGGGTGTGAGAATAAGCTACTCCCCATTTTTTATCGAGAAAAGCTATTTTGGCGGGGTTATGGTGTGCCGAAAATAAATCGGGCGAGGTCGCTGCCCCTACATCGCCTAAGGCATTGCTACGTCCATCGGGTGAAATAAGTAGAAAATAGGCTGAGGTTTGGATACTCCTATTGCCTACATCTTGCACCATAAATTGGGGTTGTGCTTGAAGAGTGGTAGAGGATAGGTGAGCCAATAGGATGATGGCTGCTATATTCAAATGAATAGGCAATGAAGACCACTTAAATATTGGTAAATTCATGATGTAAGATAATTGTGCAATCTAAATATGCGATTTAAACAATATGTAGAGGTTTTATCAAATGTATTTGGGGGGATAAATGAATAATAATATTTATTAGTACTTTCAAAGGTAGGGAAAGTAACCCTTTTTTCCAAATTTTTGCTTTCATATTTATTTCTTATGTTCTGTTTCTATTTGCTTTTTTACTTGTTTAATGAATTTTTCTTGGGAGTTTGTTATACCCGCAATTTGTTGTATGATATTGGTCATTTTTAAAGATTTTAGGAGTAGTGTGGTAGGTTGGTTGCTTCGGGGTATTGAAAGTTGTGAGGCGATTTTTTCACCTAAAAAAAAGTGTAAATAGGCATTCACCCAAGATGCGTTTAAGCCTCTTACTTGTAATTGTTGACAGAGTGATTGGTAGAGGGCTTCTGTCAGTAATATGCCTTCTTCGGAGGGTTTGAATTGCCTTTGGCTGATTTTTTTCTCTAATTGGTGTGCAGCGGTTGTGTTGGTAGGTAGAAGGTCTTCGTCTATGCCTAAAAAGTGCCCGATGACGTTCCAATGGTGGATATAGGCATTGGCATCATCGGCAGTGGTGGCGATGCCCATTTTTCTAAGCCCTCTTATAACAATGAGCGAGAAGCTGAGGTTTGTGCCTGCCATGTCTTCTTGGTTGATAGGCACTCCCCATTGAGCGGTTTGCCATTCTTGTTTTTGTTGCACAAAAAAGCGCGCAGCGGCATGCATAAGCCTGATTTTTTTGCAGGTTTCTATTCGTTTTTTTGTGTCTGCTTGCATGGCTTCTAAAACGAAGAAGCCTGTTTCGCGTAGGCGTTGGGTGGTATTGTTTCTAATTCTTTCGGAGGCATACAATACTTTTGCACCGTTGGCTGCCATATAACAGTAAGGTAAGGAATAAAAACCTAAGATAGTGAGAATATTTTGGGCATTTTGTCGGAAAAAATGGGTGGCGCGTTGTATTTTATGTTCATCAGCCCAAGCGGGCAGTTCATTGTTTTGCTCAAAATAGGCACTGAGATAGTTGGGTTTGGGTTCGTTGGGTAGTGGGTTGATGGGGTTAAAAGCAGGTAACCATTGGTATAAAATCTGTTCTTCTGCCATCTGCGCAATGATATTGTCAGCAGCGAGGTCGGCTATGAAACGTTTTTGGTCTAATAGAGAGGAAGAGTACATTTCTTTTTTTGAGAAGATAACTCTTTTGGGGGGCAATTGGTTTATCTTAACCCTCCGTTTTGAATAGCTGCGCGGTCATACCAGCTTCTTCTTCGGCTGATTTTAAGGTCGCGTAGAATGGAGGATTTGATGTAGATTTCGAAGTTGTAAGATTGTCTGGGTCCGAAGGGTATCCAATTGAAGCGCATTTCCCAGCAGTGTAGGTCTTTGATGATGTCTACGGTGGTGAAGGCAATATTTTGGAGTTTGAAATCGTAGCCCGAAGTAATGGCAATTTTCCAAGTTTTAGTAAGGCTTACATCACCATTGAAATTGAGGGTTTGGGTTTCGGCGGGTACTTCGAAGCCTTGTCTGCTCCAAGTATAAATATAACTCAGTCTTAAACTCCATGGGATCTGAAAGTCCACGTAGTCTTCGGGGCTTTGGAGTGTATTTCTGATTCGTTGGTCGTCTGAATTATTGATGGTTTCGCGTTTCTTTTTGACTAAGTCATTGAATGATTTGGGATTGAGCACAGCACCCACAGAAAGATTGAACCCTGTAGGTCGTGCTATGCCTTGCCCTAAATCAATGGCGAAACGATTAACACGTAAAACATCTGCGGGGTTGTCGGCACTTCGCCTTATCACACCATAAGGGTCTAAGGTGGCTCCAGCGTTGATGTCTAAAAAAGTACCTACACGTGTTCTTGCATTGAGCGAAAGGTTTGAGAAATTGAGCGAATCGGCAAAGAGGTTATAATTTCCTGTGATGGATAGGTTTTCTAATAGCGAAACTTTTTTGGGTTGTGCAGTATCTTGGCGTGGTCTGATTTTCATTTCTAAGATATTATCTATTCCAAAATTAATGTTACCAGAGCGTCCTGCACCCGGTCCGCCTACGGCAAAACCTAAGAACCGTGATACATTTTGCACGTTGCCTGCGGTATCGGTTTGTACTTTTTTATAAAAATCATATTGTGGTTCTGAAAAATCGGGAGTATAGGTGAAGCCTATTCTTGGCACCATAGTATGCCTGATACCTTCTATGGTTTTGCTGTTGCGCGGTCGAAAAGTACCATAAATTCTGGTGGTGAGGTTGGCACTGGCAGAGAATACGAATGCACGTGAGAAATTATTGATGGTATCTACCCTTACGGCTTGTGCGGTATTGTCCCAAGTATAATCGAAGCGATAAGGATACCAATATTCTTGGTAAGAGAAGGAAGGATTGAGGCTAAAGTGTTTTAGTATTTTGAGTGTGGTAGAAATGGGTATGGTATGCGAAGCACCTATTTGGGCATTGTCAAGTACTTTGGAAAATCCCTCGAAAAAATCTAAGGTGTCAGAAGCGACTGTTTGTGTGGTTTTGAAAGGAAAACTTGAACGTGTGGGTGCATTGGTAAGTTGGTTCTGAAAGTTAAGGTTGTAAGAAATACCAATTTGTCGTATCCATTCGGGTAGTTTTTGGTTGTTTTTGATTAATAGTTTGAAAGGGAATATGCGTTGCATTGCCACTGAAAGTTGTGGTAGGGTGGCATTGGCAATTCCAGTACGTGTATTTTGATCTTGGTTGGCAGAGGCAGTAAGGTTAAAAGGTGTTCCGGGAAAAGATTTGGTATAAGAAACACTTGAATTGAAAGTATTGGTAAGGTAAGAGCGCGTATCGAAAGAGTTATTCACATTGAAGTTTTGCGAGCCCATAGCCACACTTGCCTGAAAAGAAGAAGTACCTCTTGGAACAGGTGTATGCGTCCAATTGAACCAAAAATCTTGTTGAACTGTTCTTTCGCGGTCTTCGCCTGCGATGCGGTTGTTAAATCGGAAGGCGGCTGTACCGCTGTATTGGTATCTTTTGATGTAGTTGGCTGAAAAGTTAAGCCCCCAACTCCCATTGGTGTAGAGTTCGCCTAAAAAAGTAAGGGCTAATTTGTCATTCACTGCCCAATAGTAGCCTCCTTCTCTAAGGAAAAAACCTCTGTCTTGAGCTTCGCCATATACGGGTACGATGATGCCTGAAGTACGCGTTTCGGTGAATGGGAAAATACCGAATAAAAACCCTAAGGGAGTCGGATTTTTGCCAATGTACATATTGAAAGGTCCTGTTACGATGGCTTTATCGGGTATCATTTTTATTTTACGGGCTTGTATATGGAAGTGTGGCTCGCGGAGGTCGCAGGTGGTATAAGTACCATTGCGTAGGAACATTTCGTTCTCGGCATTTTTTTTCACCCTATCTCCTCCTAAATATCCTTCACCTTGTTTAGTTACAATCCCTATGATGATGCCTTTTTGGGTTTTGTAATTATAGGTCATTTCTTGGGCTTCGTACTCCTCTTCGCCTTGTTTGAAAATGGGTACGCCCACAAGTTTGCCCGTAGAGTCTATTTTCCCACGTGCAATGATTATGTTTTTGTTCCAATCTATTTCTATTTCTTCTGCCGAGAGGTTAATATCGCCATATACTACTACGGCATCGCCATAGAGGTAAGTCATTTTTTTTATCAGATTGCTCTTGATAGAGTCGCGTGCCGAATATTTGACAGTAGTATTGAGGGTTCTTTCTTTTTTGATGGTGTCTTTGCTCACAGAATCATTGGTGCGGAGTGTATCGGTAACTACGGTGATTTTATTATTGATAGGGTTTTGCGCATAACTTTTTGAGCTACAAATAGTTAGTAAAAGAATACTTCCTAAGAATACAGTTCCGTATTGTTTAAGCCAAAAGCAATTCAATGTTATTTCTGTTTTAGGTTGCAAAAGTAATAAAAAATAGCTATTTCATATATCTTTTGAGGAAAATGATGTATGATTAATTATATTTGCTAATATTTTGATTAAAAAAAACGAAACAGCATGCAACAATTTATCATAGCAGGTATCGGAACAGAAATTGGCAAAACGATGGTTGCCTCTATTTTTACGGAAGCACTCGAAGCCGATTATTGGAAGCCTATCCAATCGGGTGGGTTAGATTATACAGATAGTGACCAAGTAAGGTATTTGTTGAGTAATTCAAGGAGTAAAACTTTGCCTGAAGCCTATCGTTTGCAACTACCTGCCTCGCCTCATGCGGCGGCTGAGGCTGAAAATATCACCATAGACCCTACACAATTAGTGCCCCCCTCTACTGATAATCCTAATTTGGTTGTAGAGTTGGCGGGTGGACTGATGGTGCCTATTACGCGTCATTTTCTAAATATTGATTTGGTGAAACAATTACAAAAAGAGGTGATTTTGGTTTCGCGCTATTATTTGGGCAGTATCAACCATACCTTGCTTTCTTTTAAAATACTGCGTCAGTATCATATTCCCATCAAAGGAATTGTTTTTAATGGCAGTAAGGTAGAGAGTTCAAAAAGTGTGATATTAGAATACACCAATTTACCTTGTTTGCTTGAAATAGATGAACATGATAAGTTTACGCCTTCTTTAGTGAAACACTATGCCACTGCACTCAATCAGAATTTAGACAATCTCCATAAGGGCACTCTCTAAAGTAAGACCTGGACCAAAAGCCATGCTCATCATTGTTTTGCCTTTATCGGCGGGGGTAAGTTGTTTGAAAATTTCTTTCAAAACAAATAATACCGTTACCGATGACATATTGCCATATTCAGCTAAAACTTTGTAGGCGTATTGGTTTTTTTCGGGGGTGAGTGTGAGTACTTTTTCTAAGGTTTCTAAAATGCGTTTTCCTCCCGGGTGTATTGCCCATAGGTCTATGTTTTGTAGGTTGATTTGCCATATTTGTTGCAATTTTTGGAGTAACTCTTGCATTTTTCCTCCTAATAAATCGGGCACATAGCTACTGAGTCGCATATCGAAACCATAGTTGCGAATGTGCCAACTCATATCAGTAGCCCCTTGAGGCACTAAGTCACAATAAAAATGCTTGAGTTGTATTCCTTTTTTATTATTTTTAGCTTCTTCGGCGGCGTTGTAATTGTTTTCTAACCATAAGGCGGCAGCACCGTCGGCAAAGATGGCGGCTGAAAGTAAATTATCTTCTTCGGGTTCGGCTTGTAAGTGAAGGGTGCAAAGTTCCACTCCTACTACTAAGACTTTGGCTTGTGGGTCGCTTTTGCAAATATAATCTGCCATTTTTAGGGCATTAAAAGCAGCATAACAACCCATAAATTGAATGGCAGTGCGTTGTATGGTAGAGTTTAGATGGAGTTGTTGTATGAGTTCGATATCAATGCCGGGCGCGTACATACCCGTACAGCTCACAACTATCAAATGCGTAGTGGTTTGGAGTTGTGCCGTGCTGATTTCTAAATTTTCAATGGCTTTGAGTACCAATGGCAGTGCCTCTTTTTGGTAGCGTTGCATACGTTCGGCAGTAGAGGGAAAAGGAGCAGTAGGGCTTGGTCTAAAAAATAGCTGTTTTTGGCTTTGCGTATAGTCCTCAAGTACAGAATAGCGGTGTTGTATGCCTGTATGCCTGAAAAGTACTTTCATTTTTCGTTGTGCTTCTTCGGGCAGGTTTAGTATTGCTAAGAGAGATTCTAAGATATTTTTTTGGTTTATTTTATAATTAGGGGTTGCCGTACCAATGGCTTTGATGACTGTATGCATAATCGGGCAGAAGGGTTACTTAAAAAATATTGCCGTGAGTTTGTTTGATGAGTTTTTGGGCTAAAAAAGGGAGGTTTTTAGTGGTAATTACTAATAATTCACTTAGGAGTGTGCTGCCAAAAAAGGATTGGAGTTGCCTACCTCTTTGTAAGCGGTTAGCAAAGTATTTTTTCCATTCTTTTTGGTAGTTTTGGTGCATTGTTTTTTGGTCTATATCGCCTTTTTGATAGTCTATGAGGCATTTTGATAAAATTTTGGCACTATGCAACGCCATTGCCATACCATTGCCTGCCAAAGGAGCAATCATGCCTGCGGAGTCGCCGCACATCAATATTCCATCTTGTTCTATGAGTTTTTTAGGGGCGAAAGAAACTTCATTGATTACTTTAGGGGCATCGTAAAGCCACTCGGCATGGTCAAAAATATGGTCAAGAAAAGGGTTTTTTCTTAAGACTTCTTTTTCCATTTGGGCTATATTTTGGTGTTTTCTTAGATTTTCTCTCGTGGTCAAATAACACAAACAATATTTATCATCTTCTATACGCGATATGCCACAATATCCTTGTTGAAAGTTATGCAATGCTATTTGATGTAGGGGTTGGTAGGCATATTTGATATGGTATTTGATGCCGATGTAGGGCGATTTCTGCTGAAAAAACCTTCTTTTCCAAAGTTGGTCTAATTGTGTTCTTTTGCCATAGGCAGCAATTACTGTTTTGGCTTCGAATGTTTGCTCTTGGTGTGTAGTAAGTTGCCAGTGGTTAATTTGTTTTTCGGTTTGCCTGATGATGGTGTTTTGCAAAATAGTAACTCCTTTTTCGGTGGCTTTTTGGTAAAGCAGTTCGTCGAGTGTATAGCGGCTGATGCCAAAGCCTCCTAAATCGAGTGGTACGATAAGTTGCCTACCCGCAGGCGAAGTAAGTCTAAATTCGCTGAGTTGTATAGCTCCGTGTTCGAAAGGGTCTATTTCTAATTCGTTTTGTAAGAAAGGCAATGCTTCCATAGAAATATATTCACCGCATACTCTATGAAAAGGGTATTGTTGTCGCTCAAATAGAATTACTTTTAAGCCTGCTTTTGCCATTTGGATAGCATTGGCTAAACCAGCCAAGCCACCCCCGATGATGCCAATGTCGTACAAAATAGAAAGATGGATAAATAAATTTGTTGTAAATAAAAGAAGTAAGTCTTTATAATTGTTTGCTTTTGAGCCATAAACTCCAAAAATTTTTTTTTGTCCATACACTCTTGTCTATCTTTTTGGCTTCTTGGAGGCATTGTTGAGCCATTAAAGGCTGTTGATTTTCCCAAGCAGTAAGGGCTAAAAAGAGCCAAAGGGTTGATTTAATGCGGTGTTGATAGGGTTTGTATATTTGGTATTGAGGGTGTTGGTCTATTTTTTCAAAAAAGTACAAAAATCTTTGTCGTACTTTTTCGTATTCTTGTGTTTGCACGCTTCTTTGGTCGTGGTGTCTGATTGCTCCTAACACTTTCTCAATACGCCCTATTGTTTGGGTATAACCAATCACACGCAGCCAATAATCATAGTCTTCAGAGCCAGAAAGTAGACGGTTTTCGTCCCAAAAAATTTGTTGATAAACGTCTTTGTGCAAAAAAACACCTATGCAAGAGAGAAAATTGCCTTTAGCTATGGCTTTGAGTGGATTTTTGAGCGAGGGAAAATCGTATTTTCTGATGACTTTGCCCTCTTCATTGATAAGGTGATAGAGATGATGAAAAAGCTTAATTTGGGGCTTTTTTTGTGCATATTCGTAGGCTTCGGCTAAACTATCAGGGTACAATAAATCATCAGAATCGAGATAGGTGATGTAGTTACCTTTGGCATTTTTTGCACCTACATTGCGCGCATTGCCTCTTTCTCTATTTTCAGGAAGGCGAATGTAGTGTATTTTAGCATTGTTAATATAAGGTGCTACAGCTTGCGCGGTTTGGTCAGTAGAGGCATCGTCTATAATGATGACTTCATAGTCTGTAAAAGTTTGTGCCTCAATGGATTGTAAGGTTAGCGGTATAAAATCGGCGCGGTTATAGGTAGGCACTACTATACTAAAAAAAGGTGTGTTATTTTCTTGATTGTTTTTGTAGTTGGTCATGCGCCTCCTATTTTTTATCTTCGTATTTTTCTTGCCTTTTTACACTATAGGTAGCTCTTCCTTCGGCTATCAGATGTGTAGGATTAGAAGGGTGATAAACCAATGCATGTGTAAATATAATGCGTGAACCACTTTTTTTGACAATTCCCTCTACGATTACATCTTCGGCAATGGAAGGGTTGATAAAATCTAAGCGGAGGTCTACTGTAGCCATTTTATCGGTCATAATATTTGCTGTCGTAAAACTGGCAATGCCCGCAGCACTATCTACGGCTGCCAATAATACGCCTCCGTGTAGTCGGTTTTCGCGAAATTCACCTATGAACCCTTGTTTGTAGGGTACTCTTAGTTTTACATATCCTTCTCTTACTTCTAAAAGTTCAAAACCCATGAAAGCATTGAAGGGTACGCCTTTCTCGAATACTTGTTTGTAAAAATCGGCATTGGGTAGTTTTTCCATATATCATCAAAGGTCTAATTCATCATAAAAGGTTTAGGACTAAAACAAAGTATAAAAATAATCAAAGAAAGCCAGCCCAATATTTTGCGTTGCATATTGAGTGGTGTATTGTCAGGAGCATCGGGATGATAAACCCCTAAAAAACGACCTAACACAAATGCAAACACAAACCAGCCAGAGTAACCCTCCCAAGTGGGGTAGAAAAAATTAATGACAAATTGCACTGTGAATACCGTAAGTGCATAAGAAAGTACAAGCGACCTATTTTCACTCACACGAGAAAATAACATATATAAAAAGAATAAATACAGAGGCACATAAATTAATAAATCCTCATTTGACCAATAAGGGCTCACAGAGCCTAACCCTGCATAAGTAACAAAACAAGCCAACAATAAAGGCGAAACAATACGGTGGTTGCGGTTGCCAATGAGTGCATATAAAATGTGTCCCCCGTCTAATTGCCCAATAGGAATGAGATTAAGTGCTGTAAATAACAAACCTAAATAACCTGCAAAAAGCCAAGGGTAATGAATGATTTCGTGAGAGTTAGGCATTGCCTTAGGGTCGGCTAAGAGGCTTTCTAACACCCAAAAGAGTAAATTTTTGCCCAAAGCAAGGTCGTTTTCTGTTTCAGTATATACATATTTGGCGTAGTCTAAGCCATATTTTTCCCATTCGGGGTGAATTTGAAAAATATATTCAGGTGGAGGCAAAGTAAGCAACCCATACACTAATACCAAAAGTGCTACTACAAACCCTGCCAAAGGACCTGCAATACCAATATCAAAAAACTCTTTTCTTGATTTTAGTTGACTTCTGATTTGTATAAAAGCCCCCATTGTACCAATGGAAAAACTCAAACCTAACCACATAGGAATATAAAAAGGCAAGGTAACACGCGCTTTATAAAGCCTTGCCGCGAAATAGTGTCCAAACTCATGTACGGTCAGAAAACCCAAAAAAGGAACAGAAAAAGCCAATCCTTTGAGGAATTTTTCCCAAGTCATCCATTCGCTCCAACCAATATTGGTATCATTCATCAAAAAACCACGCCCATGAATCCACTCCGAGCCTGCCAGTGTAGTAGTAGTAAATGTGATGATGAACAAAACGATATGTAAGGTGTATTTTCTAAAAGTTGCCATGCTGTGTTTGCAATAATTGATACAATTCTAAAACATCTGTACCGTTGCGTTGTGCTTGCCAAGTGACGATGCCTATTTTCTCAGCACCTGCTATGTTGTCGGGGGCATCATCTATAAAAAGCGTTTCTTCAGGTTTGAGTTGATTTTCTTGCAATACTTGTTCGTATATTTTAGCATCAGGTTTGCGCAAATGTACTTCGTGAGAGTAGTAAACTTTATCGAAAAGCATTTGTAATGATGCATAGCCTGTGTCGCGGAGCAGGTGTTCTTCTACTTTGTAGATGTGTTCGGCGTTAGAATTGCTCAATAAAAAAGTTTTGAAAGTCTTTCTCATAGCCACAACTGCTTGTATGCGTTCGGGTAAAAAGTCTAAAATCATTGCATTCCAAGCCGCTATAATTGCTTCAGAAGAAGCCTCCAAAGCAAAAGTTTGGCGCAATGCCTCTACAAATGCCTCTTTGCTGATAGTTCCTTTTTCGTATTCTTTGAAAAAAGCAGGTATTACCTTAATTTGTGCCTGCAACCATTCAGGAGTTTGACGGCTTAAGGCTTCAAAAGCACGATTGCTGATTTGGGTATCTATATTAATGAGTACGCCCCCTAAGTCGAAGATGATATTTTTTATATTTTTTAAGTCTAATGACATATTTTTTTGATTTGAAGTTGTGAAATTAGAAAAAAGATTATAACTTTGCACACGTTTTCACAAAAAAGTATATTTCAAGTATATTTTTAGCACTCGAAAACACTCGGACCCATAGCTCAGTTGGTTAGAGCACCTGACTCATAATCAGGGGGTCGCAGGTTCAAGCCCTGCTGGGTCCACTTCTTTTTTATCATACCTCCTCCTAAAAGAACTATTTTATAGCTCTTTTTTTTATGCCCTTCTTTTTCTTATAACTCTCTAATAATCAACAATTTAAACCTCATTTAGGATTTTTTTCCTTTTTGAAAAAAGAAAAAAAATATTTTTTTCTTTGCTAATTAGAATTAGTCTAAATAAATTTACAGCCTAATTATAACCTTATCCTTACACAAATAAATATATGAGAAATATAACCTTCTTTTTATTATTCTTCTTAAGCATAAGTACATTAATGCAATGCACTTCAAAAAATGAAAAACCAGCCCTCTCCATTCCAAGTGCTTATGAGGGTGCTAATTTTAGTAGTAATACAACAACACAATCGGCAATCAGAGTACAATTAGAAAACCTAACCAATGAAATGAAAAAAGGACGTACTACAGGAGTAAGTGTATCAGCAACTACGCTCAATACATTGTTCGCCTCTACAGGTAGCAATTCATTGCGTAGCGTTTCTACCTCTTATTATGTAGGGCGTTTGGAAGGCAGTACGGGTTGGCTCCAAACCTTAGCATCTGCCAGCGGAAGTACTTGGATACCAGCCAATAATGCCACACAAGGGGGTACTTTTGGTGGTTATTTATTCAGCAAAGAGGGTTTAGAAATGGAACAAATGGTAGAAAAAGGCTTGTTTGGAGCAGCTCTTTATTACCAAGCTTCTTTACTATGGAGTGCTAACGAACTCAGTTTGGCAAATGTAGACCAAATATTGTCTTTGTATGGTGCGCACCCCGATTTTCCTAATAGTAACAATGCCAAATATACTAACCCTGATAAGTTTATGGCTCTTTATGCGGCGCGCCGCGACAAAAACGATGGCAAAGGTTTTTATACACAAATCAAAGAAAATTTTATAAAATTGCAGGCAGCCGTCAAAGCAGGTAGTGATTACAAAGCCGAACAACAAGAGTATTTAGCCAATATAAAACTCCTTTGGGAAAAAGCCAATGCCGCTACAGTGATTAATTACTGTCATAGTGTCATTTCTACATTGAGTGCCACAAGTCCTACTGATGCACAAAAAGGTGCTGCATTGCATGCCTATGGCGAGTGTGTAGGCTTTTTACACGGCTGGCTTACGATTACTGATAAAAAAATAACAGATACACAAATAGAAAGTCTACTTACACTACTCAATGCCCCTCGCAATGGTGCGCCTACTTCTTATAGTTTTGTAACTGATGCGAGCAATCAACTCCCTAAATTGCAGCAAGTGATTAGTCAATTAAAATCTATTTATGGCTTTACCGATGCTGAAATAGAAGACTTCAAGCAAAATTGGATTACTGTACAAAATCGATAAATCATATTCTAATTCTAATTCAATTCAGTAATAGTATGAAAAACAACCATTTAAAATCGTTTCTTTCTTCAATATGCATAGGGCTACTAAGTGTAGCCTTCTATGCTTGTAGTAGCTCTGACGGAAACAACAGTAATAGTTTTGATAGAGCTCTGATGTTGCAAAACTATGCCGAAAAGATGATTATTCCTGCTTATGCAAATTTTCAAACACAAGTAAATGCTTTGCAAACCGCTAACAGCACCTTTCAGACTACACCTAATAGTGCTAACTTAGCCAATTTACAAACCGCTTGGCTCAATGCGGCTACGGCTTGGCAGAGTGCGAATGCTTTTAACTTCGGACCCGCAGGCGAACAAGGACTTACTAAAAATCTAAACGAAGAAATTGCTACTTTCCCAGTAAACACAGCCAGAATAGAGTTTTTTATTAGCAATAACGATGTTAGTTTCAATAATTTCGAACGTGATACACGCGGGCTTATGGCTGTAGAATACCTCCTTTATGAAAGCACACAAGGAGTACTTAGTTCTGCCAATAAGCGAAATTATTTGAATGCGCTCATTCAACAGATTAAAACGCGCACTGATGCAGTTGTAACGGCTTGGGCTACTTACAAATCTGTTTTTATTGCCAATACAGGCACTGATATTGGGAGTTCTACAAGCGCGCTTTATAACGAGTTTGTGAAAAGTTATGAAAATCTTAAAAATTTCAAGGTTTCACTGCCCTTAGGCAAAAGAGCAGGGCAAACCCAAACAGAGCCTACAAAAGTAGAAGCGTACTACAGTGCTCGTTCTTTTGTATTGATGAAAGCACATTTTACTGCTTTAGAAAACCTTTGGAATGCCTCTTATGGTTTTCGTTCTTATCTCGAAAACGCTACAGGAGGGGCTGATTTGGTAAAGAATACAACTGCGCAAATTACAGCCGTCAAAAATGTACTTAATGCTATTGACAACAACAGTTCTTTTTCGCAAATTATCCAAAATAATCCTGCTTCTTTGGAGTCTTTGTATGTTGAAATGCAAAAATTGACACGTTTCTTTAAAAGTGATATGTCTTCAATCTTGGGCATAGCAATTACTTATGATAGTGGCGATGGCGATTAGTACTTTTATTCGTTTTCTGCTTCAGCCTACCTCTATTGCTCCGTTAGCGGTTTTTCGAATCGTTTTCGGAGCCTTAATGTTTTTTAGTACAGCGCGTTTTATGGCTTATAATTGGGTGGAAGAACACTTCGTCAAGCCCATTTTTCATTTCAAATATTTTGGGTTTTATTGGGTAGAGGTCTTGCCTGCTTGGGCAATGTATGGATTGCATTGGCTGATGTTGTTGAGTGCATTGGGTATCCTTTTGGGTTGTTTTTATAGAGTAAGTAGCATTTTATTTTTTATCTGCTTTACTTATACTGAACTCATAGACCTCACCTACTATCTCAATCATTATTATTTTGTGAGCATAGTAGCCGCCCTGATGTGTACTTTACCTGCCCATGCCGCTTATTCTTTAGATGCTTTTTGGCAAAAAAAAAGCTATACAGAAGTCCCCTTTTGGACTATTGGCGTATTAAAGCTACAATTGGGCATTGTTTATTTCTATGCAGGCATTGCCAAAATCAATGAAGATTGGCTTTTCGAGGCACTTCCTTTGCGTATTTGGCTACCCGCACATACCGATATGTGGATATTAGGATATTTTTTTCAATTTGTTTGGGTGGCTTATTTGTTTAGTTGGGTGGGTATGTTGTACGATGTTTTTATTCCTTTTTTGCTCAACTACAAACCTACGCGCTGGGTAGCGTACATGGCTGTGGTTATTTTTCACGCACTTACAGGGCTTTTGTTTCCAATTGGTGTTTTCCCTATAGTGATGATTTTTTCTACGCTTATTTTTTTCTCTTCAACCTTTCACGAGCGTTTATTGCATTATTTGCCTACGCGCTTTTTTGGAACAAACTCCTCACAAAATGCCTTAAAAATGCCTTCTTGGTTGCTTATTATCTTTTGCCTACATTTTTCTTTTCAACTTTTATTCCCTTTTAGGTATTTGCTTTACCCAAATAACAATTTATTTTGGACAGAAGAAGGCTATCGTTTTTCGTGGCGAGTGATGCTAATGGAAAAAGCAGGCAATGCTACTTTTTATGTCAAAGACGGTTGCACAGGGCGTGAGGGTGTAGTAGTAAATAGCGATTTTCTCAATTTGCACCAAGAAAAACAAATGGCAATGCAACCCGATATGATACTACAATATGCGCATTTTTTAGCAAAACACTATGCCGCACAAGGCATCTGCAATCCGAAAGTAAGAGCAGAAGTGTATGTAACACTGAACGGTCGTGTGAGTAAGTTACTCATAGACCCCCATATAGACTTAACACAGCTTCAAGATGGCTGGGAAGCTAAAAAATGGCTACTCCCTCCCCCCTAATTTTTACGAGCCACTACACGTGTTTGGTATAAATCGCCTTTCCAACGTGCGTACAAACGGCATAATATATTAAAAACAGACTCATTGGTATATTTTCGTACTTGCATATAGTAAGGCATCCAACGATGTTTAAGGCTGTGGGCTTCTATGATTTCGTAGCCAGCCAGATGGAATAAATTCCCTAAACACATTGGCGACCAAGTATAAATATGCTGATTGATGTCGTTAGGGCGATAAGGGGCGCGTACTTCGTGAGGTACTACGAAAATAATTTTTCCTCCTTTTTTCAGTTTTTTGTGCAGTTTTTTGAGCTCATCTAAGGGCTGAAATACGTGTTCTAAGGCATGATTAGAGATAATGACATCTGCCCATTCATCGGCGACTTCCTCAATAGAAGCAATCGTATCTATGCCCTGCTCTATGGCATTTTGGCGCGCTACGGGGTTTATTTCTATGCCTTTTTTCTCTTGACAATTGATTTGCGCTAATAAAAATCCACCTCCCGAACCAAAATCGAGTACTTTATCAGTTGGTTTGATGTGTGCAATAAATTTGAAAAGGTTGGCTTTGCCTCCGAAAGCACCTACGTGGCGTTGCCAATCAAAATAAGATGTATCGTAATAACTCACAAGGATTGTTGTATTGTTTCAAATCACAAAATTAAATGCTTACTTTGCATTTCTATCAAAAAAATGAGAAAAAATGCTAAAAGCCACACACATTAATAAATCATACCAACAATTATCGGTGTTGAAAGATGTTTCTTTGGAGGTGCAAAAAAGTGAAATCGTTTCTATTGTTGGCGCTTCGGGTGCTGGAAAAAGTACTCTTTTGCATATCATAAGCACTTTAGATAATCCTACTTCGGGCAGTGTATGGATTGATGGGATAGAGGTCTTACGCCTAAGAGGGAAATCTTTGGCACAATTCAGAAACCAAAAATTAGGCTTCGTATTTCAATTTCATAATCTCTTACCAGAGTTTTCGGCACAAGAAAATATTTGTATGCCTGCTTGGTTGGGAGGTATGGCGCGAAAAGAAGCAGAGAAAAAATCGGAGGAATTGATGCAATATTTAGGTATTTGGGAACGGCGTACCCATTTGCCCTCCGAAATGTCAGGAGGAGAACAACAACGTACTGCTATTGCAAGAGCATTGATTAACTCTCCTGCTATTGTATTTGCCGATGAGCCAAGTGGCAATTTAGATGCTGAAAATGCAAAAGAGTTGCACCAACTTTTTCTGAAACTACGCCAAGACAAAGAACAAACCTTTGTGGTAGTAACGCACAATGCAGAATTGGCACAACTCTCTGATAGAGTATTGGAAATCAAACAAGGAATGTTGAACTATGATAAGTAGTATTTATAAGCCTTTTTTGAGTAATTCAGCCAAAAGGATATAACGTTCTGTTTCGGGAATATCATAGAGTAGTAATACGCCATAAGCAAATAAATTTTGACGCGCAGGCACTTTTAGGTCTGTACCAATGCCATCGATATCTATTACATTGTTACTAAATTTGGTTTTCCCTAACTCTTTTTCTTGGTACTCTATTTTAAAGTTGTTATTATCTTTTTTCTTTATTTCATAAGGATTTTCATTTTCTTCATTATTGCTAATTTTGATTTTATCGCCGCTTAGTTTCACTTTCCAAAGTAATTTTCCATCGGGTGTTCGTAGTTTAAAACTTTCATCTTTGTATTTTACCTCTGCTACTACAGTCCCTTTTTCATCGCTGTACTTTGTTTTTTCAGCATCTTTTTTTACTCCTTTTAGCTTTATTTTGTTAGGAATATCTACAGTAAGGTCATCGCCATTGATGGCTATTTGCACCCAAGTAGCCCCATTTTTATCTTTGATGGTATAGGTATTTTCGCTTGTGGTTTCTTCTGAAGATTGTTGATTATTAGTGCTATTTTCTGACTTATCAGTTTGTTGTTCTTTTTTTTCGCCCCCACAACTTGTTAGCAGATAAAGCGCGAAACAGACCATCAATAATATTTGTTTTTTCATATCTTTTTCTATTTTTGATTTGAGTAAAAGGATTAGCAAATATATAGAAAAATCTGTAATTATTACTATCTTTGGACATCTAAACAAAGTAGGTTCATGTTGCTTCGCAAAAATTTATGGATAGGGTGTATTTTTGGTTTTTTATGGTTGATTCCCATTAAAAACAAAGCACAATCTATTGTTTATGAGCAAAATTTCAACTTCCTTAGACTTCCTACACATCCTCAAGTAGCTGCCTTAGGGGGGGTAAATATCAGTAGCCCTAATAATAGTGTACATCAGGCGTTTCAACAACCTGCATTGCTCAACAAAAACAACCACGCTGAAGCGGGCATTAGTTATACACCTTTTTTTGCACAAACTCAAGCCTTTCAACTACAATATGGTTTTGCAGCACGCAAAACACAAACTTGGGCTATCGGCATACAATATTTTGACTATGGCACTATGCCCGAAACAGACGCAACAGGGCAAATCATTGGTAGTTTCAAAGCCTCTGAATATGCCTTGCAAGGAAGCAGAACTTTCCAATACCAAAATTTTCACTTTGGACTGAATGTCAAGTTAGTAGGCTCGCAAATAGCCAACTACCAAGCCTTAGGTTTGGCACTTGATGCGGGCGCGCTTTTTATACACCCCGAAAAAGATTTTTCGATAGGTTTGGTCATCAAAAATGCAGGTTTCTTGTTCAATGACTACAGCCCTCAAGCAAGCAGCCGCCTGCCTTTCGATGCTCATTTTGGACTATCACATAAGCCCCAATTTATGCCGATTCGTTTTTCGGTTACCCTCCAAAATCTATTTACACAAAGCTCTCCCTCTTTGGGTATCTTAGAGAATTGGGGGCAAAAAATCATCATTGGAGCAGAAATACTTTTTCATAAAGCCTTCCAAATCAACATAGGCTACAATCAACTTCGCAATGAACAACTCAAAACAGAAAATGGCAGACGGTGGGCAGGCTTTTCTATAGGGTGCAGAATCAAAGCACGCATAGGCGAATTTTCTTACGCACGCGCCGCCTATATGGGCGGAGTAGGGCAAAATTGGATAGGTTGTTGGCTTTATACCCAACAAATTTTTCAGAAAAAATAACCCTCTTTGAGAAAATTATGCTAAAAAAATACGAATTTTGTAAAAAATGATATTCATTAGCGCATGTTAAAAAAAATACAACAAGTAGTAGGATACGGTTATCATAGACTACGTACCCAAGAACTTCAAGACGAATACATCAATTGGCTTTGTTTTGCCAATGCAGGCATGCTCAATAAAGGCAATGCCTATCTGATGGACTTAGCAATAGCACAACTTCCTACCCAAAACCCCATCATAGAGATAGGCTCTTTCTGCGGTTTATCTACCAATGTAATCAGCTATTTATTGAAAAAACACAATAAAAAAAATACCATATTTTGCTCCGATAAATGGATTTTTGAAGGCTCAGACAACCAAAATGTTGGTAATTCTGATATTTCGCACGAAAAATATAGACACTTCGTCAAAGAGTCTTTTATGAGAAATGTACAAATGTTCGCGCACGATACACTGCCCTATGCCATAGAAGAATTTTCAGATGATTTTTTTGCCCTTTGGAAACAAAAAACTGCACTAAAAGAAGTTTTTGGCAGAGAAGTTACCTTAGGAGGTGCTATCAGTTTTGCCTATATAGATGGCAATCATACCTACGATTTTGCCAAAAGAGATTTCGAGAATGTAGATGCTCACTTAGACAAAGGCGGCTTTATCCTCTTTGACGACTCAGCCGACTACTACGATTTTGGTAGCGCGAAACTCATGAAAGAAATAAAAAGAAACCCTAATTACGAATTTATCAAGAAAAACCCCAACTATCTATTTCGTAAAATAGTATAAAACAAAATAACTAAAACTCAAAATAATTTATGAACAAGCACTTATTACTTCTTTTCACATGCACACTGCTTACTTTTGCTACCGCTACAGCGCAAAAGGTAAATGACATATTCCCACAAACAACCATCACTTACAACGCCTTAGACGGAAAAGAGGCACGTGTTACACTCCCTCGCGATGGACGCGTTTGCCTTATTGTAGTTTCAAGACCCTCAGGCAAAGACTCTCCCGCCCTCAATCTGCTCCAAAATTGGCAGCCTTTTCTCAATAATTTATTTATGAAAAGAGAAAAAGAACAAATATTAGGCGGTGTATTTGAAGATGAGGGAGCTTATGATGGCGAAATTTACTATGTAGCCTTAGTACCCGGCGCAGCCGAAAATAGTGTATTAGAGAAAATCAAAGAAAATGCACGCCCCGAAGACAAAGAACATATCGGCGTTTATCCTGTTGGGCAAAGCCGCTTAGATGTAGGCAAAGATGAATTAGTGATTTATTTAGTACACCAAAAAGGCACTATAGTCTATAAAACGTCTGGCGAATATAGCCAACAAAAATACCAAGGCATAGAAGGAAAACTACAAGAAATCAGAGACAATACAAGATAATTTTTTACTCCTTACCACTTATTTAAACTATTATTTAAACGCATGGCAAACAAATTACACGAACTCTTAGCAGTAGAGCAAGACCGCAAACACAAAGCCACACAAGCCATTGGTGAAGCCGTAAATACTTTTACCAAAAAAGACCCTTTCTTCGATGGAATGATTAAGAAATATGTAGCCTTAGAAGAAGATTCGGAACAAATACCCGATGAAACCAAAGAAATGGTTACCACTGTCAAAGAAAAAATAGAATCACTACGCGAAGTTGTCGTTACAGGCATAGATGCCACTATTTCCAAAGAAGAAACCAATGCTTCTGGCGTACCCAAAGCCGAACTTGTGGTTGGAGATACTAACTTTGGTACTTTTTCCGCAACTTCTCTTTTGGCACTCGAAACCCAAGTAAGCAAACTCCGCGAACTTTACCAAAGCATTCCTATCTTAGACCAAACCAAAAAATGGATATTCGATAACCAAAAAAACGTTTATAAAACTGAAGAAGAGGTAAAGTTTAGAAGCGTAAAACGCCCTAAAGTAATTGTAAAGTACGAAGCTACCAAAGAGCACCCCGCTCAAACAGAACTCTTGTACCTTGATTTTCAGGTAGGTAAGTACGAAACCACCTATTTTTCAGGAAAAATATCAGCAACACAAAAAACAACACTCATCAAAAAAATAGATGACCTCCTCGAAGCCATCAAAGTAGCACGCTCGAAAGCAAACAATGTTGAAGTAAATAATACTAAAATTGGCGACAAAATCCTCGATTTTATCAATAAAGATGTCTTCTAATATTGCTGAACCCATCACCATTGTACCACCCAATGAGCCTCATTTAGGCGAAAAAACGGTGGTACAATTACCTTCTTCTAAGAGCGAATCCAACAGAGCATTGATTATTCAGGCTGCCTACCCCAACATTATCCGCTTAGAAAATATATCTACTGCACACGACACACAACTCCTACAACAACTCCTTCATACAGAAGCCAAAACCATCAACGCCGAAGATGCAGGCACTACTTTCCGCTTTCTGACAGCATTCTACGCCCTTAGCAACCAAAAAAAAATAATCACGGGCACAGAACGTATGCAACAACGCCCCATAGGGATTTTGGTAGATGCACTGCGACAATTGGGGGCGCATATTCATTATACCAACAAAGAGGGCTACCCTCCCCTACAATTAGACGGCTACACCCCAAATGACACTACCACTCTCGAAATGCCTGCCCATATAAGTAGCCAATTTATCTCGGCAGTATTGATGGGTGCGCCATTACTCAAAAAAAACATTACCATACATCTAAAAGGCAACATTAGCTCACTCCCCTATATACTCATGACCGTTGCCCAAATGCAACAATCGGGTATTCACGTAGAATGGCAACCAAACACCCAAACACTTCATATTAGGGGAAATAATATACCCCAGCCAACTCTTTTTAGCATAGAAAACGACTGGTCTGCGGCAAGTTATTGGTATCTGCTTTTTTTATTAGGTGCTCAACCCCAAGAAAAACTTTTGCTCAGAGGGCTTAAAAAAAACTCACTTCAAGGAGATAGCCAAATCGCAAATCTTATGCAGCCTTTTGGCATTCATACACACTATCACGATGAAGGTATTTCATTGGAAAAAAATCCCCATTCAACTATTCCCACACAACTAAACATAGATTTTACGCCCTGCCCCGATTTAGCCCAAACACTGATGATTGCCGCCGCTACAAAGGGAACAACACTTGTAATGCAAGGCTTAGAAAGCCTCAAAATCAAAGAAACTGACCGCATAGCTGCCATGCGCACAGAACTTTCAAAAATAGGTACTTTGTTGGAGGAAAAAAATAATCATTGGTTGTTAAAACCTGCTACCCTACCCAATCTATGGACTACGCCCCTTCTTATCAATACCTACCAAGACCACCGCATGGCAATGGCTTTTGCTCCTTTGGCTTTCCTACACCCACTACAAATAGAAAATAGTGCAGTAGTTCGAAAATCATATCCTCATTTTTGGAACGATTTAGCCACCACCTCACTCAAAATTATGATGTAACGCCTAAATATTTGAAAAAAAATATTAACTTTGCCACATATAACTATCGAAAACAAAAAATACTATGGCAAAAAACAATATAGGCAGTATATTTTTAGCCTTTCTGACAGGAACAGCAGTAGGTACAGCAATAGGCATTTTGTTTGCCCCCGAGGAAGGAAGCCAAACACGCGATAAACTAAGCTATCAACTTTCCAAATATAAAGAGCGTTTGAAACTTCTGCGCAATGAGATTTTACAAGGTCGCGACCAAGCACTCATCAGCGAAGCCAAATACGAGGGTGAAAAAGTAATTACGGAAGTGGAGCACGAAGCACATCAATTAGAACAAAAATTGGAAGCCTTAGAACGTCAGATCAGACAAACCAACGGGCAAACCTCCGCTTCTTCAAAACAAAAGAAAAGCCCTAAAGAGTAAAATTAGGGCTTTTTTATGGTCAAGTAACCTTCCTTCATATAAGGCAATACATCATAAACATCGTGTTTTAGACAGAAACGGACATCTTGCTCTAATCCGAAACGCATCAGCCTTTTAAAGTGTGAGCACTCTTTCAAATACAACATATAATCATTTTTAGCAACTTCGTGAGCTGTTGTTGCCAAATAGCAGGCATCATTTTCCCAAGTATGCGTTCCTACTAATATTTGTGCCAAAGCACCCGCAAAGAGTGTATCTTCCATATTGATATTTCCCTGCCAACCTGCACAAACTACTACTACATCATTGTCTTTGCTTACTAAATATTGAGCAACAGTGTTAATGTTCAAGAAAGCCCCTATTACGATTGTTTCAGCTTTTTGCGAAGCTACAATGGCTTGTGTTCCATTGGTAGTAGTCATAGCGATGGTATGCCCTGCATAGGAATTTTCGGTATAGCTAAAAGGCGAATTGCCAATATCAAACCCTTCTACTTTTTCGCCACCACGCTCAGCCGCAGCAATGAGTCCTTGCTGTTGCAGTTGTTTGCACTCCTCAACAGTGGCAACAGGAATGATTTTTTCTACTTTATGCGCAAAGGCGGTTACCATACAAGAGGTAGCCCTTAGGATATCTACCACCACTACGATTTTCCCTTCTAATGAGTGCAAAAAGAGTAAATCAGGGGTAAGGCATATTTCTATTTTTCTCATGTTGCAAAACAACAAAAAAAGCAGTCTTTTTGCAAGACTGCCTTTCTAATTATTTCTATAATTTTTATAAAGAGTAGCAAATTACTTTTTCTTTTCCTCATTAGGGAAAGCTCTTTGCAAGAATCCTAAGTAAGCAATTTTATAGGCTTCGTTTTCGGGTTCTAATGCTATTGCTTCTTCGTAGCATCTGATTACGTCATGAATAAATCCATTTTGTTCAAAGAAGAAGGCTTCATCTATTTTGCGCATAGATTCAGGCATTTCTTTGTCTTGACTTTTCTTAAAGTCTTGGTACTTTTGGAAGAAGTCAGCGTAGTCAGCATCATCACTATAAAGTTGTACTATAGCATATTTGTTAGAAATTTTGCTGGGGCTTTCTTTTGAAGCAATGGTAACATAAACTGTTTTTGCTGCACCATCTACTTGGTTGTTGAAGATTACAGGCTCATCAAAATCTAATACGAATGAGCTACCTGTTACATCAAAAGTTTTGATGGTTTCGTAAGCCAAATTTTCGATTGTGATAGTGTAAGTATCACCTAATTTTTCATTTTCTTCGGGCTGCCAAAATACATATACTTTGGGGCTCAAAGTGTAGCGAGGTTTTTGGCTATTGTTAGCACCTGTTTGAGGCAAGAATAATTTGATGGCAAAAGACTCTTCTTCGGAAGCACGCTCCACGGAACCCGTTACTCTCATATATTTATTGCGATCTTCATTGATGTTACCACTCGTTTTAGCCATTTCGCCAATTACAAAGTTGATAACTTTGCCTGTGGTGCTTGGATTTTGACTTTTGTAAGTAAGCAATTGTTGCTCTAATGTTTTTACGGGATAAGTTCCTCCTTTGTTAATTGTAACAGTTCCTCCTCCTGAGCCAGTATACATTAAGCTAAGTGTGCTTCCTGATGCCACACTTAGTTGCTCATTGGGTCCTAAGGTTGCTCCTGTAAAAATTTTGCTCGAACCGTTGGTTACCGTCCCTACCGTCATTAATACTTTAAAAGTATATTGTGCGTAGGCGTTCAATCCTAAAGTTAATAATAGTAATGTAAATAATCCAATTTTTTTCATCGTACCTTTTCAGTTTTTTTAATATTAATTAAACGTATAAAAAATTATTTTTGTTTCTTTGAGAACATCTTTAGTATCAAACCATAATAAATTTCTACTAAAAGCCCTGAAAGAAAGATACCTAAAATGGCATAAGATATATTGATGCGCAATAAATACCAGTCAAAAGAGTATACTGTAAAAAATAAAAATATTACAGCCATCACTACTTGAGAAATAAGCCCTAAGCCATCGAAGAAAATACCTACGTTTTTATAAAGAAACGCCATCAGCATTACCATTATCATTGTGAAAATGAAGGCAACCATTAAATTTCCTGCTGTGCTAAGATTGTTAATATAATTTCCTGTAAGAATCATTGATACGATATTGGCGTGGACTACTATTCCATACATATCGGGAGTGCTGCGCCCTACATAGTTTTTATTGAGGGGAGTATAAAAATTATCTACATTGATTATCTGTTGCAGATTCGGTCCCATGTAGCCTATCAATATGATTTTGTCTTTGATGGCTTTGGGGTCAAATTCGCTATTGAGTACTTGGTGCCAATCTAAGACGATAAATTTGGGTTTGCTATTATTAGGGTCTGTGGTATCATTGCCTATGTTTCCTCTGAAGTTGATAAACTCATACTCATTGGCACGTGCTAAAAATCCTTGTACTTGTTTTTCGTCATACATTTGTGCTACTTTTACGCCAAATGCGTATTCTACTTTTCCTTTTATTTTTTCTGAGGGGCTAAAAGTGCGTGTTGTATTAAATTCGTGTTTAGAGCCTTCGGTAATTAGATTAGCAAAACCTGTTTTGGCATTTTTCATAAAGAGGGCATTAGAGGTTTCTAAAGAGTCATACTCCTTTTTTTTCTCATTAAACTTGTCCATCGGCAACCCACTAATAAGCACTAAGTTTTTGGTTTGTGCCAAATTTGCAGCCAATAAACTATCACCACTTATTTCTTCGGGTGAGCTAGTTTTTAGTTTTCTGTAAAAAGCATCTATGCCTATTACTTTGGGTTCGTGTTTGTTCAAAATACCTATCATTTGCCCTAATTCGGCTCTTGAAAGGTCGCCAAAATTGACCAATACAATTCTATCATCTGCATTTTGCTCATCGCGTAGTTTTGAGAATACCATGTCGCTCATATCGAAATCGCTGAATACATCTTGCACAGGATTAAGTATCTCTAAATTGAGCGGAATCAAAGAGAAGAGTAAAAGGACTAAAAAAGTAAGAAGAGTAATGACAAAACTATGAAGAAGATAGTTGAGGAAACGCATACGTTTATGAATAGTTTTAGATAAAGATTATTTATTTTTGTGTAGTAAAGTTACATCTTTTATTGTATAGTTCAAAATTTTTTGTCATATTTCTCCATGGAAGCAAATGTACCAAGGCGTTCGAGGTTGTCGCTGAGTCAGTATCAGGAAGGTGTTTTAGCAGGCGATGTCATTACTCTGAGTAGAGCTATCACTTTGATAGAGAGTCGTAAGGAGGAAGATAGGGCTCTTTCAGGACTTTTGCTTGAGGGTCTTTTGCCTTATTCTAAGGATAAAAATTGTATTCGTATTGGTATTACAGGCGTGCCGGGAGTAGGAAAAAGTACTTTTATAGAAACTTTTGGTATGCACCTCATCGAGGAGGTGGGGCTAAAATTGGCAGTATTGGCAGTAGACCCCAGTAGTGAGCGTAGTAGAGGAAGTATTTTGGGTGATAAAACACGCATGGCACAGTTAGCGGCTCACCCACGCGCCTATATTCGTCCTTCGCCTTCGCAAAGTACTTTGGGAGGAATAGCCAAAAGAACACGCGAAGTAATGTTTTTATGCCAAGTAGCTGGCTACGAAGTAATTTTGGTGGAAACCGTAGGCGTTGGACAATCGGAAACAATGGTGAGCCGTATGACAGATTTTTTCCTTTTGCTTATGCTTGCTGGCGCAGGCGATGAGTTACAAGGAATCAAAAAGGGGATAATGGAAATGGCTGATTTGATAGCCATTACAAAGGCTGATGGTGAAAATAAATTGGCAGCACAACGCGCTAAAGCCGAATATAAAAATGCCTTGCATCTTTTTCCGCCTAAGTCGAATGGTTGGTTTCCGGAGGTGATTACCTGCTCCGCATTGCAAAAAGAGGGAATTGTGCAGATTTGGGAAATGATAGAAAAATTTGCCCTCGAACAGCAAAAAAAAGGCTTTTGGATAGATAACAGAAGTGAGCAAAATGTTTTTTGGCTCAAAGAAACCATCAGAGAAACCTTAGAAAGTAGTTTTTATGCACAACCTACCATACAAGAACATTGGCAGAACACGATTCATCAAGTAGCTACGGGCGCACAAGATATTAGTCAAGCGACTAATTTTTTGATAGATTTGTATAGAAAAAGTTTTTTTTCTGAAAAATAATCCATTACTTTTGTGCAAAACTATTCACTTAACACTATGAGAAAGAACAAGAAAACACGCGCCCCTTTACAATTGCTTGTTTTTTGTTTATTTTTGTTCCTTTCCCCTTTTTCACTCTATGCCCAAGAGAGCGATGTAGATGAGAATGCACTCTACGAAGCCGTAAAATTGAGTTTGCTTTGCAGAACCGCTCAATTTGCCGCCAATGAAGAAAATGATAAAACACTCAATACTGAAATAGATTGCCAATCTTTAGCAACGCTTGAGAGTTCTTTGAAAGGAAAATCGGAGCGAGCAATGCAAATAGTACGCGCTTTTAAAGACAAACGTTATAATTCTTATGGAAAAGGCAAACTCAACCAAAGACTTAGCAAACTGAATAGTGATTTGGTGAATGAGCTTAAAAAAATGAAAAAAAATGAACCCGTTTGGCAAGAAGGGGTAAAAGTATTAGAAATAGAATTGAATACGCTCAAAGATAAAGAGATAGAGCGTTTGAAAAAATCGGCTAACAACGCCATAGAAGAAACAACTATTGGCGAAACAAACGACAAAGAAGATGCCTCAGGACAAAATAATAACAACGCAACAACAGAACAAACAGACGATACCAAAACTAATAAAAGTGGATATACCATGATTATTTACTTCATCTTATTAATTCTTTTGGTGGGCATCGTTTTTGTAGCCTATCAGAACCAACAACTACGCAAGCAATTAGCTGCTTTTGAGGAAGATGTACAACAAAAGTATAACCGCCTTGATAATCGTATAGACCAATATACTCCTATCAAAGAGCACAAAGCACTTATCTTGAGGCTCAACTATATGAACGACCAAGTGAATGCATTGATGCAAGAAATAATACAATTACAACAAAAAAATACGCCCAGAATATCGCCCGAAGAGCTTTTTGCCAAAAGAACAGAGCATCTTGAGAGTTATACTTTTAACCCAAGTGTACAAGTAATGTATGCGCGCTTGCATGAGGGTATTTTTTATCAAAACGACTTTAAAAAAGAGCCTAACAAAGAGTTTTTTTATAAAATAGAAATCGATTTGGAAGACCCTAATTATGCTCTTTTCAAGGTGGTAGATAGAAATGAATACCATGCATTAGCCCTTGACAATGAAGATATTATGTTGAAAGCAGCTTGTGATTATGCTTTCAAACTTGACAATGCTTACCGCATCATTACTTTAGAAGCAGGGCTTCTGGAGAAAAAACAAAACGAGTGGATTATCGTAAAGAAAGCTAAAATTACTTTTGAGTAATTCAGTGCCGCATTAATCAAACCAAATATGCTTATCATCTCCCACATCTCTCGAGGTGGATTGTTTTTTTTTGTTTTTATGCTTGCCTTCAATCTAAGCATAAACAACAGCAAGGCTCAAGTACCTTATCAAACACCTTATTATGTGATAAGCGAAGTAGCCATAGAGGGAAATAAACGTACTAAACCTATCATTATTTTACGCGAAATGGATATTGAAGTTGGGGATAGTATTTGGGTAGTAGAAATGGATTCTGTACTTCTGCGCAATAGAAATAGAATTTTTAATACAGATTTATTCACCATCGTAGACATTATAAAACAAATAGATAGCCTCACTAATACTATTGCAGTGCGTGTAGAGGTGCAAGAACGATGGTATATTTTTCCTTTGCCTATTTTTGAACTCTCAGACCGCAATGTGAATGAATGGGTTTATCAACATGGAGCAGATTTACGCAGAACAAACTATGGATTGCGCCTAATCAAAAAGAATATTGCAGGGCTTAACCAAAGTTTGGAAATTCTTATTCAACAAGGCTTCCTGAAGCGGTATGGCTTGGTATATACAATCCCTTATTTGGACTATAAACAACGTTGGGGACTTTCTTTAGGATTTTCCTATGCGCAAAGTAAGTCAGTTGCTTATCAAACATTGAATCATCGGTTAGTTTTTGCAGAATCAGACAAAATAGTCAGGGAAAAAACTTTTATCAAGGCTGAAGTACAGTATCGCCCTAAATTTTACGCTTTTCATAACCTAACTTTGCGCTATGATTTTAATAAAGTTGGGGATACGGTGCTACGCATCAATCCAACTTATTTTTTAGACAATGACACTGAGCAGCGTTTTCATACTATTTCTTATACTTATCGTTATGATTTACGTGATGTGTTGGCGTATCCTTTGGAAGGTTATTGGTTTAGGTTGGGTATAGAAAAAAGAGGTATTTTGGATACTGACCAATTAGATATTTTACATTTTACGGGTTTGTGGGGGTATTATGATAAGTTAGCAAAACGTTTGTATTATGATGTTACTATAGAGGCGCGTTGGTCTATTATGGATAGGCAGCCCTATGCCAATGCTCAAGGTTTGGGGTATGATGATACTTTTTTGCGTGGGTATGAATTGTATGTGATTGATGGTCAGAGTTATTGCTTGAGCAAAAACACCCTTAAGTATAAATGGATAGATACCCGCAAGACCTTGCGTTTTATTCCTCTAAAACAGTTCAGGACGATGCCGATTGCTGTGTATATTACAGGTTTTTTAGATTTAAGCTATGTTGATGACCGCTTTTTTACTGATGTAAGCAGTCGTTTTTCGAACCAATGGATTTATGGTTCGGGTATAGGTTTAGATTTTGTAACTTATTATAATTCTCTTTTCTCGATAGATTGCTCTACGAATGTAAGTGGAGAAATAGGCGTATTTTTTAACTACTCAGGTAAGTTTTGAGTTCAATAGTTTTGTTAGTTATAAAAACTTTTGAGCTCATCGTCCAATTTATCAGCCCACCATTCTAAGTCTGCAATACAAGTGGCAAGTTCGAGGTAGTCCATGCCTCTGATGTCGCGTTCGTAGGTAGCATATATTTTGTCAGTACCTTTCATAATGGTCAGTTTTACACCGAGATTGATGTCGTTCATTTCTAATAGATTGGCGAGGAGTTGTAGTTTGGCGGCTTCTGCCATGGGGGGTAGTGTTCCTAAAAGAGAATAGATACGCAAATATTCACGGGTTTTGCCTTCTCCTACATTGACCGACTGTACAAAAACCTCAATGAATGCAGAGCCATGTTGCCATCGCCAGATATTTCTTTCAGCATCATAAACATCTTCGCGGTCTATGCCTACAGAAGATTCTATGTATTTTTCTATCATAGCATTGGCGAGTTCTATACGGATTTCGCGGATGTTTTTCATGGACATAATTGTATTTTTTTTGTTAAAGTCTGTTTCTAATATTTATTTTTCTTCTTTGTTTTTACCACCAAAGATAGAGATATTGATGTATCTTTTGGGGTTTTCGCGTAGGTCTATAAGCAATCGGTCTATGTTTTCGGTGATGGTTTTCATTTGTGTATAAAGGGCTTCGTCTTTGAGTACTTTCCCTGCCGTACCTTTTCCTTTGTTGAGGTCTTCTAATATTATGTTTACTTCTTGCAGGCTTTTATTCAGTTTATCTAATGTTTGTTTAAACTCTAATTCATTCAATTTTTTTAAGAATGCGTTAGAGTTTTCGAGCGTGGGCTTGAGCATTTTTTCGGTTTCTACGAGGTTAGCCGAGAGGGTTCTGAAATTGCGGAGGAGTGCATTGAGGTCAGAGTTTGGGCTTGCAAGGGTACTTTCTAAGGCGGCAGTCATTCCATCTACATTGGCGAGTATGTTGTTCATTCTTTTTCCTACGCCTGAGAACTCGCTAAGGAGTGCGTTGATTTTGATGGTCATGGAGTCGAGGCGTGCTATCATGGGGTTGGCTTTGGCTTGAAGGGTAGCCATCATGTCGTTGGCTGCTTTTGGAGGTAACTCGGCGTAGTTGTCCAAAACTTTTCCTGTGCCTATTTCTAAGAAAATGGCTTTTCCTCCAAGAAGACCATTGCTTCCTAATACAGCATAGGTAGGTTGTTTGAGCGTTACTTGGTTATTGATAAGCAGTGTTACGCGTATTTTATTATTTTTATCGGGTAATATTTCTATGTTGCTCACTCTGCCTATTGACATTCCGTTGAGCATTACGGGGTTAGAAATTTGTAGTCCTTCTATTTGGTCGTATATGACTGTGTATTGTTTGGTAGCAGAAAAAACATCATATCCTTTGAGAAAGTTGAATCCAAAATATAAGATAATCATTGAAACGACAGAAAGAAGCCCTACTTTGAATTCATTAGATTTGAAAATGTTCATTTGTGATGGTAAAAATTAGTGCTATTATTAGAAATATAGTACAAATTTTATTTTTTTTTCATAAAAAAGCAAGTATTTTATGAAAGTATTGTTGTTTTCATAAAAATATTCCATCGGATAGGTTTGTTTTCGTTGGGGTTTTGCCACGCATTTTGCAAGTCTTTTTGGATAGCTTCTATGGGGTTTTGTTGGTGTATTTTGATGTATTTTTGGGTGCTTGACCAAGTATTCAAATAGCCAATGAGTGTGTGCAAATCCCAATGTTTTTCGATAAAAAACTCAGGGGTTGTTATTTGGCTGTAGGGGAATGGTATTTGGCTGTAGGCTTGGTCTATGTGTTTCCGCTCTTCGTCCCAATATTTGCCTACAATTTGGGTGTAAAAGTGTTGAATAATGGTATCAATTTGAGGGTTGATTTTGTGCAGTCCGTATCCCCAAATAGCGAGTAATGCGTTGGGAGTAGCTATTCTGTGGGCTTCTTTGTAGAAGGCAGTGGTGTCTATCCAGTGAATGGCTTGTGCTACAGTAATGAGTTGGCAGGAATGGTCAGGGATATGAGGAGCATTTTCGGCGGTGGCTACTTGGTATTGCACATTAGCTTGTTGGGGTGCATGTTCTAATTGTTTTTCGCTGAGGTCAGTGGCGTAGATATGCTCAAAGAATGGGGCAATGGCTTGTGCTACTTGCCCATTGCCAGTGGCACAGTCCCAAGCGGCTTTGTAAGGTTTTGGTGTTAGATGAAGGAGAAAATCGATGAGTTCTTGAGGGTAGTTGGGGCGGTAGCGTGCGTATAAATCAGCTTGTGTGGAAAAATTATCTTTGGGTTGCATTCGATATGGCTTCTACTTTATTATTAACTTGTAATTTATCGTATATATTTCTGATGTGGGTTTTGATGGTATTGTATTCTACCCCTAATTGTTTGGCTATTACTGAGTAACTTTTTCCTTGTTTGATAAATTCTAATATTTGTTTTTCGCGGCGAGTGAGGTGGTATTTTTCTGCTTCAAGGTTGTCTTTGGCTTCTTGTGGTTTCTCTATGGGTGAGGCTATTTTTTGGATAATGTCTATGAGTTTTCGGGCTATGTTAGGAGAGATTTGAGAGTGTCCGTTTCGTACATCTTCTATGCATTTGACTATGTTTTCTATCTGTTCATTTTTATCTAAATAGCCTTTTGCACCTGCTTGTATGGCTTCTACTATTTTATCTTGTTCGTCTAAAATAGAAAAGATGATGATGTCTATTTGTGGGTATTTGTTGTGTATGCGAGTGGTTGCTTCTATACCATTCATTTTGGGCATGGAGATGTCCATAAGAATGATTTGTGGCATAGATTTTTTATTGAGTGCATTAAGTAATTTGATGCAGTCTTCGCCATTATTGGCAATAAAGAGTAGTTCTATTTGGTTATGATAGGCTTCTAAATCATTTTTAAGGTTGGCGGCTATTTGGAAGTCATCATCTACAATGGCTATTTTAATCATGTACTTTATTTGGTTTTTAAATTTGTTAATATTCTTTGAACAACGATATTTTAGTCCCTTTTCCTTCTTGGGTTTCTATGAGTAGCCTTGCGTTTATTTTATTGGCTCTTGATTGCATATTCATCAATCCATAATGCCTTGATTGCCGTTTTGAGCTTAATTTATCAAATCCTACGCCATCATCAAGTACGCGAAGTAATAGCCTTGCGTTATTATTGATAAGCAACCCTACCTCTATATAACTGGCTTGGCTGTATTTAATGGCATTGTTGAGTGCTTCTTGCGTGATTCTGAAAATATGAACGGCATCTTGTGTATCAAAGTTGAATTTTCGTGAAGATTGATTTTTGATGACATATTTAATGTGTATGTTAGGGGCTATTTCATTGTAATTCCAAACGATTTCTTGTATTTTTTCGCTCAAATCTTCAAAAGTTATTTCTTTTTTTATTCCCCAAATAGTATCTCTGAGGTCTGATATGGCATTTTGAGCCATTGTCATGAGTCGTTCTTTTTCGTGTTCGAGAAAGTAGGGGTGTTCGGAGTTATTTCTATTCTCAAGTTGTCTTATGAGTATGGTAAGTTGCGAACCGACATTATCGTGTAAGTCTTGTGCGATGCGGTCTTTCTCAAAGTCTAATTTTAGTTTTGATTCTTGCTCAATGAGTGCTTTTTCGCGTTCTTTTTTCTCTAAATCTTTTTCAGTAATGGTATTTTGTGCCATCAATGCACGGAAATAGATGGTGAGGCTAAGTATTTCGGCTATAAGTGAATAAAAATAGTTAAAATTAGGCACTAAAGAAATAGTGTTATTTTGGTAAGTATTAAAGAACCAAAATAACAATGCTACAAGATTTGCAAAGAATATATGTTGTGCGGGCTGAAATCCTTGTTTCCTACGTTGATAAGTAATGAACAATGACAAAAACAAGTAACTCACATAGAATAAATGTATGAGCCCAACCATAAGGTATAACTCTCCGAAAATGAATAAGATGAGTAATAATAGGCTGAAGAATTTAAGAAAATTGAATATTTGATGAAAAATGGGGGCATAAAAGTAGGAACTTAAAAAAATTTGTAAAAACCAAATTTGGCTGATGGTAGAGAGTGGATAAAGCAAATAAGGAAGGTAAAAAGCCCAAAAAGGCATCTCTGCCCAAAACCATATAAAATCGGGCTTGATGAAATGTACTAAAGCTAAAAGATTTAGAAGACTGCTAACAATAAAAGTAGTATAGTATTTTTTGCGTATAACCCATTGCGTAATTATGTTGTAGAGAAGTATTAATATCACTACCCCACCTAAAATCCCCATCAGATAAGCTCCTTGTAATTGTGTGTACCATACGCCTTCTATGGAATTGATATGCGCACTCAATGTGCCCCGCTGTTGATGAAGCCAAGAATTACCCGTAATTTTTATGTATATTGTGTTTTTACCTTCTCTAAGGTTAATTAGGGCAGTAAGGTTAACTTCTTTTCTGATTTCGGAGCTCCCTGCCCAAGTTTGTAACCCCGTAGTGGTTGATTTCCATCGCTTGTCTGACTCAAGCCAATAAATTTCTACCACATCTAAGTATTTAAGAAAGGTGATGTAATATTTAGTTTGGTCAGATTTGTTATTAATAGATATTCGTAACCAATAATGATAATAAATGGGGTCATTAATGATTTTGTAGGGGGTTTTGGGTTGGAAGAAAGGCAGAATAGAATCTTGTTTTACTATTTCAGCAATGTTATAGTTCAGTGTGCTATCTTTAAATAAATACCACTCGGTGGTAAGGTCAGTATTGAAATGTGCATTGTTTATGGTTAGTTCTTGTGCGTTTGAGGCAGTAATGCTCAACAAAAAACACAAAACATATACATAAACATTTTTTTTCATAATAGCTAAATCAATCGTATATAAAAAGTTTTCAAATATACGATTTTATTTAAAACTAACCCAAAAGTAGTAGTATTTTATATTTTCACGTGTAATACTCTTATAAGGTGATTTGTTTTTATATTTTTAAATAACAAGTAACTAAAAAGTAGTATTTTTGTCTTGTTACTGTGTGTAATACTCCTATAAGGTGATTTATTATGAGATTATGCTTTAATAATACCCCGAAAGTAGTATTACCCAAAAAAAAATACTTCGCATACTACTCCTTTTAGAGTATTGACAAATTGGTAAAACTCTCCGTACTTTGCAAGGTGTAAGGACAAAAATGATACACAAAAAAATTAATCTTGATTATTATTTTACAAGCGTAACCACTGAATAACAACTTTTTCCTAAAAAGTTGTTATTTTTTTTAGCCCTCTTTGAAAATATGGCAGAAATGATATAATTTTGATAAATTTTTGTCCGCTATATGATGCCCGATAGAAAAAAAAACCTGCAAGATATTTCCTCCCAAACCTATGACCTATTGATTGTCGGTGGCGGCATTACGGGGGCTGGTATTGCCTTAGACGCTGCCTCACGTGGTTTGAAAGTATTGCTCCTTGAAGCACAAGATTTTGCATTTGGCACAAGTAGCCGCTCCACAAAACTCATTCATGGAGGATTGCGCTACCTCAAACAAGGCGAAGTAGCACTTGTAAGAGAAGTAGGCACCGAAAGAGCCATTGTACATAGAAACGCACCTCATTTGGTAGTGCCTGAAAAAATGCTACTGCCGCTCATCACGGAAGGCACCTATGGCTATTGGGCTACTTCTGCGGGCTTATTTTTGTATGATATGCTCGCCAAAGTAAAAATGAGTGAATGGCGTATTATGCTCAATAAGAAAGAAACCATAGACCGAGAACCGCTCCTAAGATCCGATATTTTGAAAGGCGCGGGCTATTATGCGGAGTATCGTACCGATGATGCACGCTTGGTAATAGAAATAGTAAAAACAGCCCAAAAATACGGTGCTACTCTGTTGAACTATGTCAAAGTAGAAGATTTTACTTACAAAAATCAAAAAATTACGGGCGCATTTTGCAAAGACCAATATGGGCAACAAGATTTTTATGTGAAAGCAAAAAACATAGTCAATGCCACAGGACCTTGGGCAGATGAAGGTAGAAAAAAAGACAATTCACTACAAGGCAAACGCCTGCATCTTACAAAAGGCGTGCATTTAGTTGTTCCACACTATAGGCTTCCTCTACAACAGGCTATTTATTTTGATGTACCCGATGGAAGGATGATTTTTGCTATCCCAAGAGGAAATAGCACCTACATAGGCACTACCGATACGAACTATAAAGGCGATATAGCGCACCCTAATGTAAGCCAAGATGACGCAGAATATTTGTTAGAATCTACCAACTTTATGTTTCCCGATGTACAACTCACCTTAGAAGATGTGCAATCAAGCTGGGCAGGGCTAAGACCTTTGATTCATGAAGATGGGAAACTCCCCTCAGAACTATCGCGCAAAGACGAAATCTTTATTGCCCCCTCTGGACTTATCACTATTGCTGGCGGAAAACTGACAGGCTACCGCAAAATGGCAGAAAAGGTAGTCAATATGATTGTAAAAGAAATAACAGAAACAAGCAAACAACGACTCCCCAAATGCTTTACACAAGATATTCGATTAGAAGGGGGCTTGTTCGAAAATTTCACCGAAGTAGTACAATACAGAGAAAATCTTTGGAAAAAATACAAACAACTATCTATAGAAGAAGAAGATATACACTATTTGGTACATAACTACGGCAAACAAAGTGAAATAATACTACAAACATTTCAGGAACTAAATACCGAAAACAATAACAACGATATTGCTCTTCATCTACTAAAAGCAGAATTGCTCTTCTGCCTAAAAAATGAAATGGTTTTAATGCCCGCCGATTTCCTAATGCGCCGTACAGGGCGTATGTATTTTGATATGCCTACTGTAAAAAAATACTATGTAGAAATTTTACACTATTTTGGAATACAAATGCAATGGACAGAGGCGAAAATAGCACAAGAAACAACGCAAATACAACTCCTAATAGAAGAATTAGAACTTAAAAATTTAAAAAACAAACACAATTAATTATGAAAAAATCTTTATCTGTTTATTTACAAATCTTCATTCTCACACTTTTTTTTATTGCCCAAAGTTGCAAAGAAAGCACTCCCGATGATAAACGAGAGTTTTTCAGACAAGCCGATATATTTGCTAACGACACAAAGCTGAAAGAAAAAATCAAAAAACTACAAATTACAGACAGAGAAGTTTCTGAATATGCCCGCAAAATCAATGATGTAATGATGCGCGCCAAACTTATCGCGGCAGTTTATAGCGACTATGATTTTAATGATAAACCAGCTAAAGAGGAATTTTGGGCAGCTATCAGGTACAATTTAGTCAATTTTGTGCAGGTAGTCGCTACAGTGCGCGAAGATACACACAAAACTTTTATGGACATAGGCTCAGGCAATGGTGAAAAACTTTTTGCAGCCTATTGCTTAGGTTTCGACAAAGCCTATGGATTGGAGTATAGCAAAGAATCATTCGAGGCAAGTCAAAAAAACTTGGCTAATTTCAAAGATGTCATCGAAATAGTACAAGCCGATGCCCTTAAAATAGACAAAAGTTTTTTCCAAAAAGCCGATTTCTTATATCTCTACTCTCCTATCAAAGACAACGAACTAATGGCTACGCTTTTTAAAAGAGCAATGGACAATATGAAAGAGGGTGCAGTGCTGTTAGAAGTTCGCATGGTCTATGTCAATGAGTTAAGAAAGGTTTCAAAACTTAAATTTCCGCTTATCAAAAGTTGGGTAGCAGTGAAGAAAAAAGAAGGGAAATTTTACTATAAAAATATCTTAGACAACCGATATTCATACAATAATAAAGACAGTAAAGATTGGACACTGTTAGAGCCTTATGAGAGTAATTAAAAATTTTCAGGTAGGAAATTGTTTGGTAAGCGTCTTTGTTTGGAATGAAAAATATATTATCAAGTTCGAACAAGATGAATTAGAGCAGACCTACAAAATACGCAAGATAGATATTATCAGTGAAGATGATTTGATTGGCACTTTGCAAGAAGCGGCTTTTATAACCAAAATAGAAGCACGCTTCGAAGCCATGCGCCAAGATTGGTACGAACATGTACTTTTTTAAATATGGTCTTTTTTGTTCTTAATCATATCATAGAGTAGCTCTTTGGCTCTGTGCAATTGTGCTTTTACTGTTCCCAAAGGAATGTCTACCTCTTTGGCTATTTCTTCATAAGAAAGTTCTTGAAAATAGCGCAATTTTACCAATCGTTGGTATTTGGCGGGTAGCTTGCTTACTATCATTTGCATTACTTCTATTTTTTGGCTCTTGATAGATTTTTCGTGAGGGTCAAGGCTTCCATCTTTGATATCAAGCACTACATCGCCGCCTTCATCGTCTTTGAAAGTAGAACTGATGCTAAAAGTTTCTAATTTTTTCTTTCTAATAAAATCTATGCAGTTATTGGTAGCAATTCTAAAAAGCCAAGTACTAAACGAATACTCTTTTTTGAATTTACTAAGCCCTTTGAATGCTTTTGCAAAGGCTTCAATGGTAAGGTCTTCGGCATCATCTACGTTTTTCACCATCTTCAATATAGTGTAATACACAGGTTTTCTGTACCTATCCATCAGTTCGGCATAAGCCTTTTGGTCGTTTTCTTTGGCAAGGTCAATGAGGGCAAAATCACGTAGTGCTTTGTCAGAAAATTGCTTTTCAGGTTCTATGTCTATTTCCTCTATGTCCTCTTCTTCTTCCGATTTATCATTTCTTAGTGATGTGCCTTCTGCTTGTTTTTTTGTTAAGTCGTCTTCTTCCGAAGCCGTTCTTTTTTTGTCTTTGTCTAACGCCATTGTTTTGTTTTGTTTTTAAAGGATAACGTACCTACGATAATCCAATAAATGATGTATATCCAATTGAGTATAGGTAATAACCGCCTTTGTATGGGTTGTTTGGTGATATGGGCTATTTTATGAAAAACTAATACAAAAATACACATTTTCACAAAATAAATCAAATGGATTATAAAAATAAACGCCCAATTCATTTTTGTCTGATAAGATATACCTATTATGATCCAAAATATTTCAGTGCATAGATTGGTTATTTGTAATAAACCTAAAATTATTTTTGCCTTTGAGGGATAGTATTTGCCTACTGCCAAGTGTCTTTTTTTTTGTCTGAACCAATCGCGAAAAGTAGTTTTTGGGAAAGAGTGTACTAATGTTTTGGCTTGGTAGGCAATGGCTATGTTGTCTTTTGTAGCTGTGTGATTGATGAATAGGTCATCATCTCCGCCTACTAAGTGCTGTAAATGTTGTACTTTATTTAAGTTTTCAAGATAAAATTTTTTTCGGTAAGCTACATTTCGCCCTACGCCCATCGTTGCGTAGCCACAAGCAGCAGCAGTGAGGTATTGAGCAGCGGTATGAGCAGTTTCGTAACGTATAAAAAGATTGAGCCAGGTTTTGGCAGTAAAATAAGGAGATACCCCTAAGACAATCATCGTTTGGGGTTGGAATTGGGCTTGCATTTCTGCTATCCATTGCTTAGATTCAGGTATGCAATCGGCATCGGTCAAAAGTACTATTTCGTATTTTGCCATTTTGATTGCTTGCCAAAGTGCCCATTTTTTGGGGTGTATATCAGGAGGGGGCGAAGTGATGTGGAGGGGGCGAAGTTTTGGATTTTTTATAGAAGACAAATAAATCTCTGTTTCGTCAGTAGAGCGGTCATTGGCTACAATAATTTCATACTGAAAATATTGTTGTTGCAGTAGTAATGGTATGAGCTTCGTCAGGTTGTTGTATTCTTGGTGTGCAGCTATCACGATGCTCACTCCATAAAGAGGACATTCTGTTCTTTTGTCTTCTTTGTGAAAAAGCAGAGTATGGGCTACAAGTGCCCAATAACTAATTTGTAATATGCTTGCTATGGAAAATATCCCAATGCAACTATACCATAAAAAATCAATAATCACCTAAGGTTTGCTCTAATTGGGCTAAGGCTTTTTCTAATTGTTCATCATTGGGTGCTATTCCATGCCATTTGTGCGAGCCCATCATAAAATCAACACCATACCCCATTTCAGTTTTCATGAGTACTAATATAGGTTGTTTTTTGTGTGTGAGCGTGGCAGCATGTTCCATTGTTTTGATTGTTTCTTGCATTTGGTTGCCTTTCTCTATTGTAAGCACTTCCCAGCCAAAAGCCTTCCATTTTGCCGCGAGGTCTTTGAGGTTCATTACTTGCTCTACGGCACCGTCTATTTGTTGTCCATTATAATCAATAATGGCTACTAAGTTATCTACTTCGTGATGAGCAGCATACATGGCAGCTTCCCATATTTGCCCTTCTTGTTGTTCGCCATCACCCATGAGTACATAGACAATTTTGTTATCTTGATTGAGTTTTTTGGCTTGTGCCATTCCAATAGCAACGGAAAGCCCTTGCCCCAATGAGCCCGAAGCCACCCTAATGCCTTCTAAATGCTCGGCAGTAGCGGGGTGTCCTTGCAATCTTGAATCTATCTTACGGAAGGTGGCTAATTCTTTTACTTCAAAAAAACCTGCTCTTGCCAATACACTATACCAAACAGGCGAGATGTGCCCATTGGAAAGAAAAAATACATCTTCGTTTTTGCCTTCCATTTTGAAGGGCAACTGATAGCGCATTATTTTAAAATACAAAGCGACCAATAGCTCCGTACAGCCTAAAGAGCCTCCAGGGTGTCCCGATTGTACTTGGTGCACCATGCGTACTATGTCGCGGCGTACTTGTTTGGCTATATTTTCTAATTTTTGCAGTTCCATACCGTTCTGATAAACTAATTTGTAATGAGTGCAAATATACTAATTCTGTTTTTTTGCTAAAGGTATTTCTGTTTATTTTATGACAAATATCAGCCCTATAACTTACAAAGGTCTTTTGTTGCGCTCAAAGAAGTGCCTACTTTCGTATTTTAAAAATAATGCAAAATATATTATATGAAAAAGAGAGAACCCATCGCTAATATTATGACCAAACAAGTCATAACAGCACAAGAAACAGACAGTCTTGAAAGTGTAGTAGAAGTTTTTAAAAACAATCATATTCGCCATTTACCTGTGCTCAATGGTAAAAAAGTAGTAGGTATGATTAGTAGTGCTGATATCAATCGCCTTACGTTTGGGAGTTTGTTTGATAATCAGACGGCAGCCGATGAAGCAGTTTTAAAAATGCTTAGCATACCACAAGTAATGACGCATAAAGTAGTTACGGTATCGAGCGATACTTCAGTACGTGAAGTTGCAGAGTTGTTCGCAGAGGCAGATTTTCACTCAGTACCTGTTACTCAAGATGGCAATTTGGAAGGAATTATCACGACTACAGATGTTATCAAATATATGCTCGAGCAGTATTGATTTTCTTTAAAAAACTGTTTTATAAACAAAAGCCTATAAGATTTTGAAACTTATAGGCTTTTTACTTTATACCTTCAATAATGAGTCTTTATCCTAACTACCAGAGTCAAAGATATTGCCTAAGATAGAGCCTCCTTCTTTGGAGCTATTGCCTCCTAAGGGGCTTAATACTTGTACTAATTTGCTGATAGGCATAGATTGTAGCCATACCTTTCCTGTGCCTTGAAGCGTAGCTAAAAACAGTCCTTCGCCGCCGAAAAACATTGATTTGAGGTTGCCTGCACGTTGAATATCAAAATTGATTTGAGGCTCAAAAGCGACCACACAACCTGTATCTACGCGGAGTGTTTCGTTGTTCAGTTGGCGTTCAATAAGTGTTCCGCCAGCGTGTACAAATACCAAGCCATCACCTTCTAATTTTTGCATAATGAAACCTTCACCACTAAAAAGACCCACTCCTATTTTTTTGTTGAAGTGCATAGATATTTTAGTGCCAAGGGCAGCGCACAAAAAAGAATCTTTTTGAACGATGAGCGTATTGCCATTTACTGCGCCTAAATTAACAGGGATAATAGTACCAGGATAAGGAGCAGAAAAAGATACATGCGATTTACCTGAGCCTTTGTTGGTAAAATGTGTCATGAATAATGACTCTCCTGTAAGCATACGTTTGCCTGCTGAGAGCAATTTTCCAAAAAATCCTTGATTCGGTTCAGAACCATCTCCCATTTTGCTTTCGAATTGGATACCATCTTCCATGTAAAGCATTGCGCCTGCTTCGGCAATTACTGTTTCGTTAGGGTCAAGTTCTATCTCTACGATTTGGATATCGCCCCCAATAATTTTGTAGTCTACTTCGTGAGCTTGCATAAATGTTTGTGTTTATGAATGATTTTATTTAGTTTTGAATACTATAGTAATATAAGGGATAAAAAATGAGAAAAGCAAATATTCGCTCTAAAATTATCAAAATTTAGTTTCGTTGATGCGTTTGATGTCATTTTCTACTTCTTGCTGTACTTGTTCGCGGTATTCTTGGAGTTTATCGAGCAAGTCAGTATCTTGAATTGCCAACATTTGAACAGCCAAAAGCCCCGCATTTTTAGCAGCATTGAGGGCTACTGTTGCCACAGGCACACCATTGGGCATTTGCAAAATAGAAAGTATAGAATCCCAGCCATCTATAGAGTTTGATGATTTGATGGGTACGCCTATGACGGGCAAGGGACTGATGGCTGCTACCATACCGGGCAGATGCGCTGCGCCGCCTGCGCCTGCAATGATGACTTTGAGCCCTTTTCCATGTGCTATTTGGGCATAGCCTACCATGCGAAGAGGGGTTCTGTGTGCCGAAACAATGGTAATTTCATAAGGAATATTAAAGTGTTTGAGTATCAGGGCAGCCTCTTTCATGATTTCTACGTCTGATTTGCTCCCCATGATGATACCTACCACAGGTTTGCGTATATAATCTACTGGTGTTTCCACTGTAATCTTATGTTAATGTTGAATGAGAATTTATTAAGCAATGACTTTGAAATTTTCTTTGATGTATTGCACTTTTTCTTTTAAAGCCTGCAAATTATTTTCCAAAATTGTGATATGCCCCATTTTTCGCCCTGGTTTTGTGTATTTTTTTCCATATAAATGTATTTTCACACCTTTGAGCGTGCTTATTTTTTCCCAACCTTGATAGCGTGCTATACCCTGATACCCTTCTTCTCCTATAAGATTGACCATTGCAGCTTGTTCGCGGAGGTCGGTGTTGCCAAGTGGCATGTGGTTGATGGCGCGGAGGTGTTGTTCAAATTGAGAGGTGTAATTGGCTTCTATGCTTTGATGTCCGCTGTTATGGGGGCGTGGTGCTACTTCATTGACCCATAAATTGCCTTCAGTGTCAAGGAACATTTCAATGGCTAAAATACCTATCATTGCAAAGGTTTCTATGACTTTGGTGGCTAACTGTTGGGCTTTTTGGGCGGTTGCTTCGCTAATGCGTGCGGGGCTGAGTTGGTAGTCTATGAGGTTGTAGCGAGGATTGAAAACCATCTCTACGGCAGGAAATGCCTGTATTTCGCCTTGTGGGTTACGTGCTACAATGACTGCTAATTCTTTGTCAATATCGATTTTTCGTTCTAATACAGAGGGTGCAACGAAAGCACTTTTAAAGTCTTGTTCGTTGTGAAGTAGCATCACACCTTTTCCATCATATCCTTCTTTTCCTAATTTGAGCACTGCGGGCAACCAATCTTTATATTGTTCGAGTGCAGCAGGTTCGTCTATGAGCACAAAAGGAGAGGTAGGAATTTGATGATTTTGATAAAATTGTTTTTGTAATCTTTTATCTTGTATTATTTTGATGATTTCGGGTTGAGGGTAAACTTGTTTTCCTTCTTTGGTGAGTTGTGCAAGTGCCTCTGTGTTTACATTTTCTATTTCTATGCTGATGATGTCTAAGTTTTTCGCAAATTGATAAACAGTGTCATAGTCTGTTAGTTTTCCGACCGTAAAAAAGGGGCTGCATGATGCACATGGGGCTTCGGGGTCGGGGTCAAGAAAATGTAGTTGCAGGTTGAGGTCTATGGCAGGTTGTAGGAGCATGCGTCCTAACTGCCCTCCGCCTAATATCCCGATTTTGGCTTGCTCGTTCATTGTAAGGTGCTCTTTTGGAATGTATTATAAGAGATAGTGGGCAGAGAGTATGTCGAAATATTGATAATGGGGTAATTTTTCTAAATTTTGACCTATTTGTAGATTTTTGATGGGTTCTTTGGCAAACTGCACATTTTTAGTATAGCGATAAAGCAGGTCAAAGATAGATGATTGTTGTTTGATATTGCCATAGAGTAGTATCTGGCAGTTTTGGGGGTCGAGGCGTAGTTCGTCTAAGGTAAGTAAAATGAAGTAGATAAAGTCTTGCGCTGTTTTATAATGAAACATATTGCAAAATTCTAGTACTTTATTGCGCTTCACTACCACCAAAAGGTAGCTTTTTTCTACTTGTATGTGCACTTGTAGGGGTTGCCCTAAGTGGTGCTGATTCATAATGCCTTCGATGAATGTTGCGGATTGATGGTAAAAATGCACTTTTTTCTGTGCATAAGCAACGTTTTGCAACCATTCTAACAGTTCTTGGTTGATTAAAAAAACGTCTTTAGCATCAATAGTAGGTTGTTCGCAGGTATATACGAAGTGTGTAGTAGGGATAGGGCTTATCCAACGGAGGTATTTGCCTAATTGGTCTTCTTCAAAAAATTCATTGGGGATAAGTGTAAAAGGTTCATCGCGAATGATTACGGAGATTTTTTTCCAGAAATTGGCTTTGAGAAATAAGTGCGCATCATAAATACTGTTGAATACGCTCAATACTTCGGTCATAGAGGGGGAGCCATAAAAGACATAATCTTCTATGAGCATGATTTCATGGGTGTTGGTATCTAAAATACAAACCTTAAATGCATCGCGCCCTACACTTAAGATAAGGTGATACTCATCTAAGGTTTGTACGTCAAAGCGTTCGCTTTGTAGACGGAGAGTTACTTCGTAAAAATTTGCTTGTGTTTCCAATGTTTTTATTCCCAGTTACCTACTAATGTAGCTTCGTCTTTTGAACCGATTCTTAGTGCTTTTTCTTTGTTTTTCGCTTTTCTTAGAGGGTTGATAGGGTCAGTATCTTTTACTTCTATCACTTCTACTTTTACACCACTGATTTCTTTTTTGCCTACATATAGCGAGAATTGTTTGTTGCCTTCATTCAAAGGAATGTACTCTATGCGGTTGATGTCCCAACCTGCTATTAGATTTTTGAGGGAGTCTTTCACGGGTACTTTGCCCAATGTATCTATGCGAAGGCTGATTTTGCCATTGCCTAAATCTCTTTCTCTTTTGTCAATAATCCAAAAATAACCTTGATTGACGAAGTTGCGGAGTTCTGACCATTTGGCGGCGTACTTATTATTGGCGGCGTAGTAAGAATTTTGGAGTTCTCTGATGACTTTGAGTTTGGCGATGATGGCATCTTCTGTTTTTTTGATGCGGTTTTGCTCATCGATGGGTCCTTTTACTGACATTACCAATGAATAAATGAGAAATAGAATGATGGGTATTAAGGCGTATGTAGCGATTTTTGTTTTCATGAGATTTTAGATATTCAGTGTTGACTCTATAACTATAATTTTAATATGCAAAACTACTAATATTTTTTTTGCAATTTTAATTCAATTTCGCAAAATTTTACAATATTTTGATGTTTTTTTTTCAATCTCTACTTTCATAGTAGGTTTGGCTCTGAAAAATGGCTTCCCAAGTACTTAGATTTCGGAAGCGGCTATGGATAGCAAGTGGAGGTTCTTTTTGGAGTGCTTCGAGGGTGAGAAATTGGACTTCTTTGATAATTTGCTGGTCAGTTTGCATTTCGGGGTCATTGCCTGTGATGAGTGTTCCTCCTGTGATGTGGCAATGAAAAAAGAGTTCGAGGGCGTGCAATGGAGGTTCTAAGTATTCGTTGATGAATAAAAAACGTGCTATGGCTATCTCTAAACCTGTTTCTTCTTTCATTTCGCGCTGTAGAGTAGTGCTAACGGTTTCGCCGAAGTGCATACCTCCGCCCGGTGGTGCCCACAAATAGGGGCGTGTTACAGAGGGCATTTGGTGTTTTACGAGTAGCAAGGCATTGTCTTGGAAGCATACCGCACTTACACGCACGCGCAACTGATTGCCAAAGGTTTGGGTTATTTTTTCGGTGAGGTTCAAGGTTTAGGTATTTTCGTTGATAGTTTGGATTTCTTCTTCGGTGAGTTGGTAGAGTTGAAAAACGTATTGGTCTATTTGGTATTCATAGTAGTTGATGTGGTCTTGTAGCAGTTCTTTATTAGCGATATTTGTTTCTAACAATATTCGTTCTTTATTTTGTAATATTATATCAACACTTTTAACTATATCATCATGCAACTTTTTTTCATCTTTATTTTTAAAATCTATTAATTTTATAGGAAAAGGTTTTATAAATTCAGTGGCAAAAACAAAATAACCACCTCTAAACACACTACTTATATTATTAATGAAGAACCAGAATATTTTAGAATTTAAAATACCTAAAAAATACCTCTCATTTTCTTTTAATCCATCTTTAAATCCAAGACTATACACTTTTGTGGTATGATATAATTTTTCCTTGTCATAAGTAAATTCTGGTTGATTTGCCAAGTAGGGTGTCGAGATTTTAGCAAAGTCAAATTCTGCTAAATTTTTTGGGTATATATATGCGTAGAAATTTTCATTCTTCATTTTTCCATTTTCTCTATTCTCTAATTTTTTTCTATTTGATAAAATATATTTCCAACCCATAGGATGTACTTCTTTTATGTATTTTTGTGTCATAAGTACCGCTTTCCCATCTACTATTGTATAAGGGAATATAACTACATTTTTAAAAATTGGCTTTTCATACCTTTTCACATCTTTACCCATTAAAAAAGGCTTAACAAGTTTTTTTTCTATTTCTATATTTTGCTCTAAAGAAGCAGAATAACAATAATATGTAGTTTCTCTTTCTTCAATAATCTTAAGGACATAAATATTATCAGCACTAGTTTGTAATCCAACAAATATTTTTCTAGTTATATCGCCTAATGTTTGTGGTTGTTGATAGATTTTATCTAAGATATTCTGTTTTTCGCTATTGGCAAAATTCCATTTTTGTCCTATTTTAGGCTGTGCTATTTTATAATTATAACTAATATTTTTATTTTTAGCCCAATCTAAAGGTTTGGTTACTTGTTCAAAATCAAATGTTTGCATTTCTTGTCTACTTAAAAATAATAAACATGTGTAAGTTGTAGCACTTCCAAATATTTGTTCCGCACCAAAGTGTACTACTTTTTGAAGTGCTTTTTTAGATGCTAAAAAATTTCTAATTGCATCTCCAAAATCAGCTTGAAAAAATTTATGAGGTTGAATAAAACCCATTAAACCATTTTGATTTAGTAATTGATAGCCTTTTTCTGTAAAAACAACATATAAGTCGAAATTTCCACTTTTTCCTGATAAATACTTTCGTTTAAGATATTTCAAAACTTCTACGGGTTGATTCTCACTGATAGTTTGTATTTTTACATAAGGCGGATTGCCAATGACGATATCGAAACCACCTTGTTTGAATATTTCAGGGAATTTGGTTTGCCAATTAAATGGTTTTACTTTTTTCTCTTCTTGTGGTGAAAAGTCTATTTGTCCATCATAAAAATCTATGTCAATGAGTGAGTTTCCGCTTTTTATGTTATCGTCTAATGTAGGCAATACACGTTCGTGAAAGAAAGAAATCATAGATTTTATGGAGGCTTCTGTTTCGCCTTCCATTGCCTTAAGCATCAAGGAAAGTTTTGTAACTTCTACGGCATTGATGTCTAAATCTACTCCATGTATATTATTGAGTAATATTTGTTTTTTTATAGAAGTTGTAAGGTTACCTTCGGGAGTGAGTGTGTTTTTGGGTTTCTTTTTTAGTTGAGTATAGTAGTCGTGGTGATAATCTAAGAGGTATTTATAAGCACCCAACAAGAATGAGCCACTTCCGCAGGCGGGGTCGCAAATTTTGATTGTAGCAATTTCTTCAGGGGTTTTTCCTTCTATCATTTTTCCTACAGTTTGGCTTACGATATACTCTACAATGTATTGTGGTGTATAATATACGCCTCCTGCTTTCCTTACTTCAGGTTTTTCTTCTATCCTAATGCTTTGATTAGGCGTTATTCGGATAATTTTTCCTAAGAATTGCTCATAAGCATCGCCAAGTATTTCCACGGGGATTACCGAAAACTCATAGGGACTTTTGGGGTAATAGAGGTCTTCTATGATATTTTTGAGCACTTTATTATCTATATGTATATTTTTGCTAAGTGTATCTTTCTGAAAATCAAAGAGTCCTGAGTTATATTTATTATTGGCTTCTTGGAAATAATCAAATAAGTTTTGATACACTTGTCCTTTGAGCATTTCGCGCATTTTTCCGTAACGTTCTACACCTCTATCTTCACAAATACGTAGAAAAATGATACGGTCAAGGGTTCTTTGCAATACAAAATTGAGTTGTTCTTCATCTAATTTTTTATTACCCGTAAGAATGGCTTTTGCCAAATAGTCGCGCCACTGGTCGAGTGAGGCTAAAAAATCGGTATCTACGCTGTCTGTCCCTTTTTGGCTTTTATCTGATGCGATAAAATTTTCTATACTCCCATTGATTACAGCTTCTTTAGAAAACAGATTCCAAATAAAATCGAATTCTTTTTCATACTCTGTATAATGAATGTATTTGAGGCGTGCTATACGCGCACTATCGGTGTTTTTAGGCTTTTTAGTGCAGTCATAAATAGAAAATTCTTCAAAATCTGTAATGATAGAAAGTGGTAATTTGGCACTCCAGCCATAACGCCGTACTTGGAAAGCAGGTTCCATTTCTTCTTTAATGAATATTTTAGGCTTTTTGGCTTCTAAAAAAAATTTCCGACTGCCCTTGAGCGTAAAGCAATAATCAGGGGCTTTGGTTTTCCCTTCTATTTTTATTCTATCTTCATGAACTACTTCGCGGTAACTTTCGGCAGCACCTGCACTATTATTAATATCCCAACCTAAGGCTTCAAAAAAAGGATTGATAAAATCTATACGCGTTTGAGCTTCATTGTAATTGTTTTTCTTATAATTTTCTACATTTTCGCGAAATCGCTCTACAAGCTGTATAATTATTTCTTTTGCTTTATCTTTATGATGCATAATAGTATTGTTCTTTCCTACAACAAATATAAATATTTTAATAACATTTTAGAAAAAAATATACAATTTTCGAATGACTATAGAATATAGAGTAAAAAAACTCCTACCTTTGTTCTCTCTAATGTTTTACTTTCAGTACCTCAAAAAACTATGACAGCTCGCGAACAAATATTGGCACGCATAGAAAAAGCCTTGCAAAAACCTACCGATAACCCTGTGATGAAGCCTGACTTCAAAAAACCTGTTTTTAAGCAAAAAGATGAAACATTTTTAGATGTTTTATTTGCCGAAAACTTTACAAAAGCCACTACTACTTTCATTTACTGCGAAAATTTAGAAGATTTTTTGGGAAAAATGAAGTTGGTATTAGAAGAAAAAAGCACGCTTAATTTTTATGTTTGGGAAACCTATTTGCAACAGTTATTGTCAGTGTTACCTATCAATTTTATCGACAATGATAAACTTTTTACAGAACAAGCCGATGTAGGTATCACACTTTGCGAAGCCCTCGTTGCGCGTACAGGTAGTATTTTGGTTTCGTCTTCGCAATTGGCAGGGCGGCGGCTCACAGTATTTCCGCATGCGCACATTGTAGTTGCTTTCACCAAACAGTTGGTTTATGACATAGAAGATGGCTTAACGTATGTGCAACAGAAATACAAACACCAATTTCCTTCTATGCTTTCGCTCATTACGGGTCCGAGCCAAACTGCTGACATAGAAAAAACCTTAGTATTGGGGGCGCACGGGCCTAAAGAACTTATGCTCTTTTTGATAGATGAAGAATAGAGATTTACAAGCACAATTTCGGGCACGCTTTCAGAATTGGCAACTTGCTGAGGGGAAAAAAATCTTTTTTGCCTCCGATTTTCATTTGGGTTCGTATCCGCTTGCCAAAAGTCGCGAACGAGAGCTCATCATCATAGAGTGGCTCGATAGCATTAAGCACGAAGCAGACGCACTTTTTTTAGTAGGCGATATTTTTGATTTTTGGTATGAATACCGTCAAGCCGTACCCAAAGGATATACCCGTTTTTTGGGAAAAGTGGCAGAGTGGGCAGATAGCAACATTCCTATTGCGTTTTTTGGAGGCAATCACGATATGTGGATGTGGGATTATTTTGCGGAAGAAATGGGGATTCCTGTTTTTTATGATTGTGAAGTTTGGCAAATCAACCAAAAAAAAATCTACATAGGGCATGGTGACGGTTTAGGACCGGGCGATTATACCTATAAATTTCTCAAAAAAGTATTCAGAAACCCTTTTTTGCAGTGGCTTTTCAGAAGCCTACACCCCGACATAGGCATTGGTCTGGCGCGCTTTTGGTCTTCGCATAGCAGGGCTACTAATGCCAAAAAAGAAGAAGATGTTTTTAAGGGGGAAGCGCAAGAATGGCTTTATCAGTATTCAAAAAAAGTAGAACAACAGGCGCATCACGATTATTATATTTTTGGGCATCGGCATTTGCCTTTAGATTTAAACTTAAGCGAAAACAGTCAGTATATCAATTTAGGTGAGTGGTTTAAGAGCTATAGTTTTGCAGAAATGAGCGCGAAAACGGTAGAATTGAAGTATTTTAAAAAATCTTAACGAAAAAAAAAGACTGACTTTTAAACAAAAATCAGTCTTTTTTTCATTTTTTCAGATATAATCTTAGGCGTAAGTATTGAGCATTACAGGCATTACTAACATTAAGATATGCTCATTAGGCAAATTTTCCTGAGGTAATATGATAGAAGCGCGCGAAGGAATAGAAAATGTCATATCTAAACGTGTGGCATCTAAAGTAGAAAGCATTTCTATCAGAAAACGTGCATTAAAGCCTATTTCCATGTCTTCGCCTTCGTAGGTTGCATTTACATTTTCATTGGCTTCGTTTGAGAAGTCTAAATCTTCGGCAAAGATAGAAAGTACTGCTTGGTCGGGCACTAATTTCAATCGGATTTGGTGCGTAGATTTGTTAGTATAAATATCTAACCTTTTCAGGGCATTGAGCATTTCCACTCTGTCGTATTGTAATTTATTGGAATTGCCCAATGGGATTGCATTTTCATAATCAGGGAAGTTTTCATCAATCAATCGGCTTGATAGAGATATGTTATTAGCTGTAAAAAAGGCGTGTGTTTCTGAAAATTCAATTTTTACATCTGTACTGTCAGTTGGTAAGAATGCTTTTACCAAACTGAGTGCTTTTTTAGGAACAATCACGGGTTTGTTTTCGCCTCCTTGCAATACTACATCTTCTCTTTGGTATTTGATAAGTTTGTGCCCATCAGTTGCTACAAAAACGGTAGATTTATCACTAATGTCAATATGCACGCCTGTCATAGCGGGGCGGACTTCATCTGTGCCTACGGCAAAAAGAGTGGTATTAAGGGCTTTTGCCAATACTGCCGATTCTATGGTAGTATTTGCAATGCTTTTTTCGGGGTTGGGCATTTTGGGGAAATCATCAGCCTTTTCGCAAGTGAGTTTGTAGCGACCACTGTAAGAGGTAATTTCTACGGTCGTATTTTCTTCATTGATGCTGAAGGTAATGGGTTGTTCGGGCAATGATTTGAGCGTATCGAGGAGTATTTTAGCAGGAATGGCAATTGCCGTGTCGTCATCTGCTTCTACTGATAGCTCTAAGGTCATGGAAACATTCAAATCGGAGGCGGAAACAGTGAGCGTTCCTTTCTCTATTTTGAACAAGAAGTTTTCTAAAATGGGAATCATAGGATTTGAAGCTATGACACCGCTAATGGCTGACAATTGTTTTTGAAGAACAGCCGAGGAGATTATAAATTTCATGAGGTGCTTTTTTTATTTTATCTACCATTTTTTATCTTTGACAAAATTAAGAATTTTTTTTATTTTTTTGGTTTCATTTATTATTTTTTTTTACAACTATGAGCAACGATTTTATTCATTCTTCTAAGGCACCCGAGCCGGTGGGTTTGTATCCACATGCGCGCCGCGTAGGTAATTTGTTATTTTTATCGGGCGTAGGTCCCCGAGAGAGAGGTAGCAAAAAAATTCCGGGCGTAGAGCTCGATGAGCAAGGTAATATTGTGAGTTATGACATTGCTACACAATGCCACTCTGTTTTCAAAAATATTCGCTATATTTTAGAAGATGCTGGCAGTAGTTGGGATAAAATCGTAGATGTAACGGTTTTTTTGACCAATATGAAAGACGATTTTAGTACGTACAATGCTATTTATGCCGAGTATTTTAAGGAGAACCAACCCTGCCGCACTACGCTCGAAATCAATGCACTCCCTACACCTATAGCCATAGAACTGAAAGTAATTGCGACTATAGATTAAACATAAAAGCCTATTTTCAACGTTTAATAAAAAGAACAAAATATTACATCGCTCATGGCTATACGATTTTATGGACTTTTGGCGGTCTTGCTCTTGGTTTTAGGGCGAACTGCTTTTGCTTCTCATCTGTTAATTCCGATGGACAATACCCAAACCAACCACCTCAAAGCCTATGGTATTGCTTACTGGATGCTTACCCAACAAAGTGAAGTAGATTGGCTGCTCAATTATCGCGGGGGGAGTTTTATGGCGCAATACCGCAAAGAGTTTGAGAATGAACTCATTGTGAGGGGCATAAGCTATGAAGTAATTTCTGACGCAAGCGCGCAAAATATTCTGACACAAATCAGTAGCCCCGATGTAAATATGGACGCTATGCGTCTTGACAAAGCCCCTAAAATTGCTGTATATTCGCCAAAATCTAAACAACCTTGGGACGATGCCGTTACTTTAGTACTTACTTATGCCGAAATTCCCTACGAAATTATTTTCGATGAGGAGGTAATGGAGAACAAACTCCCTGAATATGATTGGCTACATCTGCATCACGAAGATTTCACGGGGCAATATGGAAAGTTTTATGCAGCTTATAGACATCAAAGTTGGTACATACAACAACAAAAAGAATTCGAAACGACTGCCAAAAAATATGGTTTTGATAAAGTATCACAATTAAAATTGGCAGTGGTAAAAAAAATAAGAGATTATTGTGCAGGTGGTGGTTTTTTATTTGCCATGTGTTCGGCTGCTGATACTTTTGATATTGCTTTGGCTGCCGACGGTGTGGATATTTGCGAATCGATGTATGACGGAGATGCTGCTGACCCCGGTGCACAAAGTAAACTAAATTTTCAGAATACATTTGCCTTCCAAAATTTCCAAATTAGCCGAAATCCTATGGAGTACGAATATTCTGATATAGATAATCAAGTATTCGAGAGAGGTATGAATGAAGAAAATGATTTATTTACACTCTTTCAATTTTCAGCCAAATGGGATCCTATCCCCACCATGCTTACCCAATGCCACCAAAACGTTGTCAAAGGTTTTTTAGGGCAAACCACTGCTTTTAAGAAAAAACTTATAAAATCGGACGTAATAGTAATGGGCGAAAACAAAAGAATAGACGAAGCCCGTTATATTCATAGTACTTTCGGAAAAGGCACTTGGACTTTTTATGGAGGGCACGACCCCGAAGATTATCAACATTTAGTAGGAGAAGAACCTACTGATTTGGCACTACACCCCAACTCAGCAGGCTATAGACTTATACTTAACAATATATTATTCCCAGCGGCGAGAAAGAAAAAGCAAAAAACTTAAAGCAATTTTTAGTTTTTGCACTTATTTTGTAATAACTATTAAAGCAATTTATCAAAGGCTCATTTTTAATCCATGCGAATACATATACTCATTATCTTTCTTTGTGCAATAGTTAGTAATCACAACACTACCTACGCACAAACTACGCTGAAAAAAGAAAAGATATATACACTCAACCCTGATGAAATCATCGAATACGATGAAAATTCATTAGGTTTGTATCAAAATAAATTAGGCTATTTGGTCGTAACTGCCAAATCGAAAACCTCCGATAAGGTAAACCGCATCTACCATATACAAGGCAAAATCTATGGACCCTATGACCGCAGATTGGTTGATAAACCTGTTTTTAATTGGAACAGTTGGGGTTTTATAGATTCACAAAATGGGCAAGGGCAAGTAATGATTAATGGCGATGCCGTAGGAAATTATGGTGGGAATGAATACCCCCTTGGGCTAAAAATGGCGGGTAGGTCTTGGGCGCATTTATTAGTAGATATGGTAGAAGGCTCTTCTACGGTGATTTACAACGGAAGCCGTTATGGTCCTTATTCCGATTTGCAAGATTATTATCTAAGCAATGATGGAAGCCGTTTGGCTATTGTATATTATAAAAAACCTAATGAATGTTATGTACAATTTAGTAACGGTACGGAAAAAGGTCCTTACAAAAAAATTCGTCATTTTCGTTTTTTAGAGGGCGAAAACGAACGCTGGGTGCTCACTGCCGAGCTCAAAGACCAACCCCAAAAATTTATCGTAAGTACGAATTTTGGCGATGTGGGTACTTTTGAAACCCAACGTGTAGGACACCCCGATGATACTTGCGGTTATTTGTACACCAATGGTGAAAATTATTTAATCAATGTAATCAAAGATCAAAAAATCTATCTTCTTGCCAATGATGATTTGATAGGTCCTTATGACGAGTTTCCAAGACAATTCAACATTAGCAAAATGTATAACCGCTTCAATTATCTATTGGGTAAAAATAGTGATTTTTATTTTCGTGGCGTGAAAGGCTTTGCAGTGAATGTAAAAAAATATTTTGTGAGCGAAAGCCGCCGAAGTGTGGCTATAGTTAAGAGCGCGGGTGCTAATAGAGACTCATTGCTGATGAATGACCGCGATTTGATAGGCATTTTTGATGAAATTCAGTATCTTAAATTTGCGCCTGAAGGCGAAGAGTGGGCTATGCTGAGTAAATCGGGGACTAATTTTTATCTTTCGTTCTCAAATGGTAAAAAATTCGGACCCATCAAAGCCGATGACCAAAAATGGAAGCCGATGCTTTTATTGGGAAAAGGCATGGGGCATTGGGGCTTGGCATATTGCGATTTGAATGGACGAATGAAACTTATTATTGATGAGGAGGAATACCCAGAAGGTTTTGTGGGAAGTATTGTGCTGATACAAGAAGACAATAAAGAATATTTTTCTTGGTTTAGTATAGATGGGCAGACAATTTTTATCAATAAATTAGAATTATAAATAAAAAAGGCAAAGATACCTACCGCATCACTATTTATCCTTGCTTCGGTCAAGACCTGGGGAGTTTCATAGGAGCTGGCAGCACTTTGCCGTTGCAAATGTAGGAAGTACAAAGAAAAAAAGCAACAAATAACTAAATTTATTTGCTGCTTTTTTTTCTTTTATGTTGATTGATGGTTAAGTGATTTAGAAGTTTTCATCATCAAAGTCATCACTTTCATCTCCGAAATCATCGTCAAAGTCATCATCAAAATCATCGTCCATGTCTTCGTCATCATTCCATTCGTCCCCTTCTTCAAATTCTTCCATATCGTCAAGGTCTTCGGGGTCGAAGTCGTCATCAAAATCATCGTCAAAATCATCATATTCATCTTCATCTTCGTTATATTCATAGTCGTCGTCGAAGTCATCAAATTGGTTATTGATGGTGATGGCATGGGTTTCGAGGAGTGCTGCAAGTCCTTGTTGAAAGGCAATGAAATCATTGTTAGCTAATGTGTAGGCGTTTTTTGTAATGAAAAGCATAATTTCTACCTTAGTTACTTAATCTGAAGTTATTGAATCAAGAGTTTAGTTTTGAGATGCAATATTAATGTATATTTTTTATATAGCAGATAAAAAAAAGTTACTTTTTTTAGGAGTGCTTTATTTTTTCTTGCCATTGCTCCATGATGGCTATGCTTGCAGAAGTGCCTATGCGTTCGGCACCTGCCTCTATGAAGGCTTCTGTTTGTGTTAAGGTTTTTATGCCACCTGAGGCTTTAATGCCTACATGGGAGGGTGCGAGGCTTCGGAGTCGTTGTACAGTACTTATTTCCGCACCTGTGGGAGCAAAGCCTGTAGAGGTTTTGAGGTAGTCTGCTCCTGCATCTATGCATACTTTGGCGGTTTGCTCAAGTTCTTGTGGGTTGAGATAAGCGGTTTCTAAAATGACTTTTAGAAAGGATTCTTGTTCATGAATCATTTTGGCAAATTGTGCTATTTCGGCTTTTACCCAACCATACATACCCGTTTTGATGGCAGAGATATTTACTACAACATCTAATTCATTGACACCTTCGCGGAGGGCACTTTCTATTTCTTTGAGTTTTACTTCTGAGCGGCTATACCCAAGCGGAAAACCTACTACTGTTACCAATTGAATAGGGTTTTTACCTATGTCGCGGCGGGCTTTTTTTGCCCAATAAGGAGGAACACATACGCCTACAAATTGGTATTTGATGGCTTCGTCTATGAGGTTTTCGATGTCTTTATCGCTTATATCGGGACGCAGTAGTGTGTGTTCTATATAGTTTTGTATGGGTTGTTGCATGGGTAGTGGTTATTCTGTTGTGTTTTTCTTAAATCTTTGATAGAGGTGCTGTAGGTCTAATACCATAAATGCTATCCAAGTGGGTAGTACAATAAAAACAAGCCAATTGGTTTGGCTCGCTCCTACCAAATCGCCTTTTGCAAGTTTGGTACAGGCAGTAGTGAGTCCGCAGCCATAGCACTCGATTCCTAAAAAATAATTATAAGGACAAGGAATGGTAAAATCTATGCCTGTATATGATTTTAGGAGTACTGATATTACTAAGTAAGCAATCAGTGATAAGATGAGGGTATTTTGTTTGAAATAGTAAATCCAAAATTGTCTTTGAAGCATCATTCTACAATTCTTTTTTCTTGAATTTTTTGGTTTATTTTGTCAGAAGCACCTCCTTTTTTCTGTGCTTTTAGCCATTGCTCTATGGCTTTTTCTATTTCATTGATTTGGAAAAGTGCATCTCCGTAGTGTTCCCATATTAGGGCATCTTCGGTGAGCTGGCTGGCTTTTTCTAACCAGGGAATCGCCTCTTTGTATTGTTCATTCTGATAGAGTATCCATCCGCGTGTATCCATATAAGTAGGATTTTCGGGGGCTAAGGTAATCAGTTTTTCAGAAAGTTGAATGGCTTTGCTAAGGTCTTGTTTTCTTAATGCTAAATAATAGCTATAGTTATTGAGCGTAAAAACATCATTGGGATTTGCTTTGAGGGCTTCTTCGTAGGCTTGGTCTGATTGAGGGTAGTTTTGTAGAGCTTGGTGAGCATCTCCTATCATTCTATTGGCATCAGTGAGGAGGTCTACACTACCATAGGATAATTTTTTTGTTTGCGCAAGTGCATCTATAGCGTCTTCGTATTTTTTCTGGGCTAATAATGCGCCTCCATTATAGAGCCAAAATACAGCGTAGTTGGGATATATAGAAAGGGCTTCTTCGGTGTGTTTGAGTAGGCTATCGTAGAGCGCGAGCTCGGAGTCTATTTCTAATATTTGTACCCAATGTTGCTGTGTATTGTTGCCTAACTGTGCTGCTAATAGGTAGTAGTGAAGTGCTTCTTTATATTTTTTTTCCTCTACTTTTTTATCCCCTACTAAGGTTGCCAGAGTTGCGTTGTTGGGGTATTTTTGAAATAATCCTATGGCAAGGGTTGAAAATAGTTCTTTTTCGGCAGGTGTTTGGGCTATTGGCGCATTGGTAATTAACAGTATTACTTTAGTATCGGGGTCTATATCGGGGTTTTGGAGAATTTTAGGAAGAAGTGCGATTATTTTCTCTCTTTCATTTTTTTTGAGATATATTTCGCACAAAAGTACATAGAGTTGTGGGTTTGGATAAGGTTGTTGTAAGGATTGTTCTATGAGTTTTTGGGCTTCGTCTGTTCTGTTGTTTTCGATCAATATAGTAATGAGTTCTTGTAAATAGAGGGGCTCATCTGGAAAATTAAGTATTAGTTTTTGCCCTTCTTTGATGGCATTGTCTATGTCGTTTTGCTTGAGGTATACTTTCTGTTTGTTTCTTGTGAAATCTTTTTGGACTCCATAAAGTGCTTCTAATTTTTCATAATATTGAATGGCTAAGGCATTTTTCCCTGCTTCTTGGTATAGCTCGGCAAGGTATTGGTAGTACAATTCGGTATTAGGAGCTTTTTGTACCATTTGTTCGTAGGTACTAAGGGCTTTTTCTGTTTCGCCTATCTGCTGGTAATATTGTGCCAAAAGTTCATAGTTGTATTTATTGGTTGGCTCTTGTTCAATGGCATTTTGGGCATATTCTATGGCTGTTTCTTTGCTTCCTATTTTCCAATGGGCTTTGGAAGCATAAAAAAAGATGCCTGCTTTTTCAACGCCTTGCAGAATTAATTGGTTGAAAAGAGAAACAGCAGTGCTGTAGTCTTCTAAGAAGTAATATTTGAGGGCTTCTGTAAAGAGTACTTCTATTTCAGGAGGAGTGAGATTTTTAGCAAAGACAACGTCCTTTTTTTTAGGTTCTTTCTTTTTTTGGGCAAATGCGATAGGTGAATTTGCGATGCTTGTGTAGCAAAGTATCCCTATCAAAAGGGTAATGGTGTATATATATTGCTTTTTTTTCATTCTTTGAATACGTTATAGTCGCCAATGCTTAGGTCTGAAGGTTTGCGTTGATAGTGTGCGGCATTGCCTATCATTGTATTGGCGAGGTTTGCATGTATAACGACAGATTGGGTCTGAATGATTGAATTTTCGATAATAGAATGTGAAATTTTTGTCCCCTCTCCGATAGATACATACGGACCGATGACAGAGTTATGTATTTCTACGCCTTCGGCAATGAATACAGGTGCAATGATTGTAGTGTTTTTGATGGTTGCTTTTTCAGAAATAAGAGGGGTGTCTTTGATGTATTCTAAGTAGCGTTGATTGGTGTACACGGTAGCATCTTTGTTACCACAATCTAACCATTCGCTTATTTGTTTGGGGATAAATTTTACACCTTTTTGCTTCATATTCTCTAAAGCATTGGTGAGTTGATATTCGCCTTTTTCTTTTATATTGTTGTCTAAAAGGTATTGCAATTCTTCTCTGAGTTGCTCGCCATTTTTAAAATAGTAGATGCCAATAATGGCTAAGTCAGAAACAAACTCTTTGGGTTTTTCTACGAAATCGGTAATTTCTCCTTTGTCATTCATCTTGATGACCCCAAATGCGGAGGGGTCTTCTACTTTTTGCACCCAAATAGTTGCTTCGCTTTGGGTATCCATCATAAAATCGGCTTTGAAGAGTGTATCTGCAAATGCCACCACAAGATTGCCTTTTAGTGCTTCTTTGGCAGCAAGAATGGCGTGGGCAGTGCCTAAGGGTTCTTCTTGGTAAAAAATACTTCCTTTTGCTCCTACGGCTTGGGCTATTTGTTGTAATTTTTGCTCTACGGCTTCGCCAAAATGGGGCGAAATGATGAAGGCTATTTCATCGGCGGGGGTGCTACACACTTTCACGATGTCTTCTACCAAGCGTTGAACGATGGGTTTGCCTGCTATGGGCACTAAAGGTTTAGGAATGGTAAGTGTATGAGGTCGCATGCGTTTGCCCATGCCTGCCATTGGTATAATAATCTTCATTGATTTTTTGTTATATTAATATTTTCTTTGTTGTTATCTAATTTGGGGCGTAAAAAAAGGCAAAAAATATGGCTTTTCAAATCTTTTTTTGAAATTTTGTAGTGCCTATTTTAGTTTTTCGTTGTTTGCGTGGCGTTCTTTATCACGCTGTGTTTTTTTCTCTAAGTTTTTAATGAGTGCTTCGGTCAAATCAATATTAGCTTGGTTAGCCAAACACATTAATACAAACATTACATCTGCCATTTCATCGGCTAAATCGTAATCCTTATCTGATTCTTTGAAAGATTGCTCTCCATAGATGCGTGCCATGAGGCGTGCTACTTCGCCTACTTCTTCCATAAGAATAGCCGTATTGGTAAGTTCATTATAATAGCGGATGCCAGTAGTGTTAATCCATTTATCTATGAGTTGTTGTGCTTCTTTAATAGTCATAATGCAGAAATATTATTTTAGTTTGCAACAAAAATACCCTAAATTTATGTTTTTATTAGGAAACATTTCCCCAAAAAATATGAAAAAAATTGCTTTATTATGTTTAGGACTTTTGAGTTTTGTTTTTTATAGTTGCCAAAACACTCAAGCCACCAACAAGAAAGACGCTGAATACGCCCGTGAGGAAGAGCGCAGCAGTACACGCAACAATGATCGAAAAAATGCGAAAGACCAAAAAGTACCCAACATTCGCATGAAAGATGTCAATGGTAATGAAATAGAGCTTTATGCTGTTTTGAAAAAACACAAATATGTATTGATAGATTTTTGGGCTTCTTGGTGTGGCCCCTGCCGTGCCGAAAACCCTAATGTTGTCAATGCTTATAATGCTTACAAAGGCAAAGGTTTTACTATCTTTAGTGTTTCTTTGGACAATGACCAAGGCAAATGGATAAAAGCGATAGAAAAAGATGGTTTGGCGTGGGAATATCACGTTTCTGACCTCAAAGGTTGGGACAATGCCGCCGCCGTAGAGTATGGTGTAGATGGTATCCCAATGAATTATTTGGTTGATAGCGAAGGCAATGTAGTCAGCGCGAACCTTAGAGGCGAAACCCTTGAAGAGGCTCTTTCAAAAGTACTCAATCCATAAAAAAATGCTTTTCTTTCTCTTTGCAAGTAAATTTGTAAAGAGAAAGAAACTTTAATAAGGCGAAAATAATATATTTTTTTAACTTTGTCGCATCAATAATCACTCACCACAATTTCTCAACGATAAGCCTTCAAGACCTAACACATCAAACATTGATAATTTAGTATAAAACAATGGAAAACAGTCCTATCTCTTATCGCATTTTGGTAGTCGATGATGACAGCGATATTTTAGAAATGCTCAAATATAACCTCCAAAAAAATGGTTATGAGGTAAAAACCGCCGACAACGGCAAAGATGCCATAGAGGTAGCCAAAGCTTATTTGCCACATCTTATCATTATGGACATTATGATGCCCAAAATAGATGGTGTAGAAACAAGCCGCCGTATTCGCGAAATACCCGACTTGGCAGATACTTTTATCATCATACTTACGGCGCGCGCCGAAGAATACTCCGAAGTAGCCGCTTTCGATGTAGGTGTTGATGACTACTTGGTAAAACCTATCAAAATTAGAGCTCTTTTGGGTAGAATTACTGCTTTTTTCAGACGCGACCGCAAGAAAAATACACGCAGTCAAACTGTCAGTTTCGCCGATTTAGTCATAGACAAGCAAAGCTATACTGTTTTCAAAAACAAACAACCTATTTTACTACCCAAAAAAGAATTTGAACTACTGTATTTTTTAGCCCAAAACCCCGAAAAAGTATTCAGTCGTGATGATTTATTGCAAAGCATTTGGGGTTCTGATGTATATGTTTTAGCACGAACAGTAGATGTGCACATCAGAAAAGTACGTGAAAAAATAGGCGAAAATTATATCAAAACCATCAAAGGAGTAGGCTATAAACTCACTGCCGACCAAACTGATTATTAGAAGCTATGAATATAAGAACGATCTCTTTATTTTTGGCTTTTTTGGTAGCACTCATCAGTACTGCCTTTCTCTCTTTATTTCCTGAAGTAAGCAGTTGGGCATTGTTAAGCAATCTTACTATCACTTTTGGACTATCTTACTTACTTTCTTTTTTTACTTTTGAATTTCTGATATTCAATGAAGTCAATGAGCTATACCAAGCCTTAGAAAAAATGAAAAAAAAAGATTTTAAGTTCATCAAAAAAGAAACACGTGCTACACTACAACCCCTACACAAACTCAATAGCCAAGTATATGATTATGCCGCTTTTAAACAACAAGAAATAGACGAGCTCAAAAGATTGGAAATCTACCGTAGAGAATTTTTGGCAGATGTATCGCACGAACTCAAAACCCCTATTTTTGCCGCTCAAGGCTATTTATTGACACTGCTCGAAGGTGCTATAGACGATGAAAATGTAAGAGAAAAATTTTTGAGTAAAGCCGCTAAAAGCCTCGATGGGCTCAATAAACTCGTCAAAGATTTGCTCACCCTCTCAAAACTTGAAGCAGGTGTGCTAAAAATGGAATTAGAAGAATTAGACCTCTACGAAATCGTTTGTGATGTATTTGAGCAACTTGAGGAACAAGCTGCCGAAAAGAATATTTCCCTCCTTTTTGCAGAAGAAAATTACAAAGATATTTATGTATTAGCAGATTATAACCGCATACACCAAGTAATGATGAACCTCATAGAAAATGCCGTAAAATATGGCTATGAAGGCGGTTGGGTAAGTGTAAGTTTTACTGAAACAGAAAATGAATACATAGATATTGCCATAGCCGATAACGGTAGAGGTATTCCAAAACGACACTCAGACCGCATTTTTGAACGCTTCTACAGAATAGAAAAAAGCCGAAATAAGGAAAGAGGTGGTTCAGGTTTGGGCTTAGCCATTGTAAAACAAATTTTAGACGCACACCAATCTAAGATAGAAGTAAGAAGCAAAAAAAAACAAGGTACAGCATTTCGTTTTTACCTCAAGAAAGCCTTCACCCAACAAAATAGTATTATGCCGCAAATCAACCATTCAGATAATGTATGAAAAAAATAATTTTTGAAGATTTAATCCTTTTCGAAAACGAGGATTATATTTTAGTTAATAAACCTCCTTTTTTCTCAAGTCTACACGACCGCAGCCCCGAAGGGCGTAGTAATATGCTTGCCTTAGCACGCCAATACATAGATAGTGCGCAACTCTGCCACCGCCTTGACCGCGAAACCTCTGGAGTATTAGCCATTGCCAAAAATCCTGAAGCCTATCGTCATCTCTCTATCCAATTTGAGAAGCGCGAAGTCGCGAAAATTTACCACGCTATAGTCAATGGAATACACGATTTTGACTACATTTCTGTCAATTACCCCATTTTGGCACTGCCCACAGGCTTTGTAAAAATAGACATTCAACAAGGGAAAGAAGCACTTACTTTTTTTAAAACACTACAAGCCTACAACCATCATACACTCGTAGAATGTCGCCCTTTGACAGGACGTATGCACCAAATCAGAATACACCTTGCTGTACTTAAAGCCCCTATCATTGCTGATGAACAATATGGTGGAAAACCTATTTTTTTGTCGGAAATAAAAAGGAAAAAATTTAACCTGAAAAAAGATACCGAAGAGCAACCTCTTATTTCACGCATAGCTTTGCATGCACGCGCATTGCAGTTTAAACTACTCAATGGCGAAGAAGTAGCTATTGAAGCTCCCTACCCCAAAGATTTGAGCGCGCTACTAAGACAATTAGAAAAATTTTCTTCTTAGAATACGATTATTATGCGTTATGCCATAGAAATCGCCTACAAAGGCACTCACTACCACGGCTGGCAATCACAGCCCAACGCTATCACGGTGCAAGAAAGCATAGAAAATGCACTGCAAAAAATGATGCGAACACGCCTTGAAATAGTAGGGAGTGGGCGTACCGATACAGGCGTACACGCTGAACAACAATTCGCTCACTTTGATACTGATATCGAAATTGACCGCTCGCAGTGGTTGTATCATATCAATAAAATACTACCTCATGACATTGTCATTAAAAACATTACTCCTGTAAATGTGCAATGGCATGCCCGTTATGATGCTCTTTGGCGGAGCTACGAATACAGAATAAGTAGGAGTAAAAATCCCTTTTTAGAGGGGCTTGTGTATGATGATAGTCGTTTTTATGATGAAATATTGATGCAAGAAGCCGCACAAATGCTTTTGCAGTACGAAGATTTTCAATCTTTCTCAAAAGTGAATACTGATGTGCAACATTTCAAATGCCAACTTAAGCAAGCCACTTGGCACTATAGCCCTCATCTTTGGGTTTTTGAAATTACTGCCAATCGTTTTCTAAGAGGTATGGTAAGGGCGATAGTAGGCACACTGCTCGAGGTAGGAAAAGGAAAAATGAATATCAAGACATTAGAAACAGCTATTTTGCAGAAAGATAGGCGTTTGGTAGGCGCGGCGGCTCCTCCACAAGGCTTGTTCCTCAGCAAAGTAATCTACCCCGATTTTCCTAAATAACGAGGCTCTTTTTGTTGATTGCCCGTTTCTATGACCCAGTCTAAGGTTTGCTCAAGAGATAAAAAAGAATAGTTTATTTGCTTCTTTACTTTTTCATTTGCAATACTGAACTGATATATTGCGGCTTGCGCCGTTTCTGGTGTGAGATTGGGACGAATGCCTGTAAGCAACTGTAACAAACGTAAAAATCGACTGATGAACATAAGCCAAAAATTACTAATGAGCCATTGAGGAGCTTTTTTCTGCAACCTATTGGCTATCTGCATAAATAAATTTTTGTATGTGGTTACGCCTGCATTCAATATAAATCGCTCACCCGATACTGCTCTCCCTTGCTCCAAAAGTAGTGCGATGCAATGAGTAACATCGCGCACGTCTACATAATTTATCCAGCCAGAAGTATAAAAAGGTGTTTGTTTTTGTACATACTCAAATAAACGCAAACTACTTTTGCGCCAATCTCCAACGCCTAACACTACCGAAGGGCACACAATAAAAGCATCAAGCCCTTCTGCTACGCCTCTTTGTACTTCTAACTCTGCCAAATATTTGGTTTGACCATAATAAGTAAACTTTTCATTGTCTTCCCATTTTGAAAGCTCGTTTATTTCTGTTTCGCCTTTTTTTCTGCCCAATGAAGCCACAGAGCTAATATAACAAAATTTTTTAACACCTGTTTCTAAGCACGCATTTACTATATTGGCAGTACCTACAACATTGGTTTCGTACATTTTTTTTCTATCATTATAATGAAAAGAAACCATAGCCGCTGCATGTATTACCATATCTATATCTTTGAATAGCTCTATTAACAACAAAGTATCAAAAATATCGCCTTCATGCCAATGAATTTGATTTTTTAGCTCCCACAAATAAGCAATATCACTCGAAGTACGGTATAAGGCGTGTACAGTATATCCTTCTTTTATGAAATGTTGTACTAAATAGCTTCCTATCAAGCCATTAGCACCTGTAATAAAAATATTTTTCAAAATAATTTGGCTAAATCTTTCGCAAAGAAAATAATTTTTCTTTCTTTTGCAAAAAAAAGTCTTATCTCATTATGGCAGAACATACTCAACATGACTCGACAGGCGAAATAGCCAAACCCAATACCGCAGGTATTTGGTTCACTTTCTGGATTCTCTTAGGAATTACTGGTTTAGAGTTTTTCGTCGCCTTAAGCCACATCTTTTCTCACAATGTGAATGTAATTCTTTACATCATTATGACGATAGTAAAAGCAGGCTACATTGTAGGTGAATTTATGCACTTACGCCACGAAGCGAAAAGCCTTATTTATGCTATCTTACTTCCTATGGCTTTTGTTATTTGGTTGATTATCGCGCTTATTATGGAAGGCAATGCCATATTCCAAAGTGCTTAATTGCAAACAATAAAGTCCTACGCATAGTTATAAGAGCATGAGAAAAATATATCAACTCAGCTTGCTGGTCACAATTGTAGTGATGCCTATTTTTGTGTATGGATTTTTACATTTCTTTGGTAAAAATGAATACAAACTCCCTATTTACTACCCTCAAGGAGTGAAGGAGGGAGATACTATTTATCATCAAATTCCTTCTTTTGAACTAAAAGACCAATACAACCGCTCATTCAATGGCAAACAACTTGCGGGAAAAATAGTAATAGCTGATTTTTTCTTTACAAGTTGTGGCAATCCCAATTTTTGCCCCAAAATGTCGGAAGGATTAAGACGCATTCAAAATACTTTTGAGAAAAATACTGATATAACTCTTCTCTCCTTTACAGTAGACCCTCAACGCGATACCCCTGAGGTGCTTCTCAATTATGCCCAACGCTACCAAGCACAAAAAGACAAATGGTTTTTTCTGACGGGTAATAAAAAAGATATTTATCATTTGGCAGAAAAAGGCTTTTATATTGTCGCAGGTGAAGAAAAAGACACTGTAACACCCGATTTTATCCACTCTTCTAAATTGATTTTGGTAGATAAAAAAGGACGAATCAGAGGCTACTACGATGGCACACAACCCGAAGAAATAGAACGACTCCTTGTAGAAATTAAGATTTTAGAAAAAGAAACCAATCATTTATAAAAATCATAATCATTGTTATAATAATACTACTATGGAACAAACAACCACTCCTCCCATTAATAACCGCTTGTATATCACCCTGATAGGTGTGCTTTCTGTTGCTATTCCTATTGTGGTGGCTTACTTGTTTTTTGGTGCTAAATATACCAAAATAGAAGGTTTAGAAGTTTCCTTTTTGCCACACCTGAACGCATTTATCAACTCAGCAACAGCTATGTGCTTGCTTGTAGGGTATTACTTCATTCGCCAGAAAAACATAGTAATGCACCGTACTATGATGATGTCTGCATTTGTGTTGTCTTCTATTTTCTTAGTTTCTTATGTCATTTACCACAATAACGCTGATTCTACGCCCTATGGTGGTGTAGGATTTATTCGTTATATCTACTACTTTATACTACTTACACACATCATTTTAGCAGCAGTAGTAGTCCCTTTTGTGCTTTTGGCTATTTACTTTGGCATTACCCAACAATACGACCGCCATCGCCGTATCGTAAAATACACTTTTCCGATATGGACTTATGTAGCCATTACAGGTGTATTGGTTTATTTGATGATTAGCCCCTATTATACTCACTAACCCAAAACCAATGAAAAAGGCAACACGCACATTTCTTATTTTGTTTTTATGGTTTCAATGCCTTGTCATTCTGCCACCTACTAAGGCTTATGGGCAATGCGCTATGTGCCGCGCAACCGTAGAAAATAACATTAGCAAAGGCAAAAAAATAGGAAGTGGGCTCAATGCAGGGATTGTTTATTTGGCTTCCGTACCCTATGTTCTTCTTACTACTTTGGGTATTTTGTGGTACAGAAATGCAAAAAAGAAAAGAAAATATAAAAAAAATGCATAAATTTGGGGTTCAATGTAGTTATCACCATTAACCTTTTTTTTATGATAAAGAAATACTTATCGAGCCTCTCGATGCTATTATTATCACTCACTTTGGGTTATCAAATAGCCAAGGCTCAACTTAAAAATAATCAATCTTACTTTGACCCTATCCTTCAATATCAACACGGCACTCCTTATCGTTCGGCTGCTGGAATGCCCGGAGAAAACTATTGGCAAAACAAAGCAGATTATGCCATACAAGTAGAATTAGATGATAAATTACACAAAATTACGGGCAATGTAACCATCACTTATACCAATAACAGCCCCCACGAATTGCCTTTTATATGGTTACAATTAGACCAAAACAAATTCACAAAAGACTCCAGAGGTTCGCTTACTCTGCACAATGAAGGGCGTTATGAAGGCGCAAATATGGACGGTGGTTATCAAATCCAAAGCCTAAAAGTAAATGGAAATGATGCCAAATTTGTAATCACAGATACTCGTCTACAAATACAACTCAGCGAAGCACTCAAAAGCAAAGGCGGAAAAGTAGAAATTACGATGGCATATAGCTTCATCATACCCGAAAAAGGCTCTGATAGAATGGGGCGTTTGGCTACTCAAAAAGGCGTAGTATACGAAATGGCACAATGGTATCCAAGAATGGCAGTATATGATGACATAAAAGGTTGGAATATAGAGCCCTATTTGGGTGCAGGTGAGTTTTATTGCGAATATGGCGATTTCGACTATAAAGTAACTGTCCCCTTCAATCATATTGTGGTAGGTTCAGGCGAGTTGCAAAACCCCAATGAAGTGCTTACTGCTGAGCAAATCAAAGCCTTAGAAACTGCCAAAAATAGCGATAAAACAGTGATGATTATTAGTGAAAAAGAAGTAGGCAACACTGCTAAAACTCGTCCTATGCAGCAAGGAAAAGCCACTTGGCACTTCAAAATGAGCAACACCCGCGATGTGGCTTTTGCCTCCTCTACAGCTTTTATTTGGGACGCCGCCAGCCTCAATTTTCCAAGTGGGCGCAAAGGATTGGCAATGTCTGTATACCCTGTAGAAAGTGCAGGTACTAATGGTTGGGGACGCTCCACAGAATATACAAAAGCCTCTATAGAACACTACTCCCAAATGTGGTTTGAGTATCCTTATCCTGTGGCAGTCAATGTAGCGGGCTATGTAGGAGGTATGGAATATCCGGGCGTTTCTTTCTGTGATTGGCAATCAAAAACGGCTGATTTATGGGACGTTACTGACCACGAATTTGGGCACAATTGGTTTCCTATGATTGTAGGTAATAACGAGCGTTTGTATCCTTGGATGGACGAAGGCTTCAATACTTTTATCAACTACTACAGTACCAAAAATTTCAATAAAGGAGAATACCTCAAAAATGCGCTACTCAAAAGCCCACGCGACCTTATTTTTTACTTCAAATACGACAAGAGAGAGCCTATTTCTACCTACCCTGATATAGTGCAGGAGGCTTTTTTAGGTGTATCGGCTTATTACAAACCCGCCACAGGGCTGTTAATGCTTCGCGAGTATATCTTAGGCACTGAAAGATTTGACTACGCATTCAAAAATTATATCAAAAACTGGGCATACAAACACCCTACCCCTTACGATTTTTTCAATGCAATGGAAAATGGAGCGGGAGAAGACTTAGATTGGTTTTGGCGTAGCTGGTTCTATACCAATGACAACATAGACCAAGGCATAGAAACAGTAAATCCCATAGAAGGAGGTTACTCTATCAACCTTAATAACCGCCAAAATGTACTAATGCCCGTAGTTTTAGAAATAACCGAAGAAGATAATACAAAAGTACGTATCAAACTACCCGTAGAAATCTGGCAAAGAGGTACGAAATACGAATACATCTACAGCACAAAGAAAAAAATCAAAGAAGTACGTTTAGACCCTGACCGCGTGTTGCCCGACATAGACTCTAACAATGATGTTTGGCAAATGAAACAATAAAAAATCCTTTATCATTACGAAGAAGATATTCCTTTACTTAAAAAGTTGGGAATATCTTTTTTTTACACTAATTTTGTGCAAAAAAAAATTATCTCCTTGACAACGACTACACTCTCAAACCCAAGCAATCGTCTTACTTTTGATTGGATTACCGTCTTGTTATATCTATTTTCAGTAACTTGGGGCATCCTCAATATTTTTGCGGTAGTGTACCAACCCGAAACTGCTTACTTTGGGCTTTCGCTCAATTCAACCAAACAAATGATGTTTTTTGGTGCGAGTTTTATTGTCATTATTGCCATAGTAGCCATAGATTTTCGTTTCTTTTTCAATTTTGCCTACCTTGTTTATGCAGGAGCAATATTATTACTTTTGTTAGTCTTATTTTTGGGTTCTAAAATAGCCGGCTCTACTTCTTGGTTCAGACTGGGAATGTTTGGTTTCCAGCCTTCCGAAATTTCAAAATTTGCAACCGCCTTAGCATTAGCCAAGTATTTATCAAGTATTAATATACGTTTAGACCATTGGCAAACTCGCCTTACCGCAGGAGCTATCATAGGCATACCCGCTCTTTTGATTCTAAGACAAGGAGATTTAGGTTCGGCAATGGTGTATAGCTCTTTTATTTTTGTACTCTACCGCGAAGGTTTGCCCAATAGCTGGTTTGCAAGTTATTTTGCAGCCATTATCTTGTTCGTACTTACGCTTTTCGTAGCCGAAATTTATCTCATCATTACACTTTTGAGCATAGCCCTGATAGTGATGCTTTATATCCGACTCAATATAGTAAGGCAAATGTCGCGCCTATTGATTACTACAATGATTGTTACATTGGTAGCCATCTTGTTTGTGATGAGTTCGGACTATATCGTTAATAATGTACTAAAAGGCTACCAAAGAGATAGAATTATGGTGTTAGTCAATCCTGATAATGCTGAAATAGTACTACGAGCAGGTTGGAACATACGACAATCAAAAATAGCCATTGGCTCAGGTGGTTTATTGGGCAAAGGATTTTTACAAGGAACACAAACCAAACTCAATTTCGTACCTGAACAAAGTACAGATTTTATATTTTGCACCATCGGCGAAGAGTATGGTTGGTTAGGCAGTTTGGTCATTGTAAGTCTATTTATGTATTTACTTTATCGCCTCATTTTGATTGCAGAAAGGCAAAAAGACCACTTTGTGCGCATTTATGGGTACGGAGTAGCCTCTATCTTGTTTTTCCATTTCTCCATTAATATCGCCATGACGATTGGCTTATTCCCTGTTGTAGGAATTCCCTTGCCTTTTTTCAGTTATGGTGGCTCTTCCCTACTTTCTTTTACCATTTTGCTATTTGTTTTTCTTAAATTAGATGCCTACAGAGGTCAAATGCTTAGTAGGACATAACCCCCTTTTTATCATCATTTACAAATTTATGACTTATCTTGACAGAAATATCGCCCCGTCTTTCCAAACCATCAAAGAAGTGAGCTTTGTACACCCTGAGGTGTATTCTTTAAGCAATGGCTTACAGATGTATTCTTTTCATGCCGATTCGCAGGCTATTGTGCGCTTAGAACTTATTTTTAAAGCCAGTGTATTGTTTGAAGAACAAATAGGAGAATCTTACTTCACAACACGTATGCTTACAGAGGGTACTACCCAAAAAACCTCCGAAGAAATCAGCAATTACTTAGACCAATATGGGGTTTTTATGGAAACAAACGCCCTCGCCGATAGAAGTATTATTGTGTTGTATGTATTGCCTAAATTTTTAGAACCAATCCTTTTATTATTAGCAGAAATACTACAACACTGCAATTTTCCTGAAAAAGAACTTCAAAATATTCAAAATATATTCCTTCAAAATTTACAAATCAATAAACAAAAAACTTCCTTTTTGGCTACTCAAGCCTTCAAAAAAGCTATTTTTCCTCATCATGCCTATGGCAACAGTATAGAAGAGGAACACCTACAAAATATCAATACCTCACTACTTAGTACTTTTTACCAAAAGTATTTTTACCAAAAACCTTTTGACCTCATTGTTTCGGGCTATGTAGACAGTGCCATTCGTCAAAAAATTGAGAATATTTTAGGCAAAATGACCCTGCAAGCAGATTATACAAACCCAACAAAAACCATCAACCCAAGTACCGAAACCAATACGCAAAGCAATTGGATAGAAAAATCAGATAGTTTGCAAGCCTCTATTCGTTTGGGAAGTTTATTACCTACCAAAACACATAAAGATTTCTTTCATTTATCTATTTTAAATGAAATTTTTGGCGGGTATTTTGGTTCAAGGCTCATGAAAAATATCAGAGAAGAAAAAGGATATACTTATGGTATTTATTCACAATTAGCAATGTTACAACAAGCTGGTTATTGGGTAATAGGGGCTGATGTAAAAGGAGAATTTGCACGTGCTACCATTCAAGAAATACACAAGGAAGCCCAAAAACTACGACAAGAATTAGTGCCCGAAGAAGAACTTGAAACCGTTCGCAATTACATGTTAGGAAGTTTTGCCAGCACATTGATCACCCCCTTCGATTGGGCAGATAGGTTCAAATCTATTCACTTCTTCCAATTAGATTATCAATATTACGAAAATTATTTCCAAACCCTGCAAACCTTTACCGCTGAAGAAATTTTACAATCAGCCAATGAATATCTACATACCGAAAAAATGGCAGAAGTAGTGGTAGGACAAAAAGAATTGATTGCAGAGGAAAACTAAACCTTCATTGCTCAAGTTGTAACCAACGATCTCAAAATTGTCATAAGAAAAACCAATAGGTTTCTATAGAAATATTCTCAAATTGTTTTTTAACTTTGCCCTTGTTTCAAAGTAGCAAATATTAACGCTTATAATACCCAATAACTCTTATGGATAAAGAAATTTTTGACTTAATACAACTCGAGCACGAAAGACAACTGCACGGGATAGAACTAATCGCCTCCGAAAATTTAGTTTCCGAACAAGTAATGAAAGCCGCAGGTTCTGTGCTTACCAATAAATATGCAGAGGGCTTACCCAAAAAACGCTACTACGGTGGTTGCGAAATAGTAGACCAAGTAGAGCAAATAGCCATTGACCGCGCCAAAAAACTATTCAATGCATCTTGGGCAAATGTGCAACCTCACTCAGGCGCACAAGCCAACGCAGCCGTATTTTTAGCACTCCTCAAACCCAATGATACCATTCTTGGCTTTGACCTTTCGCACGGAGGGCATCTTACGCACGGCTCACCCGTCAATTTTTCAGGCAAAACCTATCGCCCTACTTTCTATGGAGTAGAACCTGAAACAGGTACAATAGACTGGAACAAAGTAGAAACTATAGCACAAAAAGAAAAACCCAAATTGATGATTTGTGGAGCTTCTGCTTATTCACGCGATTGGGACTATGCACGCCTTCGCCAGATTGCTGATAGCATCGGTGCACTCCTTTTAGCAGATATTTCACACCCCTCAGGGCTTATTGCCAAAGGATTACTCAACGACCCTCTCGAACATTGCCACGTAGTAACTACCACCACACACAAAACCCTCCGCGGACCGCGTGGTGGCTTGATTATGCTTCGCCACGATATAGAAAACCCTTTTGGCATTAAAAACCCTAAAGGCGAACTTCGTAAACTATCAGAATTATTTGACTTGGCAGTTTTTCCGGGTACGCAAGGAGGTCCCTTAGAACACATCATCGCCGCAAAAGCAATTGCCTTTGGCGAAGCCCTCAGCGAAAACTACCATCAATACATCATACAAGTACAAAAAAATGCGCAAGTATTAGCCAAAGCCTTTATAGAGAGAGGTTATAAAATTATCTCAGGCGGAACAGATAACCATTTAATGCTCATAGATTTGCGTAGCAAAAACCTTACAGGCAAAATAGCTGAAGAAACCCTCATCAAAGCAGACATCACCATTAATAAAAATATGGTGCCTTTTGACGATAAATCCCCCTTTGTTACTTCAGGTATGCGCATTGGCTCGCCTGCTGTTACTACACGCGGTTTGAAAGAAAATGAAATGCTACAAATAGTAGAATGGATAGATATTGTACTTACTAACCACGAAAATGACAGCAAAATAAAACAAGTACGCGAAGAAATTAATAAAATGATGAAACAATACCCTTTGTTTCAGTGGTAACTAAATAAAAACTGTTTAAGTAGGCATTTGATTCGCTAAATGCCTACTTTTACTGATATTGTTTATTTTCTGAGAACTTTCCAAATCACTAAAAGAGAAAATCATTTGCTTTTTTACCAAAAATATTTTTAATTTGAATAAAAAGCAAAAAAACAATGGCAAGTTCACTCAAAAACCTAAGCGAATACACCCAAAAAAACCTGAATACCAACCTTACAGATAAGAGATTTGGCATCGTAGTTGCCGAATGGAACGAAGCAATTACGGGCAAACTCATGGAAGGTGCTATCAATACCCTTAAAAAACACGGCGTAAAAGACAATCAGATTGTTATACATACCGTACCCGGAAGCTTCGAACTCTCCTTAGGCGCGCAATGGCTTGCGCAAGGAGACGACCTCGATGCTGTTATATGCTTAGGGTGCATCATTCAAGGAGAAACAAGGCACTTCGATTTTATTGCCCATGCTGTAGCGCAAGGCATCACTCAGGTAAGCCTCAAATATGATAAACCTGTCATCTTTGGCGTACTCACTCCTGACAATCAACAACAAGCATTAGATAGAGCTGGTGGAAAACACGGCAATAAAGGGGACGAAGCCGCCATTACTGCCATAAAAATGTTAGGATTTTGGGAAGACTAAAACAAATTTTTATTTATGAAAAAAAGACTTCGAATACTCACTGTCATTGGTATAAGCATAGCCAATACTATGGTCATGTTTTGGATTACGTTTTTTCTACTAAGCCTACCTTATATATATGGTGATGAATTATTACTACTAAGGGCAACCTCTGTAACTAAAAACCTACTCTTGGGTTGGGAAGAAAAACCCGATAGCAGCCGTTTTCTATTCGTAGATGTAGCTTGGGAAAAAGAACTTATAGACAAGTTTGACGAAAATGCCCCCGAATTTCCTATAGGGCAAGAAGCCATCACCAACCGCCAATCTTTAGCCGCTTTCTTAGACACACTGAGCCAAAAGCCTACCTACAAGATGATTATTTTAGACGTAAATTTTATGGGCAAAGCCGCCAGCGATAGCTTACTTTTGGTAGCCATCAAAAAATTACCCAACCTCATCATCTCCTACCACCGTGATGAAAAAGACTCCCTTGTATACCCCGATTTAGCCATTCCAAAAGAGAAATTAGGACTTTCTGACATCGAAAAAACCGATGATGTAGTTATCAAATTCAATCTTTTTCATAACGATTCTATCAAATCGACTCCCCTACTGATGTATGAAAAAATTTATAAAAAGCAGTTCCAAAAAAGCAGCTTTGCAGGTATTAGTTATTTAGGTGAGCAGCCTATCTTCACCTCTTTTATTTTAGACTACCGCCTCAGAGCCTTTGACTATACCTACACTAAAAAATACGCAAAAACCTACTTAGGAGAGTTATTATTCGCACCCAAAGATTTTTTACAAACACTTACCAAAAATAGAATCATTTTTATTGGTGATTTTGACCTCAATAATAACAATGATATACACGAAACCATCTATGGCAACACACAAGGACCTCTCATCTTATTAAATGCTTTCTTGGCAGTAGAAGCAGGCGACAACCAAGTTACTTGGGCATTGATTGGTTTTCTTTTTGTTTGTTTCTTCTCTATTTCATTTACTACTTTCTATACCGTAGAATTATATGGAAGATGGATTCAGCACCTACTCAATTGGTTTTCTAAAAAGAAAAATGAAGACATCTCCTTAGTTGCTTCACTGACAAGTTTTCTTACCATATTCATTATTATTTCTGTATTTGCCTATTTTTTATTTGGCATACAAATAGGCATTTTAGCATTGGCTGTCTATATGAACCTTATGGACAAACTCAACAAAAGAGTAAAAGGATTCTGGACAAAAGGAGATAGTCAATAAAAATCTTTATTTAATTATATTTTATCTAAAAAAAGCACTCAATAACAGTGCTTTTTTTTATTTTTTTACAAAAAACTAATGGTCATTTTTGTATATAATAGTTATATTTTATACATTGCGTTAATAACTGAACTAACAGTCATTTTATGATGAACAATCAAATATACCCTTGCATTACAGGAGTAGCCGCATGGCTTCCTCCTGACCGACTCACCAATGAGCTATTAGCCTCAATGGTAGATACCTCCCACGAATGGATAGCCTCTCGCACAGGCATAGAGGAACGAAGAATATTGAAAGACAAAGATTTAGGCACTTCCTATATGGCTTCGCATGCAGTAATGAACTTATTAGAGAAAAAAGGCATGGAAGCCGATGAAGTTGAGGTCATCATCTGTGCTACCATCACCCCTGATATGATGTTCCCCAATACCGCTAATTTGATTTGCGACCGTATTGGCGCACGAAAAGCATTGGCTTTTGATATGCTTTCAGCATGTGCAGGTTTTTTATATGCCTTAGAAACAGGTTGCAACTACATACGTTCTGGACGCTATAAAAAAGTAATCGTTGTAGGAGCTGACAAAATGAGCAGTATCACTGACTACGAAGACCGCAACAGTTGCATACTCTTTGGCGATGCGGCTGCGGCGGTCTTGCTTGAACCAAGCCCTGACGAAGATGGTATTATAGATACAATATTGCGCTGCGACCCCGTAGGCAAAGACCTTATTTATTTGAAAGCAGGCGGCTCTGCAAGACCCGCAAGCCTCGAGACAGTGCAAAATAAAGAACATTTTTTCTACCAAGATGGAAAAAGAGTATTCAAATATGCGGTACAAGGTATGGCTGCGGTATCGCAAGAGATGATGCAAAAACACCATTTGACAAACGAAGATATAGATTACCTCATTCCACACCAAGCCAACTTGCGTATCATAGAGGCTACCGCACAAATGACCAATATACCTTTAGAAAAAGTAACTATCAATATACAAAAATACGGCAATACCACTGCTGCCACCATTCCATTGTGCATTTGGGAGTGGGAAAATGACTTTCGGAAAGGGCAAAATATTTTATTGGCAGCCTTTGGAGCAGGTTTTGTTTGGGGTGCTACGTATTTGCGTTGGGCTTATAATCCTGACTAAGAATAAAAGCAGTAGCTTCTGCCAAACTACCAACGTGGTAATCGGCTATGGTCAATGCTTCATTGAGCGCGTGTTTAACGTGTATAGTTCTTACATTCACCTTTTGGGCGGCTACAATATCACGTTCGGCATCGCCTACCAACCAAGATTGACTCACATCGATACCATACTTGGCTATAGCTTTTTCTAACATCAAAGAGTCGGGCTTGCTAAACAATGAGCGTGTAGTGGCATTGGAGTAAGGTGAATAATAATGTGCATCTATCACACCATTGCATTGGCTTTGTAAATAGGCGAAAATATCTAAAACGGTTTGGTGTGTATATTCTCCTTTGTTAATTCCTCCTTGATTGGTAACAATTACCAAAAGATAGCCTGCTTTTTTGAGTGTTTGCAAGGCTTCGGTTACACCTTCTATGATTTCAAAATCGTCTAAATGTGCTATGTAACGCCCTTTTTCAACATTGATGACTCCATCACGGTCTAAGAAAATGGCTTTTTGGGTATAGTTATTCATTATTTTTTTTTGAAAAAAGAAGTTAAAATAAATGCAGTGGTTCTATAGCCCATTCTTGTACTTTCGTATTGCTATCTTTGGGGATATATTTATTGACACCTACCCAAGTTTTTTGCCCCGATGCTATTGCATTTTTTTGTTTTCCGCCTTCGGAGGCAATGTCTTTCTGTAGCCAATTTTGTGCTATCACTTTCAAAAAACCTCCTTTGTGCTCTATTTGATGAAAATAATCCCAACTTTTTTCTATCACTTGCTGTGTTAAATTTTCTAAATAATAACTTCCAGCCACCGCATCAAGTACTTTATCGAGATGTGCCTCTTCTTTCAATATCAAATTGATATTGTGGCTTATTCGGCGAGCAAATGCTTTGTCTTCTTGGCTAAAAGCAGGTATCATCACACCTTCTGCCCCACCCAAAACTGCGGACATGGTTTCTGTTGTAGAGCGAAGAATGTTGTTATGCTCATCTATAGTAGCCTTGTTTTGTAAATTGCCCTGCGCATAGATAGCAAAAGAACCTTGAAAAGTAGTCAAATATTGTTGGGCGATGAAATGCGTCAAGTAGCGAAGTGCTCTCAGTTTTGCAATCTCTAAAAAATAGTGCGTACCTACAGATAAATGAAAAGTAGAGTGCTGAAACAACAACTCAATAGGGATATTTTCGTCAGTGAGTTGGTCTAAATAAGTAACCCACATAGCCAAGATAGACCCAATTTCCTGCACTGCATTTGCCCCTGCTCGATGAAAAATATTGCCATTGATGCCCAATAGTTTGGTTTCTTTTGAGGTATTTTTGCGAAGCCTATCTGCCAAATTGTGCCAATGTGAAGTTTCTAACACAAGCCCCTTAGCAGCATGTTGGGCTACAAAATCGCATACCACAATACTTTTTGAGGGCAATAGAACAGTATCTGTAGGCAATGTTTCACTCTCAAGTATCCAAGCATATTTTGCAGCCTCTGTGGGTAGTGATTGCCAATTATTCACTTTCCAGAAAAAACAAGTTGCCCCATCAGCAATGAAAGAAGAAAGTTGAGTAAAATCGGTTGGTTCTATCGCAAAGATATTTTCCCATGTAGGCGTACTACGGTGCAAAGTAGGCAATGTAGGAGGTAAATTATCTTTAGTATAAAAAGGCGAAAGCACAATGCCCTCAGAAAGGGGTATTTGTAAAGACTCAATGGATTTGCCTTTTAGCTCTTGAATGATTTTTTCAGTCCATTCTTGAGTATTATTAGGCGGAAAGGGGTAAAAAGAAGCATTCATTTGGGGTGCAAAACTTAGTTTGGAGGGTCAAATATACAACCCAAGTTTGAAATTTTTGCAACAAAAGACTAATAAAAGTTAAAATGAAACGACTAATAGAAGGAGATGGCTATAGATTTGCATGATTGTATAAAAATGATTAAATTTGTCTAAGCTGTTTTGTGACATAAATAACTAAACTATACAATGAAACTATACTTTTTAAAGCTATACATAGTGTTGGCTATTGGTTTGTTTTTACAACATAGCCTCAAAGCACAACGCTATAACTTCCGCACTTACTCTCTTGAAGAAGGTTTGCCTCAATCTGAGATTTGGGCTCTGCTCCAAGACTCGCGTGGGGCTATTTGGGCGGGTACAAATGGTGGTGGTTTAGTACGATTCAACGGCTTTCACTTTCAGGTTTTCTCTCAAAAAGATGGGCTACCTAACACTTCTGTACGAACACTTTACGAGGACAGTAAAAAGAATATTTGGATTAACACTTTTTCGGGTGTTAGTCGTTACAATGGCTTAGAATTTCATACTTTTCCTGCCAAAGAAGGAGACATTTTAGAAAATAATTTTTCACAAATAATAGAAGATAAAAACGGCAAAATTTGGCTCTATCAAAATAAAAACCAATCCCAATCAGAGATATTTATTTTCGAGAACACCCCTCAGAAACCTACTTATGTAAATATTCGCACGCTATTCCCCAAAATATTTTCTCAAAATATATTTATTCAAGGCATTATACGCCGCAAAGATGGTAATATTCTTATACAAATACGCCTAAAAAACGCTCCAGTAGGCACTCCCAATAGCTTATATGAATATGATGGGAAGAGTGTCTTTGCGTCTTCAATTCAAAACTCTGTAGAACTATTTAAAGATAAAACCCTTTTCCCTCTTATTGAAGACAAACAAGGCAGGGTATGGTTAGGAGTAGCTAATCAACAAAACGCAGTTATTGGATATTATAAAGACAAACAATTCGTAGAGTTAAAGCTTCCACCGAACGTTGCTATCAATCAAATCAATAAATTCTACGAAGACCGAAACGGAAATATATGGATATTAGTCAATACATTGGGCTTAGTAAAGTATGATGGCATCACCTTCAAGACTTTTTCCAACATCAATGGTTTGCCAAGTCGCCTTAACAATGACTTAATACAAGATTTTGAAGGTAATTATTGGGTAGGTACAAGTGGGAATGGATTGGTAAAATTAAGCAAAAGTCGTTTTTTATCATTATCCAAAACAGAAGGCTTATTAGGGGAAATTATTAGAAGTGTACAACAAGATTTAGAAGGTAATTATTGGATAGGGAGTAATAGTGGGCATTTAGCAAAATGGACAGATAAAGAAGAACTTTTTACTGACATTTTTCAAGGAAACAACAACTTGGGAAGAGTAAAACCTTTCTATGAAATAGAAAAAGGCATTTTTCTAATTCCTACCGATGCAGGCGTGTTGCGTTTTCAAAACGGTAGCTACCAAAATGTTAATAATCAATATGGATTACCCAACAATTTAGGCGCAAGTTGGATAATACCCGATGGAAAATACCTTTGGCTATCTACTTGGGGCAATGGCGTATATAGGTTTAATACTGAAGACAAAAGCGTAGTCAATTTTAATGTCCAAAATGGGAAACTACTCAATAACCTCGTACATTCAATTTACAAAGACTCCAAAGGACGGATATGGGTTTGTACCAATTTTGGGCTTACAGCCATCTCAGGGCAAAAAATACAACACTTTGACACACAAAGAGGGCTCTCTAATAATTTAATTATGCAGGTAGTTGAAGATAAGTACCAACAAATATGGATTGCTACTTTTAACGGAGGACTTAATAAATATGATGGCAAAAAAATAACCATCTACAACCCCGATAATTCTGATGTTTCCGCGCTCACTATCTACTCCATCACTACCAACCAAACAGGCGATGCAATATGGATAGGTACACAAAAAGGTGCTGACAAAATAACCTTAGACAACAAGGGTGATATTGCCAAAATAAGAAACTATACCAAATATGATGGATTTTCGGGTGAAGAAGCCAACGGAGCAGCCATCTATCGAGATACCAAAGGGCGTATATGGTTCGGAACTATCAAAGGGGCAATGATGTACAACCCCGAAGAAGATACGCTTAATAATATAGCACCAAAAATATATATTAACAATATAAAACTATTTTTTAGAGAGATTGCTTGGAAAGAGGAAAAATACCAAAAATTTTATAGCCGCATCACGCCTTGGTTCAATACGCCCGAAGATTTGGTGCTGCCTTATGACTCCAATCACATCACATTCCAATTCGAAGCCCTGAGCTACGAAGTAAATGAAAAAGTACGCTACCAATGGATGCTCGAGGGCGTGGACAAAGACTGGTCGCCTGTTTCTAATAAAACAGAAGCCGTCTACCCCAATTTGCCCTACGGAAAATATACTTTCAAAGTAAGAGCTTGTAACAATGATGGCAAATGGACAGAAGAACCCGCTATTTATACCTTTGAGATAACGCCTCCATGGTGGCGAAGGTGGTGGGTGCAATCTATTTTTATAGGAAGTAGTTTATTTGCTGCCTTTGCAGGGGTACGCATGCGCATCAAAGCCATTCAAGCCCAAAAAATAAGACTACAACAATTGGTAGAAGAACAAACCATCGAAATCAGAAAACAAAACCAAGAAATACTCCAGAAAAATGCAGAATTGGAGCAACAAAAAGAAGAAATTTTAGTCCAATCGGAAAATCTTATAGAGCAAAAAGCCGAAATAGAAAGCAAAAACGAAGACATCACCGCAAGTATAGAATATGCCAAACGCATACAAGAAGCTATGTTGCCCAACACAACACGAATACAAGAAGCCATACCCGCATCATTCATTTTCTATTTACCGCGCGATATTGTTTCAGGCGATTTTTATTGGTTAGCCAATAAGGGCGACAAAATCATCATAGCAGTCGCTGATTGTACAGGGCACGGCGTACCGGGCGCACTCATGAGCATGATAGGCGACTCATTGCTCAACCATATCATTCACGATAGAGAAATTCACCAACCTGACCTCATTTTGTATGAAATGCACAAAGGCATTCAAAAATCGCTCAACCAACGCGAAAACGAAAACCAAGACGGAATGGACATCGCTGTAGTTGTTTGGGAAAAAGAGAAAAAACAAGCATTCGTAGCCGCAGCAAGAAGCAGCATTATTTATTTCAAAAACAACGAAATAACCCTTATCAAAGGCGACCGAAACCCTATAGGCGGTGATGAATACAAAGAAGAACGTAACTTTACAGCCTATCAAATAGATTTAGATGATGAACAGCCTACCATGTTTTATCTGTACTCCGATGGCTTCCAAGACCAATTTGGAGGGGAAAAGAATAAAAAAATGGGCATAGAAAAATTACGTACCTTCTTAGAATCTATTCAAGGGGAAGAACTCTCCGCACAAAAAGAGAAAATAGCTACGTTCTTCCAACAATGGAGAGGAACAAACGAACAGACCGATGATGTACTATTGATGGGCTTTAAAATTTGAAAAAAAATACAAAAAAAATTTGCAGATAAAAAAAATCTCACTACCTTTGCACACTCAAATAGACGGAGTGGTAGTTCAGCTGGTTAGAATGCCTGCCTGTCACGCAGGAGGTCGCGGGTTCGAGTCCCGTCCATTAAAAGGATAAAAAAGAAAATAAATGAATAATAGTGTAACTTTTCAATGGTTAGTAAGTATTCTATAAAAAATAGTAATACTATTATTATTCAACATTTAACAATATAAGTCTATGAAAACAATTGCAAAAATAGTTTTGTTAGCTTCACTGATTAGTTTGGTACAGTCTTGTTCCATTGTTCGCCAAGACGAAGTAGGCGTAAAAAGACGTTTAGGTCGTATTCGCTCTGGCGTGTATAGTTCTGGCGTTCGCCTGATTAATCCTTTTTTTACGCGCATCATCAAGTTACCTGTTCGTACTGTTAATTTGGAAGTAAATGTCGATTTGCCTTCCAAAGAAGGTCTGACTATCAATACAGAAATATCTATTTTGTACCACATTATTCCCGAAAAAACAATAGATATACTCAAAGAAGCAGGTATTAAATACGAAACTACGCTCATTTTGCCTGTCTTTCGCTCTGCTGTAGCCGATGTTTCAGCGCGTTTTTTTGCCAAAGATATGCACTCCTCTAAACGTGCCGAAATAGAACAAGCCGTAAAAGAGCAAATGATTATGCTTTTGGAAAAAAGAGGCTTTGTAATAGAGTCAGTACTGATGAAAACTGTAAAATTGCCCACAGGTCTTACGCGTGCTGTAGAAGACAAATTAGAAGCTGAGCAGGAATCACAACGAATGGAGTTTGTACTGAGTAAAGAACGTATGGAAGCAGAAAGGCTTAAGATACAAGCTGAAGGCATCAAAGAATATAACCGCATCATCAGCCAAGATTTGACACCGCTTTTGTTGCAGTTTATGAGTATTGAGGCATTTAAAGATTTATCGCAATCGAGCAACAGCAAAGTAATCATTACAGATGGCAAAACGCCTTTGTTGCTCAACCCTGAAAAATAAATAGGAGGACAATAATGCTATAAAAAAGCCTACAAGAACTAATATGCTTGTAGGCTTTTGTTTTTATGACAAAAAAAGATACTACCAAATATTGGCTATTTTGTCTTTATTTCTTCTCATTTTGCTACCTTCCTGAATACCAAAAGCCTCAAAGAAAGCAGGGAATGCAGAAAGAGTTCCATTTACGCGCCAATAGCCCGGAGAGTGAGGGTCTGTTTTGATACGCTCAAGAGCTACTTCATTGCGGTATTTAGAACGCCAAATTTGTCCCCAACCCAAGAAAAAGCGTTGTTCGGCAGTAAATCCATCAATGGCTTTGGGCTTGCCTCCTTTTTTCTGATAAGAGCGCATGAGTGCATCATAAGCAATGGTAAGCCCGCCAATATCGGCAATATTTTCACCTAAGGTAAGTTTTCCGTTTACGTGCACACTATCGAGTACTGTATATTCGTTGTATTGTTCTACAATCATTTGGGCTCTTTTCTCGAACTTTTCGCGGTCTTCTATTGCCCACCACATACGAAGGTTGCCATCGGCATCGAATTGGCTGCCTTGGTCATCGAACCCATGTGTCAGTTCGTGCCCTATGACTGCACCTATAGCACCATAATTGACTGCGTCATCGGCTTTGAAATCGAAGAAAGGAGGTTGAAGGATTCCTGCGGGAAAAACTATTTCATTGACAGTAGGATTGTAGTAGGCATTGACAGTGGGCGGAGTCATAAACCAATCGTTTTTGTCAACGGGTTGTCCTATTTTTAGCATATCTGCATTGTGTTCCATTTCGGCTACGCGGCGCAAATTGCCCAGAAGGTCATCTTTGCGAATGTCTAATTGTTTGTAGTCTTTCCATACAGAGGGGTAGCCTATTTTGTAGGTGATGGCATTGAGTTTTTTGAGTGCTTCGGCTTTGGTGGCTTCGCTCATCCAATCTAGTTTTTTGATTCTTTCGGCAAAGGCTTCTTTGATGTTTTGAATCATTTCTTCCATTTTTTGTTTGGCTTCGGGTGGGAAGGCTTTTGCTACGTATAATTTTCCTAATGCATCGCCTACGTTTCCATCTACAATGGCTTGCACATCTTTCCAACGGGGTTTCATTTCTTTTACGCCGCGTAGGGTGGTGCTATAGAAGTTAAAATTTTCTTTGCGGAAAGAACTGCTTAGGAAAGGGGCTGAGCCTAAAAGCAATTTCCATTTGAAGTAAATTTTCCAATCGTTTGCAGGAACATCGCCAAGCATACGGTCGAACATGGCAATAAATTCGGGTGCGCCTACTAAAACATAGCTTACGTTTTTAGCCCCTACTGCTGCAAAATAATTGTCCCAATTGATATTGAAAGTCATTTGCTTGAGGTCGTCTATATTTTTTTTGTTGTAGCGGCGTTGTGGGTCGCGATTGTTTACGGGTGTTCTCTGTGCTTCTGCAAATCGTTTTTCGATGGCGAATATAGTTTGTGCGTATTTTTTAGCTGTTTCGGCATCTATGTCCATTAAGGTGAACATTTTGGCGATGTGCTCGAGGTATTGCGCGCGAATTTTCTCAAAACGCTCATTATTTTCTAAATAATAAGCACGTGAAGGGAGCGAAGTGCCTCCTTGTCCTATTTGTAGGGCGTTGATTTTGCTGTCTTTTGCATCAGCTCCTACAAAAACACCAAAAGGAGAACCTAAGCTGTTGCGTTGCATGCGCGCAACGAGGTTCATAATATCATCAGCAGTAACGATTTTGTCAATGATTTCTAATTCGGGTTTGAGGGGTTGCCAACCTAATTGTTCGAGCTTCACAGTATCCATACCTGAAGTATAAAAATCGCCTACTAATTGCTCATCAGAGCCTTTGGTAGCTGTTTTTTTAGCCGCCTCTTCCAGAATTGCTTTCAAGACACTGCGGTTGTTTTCTAAGATTTCTAAGAAAGAACCCCAAGAGCTTTCAGAGGCAGGAATTTGGGTGTTTTTGTCCCAATTACCATTGACATACATAAAGAAATCATCTTGAGGTTTGTAGTTTTTGTCCATGTTTTTAAGGTTTACACCTTGTGCCCATGCATTGATGACCAATGCCACCAATAGAATGAGGGAAGTAGATAGTTTTTTCATATTACTTTATATGATTGTTTTGATGATAAAATAAAAGAATAATTTTGTGCTTACATGAGTAGCAAAAAAAACCTTTTCATTACAACCTTTCTTACTTAAAAACTGTTAAAAGTCTTTGCGTCAATTAGGAATTTATTACTTTTGATTCACTCACTTTTTTTGAAAATACCAATGCGCATTCTTTTTGTTTGTTTAGGGAATATATGCCGCTCTCCATTAGCAGAAGGTATTTTTAATGCAATGGTTGCCCAATCATCACTCTCCCATTCTTGCGATTCGGCGGGTACTGCTGCTTATCATATAGGCGAACTGCCCGACCATCGCTCGCGGTTAATAGCCCAAAACAATGGCATAACGTTGACGCACCGCGCAAGGCAAATCCGTTTGGAAGATTTTTCTCAATTTGACTATATTATTGCTATGGATAGAAGTAATTACCAAGACATTATCGCTTTGCAAAAAAAACTTTCTTCGCCTTCGCAAGCCCAAGTAGTAATGATGCGCCAATACGACACTGCAAGCAAACATTTAGACGTGCCTGACCCTTATTATGGAACTGAAAAAGATTTTGAGGAGGTGTACGAAATCTTACATCGATGCTTAGAAAAATTCTTAACTAATCTCTGATGTCTTTTTGGAAGGTTGTAAATGTTTTTCACAGCCAAAGAAAAAAGCTAATTTGTATTGCTTTTATAGGCGAATCTTTCACTTTTTCTGAATTTTTTCGCTGGTGTTTGCCATCAAAAGAATACTCCCGCCTATTATAAAAAGAATAAAAATACCAATGACTATCATATAAGTAGGATTTAATATTGTATTGTTAGTTACGAATCTTGGTGCAAAAGGTTTAATAACTTTGTACTATGGGTTGTAATGCTACCTTTATTAGAATACTCACTTATCGCTGTTAAGAATACTATATTGTGAGTCTGTGTTTTAATTTAGTTTAAGTTCAAAGATTTTTGAATTTCTATCAGGAAAACTATATTCTTCGGGAATTTCATCTTTTCCGATTTCTTTAAAACCATTTCTTTGGTAGAAACGGTGCGAGGCTTCCGCAACAGAAGGGGTGTCCAAAAGAATTTTTTCAAATGCAAGATTAATTGCTTCATCTTTTAGCTTCTCAAATAGTTTTTGAGCAATATTCAATTCTTTTCCCCGAAGTTCTTTTTGTACAAACATTTTTCTCAGTATACCAATTTTTGGATTTAATTTTTGTAATCCAATACAACCGATAATTTTGTTGTCTATTTCAGCAATCCAAAATCCGCCATCTTTATAAAATTCAAAAGTGTTCAGTAAATCCTTTTGTTCATCATTCTTGAAATCAAGTCCAAATTCTCCATTTTGGATTCCAAGCACAAATTCGGTTAGTTTTTTTTGTTGATTTTGCTCAAACTTTTTTATTATCATGTAATTAATTTGTTAAAATGGGACAGAAAAGTATTCGCGCTGTGGTGAGGTTTTTAGCATCGTTGCTCAATAACATTTAAAATGCTCATTCTATAATCGTCATCTCCGCAATATTCTAAGTACGATATTAAAGGCTGTTACTTAATTAAGTGCAGCATAAAATTAAAGTCAAAATAACTAAGTTGTTTTTCATAATGATGTTGTTTTTAGAATTACTTATAACTTGATAAAACTAACGTAACCGCGCCTTTCTCCATACAATTTTAATAAAAACTACCCAAATTACCAAGTATTTCCCAAAACTAATATTTTTATTAGGATAGAGAGAATATTAGACTTTTAACTTTGATTTTGATTTTTTTCTTAAAAATAGCCTATCTTTGTGCCTCTTGAGCCACTCTACTAAACTATGCAATTTGTATATCCATCGTTCTTATGGGCTTTAACAGCCTTAGCCATACCCCTACTGATTCATATTTTTAATTTCAGGCGTGTAAAAAAAATCTATTTTCCCAATGTTGCTCTGCTCAAAGAAGTAAAAGCAGAAACCAATTTTTTCAGAAGGCTCAAGCACTTACTTGTTTTGCTTATGCGGCTTTTGTTTGTGTTTTTTTTAGTATTAGCCTTTGCACAGCCCTTTATCCCCAGCCCACAAAAGAAAAACTTTGCCAATACCTCTTCCTTAGTATCCTTGTACATCGATAATTCATTCAGTATGCAAAGTCTTACGGGCAATGAAAAATATTTAGACCTTGCCACCGTACAAATGAACGAATTGGTAAAAGTATTTCCCAAAGAAACACGTTTCCAACTACTCACCAATCAATTTGAGAACAAAGAGCAATACCCCATAGATGCTAAAACCGTAGAAGACCGCCTCAGTACGCTCGATTTTGCACCTATTTATCGTAGTTTGGCGCAAGTACTCAAAAGACAACTCAACCTCATAGAAAGGCAAGTAGGAAACAACCAACGCAACCAAATTTTTTGGTTCTCTGATTTCCAAAAAAGCACCTCAGGCGACCTTAACAAAATTAAATTAGACACGACTAACAACTATTTTCTCATTCCTATACGCTCCGAACGAACGCCCAACCTTATGGTAGATTCTGTATGGCTTGCCAATCCTTTTATTAAGGCAATGGAAAGCAACCAACTTAACATAAGAATTAGGAATTTTAGCAAAGAAAATTATAAAAACATTGTACTAAAACTTTTTATAGACGAGCGTCAAGTTTCTACTGCCAATCTGAGCATCACAGCTAACTCACAAGCGAATGCCTTTTTCAACTTCACCGTAGATGGCAAAGGCTACAAAAAATGCAAAATTACTTTTGAAGATTTCCCTGTTATTTTCGACAACGAGTACTTTTTTGTACTCAATGCCTCGCCTACTATCAAAATCATCAATCTTACCCAAAAAAATACACCACTCTACATTACTCAAGTTTTCTCTAACGAAAATGTATTCAGCATCAAAGACTATGACATCAATAACATAGACTACAAACTCATCGAAAGTGCCAATGTAGTAGTGCTCAATGAAATTAATCAAATAGAAGGCGACCTCAAAAACGTACTCCGCACCCTCACCCAAAAAGGCGGCAGCATTGTACTCATTCCACCTGCCAAACCTGATAAAAGCCTCGTAGATTTCTTGAACGAACTTGGCGTTTCGACTTTCAAAAGCATAGAAGCTGACAGTACAGGAGGGCGTGCCAACCATACTTTAGCCGTGCCCGATATCAATAATCCGTTTTTTGCAGGTGTTTTCGAGAAAAGCCCTAACAGCAATATGGAAATGCCCGTAGCCTACCAAGTATTGCAATGGTCGGGCGCAGGCAATCATCTTTTGAGCTACAAAAATGGGAAACGCTTTTTCAGTGAATATAGCCTTCAAAAAGGTAAAATTTATGTGATGGCAGCCCCTCTGCAAAAACAATATAGCAACTTCGCCCGATTCGCACTTTTTGTACCCGTAATGTATAAAATAGCCTCACTGAGCAAAACCTTAGACGAAAGAGTAGCTTATAATTTCCAAGAAAAAATAATCCGACTAAAAATAGACAAAAACCCAAAAAATCAGCTTTTCAAGATAGTGCAAGGCAAAAATGAATATGTGCCCTCACAACAATTCAACGAAGGCGAACTACTCCTCGAAATCCCCGAACAAATAACCCTCGCAGGGCACTACGAACTCAGAAACCCCGACAATACCACTGCTGCCTACATTGCATTGAACTATGCCAAAGACGAATCGAAAATGGATTTTTATAGCCCAGATGAGCTTAAAAGCATTTTTGCTAAACAAAAAAATGTGCAAATTTTTGACCTACAAAGCAACAACAATAATTTTATCACTGAATTTAAAAACAGAAACATACAAGTCAATCTTTGGAAATACATGCTCATCATTGCCATTGCATTTGTATTGGCAGAAGTACTCATTATCCGATTCATGTAAATTTTAAAATATATACAAAATCAACAACCTTTACGTTACCATATAAAAAAATCGTATGAAGAAAAAGAACAAAGACATACTCATTTTTTTACTTACCTTACTCTTACTCATTGCCACTAACTACTTGGCAAATTTTTACTACACCCGCCTCGACCTTACAGAGGAAAAAAGGTACACCATCTCCAATGCTACCGTAAAACTCTTAGAAAGCCTCGATGACGAAATATACATCAAAATTTACCTCGAAGGACAATTACCCGCAGGTTTCAAACGCCTCCGAAATGCCATTCAAGAAACCTTAGACGAATTTCAGCGTTATGCGGGCAAAAAAATAAAGTACAAATTTATAGACCCAAGTATCGCAAAAAGCAACAAAGAAAGAGGCGAATTCTACCAATCATTGGTCAAAAAAGGAATCATACCCAACAATGTAGTAGCCAAAGAAGGCGACCAAAAAGTAGAAAAAGTAATTTTTCCGGGCGCATTGCTCTACTATAAAAATTTAGAAATTCCCTTGATGCTCTTCAAAGTCATCAATCAAAAAGTAACGGGCGCACCCAGCCCCGAACAAATCCTTAATCAATCTGTAGAAAACGTAGAGTACAACATTGCTTCTGCCATCAGAAAACTAACCCTCAAAAAAGAAAACAAAAAGAACATTGCTTTCAGCGAGGGGCACGGCGAAGCCTCTAACCTCGAAATAGCCGACTTGCTCAATAGTTTAGGGGCAACTTATAACGTATTCAAAGTGAACCTCAAAAAAGAAACAAAACTCACTGGCTTAGACGCGCTCATTATCGTAAAACCCGATTCAAGTTTTAACCAAGATGATAAGTATAAATTAGACCAATATGTAATGAATGGTGGCAAAATCTTATTTTTTGTAGATGCTAACGGTGTTTATATGGATAGCGTACTCCGCGATAAAGGTTCTTTTACTTTCCCCTACAACCACAACCTCACCGACTTACTTTTCAAATATGGTGTGCGTTTAGCCCCTAACCTCATCAAAGACCTCAACAGTGCCTATATACCTATGGTTACAGGTAATTTAGGCGAAGAGCAAAGAATACAACCCATTCCTTGGCAATATTATCCGCTTATCAATACTTTTGCAAAGCACCCCATCGTTAAAAATTTAGATGCCATCACCACCAAATTCGTAGGTGTTTTGGACAGCGTAAAAGCCGAAGGAATCAAAAAAACTCCCCTTTTGTTTTCCTCCAAATACACCATGCTCAGAGGCACGCCCGCCTTTGTTACTTTCAATGAAGCAAGGCAGCAACCCGACCCCAAACTTTACAACAAAAGTTTTCAGCCCATTGCCTACCTCCTCGAGGGGCAGTTCACCTCTATGTTCAAAAGCCGAATACTCCCCAACGACCCACGCGCCAAAAATTTCAAGGACAAAAGCCCCGATACGAAAATACTTGTTTGTGCCGATGCCGATATAGCCATCAATGAAATTGTATTGGACAAAAAAACGCAAAACCCTATGCCCTTACCCTTAGGCTTCGATAGGCTTGCACAAGCTACTTTCTCAAACAAAGATTTCATCGTCAATGCTCTCGATTATATGCTCGAAGAAAATGGCATCATTGCCGCACGCAGAAAAGAAATAGCCCTAAGACCACTCGACCGAATCAAAATCACACAAGAACAAACACAGTGGCAAGTACTCAATTTAGGACTCCCGCCTCTACTCATCGTACTATTCGGTTTTGTTTGGTTCACACTCCGAAAAAGGCTCTTTAGTTAGTTTTTTGGCTTGGTCTTTGAAAATAAGAATAGCTTATGAACACCATCAATGATGAAATAGACCAATTAATGCAAAAACTCAACACTTCTACCAATCTACAAGAACGTGTTGATATGCTCAATCATTTGTCTTGGCGTGCACGTACATTTAGTATGGAAAAATCGGAAAATGCTGCCCAAGAAGCCCTGCACATAGCACAAAGTATTTTTTATCCTATTGGTTTGGCAGAGGCTAAAATCAATGTTGCCTTTGCTCGCTACTATTACCATGCCGATTACTCTACTGCTTTTCAGATGATGGAAGAAGCCTACGAAATATTTGAAGCACACCAACACGAAAGAGGCATAGGGCAGGTCTATGGGTTTAGGGGGCTCATGCTTTGGGCTATAGGCGAATACGAAAAAGCATTTAACTATGTAAACCAAGCACTCACTATTTTTGAAAAACACCAATTCATAGAGTGGATGCCTTGGGCAAATTATATGCTTGGTAGTTTTTATTTAGAACTCAAAGACTATAACCAAGCCAAAAAATACCACGAAAAATCAGCCAAACTCTTCGAGCAAACCAATGATATTTTGGGGCAAATCACTAGTATTATAGGTTTAGGTACTATATATCTTGCATTGGGCGATACACAACTCGCCTTGCACATTCAAGAGGAAGCACTTAACATATCAGTTACACAGCGTGTAAAAACCTCCGAAGCCCGTGCGCTCGCCGAATTAGGAATTGTGTACGAAAAATTGGGTAACTACGAAAAATCCATCGATTACCAACTCAAAAGTTTAGCACTTAGAATACAACTTAACAATAAACAAGGTATCATTACTTGCCATATTAATTTAGGGCAAATATACCAACAAATGCAACAACCCGAAAAAAGCATAGAAGCACTCAAGCAAGGGTATGTTATTGCAAAGGATATTAAAACCAAGCCCAAACTCATGAAAATCTGCCAACAGCTTGCCCAGATTTACAAAGAAGTAGAAAAACCTTGGGAAGCATTGCAATATTTTGAAGAATACATGCAAGTAAAAACAGATATGATGGGCGAAGAAAATACCCTGCAACTAAAAAATGTACAAGCTGTTTTTCAGGTAGAAAAAGCAAAACAAGAAGCCGAAATACAAAAATTAAAAAACGTAGAACTCCGCAAAGCCTACGAACAGATAGAAGCACAAACAAGAAACATTATAGACAGCATACAATATGCAAAACGCATACAAGATGCCATATTGCCCCCTGCTCAAGACATAGAACGATACGCAGACAATGGTTTCATTTTCTACGAACCCAAAGACATCGTATCGGGCGATTTTTATTGGCTTAGCAAAAAAAACAATAAAATCATCATTGCAGCAGTAGATTGCACAGGGCATGGCGTACCGGGCGCATTTATGGTCGTAATGGCTAACTCCCTGCTCAACCAAATCGTCAATGAAAATGATGTAGAAGACCCCTCTCTCATTCTTCAAAACCTTGACCAAAAAGTAAGAGATGCATTGCACCAACAAAGAAATCTTGATGGCGACTATGGCACACACGATGGCATGGACTTAATACTCATCTCCTTAGACTTACAAAATGGTGAAGTTACTTTTGCAGGCGCAAGAAATGGGCTTTATTTAGTCAGAAATGGGCAACTTACTGAATTTAGAACCTCTAAGTACCCTATAGGAAGTAACCAATATGAAAATAAAACCTTTGAGGCGCAAAAAATAAAGCTACAAAAACAAGACATGCTCTACCTCAGCACTGATGGCTACCAAGACCAATTTGGAGGGCAGAACAAAAGAAAATATATGCGTAAAAACTTTAAACAGCTATTAGTCAACATTAGCCAATCTCCGCTATCTGAGCAAGCGAAAATACTTAAAGCAGATTTCGAAACTTGGAAAAACGGACACGAACAAACTGATGATGTACTGGTGTTAGGCATTCGTATCTAAACCAAAATCAACGCTCAAGTTTTATTTTGATTATCGCATATTGCTTAGATTCTTTGGGCATTTCATCAGCACTCCAAACCAGTTTCAAAGAACCCTCCCGTTGTTCCCAATCCAAGCCCGTGCCATAACGAATTTGTACTTCCTCAATATTATGTTTGAAAAACATTTGTGTTGCAAAAGACAAAGAACCACCACTCATCAAATAATTTCCTTCTTCTTCATTTTGTTCCTCTTGCTTTGGAACGATAATTTTGTTATTCAAAACCAACACATCTCCTTCGAGCCTAAAATACTCAAAAGAGGGTCTTTGTTGTGCTACATTCATTTCTTGGTTGCTGAAGTCTAAATTTCTGAAAAAATGATACGCCTTATTCAATGCCTGAATATCTGCAAAATCGAAGCGAATAGAAAACTCATACTCTCGCTCAACTCTTAAAGTATAGTTCGATATGCCCCCTAAACTTTCGAAATAGTTAGCCAATGCAGGTTTTTGCAAAGAATCCATAATCTGCTGAAAATGTAGTATCTCCTTTTTTCCGTCTTCGTTAGAGTCATTACCCACTAAGGTATCCAAACCTTGCATAGCCATAAAAGTAACAGCATCTACTTCGTACTCCATCGTTCCAGAATAATCTTCATTAAAGTAAATATTCTCTTGCACAACACAAGAAAATAGCCCCCCCACAATGCATAAGAGGACTATTAACCTAATGATAATCATATTTTTTGAGTAAAAAGTGGTATTATTGTGTTACTACCTTCACTACGGGTGTTTTGCTTTTGCCCGTAAGGTGTTCAGTTTTCCAAGTGATTTTAAGCTCACGGTCAGTCAATTGTGTTTCTAAACCTTTGGCAGTTACTTTTTTGATGCTTTTCTCAAAAGTAAGAATGGTTTCCATTTTAAAAGCATCACCCATTTCGTCCATATTCACCTCTTCCTGCTCTTTTTTCCCTTCTTGTTTTGTATTTGGGAACTGATTGGCATAGACCAAACTTGTACCTTTCAGGCTGAAATATTCAATAGTTTTGATATTAGTAGCATCTTCAAGCATGTTTCCCTCTTGCATTGCATTGCTATTGCGCAAAATTGTGTACATTCTATTGAGCGCAGCAAGATTCGCAAACTCAAAAGCAATATTAATATCTGCACCATTGGTAGTATTTACGGCAAAATTACTGATGCCTTCTATTTTTTCCATTGTTTCCTTCACTTCGGGTTTTTGCAAAGAGGCAATCATTTCCTTAAAATCACTAGAAGGGTCTTTTTGGGCATTACTGCTATCCATTTGTGCAAGACTTTTGGTCATTTCCATCAATGCCGACATATCTATGTTATAAGTCATATTACCAGAATAATCAGCTTTAAAATAGATTTTTTCTTGCATCATACAAGAAGAAAACAACAATAACCCAAACAAAAATGTAATAAAATGTTTCATATAAGTATGATAAAATTAAATTGATATAGAATGTAAAAAATGATAAATAATGAAGCAAATATAGGCAATAATCTTTAATAAGACATCATCATAAAAGGTGTTTTTGTAATACTTTTGAGCGTATTCCCAATTTCTTGCATATCATCATCACCTTCTTCAAAAAGCCAATACACAACCACTTGCTTGCCCGATGTGTGCAGTTGTTCAAGGCTACGAAGTAAATGCGCAATTTCTACATGCGTGCTTGAATTACAATACTCATACTTGAAAGTAAAAGTAGTTTTTTTGGCAGGCGTACTAAGGTATTTATTCAGCAATAGGTGAATAGGCTCATAAAAAGTACGTGAATTTTCAGGGATAGATTTGCCCCTGATTTGGAAAATACCGTTTTTTAAATCATAACTCACCTCTGGCGTTTTAGAAGTAGAGGCGATGAGGGTCATAGATGTCATCATTGAAGTCATTTTTTATAGTATGAATCAAATACAGCACAAATTGTATATTTATAAAAATACGAACGATTAGGCAAAATGTTATAAAAAATATTTATTCAAAAAATCTTGGAATCTCTCTATTTTTTATACTTTTGGTACAATGTATGTTCTTTTCGTACTTAAAATCCTTAATCTCTCTATCACTTATGAATGAATATTGGCAATCACTCCTTGACTTCATAGAGTCCATCTATTCTTTAGAAGCCTATTGGCTACACTATATATACATTTTCATACCTATTTGGCTTGTGTATATGTTTATTAGCGATGTATTCAATCGTCGCCAAACAATCAAACACAATTTTCCCGTAGTGGGGCGTTTGCGTTATTTTTTAGAGTCTATTGGACCTGAATTAAGACAATACATTGTAGCCAATAACCGCGAAGAACTACCATTCAATAGAAGCCAACGCTCTTGGATTTATGCCTCTTCTAAAAAAGAAAACAACTACGAGGGTTTTGGTACAGACAAAGATGTATATGCGGCTGGTCATGTATTCATCAATCCTTCCATGTTTGCTTACAAACCTGCACCTGACCACCCACATCGCACAGACCCGTATTTTCTACCTTGTGCGAAGGTAATGGGCGAAGCCAACAAAAGGCGAAGACCTTGGCGACCTTATTCAGTAGCAAATATCTCGGCTATGAGTTATGGCTCGCTTTCTAAAAATGCCATGACAGCTCTCAACAAAGGGGCTTTAATGGCAGGTTGTTATCATAATACAGGCGAGGGCGGACTTTCTCCTTATCACTCTTTTGGAGCTGATGTTATTTTCCACTTTGGTACAGGCTATTTTGGTGTGCGTGATAAAACCACAGGCAAGTTTTCAATGGAGAAATTAGTGGAATTGACACAAAAAAATCCCTTCGTAAGAGCCATAGAAGTCAAACTTTCGCAAGGTGCAAAACCGGGAAAAGGAGGCATCTTGCCCGCCGCTAAGGTAACACCCGAAATTGCAGAAATTCGTGGTCTGGAGATGGGTAAAGACGCACTCTCACCTGCTTATCATAGTGCTTTTTCCAATGTACCTGAGTTATTAGATTTCTTGGAGTCAATAGCAGAGGCAACAGGCTTACCCGTAGGTTTCAAGTCGGCTGTGGGACAGTTGGATATGTGGGTTGAATTGGCTGATTTGATGGTAAAAACAGGCAAGGGACCCGATTTTATTACGATTGATGGCGGTGAAGGTGGCACGGGTGCAGCACCCCATGCTTTTGCAGACCACGTTTCATTACCTTTCCAATTTGCTTTTACAAGTGTATATAAAATTTTCCTTGAAAGAGGTTTAACAGATAGAGTAGTATTCATTGGCGCGGGACGTTTGGGCTTTCCTGCCAAAGCTATCATGGCGTTTGCTATGGGTTGCGATATGATCAATGTAGCGCGCGAAGCTATGATGTCTATAGGTTGCATTCAAGCCCAAATTTGTCATACCAATCATTGTCCTGCGGGTGTTGCTACACAAAATAAATGGTTGCAGAGTGGTCTTGACCCTACTTTAAAATCTGTGCGTTTTTATAACTATATGAAAACATTGCGCAAGGAAATATTAGAAATTACTCACGCTTGCCACTATGAACACCCTTGCCAAATGCAAATGAAAGATGTAGAGGTAGGTATGGGCGATTCTCGCAGTACTCAGACATTGGAAGATAACTTTGGCTACAAAAAAGCAGCCGTTTCCTTTGAAAGTACACAAGCCTTGTTGAATTGTCCTCACTTGGGTGGCTTAGGCAAAGACAAACATACGGCTGATATGCTTACTAAAAAAGTAAAACTATAAATAGAATAAAGAAATTATGATAAGAGGTATTAAAATCATTTGGTTTTCATTGTTAATAGGGCAAATTGCGGTATTTGTTGTATTCTCTGTCATAGGCGATGCTTTAAAGAGAGAAAATTTTTCAGAGCCGCTCTTGTATTCAGCTTTGCTTGTTAGTGTTATGTCATTAGGTGCAGGTTGGATACTTCCCAATCTGCTCATTCCAAAGCAAATTGCCTTATTACCTTTGACTACAAAAGGGGCAGAATACCGCAAGTTAGTATTGATGCGTGCCGCTTTGTGGGAGGGAGCCAATTTGCTGGCTATTTTTATGTATGCCATTTCAGGGCAGTCTTGGGTGCCACTACCCATTATTTCGTTGATATTTGTTTTATTTTTATTAAATATACCCAGTAAGAAAAATTTTGAACAAATTTGTAAGCCTACTCCCGAAGAATTGAATCAAGTATAAAGTCTTTCAAATTAGAAATCTATGAAAATAAATATTTTTTATTGCCTTATTTTGATTTTAGGTATCACATTTTTTTTCACTCAGAAAAGCTATGCGCAAACTGATGTTTATACCACAGCTGAAAAAATGCCTGAGCAAACTAATGGCTTAGCAGGTTACTACCAATTCATTTATGCCAATCTTCGCTACCCCGAAGCCGCCCGTACTCAATCCATAGAAGGGCGTGTTTTTGTGCAATTTATCATCGAGAAAGACGGCTCTCTCTCTAACTTTGCTATTGTTAAAGGCTTAGGACATGGCTGCGATGAAGAGGCAATACGCGTATTAAAATTAGCACCTCGTTGGAAACCCGCTTATCAAGGAGGGCAAGCCGTTCGAATGCGATATACCTTGCCTATTACTTTCAAACCTTCCTAAGATTCGGGAGCGTCTGAAACAGGAGTTTGGTAAATCTCTCCCCAACGATTCCCAATTAACATTGCTAAAAAACTACACACAAAACCTACTATTACAGGAGGCGTGCCTAAAAAGCTCGCCTCTTTTTCGCCCAAAAAATTCCATAAGAGCCAAGAAGATAGTCCTATTAACATAGATAAAACAGCACCTGTAGGAGTATATTTTTTCCAATATAAGGCTGCCCAAATAGGTACAAACAATGATACCAAACCAGAAGCCGAAGCCATCGCTGCCAATTCAAAAATATTGCCGTTCATCTGTGTAAGCGCAAACGAAACAACAGCCATCAACACCACCGATATACGCATCAGAAAAAGCAATGAATGGTCTTGTTTGGTTTTAAGGAGTGGTTTTAAGATATTTTCTGCCAATACCGTAGCTGGTGCTAACATAGCTCCACTTGCCGTACTCATAATGGCAGAAAGCAACGCCCCAAAGAAACATACTTGCAAAACTAAAGGGCTATGTTGCATTACAAACTGTGGAAGTATCATTTGTAAATCCTCTTTTGCCAAATCAGGATACAGTTGATGTGCTGTCAAAGCCGTTATCAAAGGCATAAAAACAATAGCCATGTACATTAATGCGGCTAAATAACAAGTAAGTACCGCTACTTTTTCAGATTTGGAAGACATCACTCGCTGAAAAATGTCTTGCGAAGGGATTGCCCCCAAGCCTAAGGTCATCCAAGCGGCTACATAGTTAGCAATTGCTGAGGGGTTAGATTCGGGAAGAAATTCAAAATGTTTAGCAGGTGTTTTTGCGATAATTACCTCAAAGCCACCTACTTGTAAGATAACGCTTACGAACACAAAAATAAGCCCTCCGATGATGACAACCGTTTGGATAAGGTCAGTAACTGAAACCGCCCACATACCTCCAATATAAGTATACAAGACCACAATACAAGCTCCCAAAACCGTAGCCCAAAAAAGCGGAACACCCAATAAAGTATTCATCACAATTCCCACAGCCGCAAATTGTGCGGCAATCCAACCAAAAAAAGTGAATACCATCACCAAACTTGATAAAAACTCTGCTCGCTCACCATATTTAATCTTAAAAAAATCGCCAAAAGTCATTACTTTCATCTGGTAAATAGGCTTTGCAAAGAAAAGACCAATCAAAGTAAGCGATAAAATAGCCCCTAAAGGCTCTTCTATAATACCCATTAACCCTTTTTCTACAAACTCAGCCGAAGCCCCTAATAAAGTTTCAGAGCCAAACCAAGTAGCAAACAAAGAGGTAGCCGATAAACCCAAAGAAAGCCCCCGACCTGCAAGTGCATAATCTTCGGCACTGCTCACTCGCCGCGCCGCCCAAATACCCACTAAAATAGTGAGCAAAAGATAACCAATGACAAATAAAGATAACATAGTTTTGAGAGATAGTGTAAAAAAACGAACAAAAATATCGTTTTGACAAAAAAAATAACCAAATTTGCAGTAATATTTCGAAATTTGTTTGATTTTTGAGAAGATAAGATTATTATGTCCGCTAACACAATTAGCACTTTTTACACTATTTCAACCCCCCTGAAAGGGGACATCTTGTTCAACTATAAAGGCGTCATCAACCAAATAGTTGCTATTGAGATGTACGATTTTATTGTTAGAAGTACCCAAATCAACCCAACTGTTAAATATAAACTATATGCCATAATGATAGAAATGGCAGATAATATGCGACTACACGGAGTGAAAAATAACCTTCTCAACGATATAGAAGATGTAAGTGGTGTTTTAGCCATTATTGAAGAAGAGGAGTGCTTTCACCTGATAAGTATCAACGAAATAGAAGCTGCTGCCATAGAACATTTTACCCGAAATTGCCAACAAATCAATAGCCTCAGCCACGAAGCTCTTAGAAACCAAAAAACAACAAGGCTTTTTGAGGCAAATCGAAAACATGAAAAAGCAGGCGCGGGGGTAGGATTGTTACAAATAGCTTTGCTTAGTGATAATATACTCAACTTTGATTATAGAAACATCAATCAAGAACTCGGCGTTCTGATATTTTCAGTACAAATCAGTAAAGAGACATGAAAAATTTATCTATAGAAGGGACAAAAGGAATCTTTTTTACCCCATCAGTACAATTCGATGCGCAAACAGGTGTTTGTGAATTAGCAGGCGAGTCTTATCTTGAAGACACTGTTGCTTTCTACAATCCACTTTTACAATGGTTAGAGCAATACACCAAAGAAATAACCAAAAACATTGTATTTAGTTTCAAACTTACCTACTTCAATACCAGCTCTTCAAAAGCAATTGTTGATATAGTAAAAATACTAAAACAATACCAAAATGAAGGGGGAAAGGTGGAAATTAACTGGTATTACCCCGAAGATAATTATGATATTTTGGCAGAAGCCGAAGACATCATGAGTTATCTCAAAATACACATTAATCTCATTCCTTACGAACTTAACTATTAGCACCAATTAATAATTATGTTACAGTCTATCATTGACCTTGTTTCAGAAATTATTTGCGTCTTTGACAGCCAATACCAAATCAAAAGTGCAAATAAGAACCTATTACAAATAATAGGCTACAGCAATGATGAACTCGAAACCATAAACCTCCTCAGCATTACCGATAATCACTTCGATAGAGAACACATCAAACAACTAAAAAATGATGAAGTGTGGCATACACAATTTGCGCTGGTAGCTAAAAACAAAACATTGCACCACATCAAAGCCAAAATAGCCCCTCAAGACCAAAATTTCTTACTCATAGCCACTATCCAAATCTTTCAAGAAGCGCCACTCGCTCGCTTCAGACGCTTTTTTGACCTTTCTCTACTCGATTTGGTGATGATGTTAGACAATAAAAATAATATCATATACACCAATAAAGGTTTTACAGACTCTCTTGGCTATCTTTGGGACGACATCAATAACCAGCCACTTCTTCAACTTGTAATCAAAGACGACCAAGAAAGTTTTGACAAGTTCCTGAATCACCTACGCGTACAAGAAGGCACAATGCAAAAAATCATCATCAGATTTATGATGAAAAACCCTCCCGAACAATACAAATACTTTGCCCTTAGAGCCATATTCAACAAAGATTGCGTATATCTTATTGCCAATGATGTAACCGAAAATAGAAAACAAGAAATACAAATCAAAGCATTGTACGAAGAAACCAATGCCCTCAATCAACAATTAGAACATAAAAACGAAGTACTTAGTAATTCAAAAAGCGAACTCGAAAAAACTCTTCACGAACTCGAAACACGCAATTTTGAGTTAGACCAATTTGTCTATAAAACCTCACACGACTTGCGCGCCCCTCTTACCTCTATCTTGGGGTTAGTTAATTTGGTTAAAATAGACCTCAACGATACGCGCTTAGTAAGTGAATATGCCGATAGAATTGAGAAAAGTGTGCTTCGTTTGGATAGCTTCATTCGCTCACTCATCGACTATGCGCGCGGCAGAAGAGGCGAACTCAGTACTGATACCATAGACTTTAACAAAATTATACAAGAATCACTCGAAAGCCTACGATACACCACAGGATTTGATAGAATAGAGAAAAGAATCAATATAGCCGAAGAAATATATTTCCAAACCGATTTGGTAAGACTACAAATTATCTTCAACAACATCATTTCTAATGCCATCAAATACCAAAACAGAAAACAAAGCCAAAGTTTCATTTCCATAGACATCATTCAACTTCCGCACGAAACCATACAAATTACTATCCGCGACAATGGCATAGGCATTGACGAAAAAGCTAAAATACAAGTATTCAATATGTTTTATAGAGGCACAGAACTCTCTACAGGCTCAGGACTTGGACTTTATATTGTTAAACAAACTGTAGAAAAATTAAAAGGCACTATCGAACTTTATAGCGAAGAAGGAGAAGGTACTCAAATAGACATACTTTTACCTAACCTAAAAACAAATTAAGAAATGAGCAATAACACCCAAAATTACGAAATACTCCAAACCAATATCACCGCAATTATCAAAGATTTACTCTTCCCAAGCGAATCAGACGAACCTATACACCTTTTCGCAAAAGAACAAAAATTAGAAACAACTCTGCAACAACTAAAACAAGAAAATACAGAAGCAAAGATTAGTAATAAGAATTGGGAAGATTTTTTTGCCCCCCTGATATTAGAAGAAGATTGGCACGAAGAAGAAGAAAAAAAAATAGTGCAACAATTCAAAGAACTCAAACAAACCCTTGAAAGCCAACTCCAAAACTGCCAAATATGGCTTATTGGCGAAACACAAATCAATGCTTATCTTCTTGGCGAAACAACCGAAGGGTATACATTAGGTTGCCAAACGCTACTGATACAAACCTAAAAAGCTCATTTTTTGAAAAATAGTTTAAAAAAATAGCAAAATAATCCCCTTTTTTTGACAATAATTCCTACCTTTGTAGCTACATTTTCGTATTCATGACATTATGGAACTAACATACACAAAAAAACAAGCACAATATACCGAAGACAATATCCGAACCTTAGATTGGCGCGAGCACATTCGCAAACGCCCCGGTATGTATATCGGAAAACTTGGCAACGGCACCGCCCCCGATGACGGTATTTATGTACTCATCAAAGAAATTATAGACAATGCCATAGACGAATATATGATGGGCTTTGGCACAAAAGTAGAAATAGAACTCGATAATAAAAGACTCTCTGTTCGTGATTATGGGCGCGGAATCCCCTTAGGAAAACTCGTAGATTGCGTTTCTAAAATCAATACAGGCGGAAAATACGATAGCGAAGCCTTTCAAAAAGCCGTAGGGCTCAATGGTGTAGGTACAAAGGCAGTCAATGCACTTTCTACTTATTTCAGCGCACAATCAACACGCGATGGACAGACCAAATTGGCTGAATTCAAACAAGGAAACCTCACCAAAGAACACCCCGTAAAGAGTAGCAAAGACCCTAATGGCACTTGTATCATCTTCGAACCCGATGAGGAAATGTTTGGTAATTTTGTGTTCCAAGAAGATTTTATCGAGAATATGCTTTGGAACTATGCATTTCTTAATGCAGGGCTAAAACTTCATTTCAACGGAAAAGAATTTCTTTCCAAAAAAGGGCTTTATGACCTACTCACTTTCAGAACCAACACCGATACGCACCGCTACCCCGTCATTCATCTCAAAGGGCAAGACATAGAAGTAGCCATGACGCACAGCGACCAATACAACGAAGAGTATTTTTCATTTGTCAATGGGCAAAATACAACACAAGGAGGTACGCACCTCGCCGCCTTCAAAGAAGCAGTGGTAAAAGTAGTAAGAGATTTTTACAAAAAAGAATTTGACCCCGCCGATGTTCGCTCTGCCATCATTGCCGCAGTCAGTATCAGAATTCAAGAACCTGTCTTCGAATCACAAACCAAAACCAAATTAGGCTCTCTCAATATGAGCCCCGAAGGGCAATCTATTCGCTCTTATGTCAATGATTTTATCAAAAAAGAATTAGACAACTATCTACACCGACACCCAGATGTAGCCGAAAGCCTGCTCCTACGCATTCAACAATCGGAAAGAGAAAGAAAAGACATTTCCTCTATTCGCAAAATAGCCAACGAAAGAGCCAAAAAAGCCAACCTACACAACAAAAAACTACGCGACTGCCGCACCCACTTCACAGACCTACGCAAAGGCGACCGTTTCAGTACTACACTCTTTATCACCGAAGGTGATTCGGCGAGTGGCTCACTGACTAAAGCCCGCGATGTGCAAACACAAGCCGTATTCAGCCTCAGAGGAAAACCACTCAATTGCTACGGACTGAACAAAAAAGTGGTATATGAAAACGAAGAGTTTAACCTCCTTCAGCACGCCTTAGACATAGAAGAGGGCATGGACAATCTTCGCTTCAATCAAGTTGTCATTGCTACTGATGCCGATGTAGATGGTATGCACATTCGCCTTCTATTGATGACTTTTTTCTTGCAGTTTTTCCCCGAATTGGTCAGAGCAGGGCATTTATACATCTTAGAAACGCCTTTGTTCAGAGTGCGCAATAAAAAACAAACTATTTATTGTTATTCAGAAAAAGAAAAACAACAAGCCATTAAAAAATTGGGAGCAAACCCCGAAATCACACGTTTCAAAGGTTTAGGAGAAATATCGCCCGATGAGTTTGGAAGATTCATTGGCAAAGACATTAGACTACTGCCTATCATCGTAAAAAAAGACTCTTCTATTCCACAAATTTTGAACTACTATATGGGTAAAAATACTCCTGAAAGGCAAGATTTTATTATGCAACATCTTCGCATAGAAAAAAATGATACTGAAGTATGACCCTACAAATAAATAGCTTCTCACACTCTTTGCGCGTGCGCTGGGCTGAAGTAGATGCACAACAAGTAGTATTCAATGGGCATTACCTCACTTATTTCGACATTGCCATTACGGAGTATATGAGAAGTGTTGGCATTATTTACCCGAACGGTCTTACGCCTTTTGGCGTAGATTGGTATGTACGTAAGGCAACAGTAGAGTATCATTTATCGGCTCATTTCGATGATTGGTTGCAGATGGCAGTAGAACGCCCAACGATGGGCAATAGTAGCCTCACTTTCAAGGTCTTCATTTATCGTGATGATACTCTATTAGTAAGTGGCGAGGTAGTATATGTAAATGTAGACCTCAATACCAAAAAACCGATGACTATTCCAGAGGCAGTACGTCAGCTTTTCAATACTTGATTATTTTTTGTTGCCATACTTCTTTCGTATCTTGACTACTCAGCCTCACAATGTAAATGCCTTGCGGAATATAGGTGGGTAATTTGAGGCGTAAAAAATGGGGAAAAACATGCGTACCCGAATACCAAACTTTGCCTTGTAAATCCATCACTACCACCTCAACAGCGGTTTTTTTAGGAAGGGCTATTTCTAAAAAAGTTGTAATAGGATTGGGTGTTAGCTGTATGCCTTCCCAAAAATTTGCTTGCTGATTGCTCTGCCAAGCCACCCAAGTCGAGATTTTTTCTTCTCCACAAGCATTGCGTATTTTCAGACGATAATAACCCGCTTTTTCAGGAACATAGGTAGCACTTTGCGCCCCTTCGATGAGGGTATTGTCTTTTTGCAGCCATTGGTATTGAGTGGCTTTTATAGTGCTAAAAAGCGCATTATCATTTGCTTTTACCCATTCTTTTTGTACATTAGAAATCAGCAAGGAAAAAGGTTGTGTCGTTCCGATAAGTTTTTTTTTATGACTCACTTTAAGGGTATATTGGGCAAAAGGCTGGATATTTTCTTGTACAATTTGCTCTATTACATCTACAGTATTATCGGCTTTTTGTGCTCCTTTCTGAGGGTTCTCGGGGTCTAAAACCCAAGGCAAATCGAGTAATTTTCCTTGCGCATCATAGAGTCTAAGGTCTAAATCATTGACCAAGCGCGCATTTCTATCATTGCGCGATGCATTGCTTGGTGGCAACACATCGGCGGCGGGGTCTGTCCAAGAGAGTGTAATTTTGAGTTGTGAGGCAGTACTGGTATTAAAGGTATAACTAAATTCAGTTTTATTAGAGAGTGAAGTTTCTATAAAAGTTTGGTCTATTTGTTCATTACAGAGCATTTGTGTTGCTTTTTCTAAGTTGATTGCTCCCCAACCTGCCTGATAATCAGGACCTTGTGTATTGCCTACCTCGTTAGCAGTGTGTATAAGAAGAGCCTTTAGAGTGGCGGCACGCATATATTTCTGATTTTGAGCAAAATACATTTCTTGCAAAAGAATAGCCCCTCCTGCGACTACAGCACTCGCCATAGAAGTACCACTAAGCGAAAAATAAGCATCGTCTGCATTGCTCCGTGCCGAAAAAATATCTATGCCGGGTGCTACCAAGTCGGGTTTGATTCTGCCATCATCTGTAGGTCCGAAGCTGGTGAAAGGAGCTAAAAAAGATTGGTTATTGATAGCACAAGCACCTACCATCAAAGGGTTTTTAGCGGTACTCAGCCCAATAAGTCTATCATACTGAGTGCCATCTCCATCATTACCACAAGCATTGATAGGCAGGCAATAGGGCGCGGCTTCGGTGAGTAAGTCCCAGCGGCGTGCCTCTGCATCATAATAACCCAAACGCCAAGCCTCAGTAGTGCTTGGGAAAGCAGGTCCGTAGGCATGGCAGGATACTAACAAGCCATTTTGTGCCGCTTGTAAAAGCTCTTGTAAATCGTTTTCGGTATTGTAATAATCTACTGAAGCCGCAGAAGCAAGCCCTTTTACTTGAGCATTTTTCCCTTGTGCTACCATCGTGGCAATTGTATGCGTAGCATGGTGGTCGTTACTACTAATGTTAGACGGAAAAACGGCATTGTCGCGGAGGGCAATGCGTGGCGATAATTCTTGATGAGTTGTACGTACTGTGCCTATGTCCCAAACACCTATAGTAAGATTTTTTCCAAAAAACTGATTTACATTGTTTTGTAGGGCTTCTATACCAATGCTTTTGGCAGCAGCCCAATTGCTACGTGTGGAGTAGTAAATAGGCGTTCCGTTGGGTTCTATATGGTGGAGTGTAGCAAAGTTATTTTGTATTGGGAAACGCCAGCGTAGGGCATTGGTTTGTGCCTCTTGTGCATTTATTTCATCAATAAGGCGTGCTGTTGGCGTTATATTTTGGGCATTTGTCCACGCAAAAAATCCACTCATAGCCCAAAGATATAGATAGATTTTTTTCATATATCGCTATGCTAAAAATCGCTATTGTGATGGATTTTGTTCCTCTTCATCAACTATTGGTGGCAGATTGTCCATGTATTGCAATAGGTCTTCCATGTCGTTCAAGTTGACTTGGTTTTCTTTGACAAAAAAAGATACCATTTTTTGAAAAGAACCCCCAAAATAGTTTTTGATAAAGTTTTTCATATAAAAATTTTGGTAGTCTTTCTTCGAAAAAAGAGGATAGTATTGGTGCGTTTTGCCATGAGCGATATGCCCTACAACTTGTTTTTCTTCTAAGATACGCACTACGGTCGAAACGGTATTATAAGCAGGCTTGGGCTCAGGAAGTTCTTCTATGATTTCTTTTACAAATGCTTTTTCTAATTTCCAAAGCACTTGCATGATTTGTTCTTCGGCTTTAGTAAGGTCTCTCATGTTTTTTATTACAAAGTTATGTATTTTTTGTGAGCTTGGTATACCTTTTTTATACTTTTTATAGAGCTACTTTGTTTCAATTATCATTTTTAGTACTAACTACTCGTTTATAAAAAAAGAAAATCAGACAAACACACATTCTATGTATTATTATAAAAAAATGATTTGGTTGGTGATTGCAATACCCTTGTTTTGCAACGGGCAAACACCTCCGAAGGCAATGCAAATACCTACACGCCTTACATCTCCTTTTGGCGACCGCACTGATGACTATTTTTGGTTACGCAACCGCGATGATAAAGCTGTATTGCAATACTTAGAAGAAGAAAATAAATATACACAAAAACAAATGAAGGCTACTCAATCGCTTCAAAATACACTTTTTGAAGAGATGCGGAGCAGAGTAGAAGACGAAATGATGACACTTCCTTTTCGTAAAAATGGCGATTATTGGTATATACGCTATGAGGCAAAAGCGGAGTATCCTTTGCTTTGCAGAAAGAGAAAAACTATAGAATCGCCTGAGGAAATACTACTCAATTTTCCCGAATTAGCCCAAAAAAACTCCTACTACGATTTTGCCGATGCTGATATTCATACGAATAATAATTTGTTGGCTTTCCTTGTTGATACTGTAGGAAGGTATCGGTACACACTTTATTTTAAGGATTTGGAGAAAAATCAAATTTTACCCGATAGGTTGGAAGATGTTTCAGAGTTTGTTTTTTCGCGCAAAGAAAATACTATTTATTTTACACGCAAAGACCCTGAAACTTTGCGTACTTTTCAGGTTTTTAGGTATAAAATAGGCAGTCAGCAAGCTCCAACTTTGGTGTATGAAGAAAAAGATAACACCTATGACCTTTTTCTTTCTCACTCAAAATCAGAAGATTATATTTTCATTAATAGCTCTTCTACACTTTCCGATGAATATTGGTACTTGGCAACTGATGCCGAAAATGATAGTGTTTTCACTTGTTTTCAACCCCGCGAAAAAGGGCTAAAATATTTATTGGAACAACATGGCGATTATTTTTATATTCTTACAAATTGGCAAGCAGAAAACTATCAAATAATGCAAACGCATCATTCCAAAACTGCCAAAGTGAATTGGCAGACTGTGTTGCCTCACAATACGCATACTTTGATAGAAGAAATAGAGTTTTTCGAACATTATTGGGTTGTGTTAGAGCGTTATGATGGGCTACAGAGATTAAGAATAAAAAATTGGCAAGACAGCACAGATTATCTTATTACGAAAGATGACCCTACGCATACTTTTGTATTGCTCAGCAATGTAGATTATCATACTGATTGGTTGCGTTTAGGAGAGTCTTCTCTCAAAGAACCTTTTACACAATATGATATTCACCTAAAAACAGGAGAAAAGAAACTACTCAAACAACAATTTGCAGGAGTCGATTTTGATGCCAATCATTATGAAACAGCACGCGTATGGGCTACTGCCAAAGACGGCGCAAGGATACCCATTTCTTTGGTATATAGGAAAGATAAATTTCTACAAAATGGGCAAAATCATTGTCTATTGACAGGTTATGGTGCTTATGGGGCAAATTCTTCTACGGAGTTTAATGCTGATGTACTCAGTCTTTTGGATAGAGGATTTGTATATGCTATTGCCCATGTACGGGGTGGGCAAGAGATGGGGCATCAATGGTATGTGCAGGGTAAAATGCAAGCCAAAATGAATACTTTTGAAGATTTTATTGCTTGCGCAGAGTATCTGATTGCTGAAAAATATACACAATCTTCTCTTTTGAGTGCTTATGGAGCAAGTGCAGGTGGGTTATTAATGGGGGCTGTATTGAATATGCGTCCTGATTTGTTTAGGAGTGTAGTCGCTGATGTGCCTTTTGTAGATGTAGTAACTACTATGCAAGACGATGAAATTCCTTTGACTACTTTTGAGTATGACGAATGGGGCAATCCTACTCAGGAGGCAGATTATACTTATATGCTTTCTTACTCCCCTTATGACCAAGTGAAGGCACAAGACTACCCTCATATTTTGGTCATTGCGGGTTATCAAGATTCTCAAGTGCAGTATTGGGAGCCTGCCAAATGGGTGGCAAAGTTACGCGCCTATAAAACAGACAATCATACATTGCTTCTGCGGACTTATATGGGTGCTGGGCATGGAGGTAGTTCGGGGCGTTATGAAGCACTGCGCGATTGGGCTTTTATTTATGCATTTTTATTGCATTTTTAGCCCAATGACGAGTATGTCGTCGGTTTGTTCTTCCTCTCCTTCCGCTATCCACTGTTCTATGGCGGTTTGTAGTTTTTCTTTTTGTTGGGGCAATGGCTCTGAATGAATTGCTAAAAAAAGTTCCCTCATTCGCGTTACCATAAATTTTTTATCATTAGCTCCTCCGAATTGGTCTTGGTAACCATCTGAAAAGAGGTAGAGAGTGGTAGGCGTTTCATAGTTGATTTCTTTAGTGGTAAAAGAAATTTCTTGCCCTGCCAAACCTCCTCCTATGCTGTGTTTATCTGCTTTGATGGTAAATATTTGCTCCTTCTGCACATAAATCAAAGGGTTTTTGGCACCTGCATAAGCAATGGTTTTAGTATCTGTGTTGATAACTACTAAGGAAATATCCATACCATCGCGATTGTCCGTATCTGATTGTTTGAGTGCTTTTCTGATGCCTTTGTGTAGTTCGTTGAGAATGAGGTGTGGCTCATGAATTTCTTTGTCATGGACGATTTGCCCTATGAGGTCGTTGCCTATCATACTCATAAAACCACCCGGAACACCGTGCCCTGTACAATCAGCGGCAGCGACAATGATTTTATTTTCTTTTTGTGCAAACCAATAAAAATCGCCCGATACGATGTCGCGCGGTTTGAATAAGATAAAATGATGGGGCAAATATTGGCTAATTTCTTCTGTAGTAGGCAACATGGCTTGTTGTATTCTTTGGGCATAGTTGATACTATCTGTAATATCGGCATTTTTTTCGGCTATGAGTTTGCTGAGTGCTTCGGCAGTATCGCGTTGTGTGGCTATTTCTTCGTTGGTTTGTATGAGTTCAGCGTTTTTTTCGGCTATTACCTTTTGTTGTTCTGCCAAGAGTAAATTTTTTCGGCGAGTGATGCCCCAACTAATGACGATGAGCACAAACACCAATGCCCCTAATGCCCCTATCCCAAAAATTGCATTTTGTAAATCACGTTGTTGCTTGAGTTCTTCTTCGTTTTTTTTAAGTTGTAAATCTTGTAGTTGTTTGTTTTGGGTGAGTAGCTTTATTTCGTTTTCTTTCTGTTTTTCTAAGGCTGATTTTCGTTGCAATTCTAAATCTTTGAGGGTTTGTTTTTGCACAAGTTCGTTGATTTCGCGTTCTTTTTTCTCAGAGTCGGCTTTTTGTTTTAGCAATAATAGTTCTTGGAGTGCGCGTTTTTTTTGTAACTCCTCTTGCGAAAGTTTTGCATTTTGCAGTTCTTTTTCATTTTGTAATAATTGCAGTTCTTTTTCTTTTTGTTTCAGTGCCAAATCTTTTACCTCTTCGCCTACAAGTAGGAGTTTGAGTTCTTTTTCGGTTCGTTCTATGATAAATTGTTGTTGTAAAAGTTCTTGTTGTTTGAGCCTTTCTTCTATCAAAAGGGAATCGCGAATGGCTAAGTGTTTTTTGAAATAATCTAAGGCTTTGTCGTATTTCTCTTCGGCTTGAAAGAGTAATGAGGTGGTTTCGTAGATGCGTCCTAAGGTAAGTTTATCATTGTTATTTTGGGCGGTTTCTAAGGCTTTGTCGTTATAATAGCGGGCATTGTAATAGTCTTTCATGTGGTAATAAACAACAGAAAGTAAATCGTACATTTGTGCTTTTTCGCGTGGGTTGCCTGTTTTTTCTATTATATTATTGGCTTTTAGCAAATAATTGAGCGTTTGAGCATTATCTCCTTTGTTTTGATAACAGATACCGATATTAATGAGCGTAATGGGGTTGGGTTCATTGGCTTCGAGTGTGAGTACTTCCTGAAAAGTGCGAATGGCTTCGTTGTATTTTTTGAGGAATTTATAGTTGTAGCCTATGTTGTTTTTAGCAATGATAATTCCTTCTTGGTTGTTTATTTTTTGCTGAATTTCCAATATTTTTTGGTTATAAACCATAGCGTCCTCGTATTGATTGAGGTTTTGATAAGTAAGAATTATCTTCCTCAGAATAGGGAGGGTTTTGAGTTGGTCTTCGGGATATTGTTGTTGGAGTTCATTGAGTATTTTGAGGTAGGCATTGATGGCTTCTTGGTAGCGGCGCATTTTTGCTAAGGCATCTGCTATTAGCGTTAGGGTATTGGTTTGTGGGTATATCTCTTGGCTTTTGTCAAAGTATTCTAAGGCTTTTTCATAGAGGTTTCCATCTTTATAAACAATACCTACTTCTGTATAGATTTGAGATAAATAAATTTTCTTATCGGTGTTATTTTCTTCTTTTTTAATAATTTGTAAATAATAACGCAATGCATTTACAAAATCGCCTTTCTCTTTATAAAAGCGGGCTTGTATGAGTAAGCTATCATTGTTTTGAGCATTTGCTTTTGAAAAAATGCCTATCCCAACTATCCCCAAAAGCAATATGATATGTAGATAGTGTATTTTCATTAGTTGAGTTTAAAGGTAACGCCTACTTGTGTATTGAGCCCTAATTGAGGATTAGAGCGCATATCTATGTCTAAACCTGTGGCATCTATGCCCCCATATTGTGTGTTAAAGACATTGGTAACTTTGGCAAAGATACTCAAATTTTTGTTCATAGAATAACGCGCCAAAAAATCAAGTGTATAGTATCCTTCTATTCTGTTGCGTTCAAATTCGGTTTGTCCAGCAGATTGTATGAACCTACGTTGCCAGCCTGTCATCATCACTTGTGATACGCGCAAGTAAAGTTTTTTAGTGGGGTAAAAACTAAAGTTGATTTGTGCCATCATATCAGGCACCATACGATAACTATTGATAGTGCCTGCGGTATCGGGGAGTACTTCTTCGCCACTGGCAAAAGTAAAATGTGCATCTATGTCCATTTTCATAGAAGGGATAATGTTTCGAAAACGCCAAATAGATTGCAAACTTATCAAAGAAGAGCGTGAGTTTTCGTCATTGATAAAGGCACGAGTAACAGGAATATTAAACCTACTATCAGTAAGTGCTGCGTTAGGATATCGAAGCGTGTCTACGGGTACTAAACGCCCTGTGATACTTTGTAAAACATTGTTTGTAAAATATATGAGTTCTGTAGAAATACGACTATTGATTTTATAACGTGCTGCCACTTCAAAAGAGCTTGATACTTCTGGTCTTAGGTCTTCATTAGGAACTTGTTGATAGCTAATAAATGTTTGGTTGCCTTGTGTAAAAGACAAAGCTGTAGAAGAATAAGTATCATTAGGAGAAGGTGCTCTGAAAGCATTGCCCAATGAGCCTCTAATGCTAATTTTATCACTTAGTTTATATTGTAAAGCAATGCGCGCTTGTATGTTTGCCTCAAAATCGGAGTTGCGGTCAAAGCGTGCGCCCAAAATACGCGACCAACGTTCTTTAGATTTATAAATTTGGGCAAATACAGAACCATTGATATAATTATAGGGGTTAAAGCCAAAAGTACCATAAACAGGATGCGGGCTAAAAGGTACGCCCTGATACAAAGTAATGACATCGTTGCGGAATGGACGTTCTAAGTCGTTCGTTTGAGGCAAAATAGACGAAAAAGTAACCGAAGTGCCCAAAGTAAACTCCCAATTTTTATTTGTTCCTAAACGAAGTAAAAACTCCAAAAAAACATCGTCAGAGGCGGCATATTTATACGAACGTCCTCCAAAACCATCATAAGTAGAAGCGCGTGCCGATTGTGGGTCTACACGATAACTATTTACTGAAACATTGCTAATAAAAGACCCCCATTGCCAATCTACTTGGTAGGCGGCTGTGGCGCGCCTGATGCGGTCGCCTATGAAAATATCGGGATTGTGATGCGAAAAAACTAAAGGGTGTAGCCCAATAGAAGAAAAATTGCGGCGATACATCTCGAAGTATGAAAATTGCCAACGTTTGTATTGTAACTGAAGCCCAAAAAGATAGCTTCTTTCGGGCATTTGATTGGCTTCTGCTTTGAAAGTAGTGCCTTTGTAGTAGGGATAGTTGGTAAGGATTACTTGTGAAAGAAAGCGGTTGGGGTCACGAAAAGCCGATATTCGTTCTTGTGGGGTGAATAACGAATAAGTAAGTGGATTATAATTGTCATCATCGTATTTTACATTGAGGTCTTCGCGCTCGCCAAAATTTGCAAAAAGTGTATAACGCACCACTTTATCGTCTTTCCCAAATTTTCCCCCTGAAAGAAAATTGATGTGTTTGTATCCATAATCTCCCGTGATGATATTGGTTTCGGCAATCGTATTATTTTCAGGTGTAGTAGTGATGATGTTGATGATACCTGCCATCGCATCTGCTCCATAAACTGCCGAAGCGGGTCCAAAGATGATTTCTATGCGTTCAGCTTGTGCTATAGGCAGTTGTTCCGCAATAGCCAATGCTCCCGAAACCGAAGGTTGCAAAGGGATACCATTGAGTAAAATTTTGGTATAATAATTTCCAATCAAACCCCGCATCAAAAAAGTTTGCCCATCAACTCCATTGCCCGGTTGCGAAACTCGTATGCCCGCCACACCTTTCAATACATCTACTAAGGTAGTATAGCCATTGCGTACAATTTCTTCGTGTGTAATTACCTCAATGGTGATAGGTAGGTCGTCTATTGATTTGCTGGAACGGCTCGCAGAAACAACTTTTATGGCATCATTGTCCTCTGCCTCCACGATGTCGTCTATGTCCATTACATCGCGTTGTAGAGAGTCGTTTTGCGCGTGCAATGTTCCTAAAATAGCGAATAATAAAACAAAATTAAGTACAATAGATTTCATCATAAAAAATTAAAAAGCAAAATTAATGCTTATATTGCATTTAGGTAGAAATAAATAGACAAAGCACTTGGAAAAAAATAGTTTTTTGAACAATTTTGAACTTTTAAAACTGATTGGTATGAGATTTATCTTCTTCATTACGCTATTTTTATTATTTTTTGTACAAAAGACTACAGCGCAACCTAAAATGCAACTTTCTTCACAAGCAAAGTTTAGCATACTTATAGGTTCGGCTGGTGAGCCACTTTACGCCGCTTTTGGGCATGCTGCCATTAGGCTGCACGATCCCGTTTTAGCTATAGATATTGTCTATAACTATGGCGTTTTTGATTTTGATACCCCCGATTTTTATACCAAATTTGTCAGAGGACGGCTTCCCTACCAATTGGCAATAGGGCAAATAGGCTGGCTCAGTCAAGCCTATCGTGAGGAGCGAAGGGCACTCTATGAACAAGACCTCAACCTTACGCCCGAAGAAGTGCAAGCCTTGTTCGATTTTTTGGGCGAAAATCTGAAGCCACAAAATAGATACTATGCCTACGATTTTTTTTATGATAATTGTGCTACACGCATCAGAGATGCACTGCAAAAAGTGTTGGGCAAAAAACTACAACTTGACTATAGTAATTTTCCCCCGAAAAAAACCTTCCGACAACTCATAAACCCTTCCATAGAAAAAAAAGTATGGATAGACCTTGGCATAGACCTTATTTTGGGTTTGCGTGCTGACCAAATTGCTACACCCGAACAGTATATGTTTTTGCCCGAATATGTAATGGAGGGCTTAAAAAAAGCAACTATAGAACGCGATGGGCGAAAAATTCCTTTGGTCAAAAAGACTAAAACATTGGTAGAGCCTGACCCACGAAAAGTTACTGCATTGCCCTTGCCTGCCATCATTTTTTGGATTGCCTTTGTAGCGGTTGCTTGGCTTACTTACAAACAATGGAAACAAGGAAGTCAAAGTTTATGGTTCGATAAGTCTATGTTTATTAAAATAGGGCTCATAGGAATGTTCTTCTTATTGCTTTGGGTGGCTACTGAACACAAGGCTTTAGCCCAAAATCTGAATATGGTTTGGGCTTTGCCTACGCATGCTTTTATAGGAATTGTGTTGTTTTTCAAAATTAGAAACAACCTTTGGGTGGCTTATTACTTTTTGGCTACTGCTCTGCTCAATGCACTTTTGTTGCTCAATTGGTGGTGGTTTCCGCAAGCATTGCATTATGCGCTGTATCCTGTGGTGCTTATTGTTGCTTTGCGCGCTACCTATTTATTCTTGCTATTTAGAAAAAATGTAAGTTTGAAATAATCAAAATTATTTATATATTTGTAATCATTCATTAATTCAAAACGCATTGGCAAAACTATGAAACTCACTTATAACGCCCCTTTTATTCTTACTTATACTTTTGTTTGTTTAGCTATTACTGCCATAGACCAATCAACTGACCCCAATTTTGCAGAAAGTTTTTTTATGGTATACCCTTTCAATACGGCTTATATGGAATTTAGCAATCCACTTACTTATTTTCGCTTATTCTCGCATGCAATGGGGCATGGGGGTTGGGAACATTTTTTGGGTAACTTCTCGCTTATATTGCTCTTAGGTCCTATTTTGGAAGAGAAATATGGCACCAAACAACTACTGAGTATGTCTTTCGTAACAGCTCTTATTACAGGTATTCTCAATGCACTTTTGTTTAACAATGCCCTTTTAGGAGCGAGTGGCGTAGTGTTTATGCTCATTTTGCTTTCTTCTTTTACCAACATGCGCGCAGGTGTTATTCCGCTTACTTTCATTTTAGTAGCTGCATTGTTTTTGGGTAAAGAGATTTATACTACTTTGGTTGTTACTAATAACGTTTCCGAATTTGCCCATATTATAGGAGGTGTCTTTGGGGCTATTTTTGGCTACTTTGCCGCTACTCCCAAACCTAATAGTAGTAATGCATAAAAAGAACAAACTACCTTTAGTGCTGTTTTTGCTGTCCCTGATGTTTCATTCGCATCTTCTTAGTGCACAAACCCAATGGGATAGCCAATGGGACAATCATTTTCCATTGCTCCAAAATTCGCCTATCAACATAGAAGCACTTAGCAAAGACACAAAAACACTCAAACGTTTCAAAAAATCTGAGGCTCTTTTTTTTGCATTAGAGCCTGATAGCACGGTAAATGTCCCAAGAGATAGTTTAGATGTAGAAGGCTATTGCGATTATTTTAACAAAAATAAAGTCCTGCCTTTAGGACGTTTTGAAGTTGATGATTCGCATGTAGGGTATGTTGTACAAATGGGCTGCGTAACCTATCTGTATTTATATAACAAAAACAAAGGGACTATTCAATGCCATAGCTTGCTTTGTTATATTGTATATGGTGAGTCGGGGGGCTATACGGGCAATGCTTTTTTGATTTATTATGATCAAGATATTTACTATGATATAGTGCAAGCTGATTTTTTTTGGTACACTACTTCTCAGCACTGCCAAGAAAGTGATGAAAGCGTTTTAAGCAGAGGCTACACTCATTGCGAAGGACTCAGTTTTCGCTTGCGTACTTTCCAAAACAATGAATACAAAACCTCTATGCCACTAAAGGGAACAAATGCTATACTGAAAGCCATTAATCAGGAGGATTGGTAAGGGATATTTTCAATGAAATTCCTTTACTATGAAGACTTTCAATGCTGATTTCGTGCTGAGGGTCTTCGCTCAAATATTTTCTTAGTTTGGTGATGAATACATTCATACTTTGTTTGGTGAAATAATCATCTTTTTGCCATATTTTTAACATAGCTTCTTGGTGGTGTAGTATTTCGCCTTTTGCTTCGCAAAGTAGCTCAAGTAATTTACTTTCTTTGGGGCTTAGTTTTTGTTGTTTCTCATTGATTTTGAGCAGCCTTTTTTCGGGGTCAAAAACATAACTACCAATATGAAAAAAGGATTTTACAGTTGTTTTTTCGGTCTGCTTTTTGACGAGTGCTTGTATTTTATAGAGTAATATTTCGGGGTCGAAGGGTTTAATGAGGTAGTCCGTTGCCCCTAATTGATAGCCCTTGATTTGGTCTTCTTTGAGGGCTTTGGCAGAAAGAAACACAAAAGGAATAGGATTGGGTATTTTATTGAGTTTTTCGGCTACCATAAACCCATCTTTTTGGGGCATCATGATATCGAGTATGCAAAGGTCAAATAAATTTGATTGTAATTGTTGAATAGCCAATTCTCCATTTTCGCACCAAACAACCTCGAAATGATGTGTTTCTAAAAAAAATTTTAGCATCATTGCAAAGTTATTGTCATCTTCGGCGAGTAGTATTTTTGCTTTCATGGTTTTAAAAGGTGAAAGAGATTATATTTTCAAAAAAATAGTAAAAGTTGTACCTTGTTTGAGTTTGCTTTTTACGTGTATGCTTCCCTTATGGGCTTGTATTATTTCTTTTACATAGCTCAATCCTAAACCAAACCCTTTGACATTGTGCAGGTTGCCTTGCGAAACACGGTAAAATTTCTCAAAAATAAGTTGCTGATTTTCACGGCTGATACCAATACCCTTATCTATTATTTTAATGATAATACCTTTTTCATTATTTTGGGTAGTAATTAAAATATCTATAAAATCGGGCTTGGCATATTTGACTGCATTATCTAACAAATTAGAGAAAGTGTTTTTTAGGTGAAACAAATCGCCTATGATTTGTGCTCTTGAAGCATTCAACTTTCTACTGATATTGCCTTTCCCTTGTATTTTTATTTCATAACTATCGGCAATGTCATTGAGTAATTGGTGCACATTGATGGCTTCTTTTCCCAAATGTAACCCTTGATTTTCGGAAACAGCCGTTTGTAATACTTTTTCTACTTGTTCGTTGAGGCGTTTGTTTTCTTCTTTGATTACCTGCGTAAATTTTTTAATCAATTCAGTATTATGAATTACGGCTTCTGTTTCTATGTTAGCAATCGCAAAGTGAATAGTCGCTATAGGAGTTTTTAGCTCGTGTGTTACATTATTGATAAAGTCATTTTTTAGTGCCGATATTTTCTTTTGCTTTAATACCAAATAAGCCGCAACTACATAACAAAACACTGAAATAATGATTAAACCTATGGAAGCTACTAAGGGTATGAGCATTTGGTAGAGGATATTTTGGGCATGTTTTGGAAAGAAAAACCGTATTTGTTCATTTTCATTAAACTCAAAATGATACCTACTTGTATTGAGTGCTTCTTGGTAAGTACTATCACTCAAAAAGGTATATTTTTCTCGTTTGGGTGTGTAGAAGCCGATAATGACTTCAGTTTCTATGTCTTGTTTTTTGAGATGATACCGCAAGAGTGAATCCATATTAAAAATCTGTGCTACGCCTAAATCCTTTTCCTCACAATCTATGCAAAATTGTATACCTCTCAATACATATACTTCCCTTAGGCGTTTGTTTTCTTTGTGGCGTGTTTGCTCAAGTAGTTTCTGAAAATCCAAAAATTGTTCTTTCCTTAACTTTTGCAGGGCAGTATCGGCACGAAAATCCAATTTTGGGTAGGGTTGTACACTTTGTGCTATGATTAATGTAAAACTTGAATCTTGATTGTTATATTCTGTATTATACCTATTTGGGCTTCCTACCGATGAAGTATGAGAATTCCAGATTGTATATTGTTTTTGTACATTTTTTACTACTTCTTTGAGTTTTATCTCAAAGTTTTCTTGTGCATTTTTGTATTGCTTTTCTATAGTGCCTATTTGCAAACCAACCATCAAACCCGCAGGCAAACCAATAAGGGCAAGAATGATTAAAAAAGGCGTTATTTTAAGTTTTTTAGAAGTCATAGAAACAAAAATACAGAAAACCCAAAAAATGTCCCCAAAGTCTCAAAATTTTAAGTTTTTTTTAAGTTTTTTTTAAACTACTTACTACCACATAATGACGTATTTTGTAAGAAAAATATATAAAAATCAATTATTTATGACAGAAAATAAAAAAACATTCGGAATGGGAAAAGCTAATCTGATAGGGCTCATATTTGGAATTCCTTTCACTGTAATCTTGCTTCTACCCTATTATTTCATGTATGGTATTGAAAGCACCAAAGAAATAAGGCATTTTTTTATATTCAACACTTTTATTCCCTCTATCATTATTGGAATTATTGTGCATGAAGCTATTCATGGTATTGCATGGGCAATCGCCGCGAAGATTCCGATTACTGAAATAAAGTTTGGCTTTCAAGTCAAAACATTGACGCCTTTTGCTCATTGCAAAGTACCCATCAATATTGTTGCTTATAGAATAGGAACTCTGATGCCGTTCTTAATTTTAGGTTTACTTCCATATATTTACTCTCTTGCAATTCAAAATGCTATCGTAATGGGTTTTAGTTTATTTTTTAGTTTTGCCGCTATTGGCGATTTAATGATACTTTGGATAACAAAAGATATTGCAAAAGACAAAAAAGTACAAGACCATCCTACAGAAGCTGGTGTTACTATTTTAGATTAAGAACCAAAATTTTAAGTTTTTTTTAAGTTTTATTTAAGTTTTTTTTAAACTACTTACTGCCACATAATGACGTATTTTGTAAGAAAAATAAAACATATAAAAAAGATGAAAACAAAAATAATCACAAACACAATACATATTTTTCCACTGCTGATAGGAACAGCTTTACTCTTATTGGGGCTACATATTATCTAACAATGATTATGAATATCAGCACAGAACAACTTTCAGCACAAGGTTATCAGCCATTCGCTACCTTACCACACAATGACATTGCAACCTTCATCAGACCCTATATGAAAAAAATGAACCCTTATATAATCAACTATCACCTAAGTACTTTTCTGCCCTTAGTAGTTTGGTTGGGTATGATAGGTTTTCATTGGGGAAGAGGAACATACAATGCAGAGTTATTGTCGTTTTTCTATGGATTTAGCATTGCTTTTTTGCTCATACCACTGCATGAACTCATTCATGGATTGGCGTATCGATTGGTAGGTGCTAAAAAAGTAAGCTATGGAGCAAACCTCAAAAAATTTATCTTTTATGCCTTAGCCGATAAATTTGTAGTTTCCTACAAAGAGTTTATCATTGTTGCATTAGCCCCTTTTTTGGTCGTCTACTTAGTAAATATTATCCTCTTTTTAGTACTGCCTACTACTGGAGCTTATGCTTGTTTAGGGCTTACATTTGTTCATTCATTGCTGTGTGGCGGCGATTTCGGACTATTGAGTTTTTTTCACGAAAATAAATCCAAACAACTTGTTACTTACGATGATGTTGCAAAACAAGCATCTTATTTTTACTCACTTTATTTGTAATTTTTATTTACTTTTATCTACTTATTTTATCAAATCCCAAATTAAATACTTTTAAAAACACATGAAACGAATACAATTATTTACTCTCGCGCTGGGTTTAGCATTTATATTAAGCCTTAACCCCGCAAAAGCACAAACTGCCGATGAAATTTTAAAACAATACTTTGAAAGTACAGGCGGTTTAGAGAAATGGAAAGCACTCCGCACTCTTACCATGAATGTCAAATTCAACCAACAAGGTATGGAATTTCCTATGACTATGTACCGTAAATATCCTAACAAAGAAAAAGTAGTCGTAGAATTTCAAGGAAAGCAATTCATAGATGCCTTTGATGGCGAAAAAGGTTGGGCTGTCAACCCTATGGCTACTGGCAAAGCAGAAGCCTACACAGACGAACAAAACAAAGAGAAAAAAGAAGAAATGTTCGAAGATGAATTGATAGACTATGCCGCAAAAGGACACAAAGTAGTATTAGAAGGCAAAGAAACCATCGAGGGCACAGAGTGTTTCAAAATAAAACTCACTAAGAAAAATGGAGAGGAAGAGTGGAGTTTCTTCGACCAAGACTATGTACTTATCATGCAACGTACTACCATCAAAACAGGTGCTGCTAAAGGACAAGTAGTCGAAACTTTCCTCAGCGACTACAAAGAAGCCAATGGACTTTATTTCCCTCACTCTATCACAACCAAAGTAGGCGGACAAGTAGCGGCTGCCTTAGTAATAGAAAAAATATCTACTACAGATGCTATCGATGATAAAATCTTCGTAATGCCCAGCAACTAAGCCTTCATAAAAATACCCAAAGAACCCGATTTTATACCCAAAATAAAATTGGGTTCTTTTCTATCAATTCAACATCTTTTATTAAATCAACATTTATGAAAATAAATAATCTATTAACACTCAAATCATTATGGGTTTGGTGCTTCCTCATCACCCTCGCAGGAAACCTCAAAGCCCAAGAGATTACGACCCTCAAAGGACAAGGCTTATTCGGCTCTATGATAGCACGACAAATAGGACCTGCCATCATGAGTGGACGCGTTACTGACATAGACGGTGTAAATAATGACCCTAAAATTATCTACGTAGCTACAGCAGGTGGTGGCGTGTGGAAGTCAATCAACGGAGGAGGGTCTTTTCGTCCTATCTTTGATAAATACATACAATCTATAGGAAAAGTAACCGTAGACCAACGCAACCCACAAACAATATGGGTAGGCACGGGCGAAGTATGGGTACGCAATAGCACCTCCGTAGGCAATGGTCTTTATAAATCGACCAACGGAGGCACCGATTGGCAACTCATGGGCTTACCCAAATCAGAACGTATTAGCGACATCATCATAGACCCCAACAATTCAGACATTGTATATGTAGGAGTAATGGGCGCACTCTGGAGCGACAGCGAAGAAAGAGGCGTTTACAAGACCGAAGACGGGGGCAAAACTTGGAACAAAATACTCTATGTAGACGCAAAAACAGGTTGCGCCGATATGTCCATAGATGCCAAAAATCCCAATGTAATCTATGCTTCTATGTGGGAATTCCGCAGGATGCCCTATAAATTTTTATCTGGCGGAAAAGGCAGTGCCCTTTATAAATCTACTGACGGGGGCAAAACTTGGAACAAAATACACAACGGACTACCACAAGAAACACTCGGAAGAATAGCCATTGAATCTGCACCTTCAAACCCTAATGTACTATATGCAAGTGTGGAAGTAGCCAATAAAGACCTACGCGGTATGTATCGCTCCGATGATGCAGGCAATAACTGGAAAAAAGTAGGAAACTCCTTCAACCTCAGCGTAAGACCTTTCTACTTCTCGCGCCTTACCATTGACCCTAAAAACGACAGTATCGTGTACAAAGCAGGGCTTAATATGATTGTAACTATAGACGGCGGCAATAGCTACCGCGAACCGGGCGGAATGCACTCCGATATTCACGCTTTTTGGGTAAATCCTCAGAATACAGACATCGTATATGTAGGCACAGACGGGGGCGTATACCGCACTATGGACAAAGGGTATAACTTCGAAATGATTAATGACCTACCCGTTTCACAATTCTACCACGTGAGTGTAGATGACGAAATGCCCTACAATGTATACGGAGGTTTGCAAGACAACCAATGTTGGTACGGACCTTCAAGCCGACCCGGAGGTGTAGAAAATAGAGATTGGAAAGGCATCTTTGGCGGTGATGGTTTTCACACTATACGACACCCCATACACAAAGATTATATCTTTTGCGAGTTCCAAGGCGGTGAAATGAAACGCTACAGCATCTCTACCAAACAAATGAAAGATGTAAAACCCTACGCACAAAAAGGCGACCCCAAACTCCGTTTCAATTGGAACTCTCCTATACACATAAGCCCCAACAACCCTAACAGAATATACTACGGCAGTCAATTTGTCCATACTTCTGAAGATTTAGGCGAAACTTGGAAAAAAATCTCTCCCGACCTCACCACCAACGACCCTATCAAACAAGACCGTGAAGGTTCAGGAGGGCTTACTCAAGACAATAGTAGTGCCGAAAGCCACTGTACTATTTTTGCCATTGCCGAATCGCCCAAAGACGAAAAAATCGTATGGGCAGGCACAGACGATGGCAACCTGCAAGTTACTGCTGACGGAGGAGCAAAATGGACAAATGTAGTAGCCAATGTAGTAGGATTGCCCAAAAATACTTGGGTATCGCACATAGAACCCAGCCGATATGATAAAAACACTGCTTATGTAGTTTTTGAGGGACACATGCAAGGCGATATGAAACCCTATGTATACAAAACTACTGACTTGGGCAAAACTTGGACATCATTGGTAACTGCCGACTTACCCATTTTTGCACGTGTAATCAAAGAAGACCTTAAAAACCCGAACTTACTATTTTTAGGTACAGAACTTGGCTTATTCGTAACCATAGACGGAGGGGCTAATTGGACACAATTCACCAATAATATGCCTCCTGTACCCGTTTTCGATATGGTAATTCACCCTCGCGATAACGACTTAGTAATGGCTACACACGGAAGAGGAATTATTATCATCGATGATATTTCACCTTTACAACAAATGAACAAAGAGGTTTTCAATAAGGAAGTACACTTCTTCGAAACCAAACCCACACTCATAGGCAACCCCATAGGCGCGGAGGTATACTCCAACCCCGGCGAATATGTAGGCGCAAGCAAGAGCAACAGTGTAAAAATTATTTACTACCTCAAAAAAAGGCATAATTTCGGCGATATGTTCTTAGAAATTTTAGATGCCAATGGAAAAGTAATCTCTAAACTGCCTGCCAGCAAAAATATAGGTTTAAATATCGTAGAATGGCAACCTAACCTCAAAGTGCCCAAAACAGCCATAGGACAAACCATCACTTTCGGAGGACTTTTTGCCCCTGCTGCCCCCGAAGGCACTTATACCGTAAAAATGACCAAAGGCAAAGAAACCTACACCAGTACCCTTGTGCTACAATTGGACAGCAAAATGCCCTATAGCAAAGAGGAAATTCAGGAACGCCAAAGAGTAGGAATGCGACTCTACGAAATGATGGAAGAATTGGCTTACTTGGCTGATAACGTACAAACGATGCAACGCGAAGCTCAAGACAGAGCCCAAAAAGACCCTAAACTTGCCAAAAATTTAGAGGCTTTTGCCAAAGAGTTAGACGAGTTCAATCAAACCTTAGTAATCACAAAAGGAAATTGGTACACCGAAACTCAAGAAGACAAACTTCGTGAGCGTATTTCTAACCTTTATATGGCAGTATGGACTTACCCTGGCAAGCCCGGCAATGCGCAAGTAGAAAGTCTTACCATTTTGGAAGAAGAACTGAGTGCCGCTAAGAAAAAAGGAGAGGAACTCAAAACTAAAAAACTACCCAGCATTAATAGCCAACTTAGCAAAGCAGGACAACCCGAAATAAAACTATTGACTTGGGAAGAGTTCAAGGCGAAAGACTAAACATAAGCTATGATTAAACCAAAAGAAGTTATCCGATTTTTGGATAGCTTCTTTTTTTTATGTTAAAAATACCACATAAAAAAATCTAAATCTCCTCTTTCCGATATGCGTAGTGTAGGGGCAGGTAGTTTGATAAGATTACCTATATATAAAATAGCTTTCAGCCAACCTCGTTTGGTTTTGAAAGCCCCTAAATCCCAATCAAGGCTCAGATGATAATAGCGAGTAGGTTGTAATCCTACGGCAGTATTTTGCTTATATTGCGCAAAAATCATCTGTTCGGCACTATAGCCAACTGCTACATTGAGCCAGCGCGGGAATTTTTTTTCAGGCAAAAACTTATCTATATCCACCGAAAGCCAATACGTTTGCCCGTTGTAATCTTTGAGCCATTGCTGCGAAATATTTTTACCCAACAACTCAGGACGCTGTTCGGCAAAAGGAGTAGGAAAAAATGAAAACTTAGGCACTAAACGCACCTCATTCCAAAGTGCCATCTGCCCCCAATACAAAAAAGCGCCTCCTGCATTTGCCCCCCAATCGCTCCACGAAGCACCATAACGCTCTGAAAAACCATCTAAAATCTCTATACTTGTCATAGCCGCTGTACTTATCCAAAGTGCATGAAGGTTCGCCTTTTTTGGAGGAATATTTGCCCAGCGCAATGCCTTTGCAAATGCTTGGGTAAGATGGAAAGTAGTATAGGCGTGCCCTATTTTGTCTATTTGCAACCATTCTTGGCTATCATCAAAAAAGTGAAACTCACCGCGCCAATTATCGGCATACCAAGCCAACGACAAGCCCGACATTGCTGCCGTATAACCAATGGTAGAGGTATAAATTAAGGTATTGAGGCGTTTATTTTTCTGATTCAGTAAGCTGTCTTGTGCTTTTAGTGGTAGTATTCCAAAAGCTAAAAAGTAAATTACAAGAGTTATTTTTTTGACATCAAGACTCATTGACTGCCTCAAATTGAAGTTTTACCAAGTGGCTATAAATTCCCTTTTCTTGCAAAATAAGGCTTTCGTGAGTGCCTTGCTCCACAATTTGCCCATCATTGATTACATAAATCGTATCTACCTTGCGAATAGTAGCCAACCTATGCGCAATGATGATGGTCGTTCTGTTTTGCATCAGTGTATCTAAGGCTTCTTGCACTGCTTGTTCTGATTCGGCATCTAACGAAGAAGTTGCTTCATCGAGTATCAATATACTTGGATTTTTCAGTATAGCCCTTGCGATGGCTATGCGTTGTCGTTGCCCACCCGAAAGTTTAATGCCTCTTTCGCCTACGATGGTTTTGAGCCCTTCTGGAAATTGACTGATAAACTGCCAAGCATGTGCTTTTTGAGCCGCTTGTACGATTTCCTCTTCAGTAGCCTCTGGCTTTCCATAGCGAATATTATCGGCTATAGTGCCTCCAAAAAGAATAATGTCTTGCGGAACAACTCCAATCTGTCGGCGCAACGAATGAATGCTATAGTTTTGAATATTTTGGTGATCTATGCTGATGCTTCCTTTTTCTAAAGCATAAAACCTATTGAGTAGTTGAACAATAGTAGATTTTCCTGCGCCACTGTGCCCTACTAAGGCTACTTTTTGCCCTGAGGCTATGCGCAATGAAATATTTTTGAGCACTTCTACATCGGGGCGCGTAGGGTAGGCAAAAGCCACATTTTCATATACAATATCACCTTGTATATCTATAGGTGCGGCTAAGGGGTTATCTTGTTCAGATTCAGTTTTTTCAGCCAAAATTTCCAAAATGCGCTCCGAAGCCCCTACGGTACGCTGCAACTGCGCATACAATTCGCCCATTCCTCCTACTGCCCCACCAATGAATGCGGTATAAATGATGAAAGATGTGAGTTCGCCTATAGTGATGAGGTTTTGCTCTACCATAAATGCCCCATACCACAACACCAAAACTATAGCCCCAAAGAGTGCGAAAATGATAAATGAAACAAAAAAACCGCGTAATTGTGCCGTTCTTAATGCCATACTAAGCAGGCTTTGCAGCGAATGATTGTAGCGTTCGGCTTCGTATTTTTCATTGGCAAAACTCTTTACTACACTAATCGCCTGTAGTGTTTCTTCTACAATCGTGGCTGATTCGGCAAGAATGTCTTGGCTTTTTTTGGCAAAAGTACGAATATAACGCCCAAAAAAGATAGCAACGATAATCAATACAGGGAAAGTGCTAATCATCAACAAAGTAAGTTGTAAGGAGGTAAACAAAAGTACACTTATGCCAATGATGAGGGTCGCTATTTGTCTGAAAAACTCTGCTAAGGTAAATGAAAGTACATCTTGTAATTGTGTTACATCGGCACTCAATCGGCTATTGAGCTCCCCTACGCGCCTCTGCTCAAAGAAAGTCATTGGCAGGCAAATCATTTTTTGATAGAGTGCATTTCTGACATCTTTGAGTGCTTTTTCGCTTACATAAGTAAACAACAATATACGAAAGAAAGAAAAAATAGCTTGTGTTGCCAAAATAAAAAGCAATACTAAGGCTATTTCTTGGATTGATTGTGCCGTTTTATGTTGTGAAGCATCTACCAAACGCCCCGCGAAATAAGGAAAACTGAGTGCGGTGAGGGTAGAAAGTACTAAAAACAACATTCCAGCAACAAAATGCCAGCGATAAGGCACAATGAACCTAAAGATTTGAAAAGTTTGTTTGAAATCTTTCCAACGGATTTTTCTTTTTTTGTCTTCTTCGTTCAGTTCTTGTTTGCTCATACTTTTAAACTCAATAAAGGCACAGAAGGCTGAAAGGCATAGTTATCGGTAAAACTAATATCTAACAAAGTGTCAAAGAAATTTCTGTCGTGCCTAAACATTGCCATACAATCGGGCTTGTAAGATTGTCTGTATAATTCTATCCCTGCGTCTACATCGTTGTCATTTTCTGTGTGTACAAAGTGTAAATTGATTTTATCGTACTGTAGGTCTTTTTTCCATTCCTGCAATACGCCTTCATTGTCAAAAGTTTTTACATCAACGTATTGAGGATAAACAGGATACACGTGAAATACTTCAATAGTAGCACCCAAAAGGCTTGCAAAAGGTAAAACGCTTCTTAACTCTGGTAAAGGTTGCGTAAGGTCAGAAGCATAACCTATTTTATGGATAGGTTGAAAATCATAGTTAGCAGGAACGCTCAAAACAGGGCAAGTGGCACGGCGAATGATTTGTGTGGTGTTGCTTCCGAAAAGGAGTTTCTTCAGCCCTGTAGCCCCCACTGTACCCATGATGATTAAATCTATGGCTAAGTCCGTAGCGGTTTGTAATATGTCTTGTATGGCGTTGTCTTCGCTTCTGACTACAAACTTGGCATTTTCGGCATCAGCTGCGCGTCCTAATTGGGTAAAAACAGCTCTGATTTGCGCTATTAATTGGTTTTGTGCTTCTTTTTTATAATGCTCCACTTCTTTTTCATATTCTGCTTTGGGCAAATCGGTACGCATGAGTGGATCTAAGGCATGCATGAAAATAATTTCGGCACTCATTTTTTCATTCAATTGGAGTGCATAACGCATTGCAGCAGAGGCATTGTCTGAAAAGTCGGTAGGTACAAGAATTTTTTTCATAGTTCAGTAACTTTTTTTTTCGTAAAAGTACAAACTTTTTCAAATAAAACTGCTTTTTATAAGCATGAAAAATGATATATTTTCTGTCAAAATATTATTGATTGCTATGTATGTAGCAGGGGCAATAGGATTGAAAATATCACTTACACGTGATTTATTTTTGTATTTAGTGCCGCTCAATTTACTGTTTAGTGCTTGGGTGTTGGTTTATTTTCAACCACAGCGCAATCGATATTTTTGGACAGCTACAGCTCTTGTTTATGCTTTGGGCTATGGCGTAGAAGTGGCAGGCGTGGCTACGGGGGTCATTTTTGGCGAATATTGGTACTCTACTGTTTTGGGAATACAGGTCTTGCAAGTACCATTGCTTATTGGTGTCAATTGGTGGTTGTTGGGCTATTGTGCGGCTATCGTAAGCGAAAAATATATGCAGTACGATTGGCAAAAGATACTTTCTACGGCAACCCTCATGACGCTGCTCGATGTTTGTATAGAACCCATAGCCATTGCACTCCATTTTTGGTATTGGAAAAATAATCTTGTCCCTTTTCAAAACTATTTGGCTTGGTTTTTAGTTTCTATCATAGTTGCGATGGTGCTACACTATCATAAAGGTTTTGAAAAGAAAAATACCATTGCGCCCCTCCTTTTGGCACTTCAATTTTCATTTTTTGCCATCTTAAACCTACTTTTTTATCTGTTTCCTTGAAGAAAGAATCAGCAGATGATTAGATTGAAATAATAATGAAGACCTTACGAAAAACAGTTAAAAATTTAAACAACACAAGATAAGAACTTAGAACAGAAGGCAATACGATTATGAGTACATATTCTATCAAAGATTTAGAGCACTTATCGGGTATCAAAGCCCATACTTTGCGCATTTGGGAGCAACGCTACAAATTGGTTTCTCCTAAAAGAACAGACACAAATATTCGTTTTTATGATGACGAAGACCTGAAATTTATACTCAATGTATCTTTACTTAAAGACCATGGGTATAAAATATCGTCCATAGCAAAAATGACCTTAGATGATATGAAAAATGAGGTCATTACCATTACTGAAAAAAGTAATAACTACCACGACCAAATTCAGGCTCTTACCTTAGCAATGATAGATTTAGATGAGGAAAGATTTGAAAAAATACTTTCTATCAATGTATTGCAATTGGGTTTTGAGAAGACGATGATTAATATTATTTATCCTTTTTTGGTAAGGGTGGGCTATTTATGGCAAACCGATTCTATCAATACCGCACAAGAGCATTTTATCTCTCACTTAGTACGCCAAAAACTAATTGTGGCTATTGATGGTCAGATGACTCCAAAAACCGAAAAAGCAAAAAAATACTTATTATTTTTGCCCGAAGGTGAATTACACGAAATAGGATTACTATTTGCTTGTTATTTAATAAAAACACGCGGACACAAAGTATATTATTTTGGGCAAAGCCTCCCACATCACGATTTGCAAGTTGCTTATCAACTACACAAACCAGAGTATTTACTTACCATTATCAGTTCTGTTCCCAATCAGTTCGAGGCAGAAAATTATTTACATACACTCTTGGAAACCTTCCCCGATTCCAAACTTTTAGTCAGTGGATTGCAGGTAGTGGGGCAAGACATACGACCACACCCTAAACTTACCATCATCAACAAAGTAGCCGACTTGGTACATTTGATTGATGAAGAAGAGTAGAAAAATTAGTTTCTATTAATTCTGCTCTCTTAATTTAAGGATAAGATTGGTTTTGAAGTCATGTAAACCTTTTTCCAAGCCTACAGGGTAGCTGTGAGGATTCACAAATCGTTTGATACCGCTATGAAATCCATTAAGTTGCTCAGAAGCACGCTGTCTGATTTGGTGTATGGTAGGATTTTGATACACCAATTTCCCTTTTTTGAAAATAGGCACTAAAAGGTCTTCATAAGTAGAATTTTGGCTAATACTTTTTCGGCGAGTAAAATCCATAGGGTCTACTATAGTGTTAGGGTTTTCGGGTTCGCTGGTAAGGCTAAAAATCATATCGGCAGTAAATTCCTTATCGTCTTTGAATCGTCTTACTTGTAAAATACCGGGGTTTGAAATTTTAATGCTTTGCTCTGATAGCTTCACTTTATAATTCCACTGGTTCTGATTGTTTTTGATAGCTGCTATTTTGTACACCCCCCCCAAGGCAGGCTGGTCGTAGGCAGTTACGAGTTTTGTACCTACTCCCCATACATTAATGGTTGCTTGTTGTTCTTTCAAAGAAATGATGATATTTTCGTCTAAATCGTTACTTGCTACAATGGTAGCCTCTTGGAATCCTGCTTCGTCTAATAGTTTGCGGGCTTCTATGCTGAGGTATGCTAAGTCGCCAGAGTCAAGTCTGATACCCACCATTTTGTATCCTTTGGCTTGGAGTTTTTTTCCTACTTCTATGGCATTTTTTACTCCTTCGAGCGTATCGTAAGTATCTACCAAAAACACACAATTATTGGGAAGATGTTGTGCATAAGTATCGAAGGCTTCTATTTCAGTATCAAAAGACATCACCCAACTATGTGCGTGCGTACCTTTGACAGGTATGTCGAAGAGTTTGCCTGCTAATACATTAGAAGTGGCAGAACAACCACCAATATAAGCGGCACGGCTGGCAGCAAGACTACCGTCTATGCCTTGCGCGCGTCTGAGTCCAAATTCTAAAACGGGCTCGCCTTTGGTAGCTATGAACATTCTTGCGGCTTTAGTAGCGATGAGCGATTGGAAATTGATGATATTGAGCAGGGCTGTTTCTAAGATTTGGCATTGTACGATACTGCCTTGTACTCTTATGAGAGGCTCATGAGGGAAAATAACTGTTCCTTCGGGTATGGCATCTATATCGCAGCTAAATTCTATTTGTTGCAAATAGTCTAAGAATCCTTTTTCGAAGAGAGGTTTATCATCGTTTCCTTGCAATGAGGCAAGGTATTGTATATCATCGGGGGTGAAAGCAAAATTTTGAAGATAGTGAATTACATATTCCAAGCCGCAGGCTATGGTGAATCCTCCTTGGAAAGGGTTTTTACGGAAATACAGATGAAAAACAGCTTCTTTTTCAGCCATGCCTGCTTTCCAATAACCATAGGACATAGTGAGTTGGTAGAGGTCGGTAAGGAGTGCTAAGGAAGCACCGTATAAATCTTTATGTAGTTTCATGGATTTTTAGGTTAGTGTTATATTTTTAAATAACCGGAGGGCTTCATTTTCTTTTTGCCTCATCAATTGGCTCTGTTCTTGGGTTTTGTCTTGGTAGCCGATGAGGTGTAGTATGCCGTGAGCTAACACTCTATAAAGTTCTTCTTGAAAAGGTTGATTGAATTGTTGTGCATTTTCTTGCACGCGCTCTATGCTGATAAAAATATCTCCTTCGATGGTTTGGGGCTCTTCGGCGTTGTCAAAGGTGATAATATCTGTATAAGTATCGTGTTCTAAATATTGCCAATTGATTTGGTGCAGGTATTGGTCATCACAAAAAATATAATTGAGATTTATGAGCGTATATTTTTCTTGTTTGATGATGGTTTCTATCCATTTTTTTATATTCTTCGCCTCTGTTTTTGGGAGTTCAAAGGGTGTATTTTCGGAAAAAAAATGAATTTTCATGGGTTGTATTACATATAAAAGACGATTTCAACGAGGCTTCCATTTTTAGAAAAATTGACTTCATCGCTGAGGTGTTTGATAAGAAATATACCTCTTCCGCCGGGTTTGTTAATATTGGCAGGAGCAGTAGGGTCTGCTAAATTTTTGTAATCGAAGCCTTTTCCCTCATCTTCTATGAGGAATCGTAGGCTTTTGTCGTTAAAAATGACGCTGAGTTGTACGTTTTTACCTTTTTCTTCTTTGTTGCCGTGTTTGATGGCATTGTTTACGGCTTCTGTAATGGCAATCATGATGTTGCCGTAGATGTCGTCATCGATAGAGAATTTTTCGCGTGCGTTGTCTATAAAACTTTCGACCATTCGTATGTTTTCGACAATAGAGGGTATTTTTATTTTAAATGACTTCATGACTGCTTGAGCAGGCTTTGGTTTTTTGGGTGATTCAATTGTTTTTAGATGCTTTGCAAATTTATGTAAATATAAAAAAATTATTCTCCTATTTTTTCAAAATATTCGTCAATTTCTTTTTTATAGTAGGGTGATAGTGCTGGCGGAACGGTTTTGAGCATTTCTATCTGCTTTTCTTTTTGTTTCACTATTTTATTAAGGTCGGGTATGATGGTTTTTTCTTGTGTTTTTGCGGTTTCGGCTTTTCGTTGTTCTTCTTCTCCTTGTTCTTTCATTGCTTTTTCAGATTCGAGTAGCCTTGTGATGATTTCTTGTTGTCGGTTGAGTGTGTTTTGATTTAGATTTTTGTTTACTAAATCTTTTTCGGTTTCTTCCATCATTTTCTTGAGGTCTTGGAGTTGTTTGCTTAGTTCGTCTTTGGCTTTTCCATCTAAGTTATTCATTTTTCCTTCCATTTCTTGTATCATTTTTCTGATGCGTTCTTGTTCGGCGGCAAGTTTAGCCAATTCTTCGGAGAGTTGTCGCCCCGATTTTTGAGATTGTTGGAGTTGTTGTATTTGTTGATTGAGTTGTTGTTGCATTTGGCTCATACTCTTGCTTTGTTTTTTTCCTTTCCCTTTTGCGTTCATTTGTGCATTTGCCATTGCTTGTTGCATTTGCTGTAGGGCATCATTGAGCATTAGGGCAAGGTTATTCATAGAGGTCATAGCGAGTTGTTGTTTGCCTGTGGCGATGGATATTCTTCGGGTTTTTATGTTGTCGCTACTTTCATTCATATATTGTTTCATTTGGCTCACTTCCCTTGTTACGAAAGATTCTATTTCGAATACTCTTTTGGCTAATGCTAATAGGCTATCTTCTATGATTTTGGCATCGTCTTTTAGTTTTATTTGTTCTTGTGCGAGTTTGAGGTATCGAGGGTCTGTAGTGGCTACGTTTCGGAGGTCTTTCATTAGTTTTTCTTGGTTGAAAGAGAGGCTTAGTAGATTTTCGAGTATTGCGCGGAGGTCATCTATGTTTTCTTGGCTTTGCTCTTGTTCCTGCTCCTGCTGCATTTCTTCGAGTTGTTGGCTCATTTCTTTCATCTTTTGGGCTGAATTCTGTTGTGATTTTTGTGCTTCTTTTCTTTGGTTATTTTGCATTTGTTGCATGCTATTTTGCTGCTCTTGCTCTATTTCTTGTTCTTGTTGTTCAGTATCTTGCATAGAATTAGGTTCTTCGAGTTCTTCATTCATTTCTTGGAGTTGGTCAAGTTCTTTTTGTAGGTCTTCAAATTTTTGATTGATTTGCTCCTGCTCTTGCATAAGCTCCTGCATGTCTTGTTTTTTATCGGTAGTTTGCTCGGATAGTTCTTGTTGTTGTTCGGCAAGTTCTTTGAGTTCTTCGGTAGTTTGTTCGAGTTTTTGTTCAAATTGTATTTGTTTGAACATCTCTAATGCTCTTTTAATTTCGTTTTCAAGGTTGTCTTCTTTGAATTGAATTTTATCGAGTTGCTTTAATATTTCATCATTGCTTCTATTTTGCTCAAGTAGTTTTTGCAGTTCTTCGTATAGTTTTTTGGTTTCCTCGTCCATGAGTTCGTCCATTAACTTTTGGAGTTGCTCCATTTTTTTCTGAAGTTCTTCACTTTTTTGCTCATCAAATCGGTCTTGTTGCTCTTTGAGTTGCTCGTTTTGTTCTTGTAGTTGTTGTATTTCTTGCTTGAGTTCTTCTCTTTTTTTGATGATTTCTTGGAGGGTTTTCTTGTCTTGGTAGTCCATAGTATTTTTACTTTGCAGTTTTTTCTCTGCATTTTCTATGGTCTGTTGTATTTCTTGACTTTTTTGAATTGCTTTGTTGATTTGATTTTCTGTTTTTTCTATACTATTGTTAATTTCATTTTTGAGTTCTGCATTCGAGGGTATGTCTAAAAGTTGTGGTGAGGTTCTGGCGGCTTTAGCTCCATTGACACCGTCATTGTCCCATACTTGTACAAAATAATAGAGTTTGTCGCCGGGTTGTAGGGCAAGGCTTTCTAAATTGAGCTGTTGGGAGTAATTCTGAATGGTTTGTCCTTGTTGTAAGGGTATATTGATGGTTTGATAACTGCCTTCTTTTCCGTTTCGGTCTATTCTATAGAAAAATTTGAGGGCAGAAAATCCGTAATCGTCGCTGATGTTACCTGCTACGGCAATGGCTTGGAAAGTGGTTTCGTCTTTGAAAGTTTGAATAGATATTTTGGGATATTGGTCGGGTACTACATTGATAAAGTAGTTGATGTCTTCTTTATTTTCGCTGTGTTGATTTTTGAGTTTTATTTGGTAGTTCTCCGATTTGGAAGCCATTCTTTTGAACTCAAACTGCTTGTTATTTTGTTGAATTGCCTTTAGGTTTTCTTTTTTTCCAAAAATGAGAGATAGCTCTTCGGTTTGTTCGGTATTAAAACGCCAAGTGATTTTTGTTCCTTCGGGCACAATCAGGTTTCCTATGTTGTTCCAAGTTTCGGGGGTTTTCCCCAAATAGGCAGGGTATTCGAGGTAGGCATCAAAGGAGAGCATATTGGGTCTTTCTTTGAGGTTTATTTCGTAGCTATCGGAGGAGTAGCCTGCGGCTTCGAAGTGAAAGAGTGTATTTTTTTGTAATTTTTTAAAGGTGTAGGTATAGGTATTTTGGTTTTGTTTTTCCATTTTATATTGCCTTTCGCCTACCCATAAATATACTTCTTGTGGTAGGGCTGTACCTTTAATTTGAAGGCTTAGTGTGATGTCTTCGTTTTTGAAACCGTCTAAATTTTTGGTATTGAGGTAGAATTGGAATGGTGCGGGTTCTGCGTATTGTAAATGGTAGTTGAGTATGCGTGTAGAACTTTCAGTAAAAATATTAGGACTGATGATGAGTATGACAAAGAATAAAAATAGGGGTGGGAGTACGTATTTTAGGTATTTTTTATTTTCTTCTAAACGAATGGCTTCTGAGAAGCGTACTACTGCCAATGTTTGCGTGCGCTGTGATATGCTTGCAATTAAAAGTGAGTTATTAGTATCGAGATGTTGTTGTAATTGTAATGTATTGAGTAGTTTGTCTTGTATATCAGGAAAAAAAAGCCCTATTTGTTCTGCGGCTTTTTCGTCAGAAATTTGTTTATTAAGTCGAATAATATAAGATAAAGGAATGAGCACCCCTTGAAAAACAACGATGGCGAGTGCAGCCATAAAAGTGAAGAAAAAAGTAGCTCTCACCCAAGTATCAAACCTACCAAAGTATTCTAATAAGTTGAAGAAGGTATAAGTAGCCGTAATAATGGCTAATGCTACTAATACTCCTTTGAGTAAATGGTTGAGATAGTATTTTTGTTTGTATTGTTGAATTGCCAAAAGCAAATCGTTGAAAGCGCGACTCTTTTCCATACTATAGTTCAATTTATTCATGAGGTATACTTATAAATATGTCTTTTTGTTGCAAGAAAGATTTTTTTTATTTTTCCTTTTTATTTTCACAAAAATATATTTGATTTGCAGTTGAAAAATAATCAAAAGATATTTCTATGGATTTAGTAACCCCCGGTTTCGGACTTATATTTTGGCAAACAGTCGTTTTTTTGACTATTGTTCTTATTCTTTCGCGTGTGGCTTGGAAGCCTATCACTCAGGCACTCAAAGACCGCGAAAACTCCATAGCTGATGCGTTGGCATCGGCAGAAAAAGCAAGACAAGAGATGCAAAACCTTACGGCGAGCAACGAAAAACTACTTGATGAAGCACGTAGCGAAAGAGATAAAGTGCTCAAAGATGCCTATCAAGTTGCTGAAACAATTCGCCAAGAAGCAAAAGAAAAAACTGCCGCTGAGGTGAATAGAATGCTTGATGAAGCACGCAATGCTATACAGATGGCACAACAAAATGCGGTAGCAGATATGAAAAAGCAAATCTCTATTATGTCTATAGAAATAGCTGAAAAAATTATAAGAACTCAATTAGACAACCCTCAAAAACAAAAAGAGTTGGTTGAAAGTTTGGTAAAAGATATAAGTTTAGGTTAATACAATACAATCGTGTGATATATTCAAAAAAGCCTTACACATTGTTGTAAGGCTTTTTTTATGTAGAACATTTGGAAACATTTTTGCGTTCATTATGGGTTTATAAGTGAAAACAGATTTATGAAAGTTCAGAACAGAAAAGTACTCATTCTCAATCAGGACTACAGTGCCTTGACCATCTGTAGTGTGCAGAAAGCTTTTATCCTTTTGTATTTAAGTAAAGCCGAGATGGTGGCAGAGGCAGCAGGAGTACAATTGCATACTATTTCATCAACTTACCCTATGCCTTCTATTATTCGATTGTTCAAATATGTACATTTGCCTTATAAAGGTGTTATTTTGAGTAGGCATAATATTTTCAGACGCGATGGTAATAAATGCCAGTATTGTGGTTCTACTCAAGACCTTACACTTGACCACGTGTTGCCACGCTCGCGTGGTGGGTTGTCATCTTGGGATAATCTTGTAACTGCTTGTAGGCAATGTAACTCTAAAAAAGGAGATTTTACGCCTGATGAAGCCCAAATGAAGCTATCGCGTAAGCCTTTTAAACCCTCTTTTATCATGTTTCTGCGCGATTTTTCGGGCAATATAGATGAAAGTTGGTTGACTTATTTGGGCAAAAAAACAAAAATATACTAAATAAAACAATCCACCATGCAGAATAAATATGGTGGGTTGTTTTAGTGTTTTTTTATGTGTAGTAAAAAAGACTTAAAATCTGGGTCTTCATAAAAGTTTTCAAAATCGCGGTCTTTGTCTTTAGTTGCCATTTTGATATATTCCTTGTCAAGTTTGATGGCTTCCTTTAAAAAAAGAAACATATCTTCTTTTCGATTTAATTTGGCAGATGAACAAGCCTTGTTGTACCAAGCCCCTGCATAGTTATTTACTTTGATGCACTCATCATTGGCGTTCATACTTTCCTCGTGCCTATCCAAATAAAACAGCGCGAGCCCTTTGATAAACCACATATTGGCATAGTCGGTAGTTGATTGATGGTTGAGTTTTTGCCAATTTTTTATTTTTTCTTCACATATATTGAGGGCTTCCTCGTACTTCTGTATTTGACAATACGCCTCTACTAAATTTGCCCATGCGAATGCATTGTCTTGGTCTAAAGCAAGACTTTTTTCATAGCACTCTACTGATTTTCCATGCTGGTTCAAAAAGCGGTAGCTATACCCCAAACGATTCCATGCTTCGGCGTGTTCAGGGAAGAATTTGAGGCATTCTTTGAAATTTTTAACAGATATTTTGTATTCTCCTGCATAGTAGTTTCTTACGCCTTTATCATACCATTGTTCGGCAACTACTTTGGGGTGGTATTTTTCTATTTTGGCGAGTGTTTCGCTATTGAGCGGGGTATAATGGTAATGCAAACGTCTGAGTTTAGATAGTTGAAAAAAACCCTCAGGCAGCACTTCTAATTGGTTACCCGAAATATCTAATTCGGTGAGTTCTTGGAGTTGTCCTATTTCTTCGGGTAAGCTGGTCAGTTCTAAATTCACTAAATGTAACGATGTACCATTTCCTTTCTCCAAAAGCAACTTCAAGATGGGTAATTTTTCTACTTTAGGGTGCAAAAGACAAAACCGCACTGCTTTTTGTCCTTCATAAAGCCCTAAAATAGTACTACCTACGACATTGGGATTGAGGTCTTCGTGTTGGCAAATTTTTTCTAAATTATTTTGAAGTACACTTTCCCTTGCAATGGTACGGTATTTCCATTTCCAATGTTCTTTATTGTATTGTTGGAGGCTTTGCGAAGCAAATTTCTTAAAAATCACTTGGTATAATTTTCTTACCTCTGATGAACGATGCCAATACGCATATACCCAAGCGAAGGGTATTAATGTTAAGGGAATACCTGCACTCTTCATAATTTGTGCGGCTAAAAGCAGGTTAGAAACTTCTTTTGATTCTAATAGTATTTTAATTTTTTCGCGCATTTCGCGACTTTCTTCATTTTCATCAGAAAGCAAATAATAATTAACATTGTTTTTCCCCATACTACATTCTCATTTTCAAAAGTATTTATTTATACGCAATTTTATCAAAATACTTTGCAAAAGACAACAAAAGCACTAAATTTGAAAGAAAATTTAAGTATATCTCGCAATGGAAATCAAAAAAATTGTAGAAACGGCTTGGGAAGACCGTAGCGAATTGAAAAAAAGTAGAACTATAGAAGCCATAGAAACCATCATAGGAAGTTTAGACAGAGGGACTTTGCGTGTTGCAGAACCTCAAGGTGATGGTTGGGTAGTGCATGAATGGGTAAAAAAAGCAGTATTGCTTTATTTTTCTACCCGCGAGATGCAATCAACAGAACTTAAAATTTTTGAATATTACGATAAAATTCCTCTAAAACGCAATTATCCAGCGTTTGGCGTCCGTGTAGTCCCTCCTGCTACTGCGCGTTATGGTGCCTTTTTAGGACGTGGGGTCGTTCTGATGCCCTCTTATGTGAATATAGGTGCTTATGTAGATGAAAACACAATGGTAGATACTTGGGCTACTGTGGGCAGTTGTGCGCAGATAGGCAAAAATGTGCATCTTAGTGGTGGCGTAGGTATTGGCGGAGTGTTAGAACCAGTGCAAGCCTCCCCTGTTATTATTGAAGATGGTGCTTTTATTGGTTCGCGCTGCATAGTAGTAGAAGGCGTAAGAGTGGGCAAAGAAGCCGTTTTGGGAGCCAATGTAGTACTGACAGGTAGTACTAAAATTATAGATGTGAGCCAAGCAGAAGCCGTAGAATACAAAGGTTTTGTGCCGCCACGCTCGGTAGTGATTCCGGGTTCTTATACTAAAAAATTTCCTGCGGGTGAGTACCAAGTACCTTGCGCGCTCATTATTGGGCAACGCAAAGAAAGTACAGACCTTAAAACTTCGCTCAACGAGGCACTTCGCGAACATGGCGTATCTGTTTAATTTATCTAAACAATAATATGGGAAACTCTTGGGGTACGATTTTTCGCATTGCTACCTTCGGCGAGTCGCATGGCAAGGCTATAGGCGTGGTGATAGATGGCTGCCCACCTAATTTACCTTTTGACCTTGATTTTATTCAAAATGAAATGAATAGGCGTAAGCCGGGGCAGTCTGCTATTGTTACACAACGCAAAGAAAATGACCAAATAGAAGTATTATCGGGGGTTTGGCAGGGAAAAACTACAGGCACTCCTATTGCCCTCATGCTTTGGAATGAAGATGCTAAAAGCCAAGATTACAGCCATATAAGTCATAGTTTTCGACCTTCGCATGCCGATTATACCTATTTTGCCAAGTACCAACAACATTATGATTATAGAGGTGGCGGACGTAGTTCGGCACGCGAAACAGCGGCAAGAGTAGCGGCGGGGGCAGTTGCTAAGTTGATTTTACAAAAGTTAGGGACTTCTGTCATTGCTTATACTTCTCAAATTGGAGATATTGCCATCAAAGAGGCTTTTCCTAAAAATATGAGGACTGAAACTATAGAAAGTAATATAGTAAGATGCCCTGAAGCCGATAAAGCAGAGGCAATGGTACAACTGATAAAAGAAGTAAGAAAAGAAGGCGATTCTATTGGAGGCGTAGTCAATTGTATTATTCAAAATACGCCTGTAGGCTTGGGAGAGCCTATATTTGATAAATTACATGCCGAGTTGGGCAAAGCAATGTTGAGTATCAATGCGGTCAAAGGTTTTGAGTACGGAAGTGGTTTTGGTGGAGTGAGCATGCGCGGCTCGGCGCACAATGATTTATTCTACAGAGAAGGCGAAAAAGTAAAAACCCATACCAACTATTCAGGGGGTATACAAGGTGGTATCAGCAATGGTGAAGATATTTACTTTAGGGTGGCGTTCAAACCTGTAGCTACTTTGATGCAATCACAAACAAGCATAGACCAAGAAGGCAATCCAACTGAAATAAAAGGCAAAGGCAGACATGACCCTTGTGTTGTACCGCGTGCAGTGCCTATAGTAGAAGCAATGGCAGCATTGGTATTGGTAGATTTTTATTTGTTACAGTTGCGCAATAGCACCGATTTGTTTACTGCTTCTTAATTTCTTTATTTTCCAATTCAAAAATAAGTATCACTTTTTTCTTGGTGATATTTTCTAAAAGTGGCTTTAAGATTTGCTGCGCATTGATGCGTGTTTGTTCGAGTATATTCGATTGGAGGGCTATTTTCTGAATAGCATTTTCAGCTTCTTTGTAGGCTTGGTCTATGATTTCGGCATCTTTGAAATAAGTATACTCGGTGTCATATACTTTTGATTCTTTATGATTGATTTTTGCATAACACAATTCAGGAGCAGGAAGATGGACAGTGATGGTGTCTTTTCCTTCTTTAATGTTGTTGAGCTTTACTTTTTGCAAATCAATACAACCTACGGCTTCGCCACTGATGATGAGTATGGCTTTTGAATTGGGCACCCATTTGTATTTTACTTGGTGTTCTAAAATATCTTTGAATTTGTAGCGTACTAATTCTATTTTACCCATTTTCTCGATTTCTTCGAGCACAATATTGTGATTTTCTACAATTTCTTGAGTTTCTTTGGCAAAAAGATTGGCGCGAATGGTTTCCCAAGCCAATGCACCCAATACGATGGTAAAAATGAAAATGACTGCCCAAATTACGTATTTCATGTTTTTTATTAATTGTATTCTTTAGGCAAAGCTAAGAGTTATTTTGCTTTTTAGGCACAGATGGCGAAAAATTTTTTATGCCTAAACTTTCTGCAATGCGTTGCATAGAGGTAGCATAACTTACTTGACTGCTCCAGCCCAATTCTGTTCTTGCTTTTTGGGTATTCGCCCTGATGTCGCGCCCTACTAAGGCAAGCCCTAATCTTGAAAGTGGTGGGCGTATATTGAACTGATTGAAGATGGGCTCTACCCATTTTGCCAAAGCAAAGGCGGTTTCAAAAGATAAATTCCCTTTGGGTTTTTTACCTATCATAGCTCCCAAATCTCCGAAGAAATTTTGCCATGTGGCTTCCCAATCGTCCATAAAAAAATAGATTTGTTGGTAGGCTTTTTCTGTATCTACTATTCTTGTTATGCCTTCTACTAAATTATTCACATCAATCAATGCAGCATCGTATTTTCCTCCGTCTATGAAAGGCAAGCCTATGATTGAGTTAAGATTTTCTATGGCATTTTTTACCCATGGGCTTCCTGCGCCAATGACATTACAAGGGCGAAAAATGGTATATTTCATCGCTGCGTGAGTGTGTTCGCTGTATTTTTTTACTAATATTTCGCTTTCGTGTTTGTAATCGTTATAGGGTATGCCCAAAGGTTGTGTGGGAGTGTTTTCGTCTGGGTATTGCAGGTGTTTTCCCATACCACAAGCAGCGATTGAGCTTGCATGCACGAAGTGTTTTACTTGTGCGGTTTGTGCCGCTTTTAGTAAATTTTCAGTGGCTACATAAATACTTTCATAAAATAGTTTCCGTTTGCCCCAATCGGTTACGCGCGCAGCAAGATGTATGACAGTATCTATGCCATTGAGTGCATTCAGGAAGGTTTCGGGTTGTGAAAGATTTCCCCTTATGATTTCCACAGGCGCATTGGCTAAGGAAGGCGAGAGGGTTTCATTGGGCAACACCAATCCTTTGACGGAGTAGCCTTTTGCCAAAAGCAAGGGTACTAAATGAGAGCCAATGAATCCGTTAATGCCTGTTATGAATATATTTTTCATAGAGGGTTTGTGTAGTTCTATAATGTTTTGCCTGCCTTAGAAAAGACAAGCAAAACAAAAATTATTGTTACTTTTATTGAGCAATGGCGTTGCGCATTTCATCACCCATAGGGTCGATGCCAGAGGCAAAAAATTTCACCAATTCGCCTTTTTCATTGATTAAATATTTGCAAAAATTCCAAGAAGGGGCTTGCTCATTCCATCCGTTTTCACTTTTGGTAGAAAGCCAACGATAGAGAGGGTGCATATCACTTCCTTTGACAGATATTTTTTCGAACATTTGGAAACTTACGCCATAATTTTTTTGACAAAAAGAAGCTATTTCGCTATTAGAGCCCGGCTCCTGACCGCCAAAATTATTGGCAGGAAAGCCCAAAATAACCACTTTATCACCATACTGCTCGTGTAGTGCTTGTAATTTTTCATATTGAGGTGTATAGCCACATTTAGAGGCTACATTTACAAGCAATACTTTTTTGCCTTTATATTGTTCAAAGCTAATTTCTTTGCCTTCTATGGTTTTCATTTTAAAATCATAGAAAGTTGTAACTGTGTTATCTGTTGTCATATTATCGGGTTTTGAATTAATTTGTTTGGGATTGCAAGCCCACAAAAGAGCTAAAGAAAGTATAAGATTAATCATTGTTTTCATCCATTTAGAATAATAAATAAAATTGACACTATTTAAGCAAAACATCACTTTTAGCTCATTTGTTCAGAAAAAAGAAATTTGTTCATTGCCCTTGTTGTATGGCTTCAAACTGGATACTTCTAACAAGGCTTTTATCTAAGGTAATAAAAGTTTCGGTGCGTTGTATTCCATTGACTTTCTGTATCTTATCGTGCAAAACTGATTTTAGATGTTTGGTATCTTGGCAGATAATCCTTACAAAAATACTATATGCTCCTGTAGTGTAGTGCATTTCTACCACTTCTGGTATTTTTTTTAGCTCTGTTACTACCTCATCATACAAAGAACTTCGGTCTAAATAAATTCCTAAAAAAGCATCGATATCCCAACCCAACTTACTATAGTCTATTACTAATTGAGCCCCTTTGATGATGCCCATTTCTTTCATACGCCTCATTCTGACGTGAATAGTACCATCGGAAACTTGTAGTCTTTTGGCTACTTCGGTGTAAGGAGTATCTGCGTTTTGGGTCAGAATTTCCAATATTTTCAAATCTACTTGGTCTATTTCCATTATTTTAAAAATTACATTTGTGATAAATATTATAAAAAAAGTGAAATAATTTAGCAAGTTACTTTGAAAAAAGAACTTTTTAGTATTATTTCGAAGCGAATTTTGTATACACGCACCGAAATTACTGATTATCCCTATGAAAATTATTCGTCTTTTATTGATGCTCACTCTCACAGGTCTGCTTTATTATGGCTTAGATAATAAATTTGACCCTATGCCACCCTTAGGTTCTTTTTTCAATCCTTTTGGAGGTTTTTGGCAAAATGCAGAGGCGAAAAACCCTACCGCAACCGAGCAACTCAAAATCAATGGTTTGCAGGGAGAAGTGCAAGTTGCATTTGACGAACGTTTAGTACCACATATTTTTGCCCAAAATGAACAAGACTTATACTTTGTGCAAGGATATATTACAGCCAAAAACCGCCTTTGGCAAATGGAATTTATTTCTTATGCGGCGGCGGGGCGTTTATCAGAAATTTTGGGCGCAGGCGAAAATGACCAATATATACAATATGACCTACACCAACGCCGAATAGGAATGGTATATGCTGCCGAACAAGCCCTTAAAGGATTATTGGAAAATGAAAAAACGAAGAAAATATTAGATGCCTATGTCAAAGGGGTGAATGCTTATATAGAACAATTACAACCCAAAGATTATCCCATAGAATACAAAATACTGGACTATGCACCCGAAAAATGGACTGAACTCAAAACCGCCTTGCTTTTCAAATACATGGCTTATGACCTTTCCATCGTCAATGAAGATGTAGCCATGAGTAATATATTGGCGAAATATGGCAAAAAAACCGTAGATGAACTATTCCCTAATTATCCAAAACGCCACGACCCTATCGTACCCAGAGAAACTAAATGGGACTTTAAACCCAATCAAATTCCCAAAATTCCTAAACAAATCTCGGCTTTGCTCGGAAAAGAAGTAAACAGCAAAGAAAGTAAAGACAACCCCAAAGGTATTGGGAGTAATAACTGGGCTATCAGTGGCGAAAAATCAGACTCAGGTTATCCTATCTTGGCAAACGACCCTCACCTATCACTGAGCTTGCCTTCGATATGGTTCGAAATTCAACTCGTAACCCCCGATATGAATGTCTATGGCGTAAGTCTACCCGGCGCACCTTGTGTAGTGATTGGCTTCAACAATGAGGTCGCTTGGGGTGTTACCAATGTAGAATCAGATGTATTGGATTGGTACAAACTTAAATTCAAAGAAGGGGCTGCCTTACAAGAATATTGGCACGATAACCAATGGAAAAAAACTACAACACGCCTCGAAACCATCAAAACCAAAGAAGGAAAAACAATAGTAGATACCATGTATTTTACACATCACGGTCCTATTGTGGTGAAGCCGGGCGAAAAACCTTTCGATGTAGCACGTTCGCCTCAACCTGCGGGCTATGCTATGCGTTGGGTTGCCCATGATGTATCTAATGAATTGATGACTTTTTACCTTCTGAACAAAGCAAAAAATTATAAAGATTATCGCAAAGCACTTACTTTTTATGTTTGCCCTGCCCAAAATTTTGCCTTTGCTGATGTAAACAACGATATAGCCATCACACCTAATGGGAAATTTCCGTTGAAATGGAAAGAGCAAGGGAAATTCTTGTTGGACGGCAGCAATCCACAACACGACTGGCAAGGCTGGATACCCAATGAGCACAATCCACATACCAAAAACCCTGCGCGTGGCTTCATCAGTTCAGCCAATCAATTTTCTGCTGACACGCTTTACCCCTACTACTTACATTGGCACTTTGCAAGTTATGAAAGAGGTATGCGCATCAATGATGTATTGGCAACTATGCAAAAAGCCACTTATAAAACTTTTATTGCCTTACAAAATGATAATCTTAACCTAAGAGCAAGAGATTTTCTGCCAAAAATGCTCTCTTACATCAATGCTGAAAATCTGAAAGGAACTTATAAAAGTGCTTACAGCGAAATGAAAAAATGGGATTTTTATAGTGATGCTGATAAAATAAGCCCTACTATCTTCAAACTTTGGTGGGCAAACTTTACCAATGCTACATGGGAAGATGATTTTAAAAATACAGAAGACGAGGCAATGATTTACCCAGACCCTGACTTATTGGGCGAGTTGGCACTTGTCAATGACAGTTTGCCCGCAAAATGGTTCGATGACAACAATACCATACAAAAAGAAGACCTAAGGCAAATCCTCAATAAAACATTCCAAGCCGCCGTAGACACACTCCAGAAAAAACACGGAACTTGGGGAGATAAATGGAAGTGGGGTTCTGCACGTCGCACCAACATCAGACACTTAGCACGTATTCCCGGATTTAGCGTAGAAGGTTTAATGACCAATGGCGACAATGTTTGTGTAAATGCTACCACAAGCACTCACGGACCCTCTTGGCGTATGGTTGTAGCCTTAGGACGCAATCCGAAAGGTTATGGTATCTATCCGGGAGGGCAATCGGGCAATCCGGGTAGCTTTTTCTATGCCAATATGATAGAGATGTGGCGCAAAGGAGAATTAGCAGAGTTGTTATTTATGAAAAAGCCGACTGACGACAGCGAGCAAATCATCAGCCGTATTACTTTTTCAAAAGGCTCATAATGGTATTTCGAAACGTTGCGCTAATTGTTCCAAATCTGTCATAACAGCCTTGTGTATAGGAGCTCCTTCTAAAAGGCGTTTTTCTTCTAATATTCGCTCTGGGTCACCGGGTATCAACACTTGTTCCCCTTCTATGGCTTTTGCACTTCTGAAAGTACGTATCCAATGATCCATAGCCCTCTTAAACTCGTCTGCTTCTCTGAAAGCATCTATACGCATAGCCCCTAAAAAATGCCCTGTGCCTTTCCCTACAGGGGGCGTTCGTTCTGAGGTGCTGCCTGCTGTGGCAAAAGGAGGCACCCAAGGTCCGTAGTTGGCACCCGAAAGCACCCCAGAAAGTATATCAGCAATGGCACCAAGTGCATATCCTTTATGGCTACCATGTAAGCGTGTACTTCCTAATGGCAAGAGTGCGCCTCCTTCTTTGGGCGCATGCGGGTTAGTAGTAGGGTTTGCGTTGGCATCTTGCATCCAACCCTCAAGTGCTTGTTCATTTTTTCGTTGCAAGATTTGTAATTTTCCATAAGCCACCGCCGTAGTAGCAAAATCAGCTACGAAGGGAGGCTCTTCTAATGCAGGAATAGCTACTGCAAAAGGATTAGTGCCCAATAGTTTTTCCAAAGAAAAGGTAGGCGCGACCAAACCGGAGGCATGTGTGGTAACGATACCTATCATATCGTGTGGTAAAGCCAACATTGCATGGTAGCCTGCGATGCCAAAATGCCCTGAATTTTGCACTGCTACCCACCCAGTACCTACTTGTTGGGCTTTTTTTATGGCTATTTCCATCGCTTCTTGAGCAATGACCAAGCCCAAACCCGCCTGCCCATCTAAGGTGGCAGTAGAGGGCGTTTGGTGAATGATTTGACTTTGACTCTGGCTTTGTAGTTTGCCCATATCCCATTGTTTGACGTAGCCCGATAAACGCGCCACCCCATGAGAGTCTATGCCTCTTTTATCTGCACTGAGCAATACATGGGCAGCTTTTTGGGCTTTTTCTTCCGAAAAACCCATTTTTACGAATACTCCTTTACAAAAAGAAAATAGTCGTTCGATACTTATTATTTGATATTCCATAAAATAATTTTGAAAACTAATACGCAAAACTAAAATTTAAACGTATAAAATAGCATGCGTACTCAAGAAAAAAAGATGGCTTACTTCCAAAACCTCTATGCAATGGCAATGGCTGATGAGCATTTTTCTATTACAGAAGAGTTTTTATTGAAAGAGATGGCACATAATATAGGTTTGGATTATGAAGAAGCCATACAACATTTGTCTAAACAATATGACTTGACTGTAGTTCCTTCTGCCTCCTACGATGAGCGCGTAGAGCAATTAGAAGACATGATACTGCTGCTGATGGCAGATAGACGTATCTATAAAAAAGAGATGGATTTGTGTGTTGATTTTGCTCAAAAAAATGGTTTCACAAAAGAGGAACTTTATGAAATCATTAAGAAAGTATTTGCAAAATCGCCTGTTTATTTGAATGGGCAATATTATGAAGAACTATTCACAGATTTGCACAAGGAAAATATCCAAGAAGTTGCCATTTTTGATACGATACAACAGAGTTGTGCATCGCGAAAAATTGTCAATCTGAATGCTTTTTCAGAGAAGCAAAGAATCATGATTTTGCGCTTACTTTGGTTGGTGATTGTGCGTTTGCCCGGTTTTGATGCACAGTTTTGGGAAAAACATCTTATTCCTTTCTTTGAGCATAAAGATTGGGCAGTGTTACAAAGATGTATGTTTCAGGTGGAAACCAAGTATGGTCGTTTTCCGCTCAAGATCAGGCAAATATCTTATGAAGACATAGAAAGAATGGTATCAGCCAAAATACAATCTTATCCAAAACATTGAAGCATTACTTTTTACGCTTCCACATAAAATAAACACTTACAATACTAAGCACTCCTAAAAAGATATTAGTAACCCACCTACCCGATTGGTGGTAGGCAAACCAAGTGGTTTCTTGGTCGCTATCAGGGTTTTCTATTTGTTTATAAATACCATAAAGCCCGTCAGCATAGAGTTCTAAATTTTTTAGGCTACTCCCTGATATTTCTAATACTAAATCGGACTGTAAGGTATCGTATTTGCCTTTTGCAGGGTCAAAATATACCCATTGAAAATATTTTTTTAGCGGGTGTTTGCCTGCTTCTTTGGGTAGGGCGGAGTAAGCAAAAGATTTTGAGCCTGTTACGGTATTGCCTAAACGCTGAATAATTTGGCGTGTATCTGCCAAGATGAACTCGAAATCGGTAGTAGCATTGGCTATTTCTAAGGTTTGAATGGCAGAGAAGTTCCCCTTCCCTACGATTGTAAAATTATAGTCAAAGGTTTCGCCTGTCTGTAATTTCAATTTTGTGATGCTTTCTTGTAGGGCAAACTCGCCAACGGGCACTTTGTCGCGCAGGGGGTGCGGGGGGAGTTCTTTTACTTTGATGCTTTTGGCAGTTGTGTAAAACATTTTCTTTTCGGCAGTTCTTACATTGCCCCCTGTTTGTAAATCTTTGATATATTTATATTTGAGCATTTCCAGCCCTACTTCTGGAAAAATAATGGTGTTGGTATTTAGCGGATAGTATACCGCTTGGAAAAGTTTGTATTGGAAGTATGTTTTATTATTAATTTTTATCTCTGTTTTTTGTACTTCTTTGATGTCAAAATCTTCTTCCCAACAGTTATCGGGTTGTATTTTTTTGTGAATAGCCGTGATTTTACCTCCTAAATCTTGAGGCCAATCTAAATAGGCTTTGTTCTCGAGAGCCATAAAAAATGAAAGTGTAAGCGTAAAACCCTCTCCTACATATACTTCGTCTGTTTCTACGGTAAGTCCTAAAAAGGCATCTTCTTTTACATCAGAAAAATCTATTTCTTCTTCAGTGATAAAGAAATCTTCTAAGTTTAGTTTTTCTTTTTTACGCGAAGCATCTGTAGCCTTTACTTTAATGGTAGCCCCTGGCGAGTTGATTAATTTACCATTGATTTCTATGGAAAAAGGTGGAAGTTTGAAAGTACCTATTTGAGAGGCATAATAGTTTTGACTAATCGTTTTACTTTGTTTTTTTTTGCCTGCCACAATCTGTTCAGAGGAGAAAGAAGCAGAACTTTTTTTCACAAAATTTTCGATTTCTGGAAAATTACTATGAATAATCTCATCTCCTTCGGCTATGATAGAAATAACAAAAGGCTCATCTTGGTAAATTTCTGTTTTTTCTATTTCAATTTTGGCGTTCTGCGCAAAACTTTTTAAAGCAAATTGCGTAGAACCAAATGTAATTATCAATAAAAAAAAACTAAAAAAAATATTATTTTTTATCAAAATATTCATAAAAACTAATTAACTTCGTCCCCAAATTATTCTTATCACTTAACTATTTTTAATTACAACAAAATTTACAAAATTGACAATTTCATTATGTTAGAGTATGTAAAAACTATCCTTCAAAAAGTAAGTTTTGATAGAAACCTTTTTGAAAAAGAGTTACAAAAATCTATCCGCGTGTACTTGCAGCCTCATGAGGTAGACACTTTACAAAATTGGTGCTACCAACAATTCAAAACTTCCAAAGAGTTGCGAAATGTTTTAGACAAGTGTTTTCGTTTTAGTTACTCTGTATAGATAAAAATTTTTCAGACCGCCCCAACAGGCGGTTTTTTTTATTCTATCACAGGCAACAATTGAGAGCGCGCTTCTCCAAAACCTACTCTTATATTGTTTTTTGAGGCAAACCCTCTTATAATGATAGTATCATAATCTTCTATGAAAGTTCTTTGTTGCCCATTGTTGAGTTGAATTGGATTTTTTCCTCCCCAAGTCAGTTCTAATAAAGAACCATAGGCATTGTTTTCTTTTCCACTAATCGTGCCAGAGGCATACAAGTCGCCAATATTGATATTGCAACCATTGATAGTATGGTGCGCCAATTGTTGATGTATGCTCCAGTACATGTGCTTAAAATTGGTCTTTGTGATGATATTTTCTTCTCCTTCTTTGGCTTGCAAAATGACTTCTAAGGAGATGTCAAAATTTTTATTGGCTTGTGCTTTCAAATAAGGCAATACTTCTACTTGGTGTGGAGGTGCTTCGGTGCGAAAGGGGGTAATTGCTTCTAAGGTAACAATCCAAGGAGAAATCACGGAGCCAAAATTTTTAGAGAGAAAAGGTCCTAAGGGTACATATTCCCAACGCTGTATATCGCGTGCAGACCAATCATTGAAGAGTGTAAATCCGAATATGTACTCTTCGGCATCTTGTGTGTTTATGCGTTGTCCTAAATGGGTATTTTTACCTACCACAAAAGCAAGTTCTAATTCGAAATCTACTCTTTTGGAAGCACCAAAAAGTGGCATTTCGGCATCTTGTGGGTTGGTTTGCCCTAAGGGGCGGTATATGGGCGTGCCCGATACTACAATAGAGGAGGCTCTTCCGTGATAGCCTACGGGGAGGTGTTTCCAATTGGGCAGTAGTGGATTATCGGGGCGGAACATTGCGCCTACGTTGGTGGCGTGTTCTATGCTTGAATAAAAGTCGGTATAGTCGCCGATACGCAAAGGGAGATGCATACGAACAGAAGTACTTTCGTACATTCCTTTACTTTGACCTTCTAAGGCAGTAACTTTTTCTTTGTAATCGGTTTGTGTGAATATTTCTATGATTCGGTTACGTACTGCATTGGTGGCTGTTTTGCCTTGTTCTATAAAAAAATTAAGGATGTTTTCATAAAACACAGACATATCACTGAGGGGAAGGTCATCAAAGAAACCTTCTTCGGCTAATACGCTTAGGTCTATGATGTGGTCGCCGATGCGTGTGCCTACTCTTGGGCTGCTATTGCCTACTGAAAAGATACCAAAGGGGATATTGTGAATGGAAAAATCGCTTTGAGGGGAAATAGGAAGCCAAGTTTTCAAATCGGGGTGTGTATCTGCGTTAATAGGAGTTAGCATAAAAAATTTAGTTTAAAATAAAGGTCTGTATTATAATTTCAAAACCTTACCCAGCATTGAGAAATGGCAGATAAGGTTTTAATGTAAGGAAAATAAATCAGTGAAATTTAAGCACTTTTTTTCTCGTCTTTTTTCACTTCTTCTTTTTTAGTTTCGTCTTTAGTTTCTTTTTTGGTGGAAGTAGTATCGGCAGTAGAGGGGTTAGTCGTTTCAGGAAGACCCTTGCCTCTGAAGAATTTAGTTCTTATTTCTTCGGCAACTTTACCACTTTCAGTAGTATTAGTGTACTTGTTAAGTGTTTGGCGAGCGGGTTGCCCTTTGATACCATAGATATTGATATTGCCTTCGTTGCGGTCTTTGAGTTTTTTGAGGTCAGATTGGTTATAATTGTTAAACCCAAAGAAGAAGAAATAACCTAAACTTAATACGGTTATGATGGTGTAAAGAAGTGCAAAGAAGTTTTTCATATTGCGCGATTATTTATATTTATATGTTACAAAAGTAATGGCTTTCTTTTTTATATCCAAAAAAAAAGTTTTATTTATTTGCTCTTGTCCAAAGTGCTTTGAGCGAATAGCCTGTTTGTGAAGAAATTCCGCCAGCAATTCCGCCTATGAGGAAGGTAATGACAAAAAGCCAATAGCCTGCGGGCAAACTAAACATAGTACCTACACGATTAAGTAATAGGCTTTCATTTTGGTAATTGAGATAAAAAGCCATACTGAACCAAACGATTCCTACGGCAAAAAAGCCTGAGAAGAATGCATGTACATAGCCACGTGAGAGCAACACAGACATAAAAAAGGGGCAAACCAAAATGAGCCACCACGCATCAAAAAGATATTGGGTGATGAATAGGAGTATGGCAATGAATAAAAAAAGCATTTTTTTAGTTTTTGGTGTTTGAATTATATTTATGTACTTTGTGGGTGTTTAAAAGTAATTAAATTACCTTGATTTTTGTCTATATCTGCCCATTCGTTGGTTTCAAAATTCATCGTTACGATACTACAAGTAGGCATATCGCGTAAGCCAAAACCTGTAAGATACTCTGCTAAGTGCGTTATGGTAGGGTTGTGCCCTATCAATAACACGCTGTCGTATTTTTTATCTATTTGTTGAATGAACGAAAGTAGACTTTCTAAGGTAGCTTGGTAGATTTTTCTTTCAAATATGATATTTTCTTTTGGATAATTCAAAATTTTTGCGAAAAAATCTGCAGTTTGAGTAGTTCTTACAGCGGCACTTGCTATAAGGCAGTCTATTGTTTTTTGGCTACCCAACCAAGTGCTCATCGTTTCTATTTCCTCCAACCCGATAGGGCTGAGTATACGTTCGTAGTCAGTTTGTCCGTTTTGTGTAGAGAGTGAATGTGCGTGTCTAACGAGTGATAATTGTTTCATGGTTGTAAAAAGTCATTTTATTATTTTGTGTTTCTAATCAAAATTGAGTAATTTTAAAATTCATTAAAAATAAATCGTCATGAGTAAACTTTGCAAAAATAAGTACTTTTTTTTCATTTTATTAACATTTTTCATTGTAAATGGCATTTTTGCCCAAAATATATACAACTCTACCAACGTACAAGCAATAAAATTGTATGAAAAAGGCTTAGAAAAATACAATGCGCGTTATTATGACGAAGCAAAAGACCTATTTAGCCAAGCTCTTGAAAAAGACGCTAATTTTGCAGAAGCGCATTTTCGTTTGGCTACTATCCATGAATTATACAAAAATGAAGCGAAAATGTTATTTCATTTTGAAAAAGCAGTACAAAATGCACCTACTAAAAAAGCATTTGCAAGGGCTTATCCTATGCTTATATACTTCACCTTACTAACGGCAGACTATGACAAAACCTTACAATATTGTGAGCAATTCATACAGCTAAAACCTGATGATGCGGCTGCTTTGCAATATGCCAAAAAAGTAAAAGGAGATTGTTTGTATGCTAAAGAACACATTAACACTGTACTACCCTATAATGCCATCGCCTTGCCTGCACCAATCAATCAATTGTATTTACAATATTTTCCTGCTCTTACTGCCGATAACCAATACTTGATATTTACGGGTAGAAAAGCAACCAACAACCCACAACGACCAAGCGGTGATGAAGATATGTACATCAGCCAATGGAACAATGGGCAGTGGAGCAACCCTACAAGTATTTCTAACCAAATCAACACGGCTGAAAATGAAGGCACCTGTAGCATATCGGCAGACGGACGTACTATAGTTTTTACTTCTTGCAATAGCACCCCCGATAATTTAGGAAAATGCGACCTTTACATCACCCGAAAAATAGGAGATGAATGGACAAAACCCGTGAACATAGGCGCGCCTATCAACTCGGTCGCGTGGGAATCACAACCCTCCTTAAGTGCTGATGGCAAAACGCTCTACTTCGTTTCTAACAGACCCGGAGGGCTTGGTGGGAAAGATATTTGGGTAAGTTATTTGGGAACAGATAACCGATGGACAATGCCCAAAAACTTGGGGAATGTAGTCAATACGGTTTTTGATGAGGTTTCACCTTTGATACATGTGAACGGAAAAACCCTCTTTTTTTCCTCTAATGGGCATACGGGTTTTGGTGGCTACGATATATTTTCGGCAGAAAGACAAGCCAATCTTTCTTGGACTGCTCCTAAAAATATGGGCTACCCACTCAATACACACGAAGACCAAGTAGGGCTTTTTATCACTACCGATGGCACTAAGGGCTTTTATTCCGTAGAAAAAATAGAAAATGGTACTCTCAAAAGTAGTATTTTATATTCCTTTGACCTGCCTCCCGAAATGCGCCCAAGTGTTGTGAGTAGGTATGTGAAAGGCAAGGTTTACAATGCCCAAACTAAAGAGCCCCTCAAAGCAGATATAGATTTATATGACCTCAATAATAACATAAAACAATCTTCGGTCAGTTCTGACGAAAAAAATGGTACTTATCTGATTGTATTGAATGAAAAAACGCAATATGGCTTGCAAGTATTAAAACCCGGTTTTGCTTTCAAGAGTTTATCTTTTCAACCTGATGAAAACAATGTAGCCACCGAAATAGATATTCCACTTGAACCTATTGTTACGGGGACGGTCTTTCGCTTGGAAAATATCTTTTTCGAGTATGGCAAATATGACCTCAAGGAAACTTCTAAAACTGAACTCAACGAATTGGTTACTTTTATGAAAGCCAACCCCAATGTACGCGGCGAAATATCGGGGCATACAGACAATATAGGGCAGGCACAAGCCAATGTTACACTCTCCGAAAATAGAGCCAAAGCCGTGTATGACTTTTTAGTGGCTGCGAGCATCGCTCCTAACCGTTTAGAATACAAAGGTTATGGCGATACAAAACCTGACGCTGACAATGGCACTGAAGAAGGACGCGCGCGCAACAGACGCATTGAGTTCAAAATATTATAAATGCTAAGGGATTTGTAGATATTTATGCGTTTGTAGAGAAATGCGCCACTGAGGGTGTGCCTTTACATAGTCTATAATGGCGGGTGTGATACTTTCCGCGCGACTCCATTCGGGTTGTAAATAGAGCAAAGCCTTTGGGTGCATACGTGTAGCATGGCTTTCTGCCCATTGCAAATCGCTTAGATGGTACACTACTACTTTCAATTCGTGGGCTTCTTGATAAAAAGACTCTAAAGCAGGCTTAAATTTTTTGGGTGAAAAACAAATCCAATCAATATCACCTTTCAAAGGATATGCGCCTGAGGTTTCTATATTTACCTGAAAACCAGCCTTATGCAGTGCTTCGCATAGCTCTTCTAAATCGTACATGCAAGGTTCGCCGCCAGTAATGACAGCCAATCGAGCGGGGTACTGTTCGGCTTGGCTTACTATCTCGGAAATAGAAATGGCAGGGTGTTGTTTTGCGTCCCAAGATTCTTTGACATCGCACCAATGACAACCGACATCGCACCCTCCTAACCGAATAAAATAGGCTGCTTTTCCTTGGTGAAATCCTTCTCCTTGTAGGGTATAAAAAGCCTCCATGAGAGGCAAAGTTGTTTCTGTAATACTATTCATTAAGTCCAAATATTTATGCTTTCTTTCTCAAAGAGAACAACAAAAGAGATAAAAACGTTACTTTATAAAACACAAAAATAAAGAATATGAAGCAGTTTATTGTTCTCTTCGATGGGGTTTGTAATCTTTGTCAAGGTAGCGTACAATTTATTATAAAAAGAGATAAAACCTCTCAATTTCAATTTGCCTCTTTGCAATCTGCTCATGGGCAGGCTCTTTTAGCCAAATTCTCACTCCCTACCAAAGAATTGCAGTCTATAGTATTAGTAGAAGGCGAAAAATGCTATACACACTCCACTGCTGCTTTACGGATAGCACAACAGCTATCAGGCATTTGGAAAATAATAGGCTATGCAGGATTTATAGTCCCTAAGCCCCTCCGCGATGTACTCTATAACTTCATAGCACGCAATCGTTATCATTGGTTTGGAAAAAAAGAATCTTGTTGGCTTCCCACTCCAGAGCTAAAAGCAAGATTTTTGTCTTAAAACTATTATATTTGTCCCCCTATAAATACTATTGTTGTAATAAAAAGAATGACGCATGAAAAATTTAGACAATACACTTATCCAAATGCGCAAAGGAATCATAGAGTTTTGTGTACTGCAAATCATTGCACGCGATGATGTGTATGCAATTACTATTCTCAAAGAGCTCAAAGAAGCGCGCCTGAGTATTTCCGAAGGTACACTATATCCTATGCTTACACGTTTATTAAAAGCAGGCTTCTTACAATATACTTGGCAAGAATCTTCGGCGGGTCCTCCTCAAAAACACTATACCATCACGGCAGAAGGACGTGATTTTTTGGAAGAGATGCGCCAAACTTGGCAGGGGCTTGTCAGTGCTACACAGCAAATTATTCATAAAAACTCTTAACGCATGTCTATTATTATCAGTAATCTTACTAAGCAATATGCCAAGCAAAAAGCTGTCAATGATATTTCTTTTGAAGTAAATACAGGGCAGATTGTAGGTTTCTTAGGACCCAACGGAGCAGGCAAAAGCACTACTATGAAAATCATCACTACTTATATTCCGCCTACTTCGGGCAGTGTACAAGTATGCGGCTATGATGTAATAAAACAACCCATGCAAGTGCGCAAAAGTATAGGTTACCTCCCCGAGCATAATCCACTTTATTTGGATATGTACGTAAAAGAATATCTGTATTTCATAGCCTCATTGCACCAACTAAAAGCCAAAGATAAAAAACAACGTGTATCTGAAATGATTCAACTTTGTGGCTTAACCAAAGAACAACATAAGAAAATAGGCTCTCTTTCAAAAGGTTACCGACAGCGTGTGGGGTTGGCGCAAGCACTCATTCATAACCCTCCTGTATTGATTTTAGACGAGCCAACCACAGGCTTAGACCCCAACCAAATTGTAGAAATCAGGAATCTTATTCGTGAGATAGGCAAAGAGAAAACGGTTTTGTTTTCTACCCACATTATGCAAGAAGTGCAAGCCATTTGCGACCGCGCCATCATTATTCACCAAGGCAATATCGTAGCCAACAATGCCGTGCAAGAACTACAAACCATGCCTACTAAACAGAATAGAATCTGGATAGCTTTTGAAAAACCCATAGAAATAGCCTTACTCCAAAATGCACTCCCCGAAGTGCAAATCAATACAACTGACTCGCCCCTGCGCTACGAAGTACTTTGCCCCGCTGACCGCGAAGTAAGGGCAGAAATAGCCAAAATAGCTCTACAACATCAATGGATTGTTGTGGAAATGAAACAAGAAGAAATAAGTTTAGAAACTGTATTCCAACTATTAACCTCCTCAAATGTATGAGTGCAAAGCAATATTTAGAAACGCTGATTCATGACCTTCAAAATCTTCAACAAGATGTTAAGGAGCAATTCAAAGACCTTAACGAAAAACAATTTAATTGGAAACCTTCTGAAAAGCAATGGAGTATTGCAGAGTGTTTTACACATTTGATGCTCACTTCGGAAGCCTACCAACCACAAATCAAGAAAAAATTTGCTGATTTTGGCACATTGCCCAAAGACGAAGGCAAGCCCAATAAAACGACTATAGGTGGGCAACTGATGATGAATATGGTCAATCCGCACAAGAAAAAAATATCTAAAATACCCGCTCCAAAACTTTTCAGACCTACCCAAAGCCAATACCAACTTTCATTGATAGAAGATTTTTTGGCGCATCTTCAAAAATTAGCGCAATTTATGAAAGATTGCAGTATGCTGAATTTGAACAAAATATACATACACTCGCCTGCTTTAAGCCTTTTGCAATTTAACTTGGCAGAGTATTGCCAATTAGAAGTATTTCACCAAATACGACATTTTCAACAGGCTATGCGCGTAATGCAACAAGATTTGTTCCCAAAAGCCTAATTTTGTTATTATGCGTATTTTGTACCTCACTTATGATGGGCTTACGGATAATTTGGGGCAATCACAAATTTTACCTTATTTGATTGGCTTAGCAAAAAGAGGGCATCATTTTACCATCGTCAGTGTGGAGAAAAAAGAACGATACGCAATGCAGGCTTCTCATATCAAAACGATGCTTAGTGAAGTAAACATCATTTGGGAGCCTTGCTTTTATGCTACCTTTCCCCCTATTTTCCATGCTTGGTTCAATTATCAGCGTTTGTATCGGAAGGCTTATCAGGTATTGAAAAAAAACCAAAACTCCCCTTTTCATATTGTTCATTCGCGTAGTTACCTGCCTATGATGGCGGCTTTGGCACTGAAAAAACATTTTCCTTTGGCTACTTTGTTCGATATGCGCGGCTTTTGGGCAGACGAGCGCAAAGAAAGTGGCTTGTGGAATACTAAAAATCCGATTTTTGGGCTCATTTATCGCTTTTTCAAACGAAAAGAAAAAAAACTTTTGCAAGAAGCCGATGCAATTATTTCACTGACTGAAAAAGCAAAAACATATATGCTTGACAATCAATGGACTACAAAACCAATTAGCGTAATCCCTTGTTGTGTAGCGACTGATTTTTTTTGCCCTACTACTATGCGGCGTACGCTTCCTGAAAAATCAGCTTTTCGCGTGGTTTATGTTGGCTCTTTGGGTACTTGGTATTTGGTGAGAGAAATGGCTATGTTTTTTTACCAATTTTGGCAACAAAACCCTGAAAGTATTTGGCAAATTATCACACCCGATGCACCCGAAAAAGTTTATTTTTATACGGATAGCATTGGTATACCACGCCAAGCAATGACCATACAATCGGCGCAACGCCAAGCCATGCCCACACTGTTAGAAAAAGCGGATATTGCCTTGTTTTTTATTCAGCCTTCATTTGCTAAGATTGCTTCTTCGGCTACTAAATTAGGGGAACTATTGGCAATGGGCTTGCCTGTAATTAGTAATATACACACAGGCGATCAGGCTTTTTTGCAAGAAAAATACGATTTTGGTTGTCTTGTCAATGCTTTTAACACAGATGAGTACCAAAAGGCAATAGCACAAATTCCTCATTTATTGAGCCGTGATAAAGCACACTATCGCGCGGTGGCTTTGGCATATTTCAGTTTGGAAAATGGCATAGAAAAATACGAACAAGTATACAACCATCTTTTGCACAAAAAAAGCCCCCAATGATTGAGGGCTTTGAAAGTATATAGAGTTTATGTTTTTTAGCGCATGATGGTCATTTCATCTACTAAATGTTTAGCTCCTGCGTATTTGTCTATAATAAATAACACATAACGAATATCTACGTTGATGCATCTTTGATAGTTAGGCTCAAAGGCTATGTTGCCGCTCATGGCTTCCCAGTTACCATCGAAAGCAGTACCGATGAGATGTCCTTCGGCATTGAGGACAGGACTTCCTGAGTTTCCGCCTGTAATATCGTTGTTTGTGATAAAAGCTACGGGCAGGCTACCATTCATGGCATAGTCGCCATAGTCTTTTTTCTGATAGAGTTCTTTGAGGCGTGCAGGCACTATAAATTCGGGGTTGGTAGGGTCTTCTTTTTCTATGATACCCTCTAAGGTAGTGTAGAAATTGTACAAGATACCATCTTTGGGGCTATAATCGCCTACATCGCCATAGGTAAGTCGCATGGTAGAGTTGGCATCGGGATAGTAGTTTTTATTGTTGTTCATTTCGCGTGTGGCAGCAATGAACAATCGGTTGTTTTTCTCTAATCTATCCAAATACGGTTTTGCATTGGCACTGTTAAATGTTTGTATAAAAGTGATGGTAGAGAACATCGTTTTGAACCCTATGTCGTTGTTGAGTTTATCAAGTGTAGGGCTTTGTAAGAATGCTTGTAGTTTTGCTTTATCTACGAACATAGAGTTGGCAAAAATAGCATTGGCGTATTTAGCAAAGTCATTGCCATATTCGGTTTCTATGGTTTTGAAGAAATCGGGGCGTTGGTCTATGGCTTGGAAATACATTTGGTACATTGCCGCCGTTATTTTTTGGTCTATATTGGTGTTATAGTCTTTGAAGAACGGGTCTAAACGTGCTTTGAGTGCTTCGGCAGTTTGCTTTATTTTTTCGGCATCAGTACCTTGTAGGGCTTGTTGTAAGATGATAAATCGCTGTGCCAAACCTACAAATTCGGGAGCAAACAAACATTCACCGAAATAGGCAACAGTGAGGTTTATTTTGGCAGCTTCTGTATAAATGGTTTTGTATTCGCTGAGCACATTGCCATACTTTGCAGTTCTTGTATTATCGGCTTTTATCCATTGCCCTAATGCATTTTCTTCGGCTTCTTTTTTGGCTTGTACTTTTAGGCGTTGCAAACCTTGTGTTTCGCCAATGAAATATTTCCAATAGTTGCTGATAGACGCATATTTAGATGCATATTGTATTCTCACGGCAGCGTCTTTGTCCATAAATTCTTTCATGGTATTGAGGCGCGTTTCGCGTAGTTTTACACGTGCAGGGTTGGTCATTTCTATGGCTTCTTTCACTCCAAAAGAAGTAAGGTAGCGTTGTGTGCGTCCGGGGTAGCCCATTACCATCGTGAAATCACCTTCTTTTACTCCTTTGAGGGAAATAGGGAAATAATGTCTTGGTTTGAGGGGAACATTGTCGGGGGAATATTCAGCGGGTTTGCCATCTTTGCCTGCGTACACTCTGAAAAGGCAAAAGTCGCCTGTATGACGAGGCCACATCCAGTTGTCAGTATCGCCTCCAAATTTACCTATCGATTCGGGGGGCGTGCCTACTAAACGTACATCTTTGAAGGTTTCGTACACGAGCAAGTAAAACTCATTGCCTCCAAAAAAACTTCTTACATCGGCATCATAATGCGTACCTTCTACGGCTTTTTTCTTGATTTGCTCCATTACCTCATTGATTTTGGCACGTCTTTGGTCTTCGGTCATTTGGTCGTTGAGGCTGGCATTTACATCTTTAGAAACATCTTCTATGCGTACTAAAAAAGAAACCGTAAGTCCTTTATTGGGTAATTCTTCTTGGCGGTTCATAGCCCAAAAACCATTGGTGAGGTAGTCTTTTTCTACGGTGCTATGCGATTGTATTTGTCCATAACCGCAATGGTGATTGGTGAGCAATAAGCCATCTTTCGAGATGATTTCGCCTGTGCAAAAGCCTCCGCCCATACGTACTACGGCATCTTTCAGGCTCGAACCATTCACATTATAAATTTGCTCGGCAGTGAGTTTTAAGCCTTTTTTCTGCATATCTGCAAAATTGTATTGCTTCAAAAACATCAGTAGCCACATACCTTCATCGGCAAAAGAAGCTGCCGAAATTAGGAAGAAACATACACTAAATAGTAATTTTTTCAACATAAATAATAAGGTTTTGAGTGTTTTACTTAAACTTTCTTTTTCTAATAGTTGAGTAAAGTTCTATAATTTTTATGTAAAGTACAAAAAAAGCTACCTCAAGTCTTAAAAATAATAGTCAATGGGGTTGGTATTGGTTTGTGTAATTTGCAGCGGAAGTGTTGGAAAATGGCTGAATAAGGTGTCTTTTAGCAGTTCGCAAGTATAAATTTCGCTTTCGTAGTGCCCTATGTCGGCAATGATGAGTTTGTTTTCGGCATCGAAAAATTCGTGGTACTTAAAATCAGCACTTACGAATGCTTGCGCACCTTTTTGTTGGGCTTTGCCAAGTAAAAAACTTCCCGCGCCTCCGCAAACGGCTACACGTTTGATGGGCTGCCCTGTCGGTTGGGTGTGTCTGATGACTTTGAGGTTCATTTTTGCTTTGAGGTATGCCAAAAAATCTTTTTCAGGAAGTGCCTCTGTGAGTTCTCCTATCATTCCCGCGCCTACTTCTTGGTTTTCGTTTTCTAACCGATGCAAATAATAGGCTACCTCTTCGTAGGGGTGCGCTTGGCGAAGTGTTTTTAGGATTTGGTGTTGTTGGTGTTGTTCAAACAATACTTCTATTCTGTCTTCTGTTACTTCTTCGTATTGGTTTGCCTGCCCTATAAAAGGCGTTGCTTGGTCGTTGGGCTGAAACGTGCCTACGCCTTGCACTCTAAAGCTACAATTTTGATAATTGCCTATTTGCCCTGCCCCTGCATTGCCCAATGCGGTGAGCAGTGTTTGGGTGTGGGTAGTAGGTACAAAAGTGGTGAGTTTCATCAGGGTTTGGCTTTTGGGCTGTAGTATCTGGCAATTTTGCAAGCCTAATTTTTGGCATATTTTCAGGTTCACACCTTTGCTTATGTTGTCTAAATTGGTATGAATGGCATAGAGGGCTATTTGGTGGGTGATGGCTTTCAGGAGGGTGCGCTCTATGTAGTTTTTGCCATTGAGTTTTTTCAATCCTCTGAATACAATGGGGTGATGCGCCACGATAAGATTGGCTTTGCAAGCAATGGCTTCTTCTACTACACTCTCGAGGCTATCTAAGGCAATGAGTACGCCTGTAAGTGCTTGTTGTGGATTGCCTACTATGAGCCCCGCATTGTCATAGTCTTCTTGGTGAGAAGGGGGCGCAAGGGTTTCTAATACTTTGATGACTTGCGCGATGCTGATAGGAGTATTCATTGTAATTGGTTTTTTTTATTAAAATTTGAGCATATCTTTCATGCCAAAACAACCTTTTTTGTCTTTGAGCCATTCTGCGGCAATGACCGCGCCTAAGGCAAAACCTTCGCGATTGTGGGCGATGTGTGTGATTTCGAGGGTGTCTATGATGGAATTGTAGCGTATGGTGTGCGTACCGGGTACTGTTCCTGTGCGGACAGACTCAATGGGTATGTCATTTTTGGTAGGGTCAATGCTTTCTATGCCTTCGGCTAAGGTGATGGCTGTGCCACTGGGTGCGTCTTTCTTTTCGGTGTGGTGTACTTCTATGATGTCTACGGCGTAGTTGGGATAGGGCTGCATCAGTTGGGCTAAATATTGGTTCAGTTGAAAAAACAAATTTACGCCTATGCTATAATTAGAAGCATAGAAAAAAGCCCCTTGTTGTGCTTCGCAATATTTTTCTATTGCTGTTTTTTGCTCCAGCCAGCCTGTAGTACCACTCACGACAGGTATTTTTAAGCGAAGGCATTGTTTTATGTTTTCGGCAGCGGCTTCGGGTTGGCTAAACTCAATGGCTACAGCCTCTTTGCCTGCACATTGCTCTAAATCTTGGGGGTTGTCTTTGTCTATACGTGCAACGATTTGATGGTTTCTTTGCAGCGCGATTTGCTCTATGGCTTTCCCCATTTTTCCGTATCCAAGCAGAATAATATTCATAATTTTTTTGTGTTAGAAATTGTAAAATTAATAATCCTATCCGAATAGGCAAAGAGATTTTTCATCGTTTTGGTATTTTGAGGGAAGATTGATTCAATGCATCTTCTTTTAACCCTATTAAAATTCACCCCAAAAATTTGTTTCTTTATCCAATGACTATCCAAGAAATAAAAGACCTTTTTGCCTCAGGAGGTGAAAACAAACAAAAGCAAGCCATAGAGGAAGCCATTGCTTTGGCAAAACAACAGGACAAAGATACCGAAAATATGCTATTAAGTATCAAAACACAATTTAATAACTATCTCTTGAAAATACCTGAAATGAGTACAAGCGAAGCAACTACCCAATTCAATAAAATTACTGCGCAATTTTTGGGGGCATTAGGGATGCTTGAAAATCATTTGAATCAACAAAAGAAATCAAACATTACAAACATTACAAGCGACATCATAGGCAGAGATAAAATTGATAGACAAATAAATCTGGGAGATAACAGCACCTATATTGAAAGCCAAAACAATCAACAGGAAAGTATCCAGCAAGCCAAAAGCCAAGCCAAACAAAAAATCCTTTTCTTGGCTGCCAATCCTACCAATGAAGCTCGACTGCAAACTGATAAAGAATATGCCACAATAATGCAACGCCTCAAAGCATCACAAGAAAGAGATAAATTTGAGTTACTAAAACCAGTTTTGAGTATGCAAGTGGAGGATTTGATAGAAGCGATGAACCAAAAACCCGAAATTGTGCATTTTTCTGGACACGGCTCTTTAGATGGTATCATCATCACCAATGCCCAAAATGAAGCGCAAGTAATGCCCACTGACGCCATCAAGCGTTTGTTTAAACAGCATAAAGACAGTACAAAACTCGTAGTCTTGAATGCTTGCTACTCGGCAGAACAGGCGAAGGTCATTTCTGAATTTGGGATTTATGTCATAGGTATGCACGTAGAAATTGCAGATGAGGCTGCCATTAGTTTTGCGGGTGGATTGTATATCGGCTTAGGAGCAGGCAAAAGCATAGAAAAGGCTTTTGATGATGCGATGATTGTGATAAGCACTACATATCCTAACATGGAACTTGTCCCCGAAATCTGGAAAAACGGCGAAAAATTAGACCTTTAAACCCTTATCAAAATGAAACAACCCAATATCATCAACAAATTAGGCTACACATGGGTAGCCTTACCCAAACCTAACCTTTTGCCCCTAAGTATTTTAGAGAGGACTGAAAGAGGTTTCTTCAAAAAAATCTTTGGAGGAGAAGACAATGCCGAATCGCTCAGTGCTGGTCTTTTTGATTTATTTCCTCAAAAAAGTGGGCGTGGAGTACTTCCAAAAATCAACTCGGAACAAGAAATTCCCAACTTCAAAGGGCACGATATTTTGGAAAGTGATGCAGGTTTGAAACTTGATGTCTTCAAAAAAATAGGCAATGCGGAGGCAAAACTCAGTCAAGCCAAAAAGCTACTGTATTCTTTTGAACAACCCAAGCGCATAGATACCAATGTAGTGCTTTTGGAAGACTACCTCAACCTACACAAAAAGCCTGAAACCCTCACTGGTTTTATGGAAAAGGTGCATAAGGGTAGTATCTACGTAGTTACGGAGGTGCTACAGACAAAATGACCTCAGTGCCGAACAGCTTGCCGAACTCAGCCAAAACCTCAAAAAAGAACAAGACGACCAACTCAGTTACCAAAGCGATGTACCTGTTACTTTTGCCTTGAAAGCCTATAGAATCATCTACCAAGCAGAGAAAGACCGCTATTCTTTGAGTAAGGTAATACTCAGACAAGTACGCAATACTGCCGATTTGGATAGCACTGGTGAAATGATAGAAACAGAAATGATGGATTTTGAGGAATAAAGATAAAACTTATGAAAGAACAGATTGAAAATGCCCTCAAACACCTCGAGAAAGCCAATATTGAAGGCTATTTTGAGGAAATGGATAAGGTGGAAATACCTACCAAACTAAAACCGCTGTATAGTTCCTTAAAGATGATGATGATTTCAGGAAGAACATCTTGGGACTACTACCAACAACTCTCGGTCTTTGCTGTCAATGTCGGAAACCCTGATTTAGAAGCAGCAGCACTCGGTAGCCTTGTGAAAGAAAAAACGGAGGTCATTAGAGATAAAATAGGCAAGCAAATCAATATGGGAGATGGAAGTACTTACATAGAAAACCAAAATCTCATCTTGCAAAGCACTGACGACACCCTGTTTTTGAGTCTGAATGGGGTCATCAAAGACCTACGCAAGGAGTTTTCGGCTCTAAAAGAACTGTTGCTTGAACTTAATGCTAATACTATCCAACAGGTTGATAAGATTTACAATATTGGGTCTATTAGTGAAGCTAATTTTGGATTACTTACTGCCAAGGTAAGACTTAACTTATCACTCACATATAAACTTGTTACGAGTCTAAGGAGATATGATAACATAGATTTAAAAACTTTTATTACGAACCAGCAAGATGATTCTTGGACTTTGGACATCAAAAAAATAAGAGAGGTTCAAAACATTATTGGAAAGGGATTTGGGAGTATTATCGGGAGGTATTTACAAAGGCTCTATAACACAGGTTTTGAAAGAAAAGTGAATGAGGATATCTATATTTTACTTTGCCAAGAGGTGTATAAGTTGTGCCTGCAACTCACTTGTTTCGCCTTGCTTTCTGTACGCTTAGACCATCAAGATAAGATAGCAAATACCTCCAATAAATTACAAAAGTGGTTACACTCAGGTACAAAACTATACCCAAGCGACTGGCGTGAATTGCTCAAAGAACTCATAGATACACACTTAAAAGACAATATTCCTAATCCATTCACAGATTTAGAGCTTGAGCGATTGGCAGCACATCTCAAAGAAAACAGTGAGTTTTACAAAACTTGTTTGGCAATGGAAAGTGTTAGTAACATCAATGACCAAGGCATAGAAAACTGTCAGAAAGCGGAAGATTGCCTCACCATTATTTTGCCCATTTTCGATTTTTGGTTCAATTACAAGTTAGTATCAGTAAAAGATGTGAAACTAATCAACTATAAAAAAGAAGTTCCACTGTACATCAAAAATATGCAATTACTGGGATTGGAAAGTAATAATCAATTACTCAAATTAGATGATAAGCCTATTGATGCCTTCTCTATTTTTATGCAGAATAAGACAACACTTATCAATCTATCCCCTTTTGTGATTGATATCAATGCTTTCTCTAACCAACAAGAACCCCTTTTGGGTGTATTTGAAGCTCACAAAATGACTAAGGATCACGATTTATCACAGGAGCAACTAGAATTCTTCATAATTGAAAAAGAAAAGACTGAGTACATAAAATTTGAGGATACATTGGGGGACAAGCAAACTTTTAAGCCTAATCAGGAGGAAGATGTCAAAAAAGATAATTTGTTCAAGCTCATCAAAAAAATATTCCAAAGTTTCGATATAGAACCACCCAAGTCTGACTCAACAAATGAAAATTTTGACAATTTATAATACTATCAAATAGAAATAAAATGACAAAAATATATCCCTTTAAATTTTTAGATGCTTATGCCCTCAAAGACAAAGACATTTTTTTTGGTAGAGAAGAGGAAACCGAGCAATTATATAATTTGGTGCATCAATCCAAAATGGTATGGCTCTATGGGGCTTCGGGTACAGGCAAAACAAGTTTGATAGATTGCGGTTTGGCAAATCAGTTTAAAAGTTACGACTGGAAAGCATTTTTTATCAGACGAGGAGACAATTTTAATCATTCATTGGATAAAACCTTGTGCGAGGCTTCTGAAGGGGAGTATCTTTTTAATAAAGATAAAGCCTTAGACCAATTACTTAAAAAATTGGAAACAGTTCATATACTATACCTATCTCCTATTTATTTGATTTTTGACCAACTTGAAGAACTTTATATTTTGGGTAGTGAAACAGAACAAAAAGAATTTATACAAGCCATAAAACAAATTTATGCAAGTCCTTTACCTATCAAAATGCTGTTTTCTATCAGAGAAGAATACTTAGGCTACTTATATGAATTTGAAAAAGCCGTACCCGAACTGTTGCGCAAAAAACTAAGGGTAGAACCGATGAACCTTGATAAAATAAACCATGTGCTCAACGGTATAGACCAAAACCCACACACGAACGTAAAACTCAAAGAAGGAGAAAAAGAACAAATTGCCGAAGAAATTTTCAACAAAATTAAAGGTGAAGAAAAATCCCTCTTTATACAACTGCCTTATCTGCAAGTGTTTTTAGACAGACTCTATAGGCGAATCACCCAAGATGAAACGCACCAAAAAGAAGCCGTTTGGACATAGGCAACGTGCTGCGCGATTTTTTGGAAGAACAAGTTACCATAATAGCCAAAGACTTGCAACAAAGCCCTGAAACACTTTGGAAAATCCTCTCGCCTTTTGCGACCTTAGAAGGCACCAAAGAACCTCTTTCTTTGGAAAATCTACAAGGAAAACTGCCCGAACTACCTCCTCATCTCTTAGACCAAGCAGTAGAAAAATTTGCCAATGTTCGCATTTTGCGCTATACCGAAAAAGACGCACTCTACGAAGTGAGCCACGATACACTCGCCAAACAGATAGCCGCCAAACGCTCTGATGAAGAAATTGCCCTGCTCGAAATAGACAGGCTCATCAAAAATCAACTGGCTTTTGGTAAAGACCTCTTTTCGGAAAAACAACTCGACATCATCTTGCCCTACCAAAACAAGCTAAAACTAACCAAAGAGGAAATAAAACTCATATACGATAGCCAAACTAAACTACAAAGACAACAGAAAGGTCAAAAACAAAGAACAAGAAATGAACGCATAGGGGTTGCTATTTTTGTGATAATACTTTTGAGGGTAAGTATTTTTGCTCTTTGGCAATGGCAGATTACCGAAGATGCACTTGATTTTGCCAAAACAATGCAAACTAAAATGGAAACCGCCGTATTTGACAAGGCAGTAAAAAACCGTTTCCCTGAATGGAAGAGCTATAGTAATTACAATTCAAACAATAGCCAAGAAAAAGCCGAAAGAGATAAAATTTTAGGGCAGATAGACAGCTTAGACCTCAGCGGCAATGCCCTCACTGCCCTCCCTCAAGAACTTGCACAATGCCCCCGCCTCACACACCTCAACCTGCTCCAAAACCCCGAAATAGACTGGACAAGTATGCAAAGGCTCAAAGGTTTGCCCCAACTCCACTCTATCTACGTATCCGTCAATGACCTCTCAGCCATAGACAGTAGCTATTGGAAACAAATCACAGGAGTTGAAATACTACAAAACGGACTGACAGCCATTCCCGAAAATCTCCTTGCGCAGCAACAACTCCGCTACCTCGATTTGAGTGCGGATCGTGGTTATGACAACCGAAACCAATTCTTCCCCCTCCCGCCCACTCTCTTCGCCCTCCAAAACCTAAACTACCTCAATTTAGGTAGTTGCCAAATTAAAGAACTACCAGCAGAGATAAGGCAGTTGAAAAATTTGACAACATTAGATTTGCGAAATAATCAACTGAGTCGTTTGCCTGTTGAGATAGGGCAGTTGAAAAATTTGACAGTGTTGCGGTTATCAGGTAATCAACTGAGTCGTTTGCCTGTGGAGATAGGGCAGTTGAAAAATTTGACAGTGTCAACTTTGAACAATAATCCACTTTCTTCGGAACAAATCAACCAAACCCTATGGCTATTACCCAATATAGAAAGATTATTTTTAGGAGATTTGGGCTTAAACCAACTTCCCGAGGCGGTTTTTCAACTTTCTAAACTCAAAGAACTATATCTAACAAACTATGATGAAGACAAAAAGAACCCCAATACATTCTCAGAAGAAGAAAAAACAAAAATAAAAAAACTACTGCCAAATTGTTATGTACAATTTTAAGGTAAAGCCCACCTCGGCAATGGTCGCAGACCTTGCCGATGGTTGGGGTTTGGGTAAATATAAAAATGGTTCGGTTTTAGTCATTCAACCATCGGCAGGGCAAAAGCCACTGCCGAGGTAGAAATAATCAAAAAAAATTGCATTTTTCCAACAAAATCATTATCTTAGCCCAAAAATAAACATTATGGAACAACCAACAGACATTTCCTTGATAGACGAGTTAGGACTCAAAAACAACATCGAGATCGTAGCACAAGACAAGGGTAAAATCGTCTATGCACATACCGTTTACTACGAATTGGAGGACATTGACTATGAAAAATATGTAACCGAAACCGATGAACCTGTGGACAATATATTTTCTGAAAAACAGCAAAGACTCAGCATAGACATACTCGAAAAAAACATAATGACAGCCGTAGTCCCCGATATGTTTTTGAGCTTCGATGTACCAACCATCAAAGACTGGTTTGAGAAAAAACACAAAGCCTACTTCACTTGGGTAATGGGAAAACCCCCAGAATTGGTCTTAGAAATCGTATCTAACAAAGTAGGTGATGAAGACACCCTAAAACTCGATATTTATGCCAAAATGGGCGTTAAATACTACATTATCCAAGACCCCTATCAGTACCTTTCCAAAGAAAAACTAAGACTTTATGTATTAGACGACACAGGAAAATACCAAAAACACATCGTCAAAGACGAAAAAGACTTGTA
>RDZE01000030.1 GCA_004293905.1 Cytophagales bacterium | reverse complement strand
AAAAACTTCCTTTTCCAGCACCTTACAACTTAGTGCATTTTTTATATTGCATCAATAATAAGAAAAAACGAACCATCAATACAACAGAAGAAAACGAAATTCCGCCTTTTTTAGAGCAAATCTGCACACTGATAGCCAGCAAAGACGAAACAAACCAGACACTTGCTAAACAACTCGCCATGGCGCAAGGGTGGAAAGAAGAAGATTGGGAAATCTATTTTTGGTTTTATAAACAACAAAGAAGTTAGTATCTCAGCATTTTGCAAAAAAGTACCTAATGTCCTTCTTTCTCCAAAGGCTTCAGGTCATAGATTTCTCTGATTTCCATAAATTCTTTTTCCATATCCAGTCCCAAATCTTTGAGTTTTCCTGTGCGTACATCGAAGACCCAAGCGTATATTTTAGGGTAGCCTGTTTTGTACCAACTTTTTTGCACGTGGTCTATCTTAATCACATTCATACATTGCTCTCTTACGTTTAACTCTACCAAACGGTCAAAAAGCTGTTGTGGGTCTTTGATTTGTTCGAGTTCGGCTCTGTGCAAACGGCGCACATCTCTGAGCGTTTGCAACCAACTATTGAGTTGCCCCATATCGCTGGTTTGTAAGGCAGCTTTTACCCCTCCACATTCATAGTGTCCGCAAACGATGATGTGTTTCACTTTTAGGTGTTCTACGGCATATTGCACTACCGAATTTATGTTATTATCGGTAGGGATAACTTGGTTGGCGATATTTCGATGGATAAAAATTTCGCCCGGTTGCAAGCCCATTAAATCTTCGGCTGTAACACGGCTATCGGAGCAACCAATGTATAAAAATTCTGGCGTTTGCCCTTTGGCTAAGTTCTCAAAATAATGAGGGTCTGCATTTAGTTTTTCAGCTATCCAATTTTCATTGTTCTGAAAGATTTTTTCTAATTCCATTGTTTTTGTTTATTTATGTAAGTATATTGTTTTGTGCGGCAGTTGGTTTGAGTGCATGTGCTATATGCAACATTTCTAACATATCTATTTCTATATTTCGGCTGATGGTCGTAATCGGTACATCGTTGGCACTGCCTTCAAAAGGGTTTTCGGAGGTTTCGCCGATGCGCTCCATCGTAGTAAAAACCCAACCCGAAAGCACTGAAAAAGGAATCGTAAGCCAAATGTATTCCGAGCCTATTTTCTCGAACTCTTGCAACATACCAAAAGGCAATAAGAAAATAAAAATTTTGATGAACCACATATTCAGGCTTGCATATTGGCGCGGGTAGGGAAAGTTTTTGATGCGCTCACTTGCTCCTTGTTGGTTATAAAATTCTACCAAAAGCCTTTCTAATTCCATGTGCCTAAAATCTTCAATAAAACCTTGTTCCAAAAGTTTTCGAAGGTGTTCAGATTGCAGTGCCAATAGTTGGGCGGCTTTGTTCGATTTGCTCATTATCAGGTCATACTCTTCGGCAGGCAAGTAAGGTTTTAGCACTTCTGCAAGGTTTGTTTCTTGTTCTTCTACCTTGAACCACCTATCGCGATATTCTCTATTATGGGGTAAATTAATGGCTTCCCACGATTTATTTTCCCTCAACTGATAGCGCAAAGCAGTAACCCAAGCCAAGTGCCTTTTGAAAAGTGTAAGGTGCAAATCTTTCAATGCTGCTTCAGAAACAGGATTTTTAGCGTGTTGGTTCGTTACATAATCTTTCACCATAATCCCCCAACTTCGGCTGGCATTGGTAATAGCACCCCATATTTTGCGTGCTTCCCAAACTCGGTCATAAGAAGCATTGTTTTTAAAACCTATCACAAAAGCCACCGCCGTACCCAATAGCGCAATCGGAAGCCAAGGAAATGTAAGCCATCGCCAATGAAAAATGAGATACAACACCGTTGGTATGGTGGAAATAATAGAGAGTTGTAAAATATCTCTGAAAGTCCATAAGATTACCTCTTTGAAAGAATATCCTTTGCCTATGTGCATAAAATTAAGATTTGTTGATATTAGAGGCACTAAGTTATTAAAAAATAGAAAAATAAAAAATATTGGCGATTTAAGTTTTCAAAAATAAGAAATCTATACCAGCTAATTGTTGTATATGTTTCTTTGTGATTGAATGTAATCCGTCTAAAAAAATTACTATTCCAACACTTATAACTATTTTTGTAACACTTCCTAAGAATAAACCCACGAGAAAGCAAACACATAAGCAACTATGTATTACAAAACCATTGAGGAATGCTACGCAAGTTACCAACTCTTGAGAAAAGAGATAGAAAATGGCTACGAACCCCTCCGAACACTGCAAAAATTATTTGATAAACATTATCACCTATCCAAAGTATTCCTACAATACTACCCTCCCCCCTACTCTACTGCTGACATCGAAAAACTTACCCAATCCACAAAACCAGATTCTTTTTTTACATTATTTTGTTATGCACCTTGGTTGCGCTTTTTTATTCCCTATTTGCACAATCCTACCACACAATTTAGGCTATGCACCTACGAAGTCATCGTTCCTGAATGGATAGAATCTGAGGAAACATTGGTATGTATTGCCCAAAAAATAGCAGAGAAAAAGGGAGCATTGTCGCGTCTGAATAGTTTCTTTAAAAACCTACCCCCTCGCGCCGATTTGCGTTTTTCCTTAGAACAAATAGGCACATTTGTCATCAATGAAAATACAGAGTTAGTACCCGCAGACTTATTTCGTGCGCGCCTACTACCCAACGAAGAAGTATTGTTTATATATGCAGACTACATACAACACAATTTAGTATACCAATGTACTACGTTTTATGTGCTATAAAAGAGGTTTCATAAAATACTTACTCCTTTTCATGAATCCAATCCGTTGGTTGGTGAAAACATCGCTTTTTGAGTGAAATAAAAAAATTAAGTTTGCAATCATTTATTTATTTAACCACTTTGAAAGCAAACCACATGTATTTCATATTCATATTTCTATTCGCCAGCCTATTTGCTTGTGCCGCTCCTTCTGAAGAAAAAACAAGCGAAGTCAAAACCAATCCTTTGGGAGAATACCTAAAAACCCTGCCCGAAAAAAAATTACCCTTTGTGTTAGATAATCAATTCAAAGACCTAAAAGACATCAGCGAATTGGGCTTCACCGTTTTATACTCGGCACAAGATGCGGAGAGAATAAAACAAGGGCAAAATTTTGGTGTAAGCGCAAGAGTTCTTTTTTGGTATCAACTCCTTGAAAGCGAAATCGTAGGAATCGTTACCATTGAGGGCGCACAAGTACTCAGTTATATGCTCACTACTTTCAACCGCACAACAGGCGAACGCATAGCCACCACTGTATTGGGCACGGCTACCGCAAACAATATGGCTGTAGAATACAAAAGCACCTGCAATTTTGAAAAAAATGGAAGTATTGTGGTCAAAACTATTACTACAACTAATACTGACAGCAAATCTACAGAAGAAGTGAAGACTTTTTTGGTAGGCAAGTCAGGCGAAATTAACAATCAATAAAAATAATTTTAAAACCCAAAAATATATGAAAAAAATAACTCTCATTTTAAGTGCATTTTTATTAGCCTTTGCTATGTTTTCAAGTTGTGATAGCAATTCAGAGCAACAGAAAAATAATGCAAACAATACTGAAAAACAAGAATCACAATCGTCAAATGATGCCATAAAAAAAGAAATCAATAAAAGTAATTCCAAGAGTAGCTCTACCTCCTATAGTGTAAAAATAGATTGTTCACAGACAGAAACAAATGAAAATGGCGTATCATCAATGACCAAAAGTTGCCTATACAACAACTACAAAGCCGTTGCGAGAGGTGCTACCGATAGCAAAGGCAGATACGCTTACCAATATGAGTTGTTCGTGAAAAAGGGAGGCGAAGAATACACACCCATTAAAAATGCAGAAATGTTCAACAAAGAAAAAGAACTACTCGCGCTCATCAACGGTAAAATCAAAAAAGATTATGAATCTTATGCCAATGACCCCCAAACCAAAAGTTGTTTTGATGGAAAACCTTTTACACCCTTCACTTTCGACCAATTAGGAATTAGTTTTGATAGCGACAAAATCAGCTTCAATGCCTCTTTCGGCTTGAGCAGTGCTTGTATGAGTGTTGATGGTTCAATAGTGTCTTTTGATTGGGGCGAAATGCAAACCTATATAAAACCTTAATTCAACAGCCTTAACAGATAATGAAAAAAGTATTTATCACCTGCTTATTTTGTTGTATGGGTTTATTTAGCGAACTCTCTGCGCAAGTAATTTTACAGTTAGGCAATGGCAAAATTACGCGACTTGAGGCAAAACTTGTCTATGAAGATAAACTATTGAATAAAGAAGTCTACCTTCGTGAAACCCCAGACACACTCTATTTCTACGAATACTATAGCATACTCCAAACACTTGATGAAGTATGTGTCCCTTTGCGTTTTTTTGACAAACAAAATACAAAAAAATACAAATCTGAAGTATACCTCATCAACAATCAAGGAGACTTTATAGTGAAGTTCAATGCATGTGCCCCCAGCCTTGTACTTTCGGCAGGCAATCGCTTTTTGCGCTCTTACTATGGTTACAAACAAAGTGTAGCTATGAACAATAGAGATGTGAGCCTTGGCATCTATTTTACTTACAAAGACGAAGCAAAACTCTTTTATAAACGAATTAAAAACAACATTAAATCTTTTAACTAAATTTTTATGCTCTATGAAAAAAATACATCTCTTACTATTCATATCAATCATTCTTTGGAGTAGTTGCCAACCCAACAAAACACAAGAAAAAGAAGAAAAGGAAGAAAAAACAAGTGAAAGCAAAAACACCAAAGACAGCAGCCAAAAAGAAGAAAAAACCGAAAAAACCAATCAAGCACTTAGCTTAGGAGGCATTTGGTACATTCCTGAAATGCAAACGGCATTACTGATTGTTTGGCAAAAAGATAAAATCGCCACACTCATGCAGGCAAAAGGCAATGCAAAATTCTCAAAAATCAATCTATTATCACAAGGCAACGGCGACATGGGTTTCGATTTTAGCTACAGCCTCCCCTCCGAACCCAAAACCACATACGAAGCAGTAGTAAGTTTCTCGCCTATGGGAGCAAATCTCAGTATTCGCACCAAAGGAAATGCACAGTTTATGGGCAGCGGCACGTTGGTAATCCAAAACGACAACCCCTCTGACTACACCCAATTAACCGCTTTGGAATGTATGCGTGAGTGGTTTCAAAAAGCCGCATATATAGACTATAGCACCAACCACGAAATCAGAGCCGATGCACAGGAAGGAACTAAAACAAATGAGCTTTTTTTGATTTATAAACACAAAGAAGGAAAAGAAGAATCAATCACGGCTACCATCAATGCCAAAACGCATGAACTTACGTTCAACTCCCCAAGCATAGGCAGAGTGCGTATGAAACTCAATGCTTCGGGTTTCGAACTTTTTGACAACAATAATCTATCAAAAGGCAATTTTTCCATCAAACCTCCACAATAAACCACACGCAACCATGAAAAAAATCCATCTTTCTTTCGTGCTACTATGCCTACTTAGCGTTCAGGCATGGGCGCAAATCCGCTACGAATCAGTCAATTACTATGGCAATGGCATCACCGAATACATAGAAATGGAAATAATTCAAACACCCGAATACACCTACTACACCTCCGAAAACCCTAATAAACGCATCAAACTCCTTTGGGGCTTTGAGGAAAATGAAATATATTTGCAATTTCCCGGCGATGAAAAAAAATATCGTTGGTTAGGCAATGATGAGTTTGGCTCAAGCATCACTTGTTTGCACCCTACAGGCAACGGACAGCCCTATTTACGCTCCGCAGACCCTAACCCGCCTTTTAAATATTTACGTTCCAAAAATCCCTACACGGGGTCAGTAGAAGAATTGAAGTTCAATGACGAAACTTTTTGGTATCGTTCTAACAAACAAACGGCTTGGGTAAAATTGCGTACAGTTCGCAAAGAAAGACCCGAAGCCAATAATTATGGCTACGATGTCTATTTTCCCAATGAAAACACTGCTTACCAACTCACTTTTTTAGAGGGAATGATGGACATGGAGTGCAAAAATCCTGACGGTAGCAAACAAATATTTTACAATACCAATATGGTTACGGTAAAGTAGCTTCCCCCCTAAAAAAAAGGTAGCTCACCAATGGCGAGCTATCTTTTTGAGTTACTCTGTTTTCAAAAACCACTATACTAATTCCATCTTATTTTCGTCAAGGCTGACTTCGGTTTGCATGTGAATTGTAGCCTTTACGGAATTCGAGATAAGGCATGCTTTTTCTGATTTTTGCAATACTCTTTCGGCACGCTCTAAGGCATTTTCTTGGCTTACCAATACTTTAGGAAAAAGTGTAATCTCGTTAATCATCAATTTTCCTTCTACTGTGGTAAGTTTTCCGACAGCACGACTGCTAAAATGTGTAAATTCTAATTTTGAATTTTCGGCAATGGCTAAAAAAGTAGTCATTAGGCAACTATTCACTGCCGCAACCAAAAGATGCTCAGGCGACCAAATACCTGCCACTCCCTTAGCAAATTCGGGGGGCGTAGCTACTTCTATAGTGCTATCGAGCACCGTAGAACTCATATTGCCGATTCGGTCGCGAAGCCAATTGACTTCTACTTCATATTCGTGTGTTGCTTCCATATTGATTTAGTTTTCTTGTTTTTGTATAAGGTGTTGGTCTATGATACTTGCTAAGTTCTTATAAGGCATAGCCCCTGCACCACGCCATATTATTTCGCCCTTGCGGAAAAGTATCATCGTAGGAATGCTTCGTACTTGAAAAACCGTAGAAGCCTGCTGGTTTTTGTCTACATCTACCTTAATGACTTGCAATTTGCCTTTATAAGCCTCTGCCAATTGTTGGAGGATAGGGCTCATCATGTGGCAGGGTCCGCACCAATCGGCATAAAAATCTACCAAAGTAGGTGTTTCGGAGGCGATGATTTCTTGAAATTTTCCCATTGTTTTGCTTGATTGTATTTTTTTTGGAAATCTTAAGCCAAACTTTGCCAGCTACCTGCATTATAAGCCTCTATGCCTTCTTTGGTAAGTATGCCTGTGGCTTGCCCGCTACGCATACCCGATGCACAACAAAGTATTATGGGTTTATTCATTGCTTTTATTTTTTCAATATTGGTACTGATAGTGTTCAAAGGTATATTTTTAGAGCCTTTTACGTGTCCTGCTGCATACTCTTGTGGAGTGCGTACATCTATTACTACGGCACCTTTATCAAGTATTTCTTGAATATTTACTTTATTGCCGCCGCCTAAAATTGATTTGAAAAAGTCTAACATATTTGTAATTGAGTTTTTATGATGAAAAATAAAATGTCTTATAATCGTTCAACGTAAATATACGATTAATTAGTTCCATTGCTTCAATTATTTTCGAAGAAATGGCAAAAAAAGTTTTTTGCTTGCGCCCAATTCTCTTTGTCTACGCAATATTTTACTTTAGGAATTTCTAAGGTAGCCTGTATCAATCCTACTTCTTGCAATGCGCGCAAATGTTGTGAAACGGAAGATTGTGATAATGGTAATTCCGCTACGATATCGCCGCAATAACACCCTCCATTTTTGTATAAAAGTTCAATGATGGCAATGCGTGCGGGGTGTGCTAAAGCTTTGGCTAAAGAAGCTATCCTGTTCTGATGTTCCAAATATTCTTCTGTATATACCTGATGAGCCATAAAAAATAAGGTTTAGTATAAGAACAATCTTTTGGTTTAAAAAATTTCAACAAAACCATAAACTTTTGCTACAAATTGGTTATTATGCTAAAAATTTCGAACGTATTTATGTGCCAATATTTATTAAAATTCACTTCATGGAGTATTTTATTACTGTTTTTGAGAATTGTAAGCCCCGCACAAACAATTCATTGGCAAGCAGAGGAGCAAAAACTATTGCACCTGCATAAAAAAAAACAAGAGGCTTTTGTACACCAAACAGATTCTTTAGCGTATTACAGCACCCTATTTTCACAAACATTCAGCCAACTCATTCGCAATCACAGCGAAAGTTTTGCCTATCCCTTTGATAGTTTAACAAACTACATAGCTTGCCATGTGAATATTTCTCCTGATAAAAAGCTAAAAATATACAGTTGGGATACCTATTTAGGGGGCACGATGCACTTTTTTCATAATTTGTACCAATACCAATGGCAGGATAGTTTGTACTGTTTTATGCAACCCGAAGAAGGCGTTCCCGATGGTTTTTATACACAAGTACAAACGCTTGAAACGCCACAACAAACTTATTATTTGGCTACTTACAATGCCATTTATTCAAACCGAGAGATAAGCCAAAAAATCCGATTGCTCACCTTAGGCGATTCGCTCCGCTGGCAACACCCACTCATAGAAATAGGGCAAACGCGCACCCACGAAATACAACTGCATTATGATTTTTATACCCTTCCTCAAAGTCTTTTGTACCCTATTCGCCTGCTCATGTATAACGAAAAAACAAAAGTACTCTATGTGCCTGTGATAGAAGACAATGGCACTTTTACTACAAAATGTCAAATGTATGAATTTAAAAATGGATATTTCAAATACACTAAAACGATTAAAAATCCGTATTTATGAGCGATTTTTTACTGAAAAATATTTATTCAGAAGCCTTTTATGAGCAGTTATCTGAGATTTTAGAAGAATGTCTGCCACATTTTGAACCTCAAAAATTCAAAGAGGCTATTTTTACACCTGCCTTCACAGCCCTCGAACTTAAACAGAGAATGAAACATACTGCTGATGTTTTGCATACTTTTTTGCCCAAAGAATATGAAAAGGCGGCTTCGTATTTAGTGAAAATAGTGAAAACATTACAACAAAAAAATATTGCTGAAAAAAGCATAGAGTATATGTTTTTACCCGAATACATCGCTACTTATGGCATCGATTTTTACGAAACCTCTGTAAAAACAATGGAAGAAATCACCCAATTTACAAGTTGCGAGTTTGCAGTACGTCCCTTCCTGATGCGCTACACTGACCAAATGTTGCCACAAATGCTTCTGTGGTCTGCTCACGAACATCGCAAAGTAAGGCGATTAGCCAGCGAAGGTACACGCCTACGATTGCCTTGGGGTTTGAAAGTGCCAGCCCTTGCCAAAAATCTTGAAACAATACTGAAGATTTTGGAAAATCTAAAGCAAGACTCTTGCGAGGTAGTACGCCGTAGTGTAGCCAATAACTTAAATGATATTTCGAGAGAATACCCTGAAAAAGTACTACAAATTGCCCAAAGATGGAAGGGGGAACAACCTGAAACAGATGCCCTCATCAAACATGCCCTACGTACTCTGCTCAAAAAAGCACACCCCGAAGCACTTGCCTTGTATGGTTTAGAGAGCAAAGCATTGGCTTTGAAAACATTTTCTTTGCAGCGCAATCAGTTGCGCATTGGCGAACAACTTTCTTTTGCTTTCGAAATACAAAACCTCAGCCCTAAGGAACAAAACACGAGGATAGAATATGCAATTTATTTTATAAAAAACAATGGTATGCACTCCAAAAAAGTATTCAAAATTACTGAGCGCACCATCGCTCCCGATGCCACAATCAAGTTTGAGAGGCAACAATCTTTCAAACAAATGACCACGCGCAAACACTATGCAGGAACGCATTGGATCGCTATTTTGCTCAATGGGGAAGAAAAAAATAGGCTTAGTTTTGAACTTAGCGAAGAATAAAAAGTTATGAAGAAAAATATAATAGATTATTTGGCAAACTAAGAATTTTATAATTTTTTTGTAATGCAATGAATCAAATAGACCAAACAAGATGGAGTTTAGAAGGAAAAGTAGTCCTTCTGACGGGTGCCAGCAAAGGCATAGGCGAAGCAATGGCGCGCGAAATGGGTAGAGCAGGCGCACACGTGATAGTCAGCAGTCGCAAACAAGAAGCCGTAGAGGAGGTAGCTCAACAACTTACGAAAGAAGGCATTAAAGCGTCTGCTTTTGCCTGCAACACAGGTAGTACTACCGAAATGGAGCAACTTATTGCCACTATCAGCAAAGAGTTTGGCAGGTTAGATGTTTTGGTCAATAATGCGGCTACGAATCCTGTTTTTGGCAATATTACGGAGGCAGAAGTACGTGCTTTTGACAAAATAATGGACGTAAACCTCAAAGGACCTTGGTATTTGAGCAGTTTGGCTTCAAGACTGATGAAAGTCCAAAACAGTGGTTCTATCATTAATATTAGCAGTATAGAGGGCATATCGCCAAGCGAAAACTTAGGCATTTATAGCATTAGCAAAGCTGCCCTTATTATGCTTACCAAAGTTTTGGCGAATGAATTGGGCAGGTATGGCATTAGAGTCAATGCAATATGCCCTGGCTATATCAAAACCAAACTCAGCGAAATGGTTTGGAACGATGAAAAACTATTGGAAGAGGTGATGCAACAACAAGCCATCAATTACAAAGCCGTTCCTGATGACATTGCAGGCATTGCTTGGTTATTGGCTTCAGATGCAGGGCGTTTTTTTACAGGCTCGGTCATCACCGTAGATGGCGGATTTACTATTTAACAGCAAAACCATAAACACTTTAAATAATATGATAACAATCAAAAGTAAAGAAGAACTCAAAGGATATTTGGGCAAAGAAATAGGTGCTACAGAGTGGCAAACCATTACACAAGAGCAAATCAATGATTTTGCAAAAGCCACAGGCGACCACCAATGGATTCATATAGATGTGGAAAAAGCAAAACAGTTTTCTCCTTTCCGCACTACCATAGCACACGGTTTTCTTACGCTTTCATTGGCTCCTATGCTCATAGACCAAATTTTTAAGATGGAAGGCGTGAAAATGGGCGTGAATTATGGCTTGAATAAAGTTCGATTTATCAACCCCGTGCCCGCTGGCGCAAAGGTAAGAATGAGAGCCACCTTAGCCAATTTAGAAGATGTGGACAACAACGGCGTGCAAGTAACCATGACGCTTACCTATGAACTCGATGGGGCAGACAAACCCGCTTGCGTAGCCGAATCATTGATGCGTTTTTATTTATAAAATTTTCCTCTCATAAATAATAACATTATGATACTTTTAGACAAAAACTATTTACAAATCAGATATGATGAAAAAAGCCGACTTCTGACTGAAGAGTGGAAAAATCATTATGGAATCAAAGTAGAAGGCGAACTTTTTATTAACTCTATGCAAGTGTTATTGCAGGCTTTCAAAGATAATCAACTTGATAGAATCTTGTGTGATACTACCGAACGCAAAACCTTAGATACAAAAGAAGAGGTTTGGTTGGAGCAAAATTTTTATCCTGTTTTGTTAAAAAATGGGCTAAAAAAGATCGCTCTTGTCGATTCAAAAGATGTATTGGGCACAGGTGTTGCCAAAAATATGCTACAAAATCTCATCACCAAACTGCCGAAGAATGGCTAAAACAATAAAAAACGAAAAGTAAGCTAAAACGACACTTTTGATGAAAAATAAAAGTGTCGTTTTTTTTTATGCTGTGATTATTAACTCATACTCATGAAAATTTTGCCAGTCTCAGTTTTTTTCGGTTGGTTTTTCGGGCATAGTTGGCAGCAGTTTCGATGAGTTGTTGTGCGATGCCTTTTTGTCGGTGCGTTTCCGCGACATACAAATCGTTCAATATCCAAATGGGGGCTAAACCTACTGAGGTAAAAGAGGGGTATAATTGAGTAAAACCTACATATTCATTTTCGTAGCGAGCCAAAAACAGAACACTTTCTTTTTGTAGTATTCTTGCTTTTAGAAACTGCGTAACTGCCTCTATATCAGAATTTTGCTCATAAAAAACACGATATGCATCAAATAGTTTTGCGGCTTCGGTCAAATACTCCTCTCCTGCTTCTACTATCTCTATGTTTGGGTTCATTTTTTAGGCTTCTAATTTTTGGGTAAGTAATTGGTTGCTGATTTTGGGGTCGGCTTTGCCTTTGGTTTTTTTCATTACCTCGCCCATAAACATACCAATAATGCCTTTTTTGCCTGCTTTGTACTCTGCTACTTTTTCGGGGTAGGCTTTTATTACCTCTTCTATAATTTGTTCAAGTAGGTTGCTGTCACTTTCTTGTAACCAATTATTTTCTTCGGCTATTTGCAAAGGTGTTTTTTCAGGTTGTTCGAGCAGTAGCGGAAATATAGATTGTGAGGCGATGCTATGGCTTACTTTTCCACTTTCTACGATTTGCATCAGTGCTACGATGGTAGCGGGTTTGATTGGGAATTGGTTGATGTGCCAAGTCATTTTATTGAGCGTGGCTTTTACTTCACCTGTTACCCAATTGGCGGCAGCTTTGTAGTTTTGGGTATGTTTGCAAAGTTCTTGAAAATAAAGTGCAATTTCTTTGGAGGCGGTCAATACTTCGGCATCATAGGCAGAGAGTCCGTATTTTTCTGTAAAAAGCAGGAACAATTCTCTTGGCAGGGCGGGCATGCTGCTTTTGACTTTTTGCAACCATTCTTCATCAATGACTACAGGCGTGAGGTCGGGTTCGGGGAAGTATCTATAGTCGTTAAGGCTTTCTTTGGTACGCATGCTGTAGGTTTTGCCTACTGTGGCATCAAAGGTGCGCGTTTCTTGTATGATTTCCTGTTGCTTGCCTGTTTCTATAAGGTCTATTTGTCTTTTTACTTCGTATTCTATGGCTCTTTGCACATTTCTGAAAGAGTTCATATTTTTTACTTCTACGCGTGTATTCAGCTTTGTTTCGCCTTTGAGTCTTACGGAGATATTGGCATCGCAACGCAAAGAACCTTCTTCCATGTTGCCATCGCAAATATCGAGGTAGCGTACTAATTTACGGATTTCGGTGAGGTAGTTGTAGGCTTCATCTATGTTGCGTATATCGGGTTGGCTTACGATTTCGATAAGGGGTACGCCTGCACGGTTAAAATCGATGAGTGAGTCTGTTTCGCCTGCAAGGTGCATAGATTTGCCTGCATCTTCTTCCATGTGTATGCGTGTGATGGCGATTTTTTTCTCACCTCCCTCCTTTTGTCTAATGATTACTTCTCCGCCTACGCAAATGGGGGTTTTGTCTTGGGTAATTTGGTAGCCTTTGGGTAGGTCGGGGTAGAAATAGTTTTTGCGGGCATATATATTGTGTCGTGTTATTTCAGAGCCACAAGCCAATCCCATTTTGATGGCATATTCTATTACTTTTTTATTTACTTTGGGCAGTGTTCCGGGGTGGGCTAATGTGATAACACTGATATTGGTATTGGGCAGGTTGCCATATTCGGTAGAGTCTGAGGAGTATGCTTTGCTTTGTGTTAGAAGTTGTGCGTGCACTTCAAGCCCTACTACGATTTCGTATTTGTTGAGTATTTCGGGGTTATCGCTTGGTAGTTTGCTCATTTTGGTATGCTGTAAATAACTTTTTGAGGAGCAAATGTAGGAAGATTATTTGTTTTTTTGCTCATTTTCCGAGCCAATTTTTGAAGTCGGGAGCTCTGAGGTGGCTGATGATGATGCTTTCGGTATTTTTAGGGGTGGGTTGTAGTGTTACTTTCATTTTTCCTTTAAAATAGGGGTGAATTTCTACTAAGGCATTGATATGGGCAATGTATTGCCTATTGAGGCGAAAAAAAATATCAGGAGGGAGTTTTTTTTCTAGGTCTTCTAAGGTATAATCTATCACGAATAGTTCGCCTGCGTGGGTGCAGAGCATAACGGCTTGGTCTTCGGTGTAGAAGTAGGCTATTTTTTCGGTGGTGATGGTTTTGATTTTTTGCCCGCTTTTGACCATAAATCTGTTTTTATATTTTTTATCGTCTTGCCATTCTAATAGATTTTGATAATTGGGCATTATTGCGGTGTGGAGAAAACTGTTTTTGATGGTTTGGTATTTTTGCAGGGCTTTCTGTAGTGTTTCTTCGGTGATGGGTTTGAGTAAATAATCTATACTATTGACTTTAAACGCTTCAAGGGCATATTCGTCGTAGGCGGTGGTAAATATAATGGGGCACTTGATGGTGCAATGTTTGAATATCTCGAAACTATTACCATCGGCAAGGTGTATGTCTAAAAAGATGAGTTCGGGTTGTATTAAGTTATTTTTCCAGAAATTTACGACCATCTCTATACTTTCTAACTCTGCTATGACTTCGCTATCATGGTTGATTTCTTTGATCATACGAATAAGTCTTTTGCGCGCTTTGGCTTCGTCTTCTATGATGATGATTTTCATGAGATTTCGTCTTCTATTTTGAGTAGGGGAATGGTTACTTGGAAAAGTTGTTTGTTTTGATTGATGGTAATTTTCTCGGAAGAAAGATATTCGTAGCGTGTCATTAAGTTGTTCAGTCCTATTTGTGCTGATTTTTGTTGTAAATTGCTCTCTATGCGTTTTTGTAGGTTATTGCTAATGACTAGATGGTTATTTTGGGCTTCTATTGAGATTTTGAGGGGTTTTTGTGTGCTGATTGTATTATGTTTTACGGCATTCTCAATAAGTGTTTGTATGGCTAAGGGGAGTACATAGTAATGATTGGCTATTTCGGGGGCTATGTTTATGGTTAGCTCTAACCCTGTTGTAAATCGGTGTTTGAGAAGATAGTAATAAGATTGCACGAATTTGATTTCTTCGGTTACAGTTACTATTTCTTCATTGCCTTGTTTAAGTACATATCGATAAATTTCTGCCAGATGATTGATGTATTTTTTGGCTGTTGTGGGGTTTTCGTCTATCAATTCCAAAAGAATATTGAGGCTATTGAATAAAAAATGTGGACTGAGTTGTTGCTTTAGACCTTCTAATTGTGTTTTGATGGTTTCTTGCTTAAATTTTTCGAAAGAAAGCGTTTGAAGTTGCCATTTTTCGAAAAAAGCTATGCCTATTTGAATAGAAAAAACGATAGTTGTCATCAATGTTGTATAGCAAGTTACGACAAGTAGGTGGAAAATAGATACAGTGTCGCGTTCGTTTGCATACAAAATGAGATAAGTTTTTAGTATGGCATAGGTCGTATTGGTGATAAACAGCACAATAACAAGCAGGCGCAAGTATTGAAATATTATAATCAGGTAGGGATATTTCGCATTTTTTCCGCTCGCTCTTTTGGGCATCACCTGATGACTACTAAGTTCCCAAATCATGTAAACCAATCCGAAAAATAAGACTACAGAGAATATACTAAATCCATCGGGACTGAATAGACTCAGCAAATAGACAATGGTGTACATCACTACTGCTAAGGCAACAGAAAAAAGTAGTTTTATTTTAGTGGTATGAATAAGGCTTTGCTGCATAAATACTTTTTATTTTTATAACAAAGTTGTACTTTTTTTTTGAATGAGTACAACTTTGTGCCTTGATGACATTAATTTAATGTTATTTCAAATATTGGTCTACATTAATGTATTCAAAATCGAAAGTATCTTGAAAGAATAATTGTAGTAGTCTTACATGTCCTTGCCCAAATATGATTAATATTCTATCGTTCTCTTCTGCTAAACGAAGTACATTAGTAAAAATTTTCATATTCCTACGATACCATTCTACATTGAGTTCTGTGCCTATATAGTTTTCGCCTTCACCTATTCGGGAAAATAAGCTGAGGTAGAAGGCATTGCTTTTCTCATATATTTCTTGTTGGTTTATTTTCAACAGATATTCTCCTATGGTATGTGCTTGTAAAAAGGCTTGGTCTTCTTGTATGCTTTTTTGTACTTCGGCAAAGCCCGTCATGATAAGTTGTGTTTGTTGTTTAGATTCTGCATAAACCATTAGGCTATCAAAAAACCAATCATTGTTCATGTCTATACAATACAGTTTTTGATGATTGAGCATTTTGGCAAGCCTAAACCCGATTTGTTGTACTTCGTTTCTGTTGAGTGTAGTATTGTTTGCGAGGTAGGCTTGGTATTTTTGGTCTATCTGATTTTGGTAGGAAGGTGGTACTTCTACCATAATTTTGGTGGGTTGGAATTCTTTGAGTTTTTCAGCAACAAGCTGTATTTCCTTTTGTCGTTTTTCTGCTAAAACATCATCAAATTTTAGATTCATTACGTCTTGCCCTGGATTGTCGAAATGGGCAACACCTAAGACAGTTACTTTGACTTTATTTTTTTTGTAAATGTCTATTTGGTTTTGAATTTTGGTGTTTTGTGCTTTTAATGATATTGAACAAACAAAAAACAAAAGGATTGGGTATAAGAGTGTTTTTTTCATAATATTAATTGATAATGATGATAACTCCACAAATCTATGAACCAATGAGGTTGTTTTGCAAGGCTATTAGGTTGAAGTGTGATTTTTGGTTACTGAAATAAGATATTTCTATGCTCAACTTCACACTATTCATCATCAATTTAAAAAAAAAACTACCCTTTGTCTAATAATCTCCTATGGTAGTTGATTTGCCCAAGATGGTAATTGAGGTGGGTAGTGAGGTGTATCAATAGGTATTCTGTGGTGGTTTTTTCGGCGAGTACTACAATGGGGTAGTCTTTTGTTAATTCTTCTTCTTTGAGGTTTTCAAGTGTTTTTGATACCATTTGTATTGTTGCTTCTATTTTGCTGATTAGTTCGGTTTTAGGAACATTTTTCAAGGAAAATTCGAGGTATCTGTTTCTGATATAATCGGTTTTGCCAAGTTGTGCCCCTATGAAAGTGTTTAGGTTTCCTATCAGATGTAGGCATAAATTCCCTGCTGAATTGGCTATGTTTTTTTCGGTTTGCCAAAGATTAGCTTCGTTTTGATAAGCCTCTATTTCCGATTTGAGTCTATTCAAATCTCTTTCAAAAAGTGTTTTTAGGGATTGAATCATAAGGGTTATTTGAGTTGGATTGATTCTACTATTTTTGTGAGTTCGTTCAATATTTCCTCTTTATTTGTTATCATAGCTACATGGATAATAAGCCCGTTGAAAATATAGTTACTAGGGATATATTGCTCCTTGATATAAATTTGTCTGTTCGTATCTTGGAACGAAAGCCATTGTATATTTTTATCTAAGAATTTTCCTTCTACTTTTTTCAATGCTTTTTCATCGAAGCCATATTCTCCATAATAATAGGAAGGGTGTCCTCCTAAATAAATTGTGAGCTCAACCCACTTATCATCTTCATAATCAAGGTATTTATGAAAATTAAGTACCTGAAACCCGTATTTTTTATCAACGGTAATGCTGTAGTTTTCTGGCAGAGCGACCTGTAGTTTTTTTTCTGAATCTAAAATATTGAAGGTTTCTTCTCTGGCACTAAGTTCATTTTTTCTTGTTCCGTTGGCAAGTGTTTGGAAAATTCTTTCTGACAGTTGTATAAATTCACTTTTGGTACTATATGCATCGGCATTTATATAGGCATCTATTCTGAAAATTGCATTGTCTTTGGTCTTTACCAATAAAGTATTGATAAGTGCTACCTCTTTGCTTTCGTCAATGCTTGTAGGTGTGGCAAGAATAGATTGCAATTCGTTTGTTTTCGTAAGTATTTTCCATTGGACAGAAGAACTGGTTTTATCTTCAGAAATTTCTGCAAAAAAATTGTCATCAGCCAATAAATAGAGCTCTTGTGCAAAAACTACTAATTTCTTTTTATCTATATCTAACACGATTCTTGTTTCCTCATTGATGTTATAATCGGCTGCCATAATATTGGCTTCTCGTGGCTCATTTTTGGCTTCGCTTGGGAAATAGAGAAATACTTTGTCGTTGAGAATGGATTGCTTGTTATCCAATTTGGTTTTATTGAATGTTTGTGCAAATGCCGCTTGAAAAAGTACGATGAATAAAAGGGTTAGGATTGGTTTTGGATTAATGTTTTTCATCACTAAAGAAATCTTATTTATCATTGAATACAAAGCTAAAATTCTTGCATTATATTTACAAATATTCGGAAGTAAAAAAACTTACAGTGGTTTGATTTTAGCCATTGCTCTGACAGGGAATGTGCCTACGCCTTTGAATTTTGGGGGAATGGCACTAAAGGTAAAATCTTCTTCGGAGGGAAGCAAATGCAGATTGCAAAGATGTTCTACTATCAAAATTTCTGCCCCCAAAAGTGTGGTATGAGCGGGTCTTGTTTTTTTTGCTGTATTGTCTATATTGTGCGAGTCTATGCCTACTAATGATACTTTGTTATTTTTTAGATATTCGGCAGCTTTTTCGGTTAGGTAAGGGTGATTTTCGTAGTATTTTTCTGTGTTCCAGTGTATATCCCAACCTGTATGAATAAGCACCGCACGGTTGCTGATTTGGTAGCCTTGTAAATGCCTTTCAGTAATTTCTAAGGTTGTTGTAAAAGGAATTTTGATGAGTGTTGCTTCAAGGTCTACAAAACGCTCCAGTTCCACTTCTGAAAGGTCTTTGCCGTGCTCGAACCTATGAAAAGGGCAATCGATGTAAGTGCCTGTATTGGCTACCATTTCAATTTTCCCAATTTGAAACTCCGTTCCTTCTTCATAGAACTGTTTAGAATCTTCTCTGCTGAGATAGTCGCATATAATAGGTGCGGGCAGTCCTTTGTAAGTTACCAAGCCATGTTCAATGGTATGGCTTAGGTCTATTAAAAGAGGGAGGTTTTTATTTTCCATATTGCAAATGTAAAAAAGGTTCGCATCATTTCAACAGTTTTACTTCTCTATTGGGTTTGTTGCGTTGGTAGATGATGTCTAAAATGAACTCATGCATCAGTTTTAAATGTTTCGCATACAAAAGTAAATTATCTTGTAAAATCTCTTTATCTGTTTGCACTATATCATTTTTAATGAATAAACGAAGATAAAAAATGGATAGATAAGCATTATGTTCGAATGTTTCTTTTGTTGGAGCAAACACAGTCCTATACGCATTCAAATTTTCAAAAAAAGCAAAAGGTTTTTCTTCGCCCGTAGCAGCACAAAGCAATACAGGAAATGGGTAGTTTGCTTTTTCTATAGCTATTTTTTGAAAAACTTCAGCCCACATTTCCTTGATTTTTTCTTGGTCTGTTTTGAACTCTATGGTCGTTTCCAAAGAAATAAATCCTTTGAGGTTGGTTTCTTGGTCAAAAGTTCTGAAACCCATTTGAGCACCTAAACTATGCCCAATAAAAAAGATGGGTTGAGTGCCACTCAATGATTGTGCAAGTTTAAAAATTGCTCTGAGGCTTTGTTCTTCTTCGTTTTTGACAATCTTATCAAAGGGTTTCAGTCCAAAAAGTGTATTTTCGTAGGGCAAATGAAAGTTAGCCGCAATAAAAATAAACCCATGTGATGCAAAATATTCAGCCATTGCAAAATTCTCAAACGAACTACTTTGCGCGCCGTGATGGTAGATAATGACAGGAAATTGAGATGTTGCTATCTCTTTTGACCTCGCACTTTGCATTGTTGTTTCCGTGATAATGAGTTTAAATATATCTTCAAAAGTGTATTTTGAAAAATCGTTGAGTTCGCCAGATAGCCAATTTTCCTCAATACAATCTCTAATGATAGCCTCTTGGTAGTGTTTTATTAGTTGAGTTCGAACGGTTAATAGCTCATCTTTTGTTTCCACCGCAAAAAAATCAGATAGCTTTAGAAGTTCTTCATTTTGGTTTTTCTGCCTCAACGGATGCCAAATTTGAACAAAATACGGTTTATGCCCTTGGTAGTTGTAGGCTTCATACTGATAATTGCTATCCAATAGAAGCGTATCCATCAACCCAACCGAAAATTTACCCAATTTGATATAATCATACATATTCTTTTGGGCTTGAAGGGTGGAAAAAAGCATCAAAAATAGGCAAGAGCAGATAATTGTTTTTTTCATTTTCTAAACATGTTTAGTCCATTTAGTAGACAATATTGACTTCACTTTCACAAACCTAAACAAATCAAACCATATTAACAAAACTTTCCTTCGAAATATTTTTAGGAACTTATTGCGCAAATATTACGTTAATTTTTTTTAAGTTACATTTTAAACTTTGAAAAACAATGTATAAAAAATTACTATTTACACTATTTTTGGTTTTTATGGGATTTTGTGGCTCTGCCTATTCCCAACAAATGAGCAAAGGCATTACCTACAGATATGCTGAAGGTAGTAATTGGATGAAAATAAACACTGGTCTATGGATGGGCGAAAATTGGTACTCTTTTGCCATTTCTACAAACCCTGAAGAGTGGATTCAATGCGAAATAATAGAAAACAAAGGAGATGTAGTCATTATTTTAGTGCCTAAATACCAACTCAAACTTGAGATTACTTATTTGGGCGAAGGCGAAGGCATTAGCGTAACGCCTACGAATATAAAAGACCCTAAAATCTTCGCTGTTTATGAACGTTATGGCGAATTAGTAGAAGGAGAATAAATAAAAAAACAATGAGCAAAAATAAAGAAACTTTTTCCAAAAATATCAATATCAAAAATAGAGTGGCTTCTTTTGAATTTCACTTTATTGAAACTTTCGTTGCAGGTGTAGTGTTAGTAGGTACGGAAATCAAATCTATCAGACAAGGCAAAGTAAATATGCAAGATGCTTATGCTTTTTTTGATGAGGAGGGCGAACTATGGCTTAAACAACTCAACATAAGCCCCTATGAAAATGGTACGCATACGAACCACGAAGCCAAACGCGAACGAAAATTATTGTTGAAGAAAAAAGAAATCAAACGTTTGCTCAGTAAATCGGAAGAAAAAGGGCTTACCATCGTACCAACGCGCTTATTTGTCAATGAAAAAGGCTTCGCCAAAATAGAAATTGCTTTGGCAAGAGGCAAAAAACTATACGACAAGCGCGAGGACATCAAGAAACGCGACAGTGAAAGAGAACTACAGCGGCAAGAATATTAATGTTTGCGGCTGTAGATTCCTTTTTGCCAAAATGTATTTTGTTGCAGAGCCTTGTTTTTCTCAAAATAATAATAAAGTAACAAAGTACAAATAAACCCAATGCACATACCTGCATAAGTATCTACCAAAAAATGCTGAAGCAAATAAACCCTTGCCAATGAACCTGCCAAAGCACAAAAGAAAAAAACAACTCCTAAAATCTTATTATTAAACACAATCGTAAGCAAAAGCATTACTGAAATGGCTGTAGTAGAGTGTCCCGAAGGAAAACTATTACTACTATGCACCGTTTCGGGCGGAATAGCATAATAAAGCGCGGTGTCGGGCGGGAAAAAAGCCTTCGGACGTGGTGTGCCTTCAAAAATAGTCCGTTTGAGCCCCTGCGCCACAATACTATTGAGCAACAATGCTGCAAGTGCCAACAATGAATAATAATATTTATAGAAAGCCAAGCCTACTACTACCAAACCAAAAAATACGCCATCGCCTACCCAATCGAACCCCCTAAAAAAGAGGTCTAAAAAAGTACTATGCTGCTGATTGAGCCAAAGTTCAAAAGTACCTTTTTGTAGGGCAAACAATACAAAGCCCACCAAAAACACATACGCTATAAAAAACCAAAGAAAAGAAGATTGAATTTTGTCAAACATAGAGTTAAATATTATAAACAAACTATTACAAACGACTAATGACATTTCGCAGCGTCAATAATCTATCTATATCGTAGAATAGGCTATCAGCCGAAATAATGAACAAAGATGTAAAAAAAAATACTTTTTGACGTATATTTGTCTAAAATTTTACCCTAATCCCCTCTTTGCTACATGAATTTTCAGGCATTGAATTCTCCTCAACAATCTACCCGAATTTTACTCCACGTTATCTTCTGGGCAAGCTATGTTATTTTCTTTACTTTCTTATGGGGAAGCTACGAGCAAAAATATTGGCAGGAGTTTTCCATACAATTGATTTTATTGCCTGTGCAAATTACAGTTGTGTACCTAACTATTTATTACCTCCTCCCTCAATTTCTGATTCGCAAACGATACATACCTTTCATTTTTGCATTTTTTATCACGCTCATTATTGCTGGACTCATACAGCGAGCCTTAGCATTGTATTTTATCTATTCTATCTGCTGTCAGGAATATATGAACGAAAGCTATTTTCGTATCCATAAAATTATCAAATCCATTGTCAATATCAGTTCCGTATTGTTCTTTGCTACTACCATCAAAACCATTAAATATTTACATAAACAAGAACAGGCTACACAAAACTTAGAAAAAGAAAAGCTCGAAGCCGAACTCAAATTCCTGAAAGGACAAATACACCCACATTTTTTATTCAATACACTCAATAATCTATACGCGCTTACGCTTAAAAAATCAGACAATGCCCCCGATATAGTGCTGAAACTTTCAGAACTTTTGCAATATATGTTGTATGATTCGAATGCCCCTGTAGTAGCCTTAGAGAAAGAAATACACCATTTGCAAAGTTATATTTCGCTCGAAAAAATGCGTTATGGCAAACGCTTAGAAGTCAATTTTCAGGTATACGATACACTCAAAGGCTCACAAATAGCCCCAATGTTGATTTTGCCTTTTGTAGAAAATAGTTTCAAACACGGTGCAAGTGGCGATATAGAAGAGCCTTGGATATCGATAGACATAGCACTCAAAGACCAACAAATGACCCTCAAAGTAGAAAATAGCAAGAGCCTCACCCCTTCTAAACATTCCGAAAAAGACTATGCAAAAGGTATTGGTTTGCAAAATGTACAAAGACGCTTAGAATTACTCTACCCACAACAACACGACTTAAAAATATTTGACGAAGCAGACACATTCTTAGTCGTCCTAAAAATCAATTTACAACACACTCCCATAGAAGCTAAAATAATGATATGACCATGAAACTCAGATGCCTCATCGTAGACGACGAACCCTTAGCCTTAGATATACTCGAAAATTATATTCAACGACTCGATAATTTAGAACTCGTAGGACGCTGCGAAAATGCCATAGAAGCCTATAATATACTCAATTCACAAAAAGTAGATGTATTGTTTTTAGATATACAAATGCCACAGCTTACAGGGATAGATTTTTTGAAAACCATACACACACAAACCAAAATCGTACTCACTACTGCCTACCGCGAATATGCCTTAGAAAGCTACGAACTCAATGTTTTGGACTATTTACTAAAGCCCATCTCTTTTGATAGGTTTTTAAAAGCCGTACAAAAAGCCATAGACCACCTCAGTATCTCTCCTGAAGTTAGTAACATTAGCACTTCTCCTATGCCTTCAAACAACGCTACTACCACCCAAGTAGTAGTACAAAATACCATCAGCAATCCTTACCAAGACGCTTTTATTTATTTGAAAGAAGACAAAAGAAATGTAAGGGTATGGTTAAAAGAAATTTTATTCATAGAGAGCCTCAAAGACTATGTAAAAGTCAAAACTGCTCAAAAAGAGATTATCACTTACCAAAATATTAGCTATTTGGAAGAAAAACTTCCCCAAGAGATTTTTATTCGTGTACATCGGTCTTTCATCATTGCGCTCGATAAGGTAGATGCTTATTCAATGGCATACATCGAGATTCAGAACATCAAAATCCCCATAGGGCGCAATTATAAAAGTGAAACCCTCAAAGCCTTAGAGCGTAACAATTTGCTCTATCAGCCCTAATATTTTAGAAAAAAAATAGCTTACTTTTTCTTAATAATTACTTTTTGACGAACGCGGTCAATGAGTTGTTTTTCTTTGTCATGAGCCTTGCCATCAATATTCATAATTTCCTCTAAGTGTTCAAAAACTTCTTGCGCCACCTCCTCACTACTGAAAATAAGGTCTTGTTCCTTCAATTCGGGGGCATCTATTTGGCTCATCAGTTCGAAAAAACGCAATCTTTCTGCGTGCGTAAATTCATCTAACCCACCTATCATTTCTGAAAGTTTTAATTTTTCTTCGTCTTTAATCACGCCATCAACTTTTGCCACACGAATCATCAAATTGATTTCATTTTTACGGTCTTCCTTCGAGCGGTAGCCCTTCGTTTGAAATATTTTGGAAAGGAATCCTCCTACTGATTTGGCAGTTTCTTGCAAGTTTTTACGGTTGCCTTCGGGGTCAGAGTGAAGGTGTATGTAGGCTTTTTCACCTGCTAAAGCATTGATGATGGTCATTTTCTCTACGGTATTTGCCAATACATGTCGGTAGGAAATTTCTATGCATGGGATTACTTGGTAAAAGAGTCTTTCTTCTACTATTTCAGGGTTGTTCGGGAGTTTTGCTCTTATTTCATTACAAAGTCTGATTGCATACTCATCGGTCGTATTCTGTATTTTAGAGGTACTGTCATATTTCTTGAAATCTACATTTTGAAGCATTGTAGGCGTTTTAGTATCACAAAAAAGTCTTATTTTTTCTACTACCTCTGCCTCCATTTCCAATCCATCTTTAAGACTCAACCCCTCAAAAGCATGAGGAGCTACTTCAGTTGCCACAAAGGTAAGGCTGTAAAAATCGCCTTCAACCTCTGCCGTTTTGAAATGCGCAATATCTTTCACGGTTTTTACCAAGACAGGAAAAAAATAACTGCTTTGCTCAGGCGCAAGTCCTTGCTCGGGTTGATAGGCTAAGGGGAAATCGAAAGGCGATTCTATGGCAGGTTCAGCAGGCAGTGGCATATCTTGGGGCTGCAACTGATAGTAACGCGCTACTTCCTCAAAAATCGTAGATGATTCTATGGCAATTTTAGCCTTTTTCTTATTGCTATTTTCATAGGTAGCAAAAGTATCTATTACACTTCCATATTTAGGAAATTGCAAGTGTTTTGTTTTTCTTATAATTTCTTTGCCCAAATATCGACTATAAAAATAGTGGCTACGCATAAGGGGCGTATTGTCATCTATCAAAATTTTAGGGTAGTACTCAGGCATTAGTTTTTGTACCAATGCTTTCACTTCACCAATACTAATAGGCTGTTCTTGTGCTTTAGCTTGCTGAAAAAGCACTGTTGAAATAGTTGTTTTTGTCATTGTTTTTTAGATTGATAATCAGATTTATAAATAGGCAGAAAAAACTCCCAAGGTCTTTTGAGAAAATAGCGAAAGCCAAGCGCAAAGCCTCTGCCGATAGAAAGTGGCATTTCGGCTTCTTTTTCGGTTGGATTGCTGCTCATACGCCGCGATAAAACGGCAACAGTAAGGCTAAGGCTAAAACTAACCAAAATATTTACAATGCCTATTCCTAAAATGCCCGCTATGGCGAAACCTAACTCGGTAGCCTCTAAATGATTGTTCAGGGCTACTAAGCTCAGTCCCAAATTGCCCGCCGCAAAAGTAATATGTCGTATGTCTATATTAAGTGGTACATTGATAAACATGCCTATCCATTCAAAAACCAAATAAGTAGAGCCGAGCAAAATGCCCAAGTAAAAATTACCTGCCAATGCACCCGTATTTCTTTCAAAAAAAGTAGCGATTCTTTTGCCCCATTTCAAAGAGAAATTATTTCTAATGAAAGGACTTTTTCTTATTCTTTCTCCTATTTGGTTGGCAGTCATCCAATTGTCGTGGTAGCCTGCTATCAAACCTGCCCAAAACAAATATACTCCTGCTATGGCAGCATGCAAGAGTGCAGGACTATAAAAAGGGTGCAAATCCTCTATAAGATGGTGCGCTTTTTTAGCACTTACAACGTGTAGCCCAGTGTATTCATAATAGTAAGTAGCTACAAAATAAGCTACAGGAAAAGCAATGAGCACATTGCCTAAAATGGCTATCAACTGCGAGCGCGAAAACTGTGCTATAAATCTTCCAAAACCATCTTCTTCATTGGTTTGTAGTTTTTCGGCAAAAGTAGAAGCCGTAACTGCGGGTTGTTTGGTGGCTAAAGTTCCTCCTAAGAGATGAATACCCATAAACCCTATGGAGTAATTGGCACTGAATAAAAAGGCTTTGCCAAATTTAGAAATTTCTAATGCCCCTGCCAATGCTTTGAAAATAGACAAAAAACCTACTACAAAGCCTCCTATCAATGCCGAAAAAAGCATTTGAAAATATTGTTTGGGGGTTTCGGTGATGTAGTGTTCGCCTTTTTTACTTGCTTTTTCAGTAAGATTGAGCGCGTATAAACTAATATTTTGCTGTATGTAGCCACGTAGTTGGTTTTTTTGGCAGTGCGCCTGAATTATTTTTTTGAAAAAAAGGATTTCTTTCTCAAATGGTTTTTCTTTCTCCGCTATCGCAGGAGCTAAAAGCAATGCCAAAAGGTCTTTCAGCCTATCTATGTTGTCTGATAGTCGTTTTAGGTTATAAGTAATGTCTAAGGTGATGCCATACTGTGTCCTTTTTTGGGCTATGAGTTGTATTTTCTGCTCACAGGCTTCTAAGGCTGACAAAATATCTGTATAAAGAGGGTTTTGTGGTGTTCTCTGAAAATTTTTACTTTGCTGTTGAAAGGCTATAATAAAAGCATCTACTTTGTTTTGTTGTTGAAAAAAGGGAGAGTCTAATAGTTCCACATCGGGCTCACGCTCTACAATTTCGGGCTCTATGGCAATGGTCGTGATGCGAAAAGAAAGTACTCCTAAGGCTTCTAAAGTTTGGGCAATGAAAGGGTGCTGTGCATTCAGTTGGTGAATAGGTTGAAAACCTAACACGTTGAAAAGGTCTACCCAACGCTCATCTGCCAAATTTTGCAACCATTGATAGTCTTTTTTGCGTGTAAAAGTAGCTTCTAACAATCCTAAAAGGCTATTGGAACTGTTGTAAGCGGGGAGTATCTTCTGACTGATTTTTCGGCTGGCTTCTGCCAAAAAAGTTTTGTTGGGCAGTACGCCTATATCTGTAAGAAAGCGCAAAAAATAATCTTTTTTCGAGAAAATTTGCCCCATATATTGCCCAAATTTCTTAGGATCTTGCTGGGTATCTTTTTTTAAAACCTCATCTATCTGCTTTAATTCTATTATTTTATCGGCAGTGTAAGTATTATTTTCTTTTTTAGTCCACTTTTGAGGACGTAATAAGGCTATCAGTTGGGTAAAGTATTCGGGAAAGGTATCTTTTTCAGTAACGATGGTTTGCCTATAGCTTTTTAGATCGTGGATAGAAAGAATGTGTTTAATCCGTTTTTTCTGTTGGGTTTCTATCCAAATATCATCTTGTTTTAGTGTTGGGGCATTCATGAATTTTGGGGTAGTGTCTTTTTTTTCAATTGATGCTACGATAATCGATATTTTTATTGAAAAAAGCAAATAAAAACTAAACTTTTGCCAATTTTTATGGTCAAAGAAGAGTAACTTTTGAAACCAAATAAAAAACTTTACCATGCCAAGATTCAAAACTTTATCTTTTCTTTTACTCTCTTTATTATTAGTGCATTGCAATGGTAAAAAAGAAAGCGAAACAGTAGTACCAACCACTATTTATTTGCCTCCTATCGGGAGCAGTTCTTGGGAAAGTAGTACGCCCGAGTCTTTAGGTTGGAATACAAGCGAAATAGCTGCTTTAACAAATTATCTAAATACAACCAATAGCAGGGCTTTTATTGTGCTCAAAGATGGTAAAATAGTAATGGAATACTATTTTGGGAAAAATTTTAATGGTGGTTCTTTCACCCAAAACGACCTTTGGTATTGGGCATCGGCGGGTAAAACACTTACGGCTACGATGGTAGGCATTGCACAGCAAGAGGGCTTGTTAAGTTTGCAAGAACCTTCCTCGCGCTATATGGGTACAGGCTGGACAAACCTTGCGGCAGACCAAGAAATTAAAATTACGGTTTGGAATCAAATCACGATGACTACAGGCTTAGATGATGGCGTGGCAGACCCTGATTGTACAGATAAAAACTGTTTGGTACAAAAAGCAGAAGCAGGCAAACGTTGGGCATACCACAATGCGCCCTATACACTGCTCGATAAAGTGATAGAAGGTGCTACCAAACAAAGTTTTAGTGTTTATTTCAATACCAAAATAAGAGATAAGATAGGTATGGAGGGCATTTGGATAAAATCGGGATACAACAATGTATTTTATAGTACGGCACGCTCTATGGCTCGCTTTGGGCTGTTAGTTCTTAATAAAGGCAAATGGGGTGAGAATACTATTTTGAATGAAAACTACTACAATGCTATGATTCAAACCTCGCAAACGCTCAATACCTCTTATGGTTATTTGTGGTGGCTCAATGGCAAATCTTCTTTTATGGTGCCCACACTGCAAACCGTATTCAGTGGTAGTATTGCTCCAAACGCACCCAGCGATATGATAGCCGCTATGGGCAAAAATGGACAACTGATAAATGTTGTACCTAGTAAAAATATTGTCGTGATTCGTATGGGCGATGTTCCCGATAATTCTTTAGTCCCCTTTACCTACCAAGACGAAATTTGGAAATACCTCAATAAGATTATCAAATAACTATTTTTACCACATAAATACAAAATAATAACGTACAGAACCTAAAAATAATAGCAATAGAGCAAAAATAATAAACAAAATAGCACCTATTTGAGCCGCAAGTTTTTGCTCTGCCAACAAACTATCTCTACGCGATGATTGCGCCATTATTGCCATTAACGCATCTTTCGGTAAGGGGTTTTGATAACGGTTATTTTGCATCTGAATGGTTTTGAAAATTTCTATACGAACAATCACATATAAGAAAGCAATCCAACTGAACCCATAGAAAAAATAAACCCAATAAGTATTTGCCCACCAACTCTCACTAAATGTATAGCAAGTACTGATAGCAAAACCCCAAAGCCATATAATACTTAGAAGCCTAAAAATACCCATAGGCAGTATAAAAAATAGATTTAACAATAATTCTGAAAGTTGGCTAAGTTTCTTTTTGCTCAGTCTTATAGCCAAGAGTTGTGTGTATGCACCTATGAAATGTGTCAATAATGATGTAACTATTGCACTAAAAATAATGATGAGTGAGAGTGCTAAAAATAATCCCATACTATAGTTTTAATTTTTGTGATAAATTTCTTTCCGCTTATAAATTTATGAAATTGATTACAAATTTACAAGATACTTCTATCTTTGCTCTTCATTCATCAATACATAAAAGGACAAAACAATGATACAATTTTTATTCAAAAGGTCATTTCTTATCGCTTTTTTTCTTATCATAAGCATTCTTATCATTTTTCTATTCGGCGATTCTTATATGTTTTCTTCCGTAGATGTTACAAATTTCAAACCCAATAAGAACATAACCATCATTGCGCATCGTGGTGCCTCAAGTGTAGCCCCCGAAAATACGCTCATTGCCATCAAAAAAGCACTCGATTTCGAGGCAGATATCATAGAAATAGATGTTTTTCAGACAAGTGATTCTGTAGTTATACTCATGCACGATGAAACCCTCGACCGCACCACTAATGGCGAAGGACGCATAGAAGAACATAGCTATTTAGAACTTTCTCGCTTAGAAGCAGGTAGCTGGTTTAGTCCTTCTTTTGCCCGCGAACCTATCCCACGCCTCGAAGAAGTAATAGAACTTATCAATGGAGAAGCGCGCCTACTCATCGAAATCAAAGAAGGAGGTAATAACATAGAGCAAAATGTACTCAAAATCATCAATCAATACAAAGCTAAAGACTGGTGCATTGTGCAATCTTTTGATGCAGGTGTAGTGCAAACAGTCAAAGATTTAGATAAAAACATAGAAGTACACCAATTAGCAGTAGGCAACATCAGCGCATTACCTTTCCATTGGAATAGAGGACTGAGGATAGGAAGTGTATACCAATACAACAACACAAGCCATATCAATCTCAACTACCAATATGTGAGTGCAAAAGTAGTAAGGAAAATACATGAACAAGGGCAAAAAATATATGTTTGGACAGTAAACAAACCCGAAGATATGCGCCGTTTAGCCGCGATGGGGGTTGATGGCATCATTACAGACTATCCTGATGTAGCAAAAAAAATACTCAAAAAATGAAACAATGCCCCTCTAAAAAAGTAAATAAATGAGTAAAACGTTTAAAATTCTTTATTATTATGTTAAAAAAAATCTCACTATCGTTGTTTGTTATTATGCTCATTAGCCTAAAACCTGCCCTCGCTGATCAATTGGCTTGGATTACAAAAGCAGAGGCTGACAAGGCAGTAGCGTTCTTAAAATCACAAAAACAAATTATGCTTTATTGCCCATGTTGTGATGTTAATGATGCCAAACGCATCGTCAATGTAAAAAAAGTTTATGCCCGCAATCCATCTATGGGAGGTACAGTGTACAAAGAATACTGGGAGGTAGTCGTAGAAGGAACTTATGCCGATGATGGTTCTGCTATCAATGAAGGGTTAGATTTGGCGTATGTTTACGTCAAAAAAGGAAATGCTCAAGCCAATTGTTTGGGCGTAGAATTGGGCTTCGAGTGCGACCCTTGCATCGATTTGCCACTGCCATTCACTTGGAAAGCGTCTTTATTTTTCAAAGAAACTTTAGATACACTGACAAGTTGGGTATAAAAATCTCTTGCAACATCAATACTAACTTTTGATTTCTAAAAGAAATGCGCCCTGCTCATTCACAATATGATAAGGAATAGCTAAGGGTTGCATTTCTTTTTTTATTTTCTCTAAAAAACTACGCCGATTGGTAGCATCAAAAATAACTTTTTTTAGTGTGTTATTCTTTTCTAAAAGATGCCAACCCAGCCAAGCATTATTTTGCAAAACGATATAATGGGGCTTTATTTTTTGTATCAATTGTTGAAAATACTTGTCGGCAATTTTACCCGTGATGAATAAAATATGCTGTTTTTGCCAAATAAGCCAATGCCAATTTTTACCCGCCTGCAATGCCCCAAAATGTTTCTTTTGGGCTGTAGCATCTGCCCAAGTATACCAATAATTTTCATTGATGCCTTTGTAACCAAAATAGCCCTCTAAGGCAAATGTAAATGCTTTTTTCTTCTCTATTGATACCGAATCTGTCAAAATGAGTGCTTCTTGCCCTTCTATCAATACCACATGCCCTGTTCTATTGACATCATAAATACCTAAAATACGTTGATTGGGCATCGTATAAACTCGCCCCATGATAGAGATACAAAACAAAGACACTAAAACACTGCTTAACCATAAATAGCGCAAACGATAATAAACATAAAACAAGCTAAAACAAATAATAACAATATAAATAATCGCTACTTCAAAACCATTGAGGTAAAGTCTTTCGGTAAGTGCATAAGGAAGTTTTGCCAATTGGAATGTAATCGTATTCATTGCCACAATACTCCAATACAATACAGCAGCACAGAAAACATTGACATAAGGAATTGCATTGCAACATAAGGTAACAATGCCCGCATAGAGAATGGAAGGAGCAAGTGGTAAAATTAGAAGATTGGAAAGCAGAAAATAATTCGGGAACTGATGAAAATAGTAAATAGTGATGGGAAATGTTGTGATTTGGGCAGCCAAAGAAACGCTTAATATTTGCCAACTTTTATCCAAAACACGGTAAAAATCGCGGTAAAAAACCAAACTTCTATAAAAAAAGGGTTGAAAATACACTATTCCCAAGACCGCCATATAAGAAAGTTGAAAACCTACATCATAGAGCATAAAAGGGTTGTAGAGTAAGAGTATCCATGCCGAAAATGCCAATGTATTGTAAATATTCCCTTTTTTATGCATAGCATTGCCCAATAATACTACCGAAAACATAAGTACTGCCCTCAAAACCGAAGCGGCTAAACCTGTCAGATAGGCATACATCCATAGCAATACAATCGCAATAATGGTAAAAATCCAAATGCCATGTTTTCTTTTTTTCAGCCCCGCCAAAAACCATTCTATTAATTGTACAATAAAAATAATATGAAAACCAGAAACAGCCAATACATGCATCAAACCTGTGTTAGCATAAGCAGTAAGTATCTCTTCGTCCATAGCATCTCTCACACCAAGTACAAAAGCGGTAGCAATGCCATATACTTGTTTATCAGGAATTAGGCGTCTGAAAGTAGCATCGCACCATTGTCTTGCATCAATGGCGTATTTGATAAAATAACTTTGTGGCGCATATTGATAATACCTAAAGTCATCAATCCTAATAAAATTTTGGTGATAAATATTTTGTAGGCTCAAATAACGTGCATAGTCAAATGCATAAGGATTAGTAGGTTGAGTGGTTGGCGTTGGTTTGGCTCTAATGATTATCTCATCTCCATAAGCCAACTGATACAATGGTTCATTTTTTAGTTTATTGGTATCTTTGCGAATATAAACAATTACTTTTCCTTTTGTATCAATCCATTTTTGATTTGTTTTTATGGCTACAACTTTTACCTCTAACCTAACAAATTTACTTTTCTCTTGTGGTTCGCTTTGTATATTGGCTATGTAGTGAGTGATTGCATCTTGATTTTGGTGTATAAAATGTGCTGCATCATTTTTCTCTATGCTTTTTTGAGCAAGATAAAAACCCAACAAAGCAATAATCCAAAAGGTCTGTACGCCCGCAGTATGGTAGAAAAAAGAAGTATTTTTTAGGAAAAAAGCCTCTATACAATAAAGCCCTATATGTGTGCATATAAGGCTCAGAATAATATTGTTTTGAAAGGAAGAAAGTTCAAAATAACGGCTTGTAATGATACCGATAATGAACACAATGACAATTTTTAGGTATGTATAAACTGCCAAAGAAGACATAGCACTATTATGAATTTTCAGAATTTCCCAAATCCAAATTTCGTCTTAGGTAAGCAGGTACTTCAAATTTTTCTTTATTGCTATCATTTTCAAAAGTCTTATTGCTCAATTTTTTAAGTTTATTGATGCGTTCGTCTGCTTCTTGAGATAGTTTTTCTATTTTAAGTTCTAATTCAGATTTTTGTTGATGTTGGGTATTGTTCTCCTGATTATTATTAGTATCTTCTGTAATTTCTTGTGCTTCCGAATCGTCCTCTAAATTATGTATGATTTTTATAGGTTGCACATTTTTCGTTGCAAAATACTCTTGTTCTTCTATAAGACTATTTTGATTGGTGTCTTCTTTTTTTTCTACCTCAAAAGTAAAACTTCTATTTTCTTCTTTTACTATATTTTCATTTTCTGCTTTATAAGTGTTTTCTATCACAGGGGTTTTTTCTTCTACAGTGGGGGGCGTAGTTTTTATTTTCTGTTGCATATCAAAGCCCGTAACCACTACAGTTACTCTGATGGCATCAGTAAGCGAGGGGTCTATGCCTGTTCCGAAGATGACTTCTGCACCTTCTCCTGCTTCCTCTTGTATATAGTTCGTGATGGCAGTAAGTTCGTCCATTTGTAATTCATCTTTTTCGCCAGACATCACTGAAAGCAATATTTTTTGCGCGCCTCTGATATTTCGGTTGTCTAATAATGGTGAATTAAGTGCTTCTTGCGCGGCTCTTACAGCTCTATTTTCTCCTTCTGCTTTGGCAGAACCCATTACGGCAGAGCCCGAATTGCGCATTACAGTTTTCACGTCTTCGAAGTCCATATTCACGTATGTTTCTACTGTGATAATTTCAGCAATGCCTTTGGCAGCAGTAGCCAATACGTTATCGGCTTGTGAAAAGGCTTCACTAATTTTCATATTCCCATAAATTTCGCTAAGGCGATCATTAGAGATAATGAGTACGGTATCGCAGTTTTTTTTCAGTTGTTCTATGCCTATTTCCGCTTGTCTGATTTTCTTTTTTCCTTCAAAAGAAAACGGAGAAGTTACGATGGCAACTGTCAGAATACCTAATTCTTTGGCAATACTAGAAATTACTGGGGCAGCACCTGTTCCTGTGCCTCCGCCCATACCTGCTGTGATAAACAACATGCGGGTATCATTGCCTAATATTTCTCTGATTTCATTTTTGTTTTCCAAGGCGGCTTCTCTACCTCTATCGGGGTTAGCACCTGCGCCCAATCCAGAGGTAAGGTTTTCGCCTATTTGTAATTTTTGTGGCACGGGGCTTAAATTAAGGGCTTGTATATCTGTATTACATACCAAGAACTCAACACCTTTAATACCTTTGTTATACATGTAATTCACGGCATTACTACCGCCGCCGCCTACCCCTATTACTTTGATGATAGATTTGGTATTGACTGGGATTTCAAATTTGTAGTCGTTTTGTGCCATATATACGCTTTTAGAGGCAATTTAAAATTTTGATGTTTGCAAATATACGTTTTTTTTATAAAAACATTGTTTTTTTTTATATTTTTTGTGCTTTTAGTGAAGAATAACTAAATCGGGTAGTTACCCAAAGAATAGAAATGCCTATTGCTGTCCATAAAAGCATAATCCAAATGCCTGTAGGTTCGCTAATTCTATAGAGAAATACTAAGGCATAAAAAGTGAGGACACCCATCATTAGTAAACGAAAGACTTCCAAGAAGATTGCCCAAGACTTGCCTTCTAATATGCCACCCCAAGCTGTAATCATGAAGAATATGGCTATACTAAATATGAAGCGGTCAAGGTCGCTCAGCGGGGATTTTGTGTGGACGGTAATATACATAAAAAGCATTGCCAAACTTACGTGTATGATAAGATAAATTTTAATATTTCTGAATGAATGTGATTGGTATTTGATTTGTTCTTTTTTAGAGTATCCGGGTTGCCTTACGGTTTCGCCTACTTGCTCTAAACCACGTGGTCGCCAGCCTAAGGGCATAAACCATATTTTTATTTTGTCTATCCAATGAGGTGCTGCAACGGCATCGTACCATAGTTCTTTCCAATATTGAAAGTAGATATTGGTAGGATCCCAAGTGCGTGGAGGGTGCGTAACTCCGTAGCATACTTCTTCTCTTTCTGGTTCAAAAGTGCCGAACATTTTATCCCAAATGATAAGAAATTCGCCAAAGTTTTTATCTAAATATTGTGGATTCACACCATGATGTACTCTGTGATGTGAAGGAGTATTGAACCATTTTTCAAACCAGCCCAATCGTCCAATTACACGCGTATGATGCCAATAAGACATTAAAAGGTGAAGCGCAACCATAGAATAAATGGCATCGGGCTCAAACCCCATAATAGGCAAAGGGAAAAAGAAGGAGAAAGAAAATAATCTTTGTGTAACACTTGCGCGCAAACCAACTCCCAAGTTCATTTCTTCGGAAGAGTGATGCGGCATGTGTGCTGCCCAAAATACATTGACGGTATGCCCCACTCTATGAAACCAATAAAACAAAAAATCTATCAGAATGAGTAAAATAGCCATTGTCCAGAGGTTGGTAGGAATACTAAACAATGCCCAATTAGCATAAAGCCAACCATAGGATTGGTACACGATAACTGCTACTACTAAATTAAAACATTGGTTGCCAATGGCTGTACCTATATTAGCTATAGTGTCTTGAAAGTTGTAGTAGTCATTTTTTTGCCACCAACAATATAAAATTTCAATAATGAGTAGCCCTAAAATAATGGGAGCACTGATGATATAAACATTCATAATAGAAATATGGAGTAGATAGTTTTGTATCAAATTTATAGTAAACAAAAATAGCTTTTTTTATGAATTACTCCAAATATTATTTTATTTTTGACATAAAATAGTGCGTAATTTTATGAAAAACTGGCAAATTCTCTTTTTTCTATCGCTTATTAGTCATTTTGCAATCGGGCAGGTCAATGATAATTTTAATGATGATGATTTCAGTAACAACCCTACTTGGCAGGGCGATGTCAGTGATTTCATTATAGATAATAAACAACTTAGAAGTAATGGTAGTAGTGTCATCTCTCCTTATAGTATGTATCTTTCTACGCCCAATACGATAAGTAATAATACAGAATGGCAATTTTTGGTAGATTTAAAGTTCAACCCTACTAGTACTAATTTGGTGAGGTTTTTTTTATTAAGCGACAACGCCAACCTCAAGGGTAGTTTGAAGGGCTATTGCATAGAAATTGGTCAAACAAGTAGCGATAACATAAAATTAGTTCGCATAGACAATGGCACTCCTACTACTATATTTACTGGTTTGAGTAGTTTTGCAAGCAATGTTCTGGTGCGTATCAAAGTAATCAGGAGCGCGAATGGCTCTTGGTATGTATTGGCAGACAACACGGGTGGTTATAATTTCCTTTCCGAAGGGAGTCCTATTGTTGATAATACGTACAATCATCTAAATACAACATTCTCTCATTTTGGAGTACTTTGCAATTATAACACAACAACCCGATTCAATCAATTTTATTTTGATGATGTATTGGTTGGTTTAGACAATACTGCCCCTACTATCCAAAAAGTAAATACTATTAACAATACTCAATTAGAGGTTTATTTCTCTGAACCCGTAGAGTTGATTAGTGCTCAAAATACCAATAATTACTTTGTAAACAATGCCATTGGTAATCCTCTTAGTGCGGTTCGAAATGCTACAAATACCGCTTTGGTGCTGCTTACTTTTACTACTCCTTTTACCGACCAAGTATTGAATACACTTTCTGTAAGCCAAATTAAAGATATTTCTGAAAACATTATTAACACATCTTTGCAGAGCAATTTTTACTATCTTCTCCCCTACACTGCCCAAAACCGTGAAATAGTTATCAATGAAATTATGGCTGACCCTACCAATGCCAACGGTGTAATAGGCTTACCCGATGCCGAATATGTAGAGCTTTTTAATGCGTCTAATCGTCCTATCTCACTCCAAAATTGGACATTGGAAGGTACAGGTACTGCCACATTACCTTTTTATGTATTGCCTCCCAAAGGATTTGTAACTCTTTGCAATGGTAGCGATGTAGCAAAATTTAGCAATGGTACTGTACTTAGTTGGGGAACGGGTAGCCTTACCAATACGGGGGAAGAGCTCATCTTGAAAAATGAGTTAGGGCAAAGTATCGACCGATTTACTTATACAGATGATATGTATAGAGATAACACTAAAAAAGAAGGGGCGTGGTCTTTGGAACAAATCAATCCTTTTTTGAAATGTAGTGAAGGCAACAATTGGAGTGCCTCTACTAACAATAATGGTGGAACTCCTAATGCCCAAAATAGCTTATTCAGCAATCTTCCTGACACTAAAGCCCCTTTTTTGCAGAGCAGTATTGCCCTTAGTAATACTAAAATACAACTTAGTTTTAATGAAGCAATGGATTTTAGTACAGTAAGCCAAACCTCAAACTATCTTTTTTCCCCTACTATTACTATTAACAATATTACTCTGATAAGTCTTAGTACTATTGAACTTACACTCAGCCCCCCGCTTACTGTAGGTGTTGTATATACCTTACAATTGAATAATCTTAAAGATTGCAATGGAAATTTACTAAACACTACTAACGCACGCGTAGGTTTAGGATTTAGCCCCGCTTTTCAGGAAATTCTGATTACAGAAATCTTTGCAGATGAAAGTCCAAAAGTAGGCTTACCCGAAAGAGAATACATAGAAATATACAACCCTACTAATAAAATAATCAACTTAGAAAACTGTATTCTTGATGATGGTTCGCCCAAAAACCTACCTAAACAAGTGTTGTTTCCACAGGAATATGCCATTATTTGCAATAGTAGTCATACGCAAGAATTTACCACCTTTGGCAAAACCATTGGTATCAGTAGCCTAAGTCTCACAAATGCAGGCGAACAAATTAGCTTTTACAACCCCTCTAAGGGTACTGTATTTAGTATAGAGTACTCCGATGAATGGTATGGAAATTCGCTTAAAAAAGAAGGTGGTTATAGTTTAGAAATGGTAGACCTTAACGCACCATGCGTAGAAAAAAATAATTGGACAGCTTCGCAAAGCACCACTGGTGGCAGCCCAGCCCAAAAGAATACACTCACAGGCAGCCGTACCGACCAAGAAAAACCCTTACTATTGAAGGTCATTGCTCGAAGTGCAGACACATTGGAGGTATTTTTTAGCGAAAAAATGGACAGTAGTAGTTTAGCACAAGCTATTTATACCCTCACCCCTTCTATCGGCATACAAAAAATAATTCCTCTAAGCCCTCAATTCAAGAGTACTTTGTTAAAACTACAGACACCTATCACAATAAACAACAATTACACTCTTAGTATAGAAAGAGTGAGCGATTGTAGTGGCAATGTGATTAATAGTGATAATGCAAAGGCTACTTTTGGATTGCCTACCGAAGCCGATAGTAGCAATATACTGCTCAATGAAGTCCTTTTCAACCCACGTCCCAATGGAAGTGATTTCATAGAGTTATACAACTACTCTGACCGATACATTAACCTAAAGAATTGGGCTTTAGCCAATATCGATGAGCGCGGACAAATAGAGAATATTAAAGTTATAACGACTACAAATTTAGTAATGGCTCCCAAAGAATATTTAGCCCTCAGTAATAACCCCGATAACATCAGAATGGAATACCCTCAATCGGCACAAAAAGGTAATTTTCAGCTATGTACACTCCCTTCCCTGAACGATGATAAAGGCACTGTTGTACTTTTAGATGCTAAACGAAAAATTATGGAACTATTTCAATATGACGAAGACTTTCATTTTGACCTATTAGATGACCCAGAGGGCGTTTCATTAGAGCGTCTCAGTTGGCAAAACACCACCAATAATCCTAATAATTGGTTTTCTGCTTCCACGCAAGCAGGCTACGCAACGCCCAGTCTGCCTAATTCGCAAAGTAGAGCAGAGATAGCCTTAGATCGAATTATTAGGATAGAGCCGCCAAGCATTAGCCCTGATGGTGATGGTTGGCAAGATTTCACAACCCTTCAGTTTGGCACAGAAGTACAAGGATACTTAGCTACTATTGTCATCTTTGATAAAAATGGTAGAGAAATTAAAGCTTTGGCTCGTAATGTACTCTTAGGGAACAACGATTTTTATACTTGGGACGGCAGCACTGCTACGGGCGAAAGAGCCTCATTAGGACTATACATCATTTATATAGAGCTCTTTGATAGCAAAACAGGAGAAGTCAAATCTCTTAAAAAATCAGTTGCCGTTGGTATGCGCTTTTAATAAAAATAGGTTTTGAAATTTTTACACTTCCAAAACCTATCCAATAAAATAAGTCGCTTTTAAGGAAATAATAACTATTGCTCAGTAGAAGTTTCTTCCGTAGTAGCTTGATCTTTTTTACCTCCTCCTCTACGACTACGACGCGTTTTAGTACGAGCAGCTTTGCCCTCTTGCAATAAGATTTCATTGTAGTCTACCAATTCAATCATACAAATTTCAGCATTATCACCTTGACGATTAGGCAATTTGATGATGCGTGTATATCCACCAGGACGTGCCATACCTGTTTGCTCATTTACAATTTTGCGTGCTACTTCATTGAAAAGTTCTTTCACTGCATCAGCATCATTGAGATAAGCAGCCACAACACGGCGAGTGTGTACGGTGTCGTCTTTTGATTTTGTAATCAAAGGCTCTACATATTTACGAAGTGCTTTAGCTTTGGCTAAAGTAGTAACAATTCTTTTATGCATTACTAAAGAAGAAGCCATATTAGCCAACATTGCTTTTCTGTGCGAGGATGTTCTTCCTAAGTGATTGATTTTTTTTCCGTGTCTCATATCTTTTTTGTATCAAAAATTAATAAATCAATAGTGTATTAGTCTTCGTCAAGTTTGTATTTAGATACATCCATACCAAAGAGAAGATTCCTTTCGGCTACTAATTGCTCCAATTCAGTCAAGGATTTTTTACCAAAGTTTCTGAACTTCATCATGTCAGAGATTTCTAAACGTACCAAATCGCCTAATGATTTAATATCTGCCGATTTCAAACAGTTATAAGCTCTTACTGATAAGTCTAATTCACTGATAGGTGTTTTGAGCAGTTTACGCATGTGCAAGAAGTGCTCATCTACTTGTTCTATTTCTTCTTTCTTCGCTATTTCTAAGGTGATATTTTGGTCAGTGAATAGCATAAAGTGTTTAATCAAGATGTTTGCAGCCCCTTTGAGTGCCTCTTCGGGGTGAATAGAGCCATCTGTTTTGATGTCTATGATAAGTTTTTCATAGTCAGTACGCTGTTCTACGCGTGTGTTTTCTACACTGTATTTTACATTTTTAATAGGTGTAAAAATGGCATCTATTCCTATGAATCCTTGATATTGTTCAAGGTTTTTGTTTTCTTCTGCGGGCAAATAGCCACGTCCTTTTTCTACGATAAGTTCCATTTCTAAATCGGTAGATTCGTCTAAATGACAAATTACCAAATCAGGATTGAGTACTTGATAAGCAGTAGTAAAACGTGCGATATCGCCTGCTGTTACTACATCTTGGTTTTTGATATTCAGTAGAATTTTGGTTTCATTTACCTCTGATATTTTTTTCAATCGTACCATTTTAAGGTTAAGGATAATTTCAGAGGTGTCTTGCATCACTCCTTTGATAGAAGAAAATTCGTGGAGTACATTAGGAATACGAACGCCGCTGATAGCATACCCTTCCAATGAGGAAAGAAGCACCCTACGGATAGCATTGCCTACTGTAACACCAAAACCTCTTTCTAAAGGTTTGAATTCGAAAGTACCATGGAAGTCTGTGGCTTTGTCCATGATAATTTTTTCGGGCATTTGGAAAGTAAGAAGCGACATATTTTTTTTAGAATGTTATTTTGAGTATAACTCTACGATAAGTTGTTCATTAATTTTTTCAGGGATTTGGTCTCTTTCAGGGTAGCTTATAAACTTACCTGCCATCAAGCCTCCATCCCATTCTAACCAGTTAGCGCGTTTTGCATTACGGCTTTTGAGGCTAGTTTCGATAGCTAATAAAGACTTTGATTTTTCACGTACTCCAATAATTTCTCCGGGTCTTAATGAATAAGAGGGGATATTCACAATTTGGCTATTTACTGTGATATGTTTGTGAAGTACTAATTGACGCGCAGCTCTGCGGGTAGGTGCAATACCTAAGCGATATACTGTGTTATCGAGGCGTGATTCTAAAAGTTTTAGTAAGTTTTCGCCTGTGATACCCTCTTTACGAGCGGCTTTCTTGAAAATATTACGGAACTGACGCTCTAATACACCATAGATGTATTTTGCTTTTTGTTTCTCGCTTAACTGTACAGCGTATTCAGATTGTTTGCGTTTGCGACCTTTACCATGTTGTCCGGGTGCGTAGTTTTTGCGCTGTAATGCCTTACTTGGACCTAAAATGGGTTCGCCAAACCTTCTTGATATTTTGGCTTTGGGACCTTTGTATCTTGCCATGCTACTCTTTTTATCTTGTTAAATATAATATCTATAATAATTTACCTATACATTACAGAATGGAGTGCAAAGTACGGTATTTTGTAATAATTCTCCAAATATATATGAAAAAAAACAATGCGCTTATCTACCAATATGCTGTAAGGCATTGTTAATTTAATGTATTATACACGTCTACGTTTAGGAGGACGGCATCCGTTATGAGGGAGGGGCGTTACATCGCGTATTGAAACGATTTCTATACCTTTGGTTTGTACAGTTCTGATGGCTGACTCTCTACCAGCACCAGGTCCTTTAACAAATACGTCTGCCTTTCTCATGCCTAAGTCATAGGCTACTTGTGCGCATTCTGCTGCGGCTACTTGTGCGGCATAGGGTGTGTTCTTTTTAGAACCCTTAAAGCCCATTTTTCCTGCTGATGCCCAAGAAATTACCTGTCCATTAGAGTTAGTAATAGAAATGATAATATTGTTGAAAGTAGCTTTGATATGCACTTGTCCTACGGCATCTACTACTACTACACGTTTTTTGGCTTTGTCTTTTCTTTTTTGGTTTTGACTGCTCATGGTTTCTTACAATGTTTAGGAATTATTTAGTAGCCTTTTTCTTATTAGGAACTGTCTTACGACGACCTTTTCTTGTTCTACAATTGTTTTTTGTCTTTTGCCCACGTACAGGCAAGCCTTTTCTATGACGAATGCCACGGTAGGAACCTATGTCCATCAAGCGTTTGATGCTCAATTGTATCTCTGACTTTAAAGCACCTTCTACTTTGAATTCAGTATTAATGATATTACGAACTGCTGAGGCTTCTTCATCAGACCATTCTTGTACTTTTTTGTCTTGATGAACGCCTGCTTTGCTCAATATAGTGCGTGCGCTACTTCTACCTATACCGAATATATAGGTGAGGGCTATTTCTCCGCGTTTTCTATCGGGAATGTCTACTCCTGCTATCCTTGCCATAATGATTAACCTTGTCTTTGTTTAAATCGTGGATTCTTTTTGTTAATTACATAAATTTTGCCTTTACGACGAATGATTTTGCAGTCTGTACTGCGTTTTTTTACTGAAGCTTTTACTTTCATATTTAGATTCGGTTTGAATTTTAGAAAATAACTTTTAGTTTTTATATCTGAATACAATCCTAGCTTTTGTTAAGTCATAAGGCGACATTTCTAACTTTACTTTATCACCGGGCAGTATTTTGATGTAGTTCATTCTCATTTTGCCTGATATATGTGCGATGACTTCGTGTCCGTTTTGGAGCTCAACACGAAACATAGCATTTGACAGGGCTTCTGTAATGATGCCATCTTGCTCGATAGATGGTTGTTTTGCCATAAGACTTAAATTTTTATATGTTTTTCTATGTATTCAAAACTTGTTAATATTTCACAATTTCCATCAATGAGTGCTACTGTATGTTCAAAATGGGCAGAGGGCTTGCGGTCTATTGTTCTGATAGTCCAACCATCTTTTTCTTGAACAATATTTCTTTTACCCATGTTTATCATTGGCTCTATGGCTATGACTAACCCATTTTGCAGCTTTACACCTTTTCCTTGTGTACCATAATTGGGTACTTCTGGAGATTCGTGTAGGCTCTTGCCTATTCCGTGTCCTACTAATTCTCTGATGACAGAATATCCATTGCTTTCTGCGTGTTTTTGTATAGTATAACCTATATCTCCCATTCTACCACCTGCTTTTACTCTCTCTATACCCAAATAAAGTGCTTCTTTAGTTGTTTTGAGGAGGTTTAATATTTCAGGTTGCACCTCCCCTACGGGGTAAGTGTAGGCACTGTCGCTATGAAATCCTTTATAAAGTATACCACAATCAACACTGATAATATCTCCATCTTTGAGTTCGTAATCATTGGGTATTCCATGTACTACGACCTCATTCACTGATATGCAAAGGGACGCTGGATAACCGTGAAAATTTTTAAACGAGGGACTTGCCTGATGGTCAGCGATGAACTCTTCGGCACGTTTGTCCAAGTCTTTAGTTTTTACTCCTGGTCGAATCAAATTAGCTATTTCACCGTGAGTAAGTGCTAATATTTTAGCACTTTCACGTATTTGTTGAATTTCTTCGTTGGTTTTATATAGTATTCGGTTAAGCAATGGCAATATCATTTTGAGTTTTACCTTTCACTTTCCCAGATTTCATGAGTCCTTCGTAACGTTTCATGAGTAGGTAGCTATTGATTTGTTGTAGGGTGTCTAAAATTACACCTACCATAATGAGTAGCGAAGTACCTCCATAGAATTGTGCAAAATCACTTGTGATGCCAAATAGGTTAGCGATAGAAGGCAATATTGCTATCACGGCTAAAAATAAAGCTCCGGGAAAAGTGATTTTAGAAAGAATCGTATCAATATGCTCGGCTGTTTGTACGCCGGGTTTTACGCCAGGTATAAAACCTCCGTTACGTTTCATATCATCGGCTATCTGTGTAGGATTGACAGAGATAGCAGTATAAAAGTAAGTGAATACTACAATAAGCGTTGCAAATAGGAGATTGTATTGCCAAGAATAAGGGTTAGCAAAGGTTGCTCCTATAAAACTTGCGATGTCGCTGCTTTCTGCCCATATAGAGGCAAGCATTGCAGGCAAGAACATGAGTGATTGTGCAAAGATGATAGGCATTACACCTGCGGCATTTACCTTAAGGGGAATGTATTGGCGTTGTCCACCGTATACTTTATTTCCAATGACTTGCTTGGCATATTGCACAGATATTTTTCGGGTGGCTTGTGTAAGCATTACGACTCCCATTACTACAAAGAACAAAGCAATTGCCTCGAGAATGAGTAAAAATACTTGGTTATTCACAAAACGGGAACTTCCTTCTTGTATGATGGCTGCGGGAAAGCGCGAGATAATACCAATCATGATAAGCATAGAAATACCATTTCCGATTCCTCTTTCTGTAATACGTTCGCCTAACCACATACAGAAAATAGTGCCAGCGGTGAGTATTATCATAGAGGATATGTTGAAGTAGAAAGCATCTACTAATAACGCCTCTGAGGGGATTGTGGTGGTAAGGTAGCCTACCGATTGTGCCAAAGTGATGACAATGGTAAGATAACGCGTGATTTGATTAAGTTTATTACGTCCCGATTCGCCTTCTTTCTGCATTTTTTGGAAAAATGGACTCGCTACTGAAAGTAATTGCACTACAATAGAAGCAGAGATATAAGGCATGATACCCAATGCAAAGATGGAGGCTTTGCTGAATGCGCCGCCCAAGAAAGTATCGATGAATCCGAATATGCCAGATTGCCCGATATTTGCTTTTTGTAATACGATTGGGTCTATACCGGGTAGTACTACAAAAGAACCTAATCGGAATATAAGTAGTAGAAGTATAGTATTTACTATTCTTACGCGTAGGTCATCTATGGAGAAGATGTTGCGAATGGTGGTGATAAACTTTTTCATATATTATACCTTCTTGCTTATTATTTTTGGTTTTTATTGTGCAAGCACATTTGCAGTTCCTCCTGCTTTCTCGATGCTTTCTTTGGCTTTTGCAGAAAAAGCGTGTGCAGTAATATTGAGGCTTGCTTTTATTTCGCCATCTGCCAATATCTTAATAAGGTCTTTTTTAGAGGCTAAGCCGTTGTGTACCAATATTTCGGGATTGATGACAGTAACGTTAGCTTTCTCTGCAAGTTCTTGTATTGTAAAAAGGTTGATTACTTTGTACTCTACGCGATGGGCAAAGTTGCTGAAGCCAAATCTTGGCAAACGTCTTTGTAATGGCATTTGACCACCCTCAAAGCCTCTTTTTTGGCTATATCCTGAGCGTGATTTTGCGCCTTTATGACCACGAGTAGAAGTTCCTCCTTTTCCTGAGCCTTGTCCTCGTCCTATTCTTTTTGCTTTTTTTACCGCTCCTTTGGCGGGTTTTAGCGTGTGTAAGTTCATGGTCTTTTGTTGTATTTTTAAATTTCTTCTACTATTACCAAGTGTTTTACTTTGTCTATCATACCTTTGATAGAGGGAGTGAGTTCTTTCTCTACTATTCGGTTGATTTTGCCCAAGCCTAAGGCTTTGATAGTATCTTTTTGTCTTTGCGGAGTATCTATGGTACTGCGTACTTGTTTGATTCTAACTTTTGCCATATTTGTAGTGTTTTAGCCGTTAAATACTTTTTCCATTTTAATACCTCTGTGTTGAGAGATAAGGTGTGGTGCTCTCATTTTGGAGAGTGCGTCTATGGTAGCTTTGACTACGTTGTGAGGGTTTGAAGAGCCTTTTGACTTTGCTAATACATCTTTTACACCTGCACTTTCTAATACTGCACGCATGGCACCTCCTGCGATTACACCTGTACCGGGTGCAGCAGGTTTTAAGAATACATTACCTCCGCTGTATTTGCCTACCATTTCGTGAGGAATTGTATGTTTGATGATGGGGAATTGGATAAGGTTTTTCTTTGCATCTTCTACGGCTTTAGAGATAGCATCTGTTACTTCATTTGCTTTTCCTAAGCCATAGCCTACGATACCATTTCCATTTCCTACTACTACGATGGCTGCGAAGCTGAATCGGCGTCCTCCTTTTACAACTTTGGCTACGCGATTGATAGCTACTACTTTTTCTTTGAGTTCTATATCGCTTGCTCTGATGATTCTATTTTTGAATTTCATATAATTAATTTCGTCTTTCGTTTTTAGAATTTAAGCCCTGCTTCTCTTGCTCCATCGGCTAAGGCTTTGATTTTGCCATGGTATAGGAAGCCATTTCTATCAAATGTAACTTGTGTAATGCCTTTTTCGGCTGCTTTGTTGGCGATGAGTTTTCCTACTTTGTTGGCTACTTCTATGTTGAAAGCGTTAGTGTCTTTGATTTCGAGCGAAGAAGCACTTGCAAGGGTTGTTCCGTTGTCATCGTTGATTAGTTGCACGTAGATACGTTTGTTGGAGCGGAAAACAGACATTCTGGGTCTTTCGTTAGTTCCTCTTACTACTTTGCGTATTCTGTATTTTATTTTTGTGCGTCTATTGATTTTCTGTGTAGTCATGATGATAATTAATTATTTTTTAGCAGCAGTTTTACCAGCTTTTCTTCTAATTACTTCTCCTACTGTTCTGATACCTTTACCTTTGTAAGGTTCTACAGGTCTGAGAGATTTTATTTTGGCTACGATGTGCCCTACCAATTGTTTATCGATGCCTTCAACGGTTACCATTGGGTTTTTCCCTTTTTCCATCACGGCAGAGAGTTTAATCTCTTGGGGAACTGTCATAAATATGGCGTGTGAGAATCCTAAGGCAAGTTCAAGTACGTTATTATTTACGCTTGCTTTGTAACCCACCCCAACAATTTCCAATTCGTGTTTGAATCCTTCACTCACACCGACGATCATGTTATTGATAAGTGCGCGATAAAGCCCATGCATGGCTTTATGTCTTTTTTGTTCTGTTGGTCTTTCTACATTTAATAGCCCTTCGCTCAGAGATACTTTGATGTCTCTATCTACGGTTTGTTGAAGTGTACCTTTGGGACCTTTTACGGTTACGACGTTGTCATTGTCTATTTGTACACTTACGTTAGCGGGCAGGTTAATCGGTTTTTTTCCAATTCTTGACATTTTTTTTATCTTTTTAGTATACGAAACATAATACTTCTCCGCCTATATTGTATTGGCGTGCTTCTTTATCGGTCATTACTCCTTTGGAGGTAGACAAAATAGCTATTCCTAAGCCGTTTAGTACTCGGGGTAGGCGTGTTGCACTGGTATATTTTCTAAGTCCGGGTTTGCTCACGCGTGTTAGTTGCATGATAGCGGGTTCTTTAGTTTCGGGGTGATATTTCAGTGCTATTTTAATAGTGCCTTGTACTTCAGCGTCATCGAATTTGTAATTTTGGATGTAGCCTTTTTCGAAAAGCACTTTTGTGATTTCTTTTTTTAGTTTGGAAGCCGGTATTTCTACGATTCGGTGACGTGCGGCGACGGCGTTTCTCAATCGCGTGAGGTAGTCGGCTATGGGGTCTGTGAGCATATTAGTATCTTTTTAATTTTGAGGGTGCAAATATATGATTAATAATTTTAATTTCAAAAAAAATTACCAACTTGCTTTAGTTACACCTGGTATTTTTCCTTGTGAAGCCATTTCACGGAAGGTATTTCTACAGATGCCAAATTTGCGGATGTACCCTCTTGGGCGTCCTGTGAGTTTACATCTGTTGTGTAAGCGAACGGGAGAGGCATTTTTTGGCAATTTGTCTAATGCTTCATAATCACCTGCTTCTTTGAGTGCTTTTCTTTTGGCAGCGTATCTTGCAACCAATCTTTCTCTTTTTCTTTCTCTTGCTTTGATGGATTCTTTTGCCATGATTTTAGATGTTAGTTTCGGGTTTTACAAAGGGCATTCCTAATGCTTTGAGTAGTTCGAGACATTCTTCGTCCGTTTTGGCTGTTGTAACAAAAGTAATATCCATACCTGAAATGCGGCTTACTTTGTCGATGCTAATTTCGGGAAAGATAATTTGTTCTTTTACGCCTAATGTATAGTTACCTCTTCCGTCAAAGCCTTTGTCACTTACGCCTTTAAAATCTCTTACGCGGGGTAATGCGATGGCAAATAAGCGGTCAACAAATTCATACATACGGTCGCCTCTTAGTGTTACTTTTGCACCGATGGGCATTTTTTCGCGGAGTTTGAAGTTGGAGATGGCTTTTTTGGAATAAGTAGGAACGGCTTTTTGCCCTGTGATGAGGGTAAGTTCTTCTACTCCTGTTTCTACTAATTTTTTATCGGCAACGGCAGCACCTATACCTTTGTTGATTACAATTTTGGTGAGGTGTGGCACTTGCATGATAGACTTATACTGAAATTTTTCTTTGAGCAAGTCTACAATTTCTTTGGAGTATTTTTCTTTGATTCTTGGCTTTCTCATGATTTGTGTCTGCTTTGATGACCAATGATTTTTTTATTTTGTATTTTGTTTCAAAGAGGTATGTTCTTTGAAATATCGTTGTAGTTTGCCTTTTTCGTCTCTTTTTCTTCCTATTCTTCTAGGGAGTCCGTTGGCGGGGTTAATGAGCATGAGGTTGCTGATGTGTATAGTGCCCTCCATTTCTTTTCTTTCTCCTTGTGGGTTGGCGGCAGTAGGTTTTACGTGCTTGATGACGATATTAGCACCTCCTACTTTGGCACGCAATTTTTTACGGTCTACGGAGATGACTTTTCCTTCGTGTCCTTTGGAGTTACCAGCGATTACTTTGACCAAATCTCCTGTTTTGATGTGCAATTTGGCTACTTTATTTTTCTTTTGAGTTTCCATTGAAAAATGATTTAAAGAGTTATAGTACTTCGGGAGCTAATGAAACGATTTTCATGAATTGTTTTTCGCGGAGTTCGCGTGCTACGGGTCCGAAGATACGTGTGCCTCTGGGTTCGTCATTGTTATTAAGAAGTACTGCGGCATTGTCTTCGAATCTGATGTAAGAGCCATCGTTTCTTCTGATTTCTTTTTTAGTTCTGATGACTACGGCTTTTGATACTGTACCTTTTTTCATTGAACTAGAAGAGAGGGCTGCTTTTACGGTTACGACTATTTTGTCGCCTACGGTTGCATATCTTTTTTTGGTACCTCCTAAGACTCTTATACATAATACTTCTTTGGCACCGCTGTTATCGGCTACATTGAGCCTTGTTTCTTGCTGAATCATGGGTATTTAGATTTTTTTTTGTTCAAGAAATTATTTGGCTTTTTCTACGATTTCGACCAATCTCCATCGTTTGCTTTTGCTTAATGGTCGGCACTCCATGATACGCACTGTGTCCCCTATTTTTGCTTCTTGATTCTCATCATGAGCCATAAATTTTTTAGATTTGGTGAGGAATTTTCCGTAGATGGGGTGTTTTACTTTTCTTTCTACCAATACGACAATAGATTTGGTCATTTTGTCGCTTGTTACCCGTCCGATTCTTACTTTTCTGCGAGATCTTTCTGTATTTTCCATGTACTATATGATTTTAGAGTTGATTAAATGGAAGTGCTTTTGGTCTTTTGTTGTATGGTAGTAAGTAGTCGCGCGATGGTTTTTCTCGCTTCTTTGATGGTCATAGGGTTTTCTATGGGTGATACTGCGTGCGAATATTGTAGGCGAAATAGTCTTTGTTTTTCTTCGGCTACTTTTTCTTTGAGTTCTTCGAGGCTCAGGTCTTTGAAGTTTTCCTTATTCTTGCTCATGAGTAATAGTATTTTATTCTTCTACGTAGTCGTGTCTGATGACGAATTTGGTTTTGATGGGTAGTTTTTGGGCAGCTAAATAACAGGCTTTTTCTGCTACTTCTCTGCTTACGCCGTCTAATTCATAGAGTAAGGTGCCGGGTTTTACGCAGGCTACCCAATATTCGGGGGCTCCTTTTCCTTTACCCATACGTACCTCAGCAGGTTTTTGGGTGATAGGTTTGTCGGGGAATATACGTATCCACATTTTTCCTTCACGTTTCATGGTGCGTGAGATAGTGATACGAGTCGCTTCGATTTGTCGGGCGGTGATACGTCCGGGTTCGAGGGCTTTGAGGGCAAACGAGCCGAAGGCGATGCTGAATCCGCGGGTGGCGATTCCTTTGATTCTACCTTTTTGCTGTTTTCTATATTTGGTTTTTCTAGGCTGTAACATGTGTGTAAATATGTTTTAGTTTGACCTTATTTGCGTTTTTTGCGGTTATCGTCTTTATTTTTTCTTCCTCCTCTTCCGCCTGCTTGACGCGCTTCTGCATTTGAGTTATTATTTCCTCTGTCGTTGTTATTGTTATTACTACGCTCATTGGGTGCTGAGGTAGGGGAAAGGTCGGGTTTCTCGTATACTTCACGTTTGAATATCCATACTTTGATACCGATTTTTCCGTATGTAGTGTTTGCTTCTCCTACGGCATAGTCTATATCGGCACGGAGTGTGTGAAGAGGAATTCTTCCTTCTTTGTATTGCTCTGTACGTGCCATTTCTGCGCCTCCTAAGCGTCCTGAAATTTTCACTTTGATACCTTGCGCGCCTACGCGGAGTGCATTGGAGATGGCTTGTTTCATTGCTCGGCGATAAGATACGCGTGCTTCTATTTGTTGTGCAATGGTTTCGGCAACGAGTACGGCATCGGCTTCTGCTCTTTTGATTTCGAAGATATTGATTTGAACGTCTTTATTGGTGAGTTTTTTCAATTCTTCTCTGATGTTGTCTACTTCATTTCCTCCTTTTCCGATTACAACACCTGGTCTTGCGGTTTGTATGGTGAGGATAATTCTTTTAAGGGTTCTTTCGATGATGATTTTAGAAATTCCCCCTTTGGGTATGCGAGCTTGTACGTAGTTTCTGATTTTTACGTCTTCTAATAGTTTTTCAGAGAAGTCTTTTCCGCCATACCAATTAGAGTCCCATCCTTTGATGATACCTAATCTAAGTCCTATTGGATTTACTTTTTGACCCATTTTGTTATTATATTTTAGTTATTATCAACGGTTTTAGTTTCTTCTGCAATCATATCTATGACTATGTTGATGTGATTGGAGCGTTTTCTTACTCTATAGCCTCTACCTTGTGGAGCGGGTCTTAGTCTTTTGAGTACTCGTCCGCCGTCTACGAAGACTTGTTTAACAAAGAGTTTAGTTTCGTCGAATCTAACGTTTTCGTTGTTTATTTTCCAGTTGGCTACTGCTGAGAGTAGGAGTTTTTTCATGTGTACGGCTCCTGCTTGTGGAGCGAAAGAGAGCATGTGAAGTGCTTTATCGACACGTTGATTGCGTATCATATCGGCTACTAATCGCATTTTTCTTGGCGAAGTAGGGACATTGTTTAAGGCGGCTTTTGAGGCGCCTAACTGTCCTTGGTTTTGCTCTTTGTATTCTCGTGCGGCTTCTTTTTCCATTCTGATACGCACTGACTTTTTAAGTTTTTTCACCTCTTCCATGATGATAATCCATTAGTTATTTTTTGCCTTTCTTGTCTTTTTTAGCTACGTGCCCTTTGAAGGTGCGAGTGGGTGCAAATTCTCCGAGTTTATGTCCTACCATATTTTCGGTGATATAGACGGGGATGAATTTGTTTCCGTTGTGTACTGCGAAGGTATGCCCTACGAAGTCGGGGGAGATAGTAGAGCGTCTTGACCATGTTTTAATGACTGTTCTTTTGCCAGAGTCATTCATTGTTAGCACTTTTTTTGACAAGTGGTGTTCTATGTAGGGTCCTTTTTTAAGTGAGCGTGCCATTATTTCCTCCTATTCTTTATGAGTTTGTTAGAATATTTGTTAACTTTTCTTGTTTTCTTACCTTTAGAGTAGAGTCCTTTTCTTGAGCGGGGTTGCCCTCCTGAGGCTCTTCCTTCTCCACCACCCATAGGGTGATCTACTGGGTTCATGGCTACGCCTCTGGTGCGAGGTCTGATACCGAACCATCGGTTTCGCCCTGCTTTACCTACGCTAAGGTTCATGTGGTCTGCATTAGAAACTACGCCTACGGTTGCCATACAAGTAAGTAGTACGAGTCTTGATTCACCTGAGGGCATTTTTACGCTTGCATATTTGCCTTCACGTCCGAGTAATTGGGCTGATGTTCCTGCGCTTCTTACGAGTACTGCACCTTTTCCGGGGGAGAGTTCTAAGTTGTGAATCATTGTACCCAATGGTATTTCGGAGAGGGGTAATGTGTTACCTACTTCGGGGGGTACTCCTGTTCCTGAGATGACGGTTTGCCCTACGGAAAGACCTTGTGGGGCGATGATGTATCTTTTTTCGCCATCTTTGTAAAAAAGTAGTGCTATGCGTGCGGTTCTGTTGGGGTCGTATTCTATGGCTTTTACTACAGCGGGGATATTGAATTTATCGCGCTTGAAGTCGATGATTCTGTAGGCTCTTTTGTGGCCTCCGCCTATGTAGCGCATAGTCATTTTACCGTGATGGTTGCGTCCTCCTGATTTTTTGAGTGGAAGTAGCAATGATTTTTCCGGTTTCGATTTAGTTATTTCATCGAACGTGGGGGCGACTCTGAATCGCGTTCCCGGTGTAATGGGTCTTAATTTTTTAACTGACATTTTTCTTAATACAATTATACGTTGCCATACACATCAATAAATTCTCCTTCTGCTACTTTTACTATAGCTTTTTTGTAGGGTTTTGTGCGCCCTTGTACTACGCGTGAGGAGGTATAACGCATTTTGGGTTTGGAGGCGGTATTGATAGTATTGATGTTTACTATTTCAACGCCATACATTTTTTCTAAAGCCTTTTTGATTTGTATTTTGTTGGCTTTGCGATCTACTACGAAAGTATATACGCCTGCTTCGCTTTGTATTGATGCTTTTTCGCTCAATAAGGGACGTTTGATGATATTTTCCATTGTCTTATTATAGTAGTTCTTCTATTTTTTTGATGGTACTTTCGAAGAGCAATATTCTGTCGGCGTGTAGTATTTCATAGGTGTTTATGTCGCTATAAGTAACTACGCGTGCTTTGGGCAGGTTTCTACTGGCTAAGTAGATATTTTTGTGTTGCTCTGGGATAAGGAGTAATGTTTTTGTGTTATTGAGATTGAGGTTATTAAGGAATTCGAGGTATTGTTTTGTTTTTGCCTCGATGTTAAAATCTTCAATAACAGTGATGGCTTGGCTATTGGCTTTGTGCGAAAGTGCAGATTTGCGCGCTAATTTTTTAATTTTTTTGTTGAGTTTGAATGAGTAGTCGCGGGGGCGTGGTCCGAAGATAGTTCCACCGCCTACAAATACTGGAGACTTGAGGCTTCCTGCGCGTGCTGTACCTGTACCTTTTTGTTTTTTTATTTTTTTGGTAGAGCCTACTACTTCTGCTCTTTCTTTTGCCTTGTGCGTACCTTGTCTTTGGTTTGCCAAATATTGTTTTACGTCTAAATAAATGGCGTGGTCATTGGGGGTTATCTGATAGATGTTTTCAGATAGCTCTATGGTTCTGCCTGTGGCTTTTCCTTCTTTATTGATTACTTCTACTTGCATGTCGTTTGAGTGCTTAGGGGGTTATTTTTCGATGATCACGTAAGAGTTTTTAGCACCGGGGATTGCTCCTGTTACTACGATGAGGTTGTGTTCTGCAATGACTTTGATTACTTTGAGGTTTTGCACTTTTACGCGGTTACCTCCTGTACGTCCTGCCATTCTAAGTCCTTTGAATACTCTTGAAGGATATGAAGAAGCTCCTACTGAACCGGGGTGGCGTTGGCGGTTGTGTTGTCCGTGTGTGCTACCTCCTACTCCACCGAACCCGTGGCGTTTTACTACGCCTTGAAAACCTTTACCTTTGGCAGTACCTATTACATCTACAAAATCACCTTCTTGGAATAGGTCTTGTACGGATAGTACATCACCTAATTTGACTTCTTTGGCAAACTCTCTGAACTCGGTTACTTTGCGTTTGGGAGTGGTGTTTGCTTTTTTGAAGTGATTCAGCAGAGGTTGGGTGGTATTTTTTTCCTTTGCTTCGTCAAAGCCCAACTGTACTGCGTCGTAACCTTCCTTTTCTTTAGTTTTCACTTGGGTAACTACGCAAGGTCCGGCCTGAATAACGGTACAGGCTACTTGTTTTACGGAGGTACCTTCTGTGATGAAAAGGCTTGTCATACCGACTTTTTTTCCAATAATTCCTGACATTTTACAATGATTTCTTTTTATTTATTTAATTTAATGCCGTTTTAAGCTGTTTTTAGCTTTATTTTGATAAACGGAGTGCAAAATTATGAATCTTTTTTGATAATGCAAACGCTAAGGGGAAAAATTATTTATTTTTTTTGAATAATTGCTTCCAAGTGCCTTTCCAGAGGTTGTATTTAAGTGTGGAGGGGAGTGCTTTCCAGAAGTAGGGACTTAGGTGGGTGGCGAAGGTGGGTTGCATATAACAATTTATAGTACAGCCTTCACAAGCGGGGTGCGTTCCTTGTGATTGTTTGATTGTTTGGTAATCGGGGTGGTGATAGAGTTGGTAGAGTTGGTTGTTGATGGGTATGCTTTCGAGCCCTAAGTGGTAGCATGGGAGTACCCATTCATTTTCGGGTGAGATAACTATAGTAGTAGTGGCAGCTTTGCAAATGGGTTTTTGGGTATGGTTGCCGCCATTTTTTCGTAGTAGCAAGAAGGCTTCGTTGAGGTAAACATTTTTCTTTCTTGCCCATGTTGCAAGTGTTTGAAGTTGTGATTCATTGAGTTGGCTTTGGGTGGGCAATTGGTGGTATTCGAAGGCGGGGTTGAGGATTAGAATAAGTTCGTTGGGGCGCGTGATTTGGTGATAGATGGTTTCGATATGGTCTATGTTGTCGTCGAAGACGGTCATAAGAATATCGGGACGTTCGCCTATTTTTTTGGCTATTTTGATGGCTTCTATGACAAAGTCGAAGCATTTTACACCTCGTTTTTCATCGTGTTGTGCGGCATTGTCGTAGTCTAACGAAAAATGAAGCATGTCTACTTTGCCTTTTATTTTTTCTGCCCATTTGCTGTAGAGTAGGGCATTGGTAGTGAGGGTAGTGATGAATCCTAATGATTTTGCTTTGGTGAGTAGTTGGTCTATTTGTCGATGCAACAGAGGTTCGCCGCCTGTAAAATCAATGACTTTGACACCTAATTTTTTTAGGTCAATGAGGTTTTTCTCTACATTTTCGGGGGTAACATAGGGAGAGGGGCGTTCCCATATATCGCAAAATTGGCAAGAAGCGTTACATCTATAGGTAACATAATAATTGCACAGTACGGGCTTATTGGTAAGTTGCATTGTTTTTTTTATGAGGTGAATAGCGATTTTTTGTACAATTTTTATTTTATTTGTACAAAATAAAACAAATATAAAATGGAGCAACATATATTTCAAGTAAAACCCCTACAAGAGCCTTCTTTTTTTCAAAAACTTTTAGGACAACGTTTTCAGAAGGAGAATTTCGTTATAGAAATTAATAATTTATTGGCAAACCAACCTATCTCAAGCATTCGGGTGGAAGATGTGGTGATTTTGGCAGAGAACTATGGGGTAAAAACATCGGAATTGGTAGCTGAATTGGGTGTTTTTTATGAGCAATTTTTAGAAAACTGCCTCAACGACCGTTTTTTATCTGACGAAGAAATACAGCTACTAAAACACCTAAAGCAACTTTTAGGGCTGAATGACAAGGTAGTAGGCGATATTCATTTGCGCTTGACTTCGCGCGTGTATCAGCAGGCTATCAAAGAGGTGATGCAAGACAAAAACGTATCGGAAGAGGAAAAACAATTTTTGAAAAACTTGCAAGCCAACCTTCGCATAGAAGATGATTTGGCAGAGAAACTGTACAAAGAGAGCAGTGCTACGCTGATGCAAAATATTTTTGAGGAAGCAACCGAAGATGCCAAATTGAGCCCTGAAGAAGAGGAAGAAATCAGGCAAATATCTGACAATTTACATATCCAAATCAGTTTGGATAGGGCTACTAAAATGACGCTGGACAAATACAAGGTCTATTGGCAGATAGAAAATGGACAAATGCCTGAATTTGAAAATGATGAGCCAAGTATTCCGCGAAAAGAAAAGGTGTATTTTAAGGGCAATATCAAATGGTATGAAGAAATGGAAATAGGCGAACAAACAGTGCACTCGCGTGGGGGGCTTAAGGCAAAAATAGGAAAAGGAGATTATTGGAAAAACCCTACACAGCAAAAATTGAATGTAAGCAACATTAAAGAATGGGAATTTGTGGGCACAGGATTGGTGTATTTGACCAACAAAAGAATTTTATTCAAACTGCCTAAACAAGATAAAATTTTATTGCTCAATCGAGTGATGGATTTCCATTGTTTTGCCAATGGCGTAAAAGTAGACAAAGAAACAGGGCACAAAGATATTTTTGTGGAAATACAAGGGAATAGCGACTTGTTTGCGATGCTCTTAGGAAAAGCCGTTTATGATTTGGATTTCTAAACTATTAACAACTAAAATAAAATGACAAAACCCGATATTAAGATACTTTCCATAGATGGCGGAGGGATTAGGGGGGTGATTCCCTGCCGCATTTTGGCTTTTATAGAGTCGCAAATTGGCATGCCACTCTCTGATGTGTTCGATTTGATAGCAGGTACTTCTACGGGCGGAATTATCAGCTTGGGATTGGCAAGTGAAAATCCTGCTACGCAAGCACCTTTTTCAGCAGAAGAAATGTTGGAACTCTACAAAGAAAACGGTGATACCATCTTTGGCACACGCAAAAGTAATTTTTGGACACGATTGGCTTCTGTTACTCCACTCAAAGATTTGGTGCAATATACTCTTGAATCAAAGGGCATAGAATCTGTATTACTCAAATATTTTGGAGAGCGACGACTGAAAAACAGCCTTACTGACGTCTTCATCACGAGTCATGATTTGGAAAGCAATCGCCCTTTTTACTTTTCTTCGAGAATAGCCAAACAAAAAACTGAAGAAAACTACTTGGTGCGTGAGGCGGCACGTGCTACTTCGGCTGCTCCTACTTATTTTGAACCTGTATTGGTAGATTATAAAAAGGACAATGACTTGGCTCTTATTGATGGCGGCGTGTTGGCTAATAACCCTGCTGTGCTTGCTTACAGTGAAGCCAAAGAAATTTTTAAACAAAAAAATAAAAACAAGAAAGTTTTTGACCCTGAAGTTGCGCCTGACGATAGCGATTTGCCTTTTTATATGCTTTCATTGGGTACAGGACATGTGCGCCGCTCTATTTCGGGTGAAAAAGCAAAAGAATGGGGCACGCTGAACTGGATAAAACCTTTGGTGAGCGATATTTTTATGCAGAGCGTAGCCGCAAGTACACACTATACCATACAGCATTTGCTTCCGCCCTATACCGATGGGACAAAACGATATGACCGCATTGCTTTTGAAATCCCTGAAAACCTAAGCGATATGGACGAGCCTAAAAATATAGTGGCTCTGATAGCCATTGCCGATGAATACATCAAACAAAATAAAAAAGAACTATTGACCATTTGCGATATTCTAACTAATTAATGCTTTTTTTATGACTGCTACCACTACAAACCCTCAAAACACTTTCGCGCTCTTGATAGGGATAGGCAAAAGACCGCAAGGCGACAGTGATGCAATGGCTATCACGGCTGATGATGCGGAAAGAATGGCAAAGGAACTACATACCAGAGTAGGCATACCAGAAGCACAAATTTTTTGCCTTACCAAAGAAAAAGCAACCAAAGCAGGCATTTTGCAGGCGTTAGATACGTTGAAAAGCCAAACGCAAAAAACAGAAATGGTATGGGTTTATTTTTCGGGGCATGGCTATGCCAGCAAAAACCAAGGGCATTATCTCATTTGCCACGATACGACCGAAGCCGATTGGCAACAAAGTGCTTTAGCAGGGAACGATTTAGTAGAAAGATTGCAAGCCATTTCAGCGGAGAAAATGCTGGTCTTGTTAGATTGTTGCCATGCAGGGGGCATCACGACTGATGCACTCGAACGCGCTGATGTCCCTTTTGATGCCGAAAAACTACTCAAAGCACAAGCCAATCGGGTGGTGCTTACTGCTTCTCATGCGGCGCAAACTTCTTTGGTGAGTCGTCCTGTGAGCCTTTTTACTTTTGCACTCATAGAAGGGTTGGCGGGCACTTATCTGCAAGCCAATGAAAAAGACATTCGTTTTTTCGACTTGGCAATGTATGTACGCGAAAGGGTTTCGCCACTGAGTAAGAAAAAACAACAACCACAACTCAATGTTTTGAAGGAAAGCAGTACCCAAAATTTCGTACTCCTCTCCTACCCTAACGGCAAACCTACTGAACGTGCTTTTGAAGAAAGTTTTGAACTTTTGGACGAAAGCAAAAACCTCATTGACCTACAAGAACCTACAGAAACTGACCACGAATACAGAAAAAATTTCCCTTGGCTTATGAACAACAACGAAATTAACGCTACTATTACAGGCGATGGCAATATGCTCAATATCAGCAACAATGTCAATCAAAATATTACCATTCAGTTTAATTTGCAATCCTTCCCTGCGATGGAAGAAATGGGCAAACTACTCAGCGATAAAAACGCTGGCATCAGCCCCGAAAAAATCCAAGAAGCGGTTAGAAATTTAAGCGAACAACACAAAGAAGACAATCGGCTTGCTTCCTTGCAAAGTTATATGACAAATGCACTCACGGTGAAAGGCATCAAAGACCTTTTCAGCAAGGGAGGCAATAGCGACATGGAAAAAGCCATCGAGCAGGGATAGAAAGCATCAAGGCAGATTTTGGGCGCGTGAAAAGGGATAAATTGATGGGTATATTGGACTATGACGATGAACGAAAAGCAATGGCACAGATTACTGCACGCTTTTTTAGTGCTTTGAATGAGGCGGGGAAAGCGTAAAACGAATTTTGTTTGATTTTAAAACGCTTGTTTAGGTTAGCAATACAGTTTCAAATTCGTATTCATTGCGGAGTGTCATGGGTAGATAAGAGATAAGAGATAGTTTAGATAAGAGATAAGAGATGGAAGAGATGCAAAAATATCTATTATCTTTAATCTATTATTTCCACATCTCTTATCTTTACCCTTCTTTCGCTGTTTTGAGTATGGCTATCAATATGGCTATGAGTTCATCAGCATCAGTTATGAAAGAGTTGGCTAATTTTTCTTCTATGTAGGCACTATCGCGCAAAAGTCTAAGCCAATATTTTGTTTCGCGGGCTTCTTTGAGGGATATGTGCATCTTGGCAATGAAATCTTTTTGCGACTGTGCGCCATGTGCTTCTTCTACATTCGCCCCTATAGATGTACCGCTTCGCAATACTTGGTCTGATAGTCTGCGTTCTTTTATGGTAGCTTCTTCGTTCAAATAACGATACAATTTGACGATTCTCAAAGCAAAATTATACGATTTGTCTAAAATAACACCCATTGGGAGATAAGAGATAATAGATTTTGGGAGATAATAGATTTTAAGAGATAAGAGATAGTTTTGATTTTTTAACTATTATCTTTAATTTCTTATCTTGTAAAGCCACTCATCAACTGACTTGTCTGCCCATTTGGGCGTAACTCGTTTGATGATAGCCTCCAATGCTTCAGCATCATATTGGGGTTTGAAGTTGTCAAAACTTACCAAAACAAGGTCTTTCAATTCACCCGTGTCGAGATTTTGTTTGGCGCGTACCACCAACGCCACTTCTTGATACAGTAACTCGCCTGCTGTTTGGGCTTGTTCTTTAGTGGCTTTTATGATGAGTGTACCATATTGAGGGCTATTGAGGTGAATATTGGTTTTTTCTTTGCCCCCTGCCTCAAATACTTCACCATAAATGGTTTCTTCTGTATCTACCCATACGGCTTCACGCTTAGAAAATTTTGTGTTTTTGTGGATTTTCAAAGGTTCTTGCTTGCCTTCTGACGTAACGAGGGAAAAGTGTAAATCCTCTGCTTTTGCCTTTCTTTGGTATTTTTCAAAGATTTCTATTTGTTTTTTTTCCAAAATAGATAGGTCTTTTTCTGTTGCCAAGCGGTCTAAAATACTTTGGAAAGACAAGGCTAACACGGTAGGTACTATAAACTTATGCAATACTGAACCTTCCTCCAAACGGTAGGCAATAGCATTTTGTTTGCGGTCTTTGGTATAGGGCAATAAAAGGCTCTCAATATCAGTGAGCATCTCGCGTATCTCACTAATATCCAATAACTCGGGGTGGAGGTTTTGCCCCTCGCGCTTCCCTTCTATCTTAAAGGATATATATGCCTTATTTTGTTCCATATATACAAATTTAAGTAAATTTTTGAGAATTTTATATTTCTTGTGAAAAGTTTTCAAACAAATACTTTTTCAAATCTTGTTCTTTGCCTCGCCTTTGGGAGTATGCAAAGATTTTTTTGAAGTCAATGGCATAGTTTTGTAGCGCGTTTTCAAAAATACGTGTTTGTTCTGCCCCTTTGTATGTACCCAGCAACGCCTCATCAGCATACAAATCTACCAACATTTTTTCTAAGGTAGCCGTAGGGAAGGTAGTCTTGCCTACTGTTATTTTTTGGATAGGGGCTTTGCTAATGGTCTTGCGCACTATGATAGGCTTCTCTGCTTCAAAGATGTATTTTTCTAATAAAATTTCTTCATCTTCTTTGGTCTGTAGCCAAAAAACTTCGCCCAAACCGGCTTTTTTCAGGGCATAAAAGACCGACTCGCCTATCTCTTTTTCTACCTCTACGATACAAAAATTTTGTATGGTTTGATGCAATGAAAATTGATTATACCACGCGCTCGACCACAAACAAGCACGACTCAAATCAAAGTTTTGCGCTAAAAAGGTATGCACTGCCCACAAGTCCGCGTCTATAGTGGGCGCAAACAAGTATTTGATTTGATACTCATTTTCAAGGGTTTGCTTCAAGATGTTTTGGCTTTTCAGGTCTTGCACCTGCCAAAAAAAATCAGATTCCTTGTGCTTGGGGTAGTTTTCGGCATAGAGTTCTTGTAGCTTTCGCGCCTCTATGCGTCTGTGTAGCAAGGCATACGCTTGTATAGCAGATAAAAACATGTTTTGCATATTATTGGAGTAGTACAGTAAAATAAGATATTTGTCTTTGTGCAACGAAGCAACCTCTACAATAGTTTCAAAGATTTACCCGTATGCTTTCAGTAGTGCTATTTTGCGTTGTAGTTTCTCGCTTATAGTTCTATTTTTTCATTTCTCACTTCTCCTCCCAAATCCTTCTAAGGAAGTTGCCTTCGGGATAATCTTTTCAGCAAAAAAAAATTACCCTTTGTATTGATAAAAACAAAAATTTACATAACTTGCAACACGCGCCCATAAAACCATACAAATATGCCCGCAACTCCCGAAGAATGTGCCATAGTAGCAGCACTCATCGCAGAAAACCTAAAAACACAAAACCCTACCCTTGACTTAGGAAACTGCGGACTAAACGGCACAGAACCCGAACTGCAAGCCCTCAGCGAATGCACACACCTACATACCCTCATTTTCTCGAATAAATGGTTGGAATATGAGGAGGAAACACAAAAATGGGTAGAAAGCCAAAACAAAGGAAACAAGAATAAACTTACCTCTCTGCCCGCCCTACCAACCCAAGTGAATAAACTTATTGCGGCAGGTGCGTATGAAAACGAATTTGAAATTAGCGATTTTTCCCCTTTGCAGTCATTAGCTCAATTACAAACATTAAACCTTGGTTACAATCAAATTATCGATATTGCCCCTTTGCAGTCATTAACACAATTACAAAGATTAGAACTTCGTAGAAATCAAATTAGCGATATTGCCCCTTTGCAGTCATTACAACAATTACAAACATTAGACCTTAGCTACAATCAAATTATCGATATTGCCCCTTTACAATCATTAACACAACTACAAACATTATACCTTAGCATAAATCAAATTAGTGATATTGCCTCTTTACAGTCATTAGCTCAACTACAAACATTAAACCTCCACAACAATAAAATTAGCGATATTGCCCCTTTGCAGTCATTAACACAACTACAAACATTAAACCTCCACAACAATAAAATTAGCGATATTGCCCCTTTGCAGTCATTAACACAACTACAAACATTAGAACTTTGGAATAATCAAATTCGCGATATTGCCCCTTTGCAATCATTAACACAATTACAAACATTAAACCTTGAAAGAAATCAAATTAGCGATATTGCCCCTTTGCAATCATTAACACAATTACAAACATTAAACCTTGAAAGAAATCAAATTAGCGATATTGCCCCTTTGAAAGAATTACAACAACTACAAACATTATACCTTAGTGGAAATCAAATTAGCGATATTGCCCCTTTACAATCATTAACACAATTACAAACAGTAAACCTTAGTGGAAATCAAATTTCGAATATTTCTTTTTTGCAGGATTTGACAAAATTACAGTCACTTAATTTAACATCTAATAAAATTATTACTAGAGGATCATTTAATGAATATAAAAATGCAATGTATCTTCTCCAAAGTTTGATCAAAAAAGAAAATATTGAGGGTAAATTTAATTTTGCAATCATCGAAAAAGATAGCCCACATAAATATATTCAAGTGAAAGCAAGTACCTTCTTACTGAGCAACCCTGATATAGGTAGGCATTTGCTTCCTATGTTCAGTATAAATAATCCACTACTTAATATATGTAGAGATATTGTTAATAAAGGTTTTTTTGAACTCGAACTAAAAATAACAGACGGGTTGCCTAAAAACTTGAAAGAACTATCATTGTTAAATAATTATATAAGTGATACCAAATTTCTACAAGGTTTAACAAAATTACAAACATTAGACCTTAGCGAAAATCAAATTCGCGATATTTCTTTAGCATTTTTACGGAGCTTTCCCCAATTAAAAGAACTAAAACTACACAAAAATCCTATCGGCAATATTCCTAAAGAAGTTTTTGATAAAGGATATAAAAATGTTTTAGAAACTGTGCGAAATTATTTAGAGGATAAGGAAAAGGGAGCATCAAAAAACAACAGGCTCAAAGTCATTGTGATAGGCAATGGCAGTGTGGGCAAAACACAAACTACAGGGCGTTGGCGAGAGGGTAAAAATTTTGTGTTTGATACACAGCACAATTCTACGCATGGCATTGTGCTATTAGACAAACCTTTGGGCGAGGTAGCTTTGCAACTATGGGATTTTGCAGGGCAGGATATTTACCATGCTACACACAGACTATTTATGCAAAGTCGGGCTATTTTCTTCTTGGTTTGGGATGCTGAAAATGAATTTGAAAAAAAACATCATGAACATAATGGCGTACAGTATAAAAATGAAACATTAGACTATTGGTTAGAATATGCCTATCATTTTGGGCAAGGAAGCCCTGTTTTAGTATTACAAAACAAGGCAGATACGGAAGAAGCCGAAGACAAAACCTACCTCAAAAAAGACATCAACAGTTTCAAAGAAAAGTATCCTATTTTGGATTTTCTGCAAATCTCTGCCAAAGAGAACATAGGCTTTAGGCAAATGGACAAGGTATTGCAAAAAGCCTTTCAAGAAAATGACATTTTGCGACAACAACTCGAACAGGAACTGCCCGATGCTTGGCTTTGGGTGCGTAGCGAAATAGAAAAATTGCAAACCGCAGGAGAAAAAACTTTGTCTGTAGCCGCTTTTGAGCAATATTGCGAAGAAACCAAAATGCACAGTAATTTTTGGGAAGTATTGAACTATTTACATAACAACGGCACTTTGTATTATCGTAGTGGCTATTTCCAAGACCAAATCATTCTGAATCAAGATTGGGCAATTCAGGCAATTTATAAGGTATTGGATAGAGAAAGCGAACACTACAAAGAACTCAAAAGGGCAGAAGGCAAACTTAGCTATGACTATATCACAGAGATTTGGCAGGAGCATACAGACAAGGAAAGAGAAATTTTTATGGATTTTATGCTGAGTGCGGAATTGTGTTTTGAAACTACAGCAAACAAAGAATGGGATACTCCTTTATCAGAGCGTTCTTTTGTAGTACCGCAGTTGCTTCGCAGTAACAAACCCAAGCAAGTCAGTTTTTATGAAGAAGACTTAGAACTCAAGCAAGAAATTTCGTATCGTTTTTTGCCCAAAGTATTCATAGAGCGATTGATTGTGTTGGCAAATCGTTTTTCGGAGGTAGAATATATGTGGGCAAATGGCTTGTACTTATCTACCAAGCAAGGCAATGCCGTAGTAGAGGCAATCTATGAGCAGAAAATAATCCGTATCCAAACGAATAGTGATTTAGTAATTCAAAAAATAAGCGAAGAACTTGCCCAAATAGCCAACGAAGGCAAAATCAAAGCCCAAAGTTCAGAATATAAATTTACTACAGAAACAGAAAAATATTTTGAAAAATTATATGGTCTGAAAGGACTACAACCTATTACCATTCAATCCATCAAAGACCTTTTTAGCAAAGGTGGTGATAGCGACATGGAAAAAGCCATCGAGCAGGGTTTGCAATTTGCCCAAAAAGACGAAACAAGCAAAAGCATCATAGAAAGCATCAAGGCGGAGTTTGGGCGTTTTAAGAAAGATAAATTGAAGGACATATTGGACTATGATGATGAACGAAAAGCAATGGCAAAAATTACAGATCGTTTTTTTGGTGCTTTAGATGAGGCGGGGAAAGCGCAACTGTAAAAAACATCATTTTTCTTGATTTTTACGTTGAGTAATGTCAGAGTTATAATAAACCTA
>RDZE01000029.1 GCA_004293905.1 Cytophagales bacterium | reverse complement strand
CAGCGCCGATGGTACTGCGGTCAAACGTGGAAGAGTAGGTCGATGCCGATTTTAGAAATTCTAATTACAGCCTGATATAGTATTATATCAGGCTTTTTTGTTATCTATCAACTGTTCTTTTCAAATGTTTAATATTAAAGAATATAGAAACGTTATTGAAAGAGCCTTAAGTGATTATGCTTATGGTCAAAATCCTACTGAACTTTATGCTCCTATTCACTACGTGATTGGTTTGGGTGGAAAACGACTTCGTCCTTTGTTAGTTGGGCTTTCATACCATCTTTTTGCAGATGATTGGCAGAAAACTACAGAGGGGGGGATTGCAGTAGAAATTTTTCATAACTTTACATTACTTCATGATGATATTATGGATAAAGCACCTTTGCGAAGAGGGATGCCTACGGTACATCAAAAATGGAATGATAGTATTGCTATTCTTTCGGGTGACGTGATGTTAATTATAGTTTATGAAATTCTTACTAAGATAGAATCGCATCGGCTTAAGGAGATTTTAGAGCGCTTTAATCTTTGTGCCAAAGAGGTTTGTGAGGGACAGCAATGGGATATGAATTTTGAGTCTTTGGAAAGTGTTCCATTGGAAACTTATATCTCAATGATAAGGCAGAAAACAGCGGTTTTATTAGGTTTTAGCCTTGCCTTAGGAGCTATTTTGGCAGATGCGCCCATAACTACGGTGAATCAGTTGTATGAAATAGGGGTGAGTATGGGGATTAGTTTTCAACTAAAAGACGATTTATTAGATGTTTTTGGGCAATCAGAAAAATTTGGAAAACAAGTAGGTGGGGATATTATTGTTAATAAAAAAACTTTTTTGTTGATTAAAGCCTTAGAATTGTCAAAGGGAGAACTAAGAGAAGAACTTTTGCATTGGTTATCATTGAAAGAGTTTGATGCCACTGAAAAAGTAGCTAAAGTATCAGAGATTTATAAACAATTGGGTATTATAGAGATTACCTATCTTGAGATTGAGCAATATTATGAGCAAGGATTGAGATTAATTAATGATTTAGATGTTTCAGAAGATAGAAAGAGTTTATTAATTAATTTTATGAAAGAATTGATGAATCGTGAAAATTGATATTTATTTTTTTATTGTTATATATTATGGAACTTACTCTTTTTTTTATTTTATTGACGGTAGCTTTTAGCTTCTATGCATGGAATAGCCCTGAAATCCAAGCAAAATGTATGATGAATCCGGGCAGTATTTCAAAAAGAAGGGAGTATTATCGTTTTTTAACTTCTGGGTTTATTCATGCAGATATTATGCATTTGGGAGTTAATATGTTTACTTTTTATTTTTTTGGAAGATCTGTAGAACTTATCTATAAGGCTTTGTTTGGAAATTTTTTTGGAGGGTTTTTATTTGTTCTTCTCTATTTATTGGGTATTATCTTGTCTGATTTGCCTACTTTTTATAAACATAGAAATAGCTATGCTTATAATGCTTTGGGGGCTTCAGGAGGTGTTTCGGCAATAGTATTTGCAAGTATATTGTTTAATCCACTTAATGATGTTTGCTTATATGGTATATTATGTTTACCTGGTTTTATTTTAGGGGTTTTATACTTAGTATATTCTGCCTCTATGAAAGATGCTTCTGATGGGGTGAATCATGAGGCACATTTTTGGGGTGCTCTTTTTGGGATCGTTTTTGATATTTTGGTATATCCAAATGTTATTTTTATTTTTATAGAAGGCATTTCTTCTTGGAGAGGCTTTTTTTAATCACAAAAACAAGATTTTGTCATGCAATTTTGGATAGATTTAGTGGGTTGGGTTGGGTCTGCGGCGGTCGTTTTGGCTTATGCACTGATTAGTACTCATAAGATTAAAGCAAATAGCCATCTTTACCAATACTTGAATATTTTTGGTAGTGTTGGTCTTATTATTAATACTTTGTATTACAATGCTTTACCTTCGGCTACGGTTAATGTGATATGGGTAATTATTGGAGTAGGTTCCTTGGTTTATTCTAAAATACATAAACAAAAGGCTGGATTATAATTTATTTATTATGTTTTTGTTTGTTTTGCCAAAGTTCGTTAAATGATTTGGTTGCTATTTGGGGCAGGTTCCTTTTTTTTCCCCAACTTTTGCTGAATAAGTTTTTCACAAGAAAGTTTTTAAGTTTACCATTGACGGTATTCATCAAACTGCGTCTTTTCATGGCTTGTTTCCAGAATTGGAAACCTAATTTTTCGCTACGAGGAGAGAGATTTTCTTCTACACTTTGTTTTCTATTCAGGACTAATAGTTTCGGCAGGTCTATTTTTACGGGGCATACCGTACCACAAGCACCACAAAGTGAACTTGCAAAACTAAGATGCTTAAAGTTTTTAAGTCCTTCTAAATGGGGAGTTATGACAGAGCCAATAGGACCACTATAGGTGGTATTATAAGTATGTCCGCCTATGTTTTTATATACGGGACAGGCGTTGAGGCAGGCTCCGCATCTGATACAATTGAGTGCTTGTCTTTTTTGTGTATCGGCAAGCAGTTCTGAGCGTCCATTGTCTAATAAGATGAGGTACATTTCTTCGGGTCCGTCTATTTCATGGGGTTTTTTAGGACCGCAAAATATAGAGTTGTATACGGTTACACGTTGCCCTGTACCACTTGCGGCAAGGAGAGGCCAGAATAGGCTGAGGTCTTGAAGTTTAGGTAGCATTTTTTCAATACCTACAATGGCAATATGTGTTTTTGGAAAAGCGGTTGAGAGGCGTGCATTTCCTTCATTTTCTGTGATGGCAATCCCTCCTATGTTAGCAATCATGAAATTTGCGCCTGTGATACCGATTTCTGCATGAACATATTTTTGGCGCAGTAGCCTTCGGGCTGTCCCTGTGAGTTCTTGGGCATCGTCTGTAGGTGGAGTATTGAGTTTTTCTTGAAAAATATCAGAAACGTCTTTTTTGGAAAGGTGCATGGCTGGAGTAACAATGTGATAGGGTTTTTGCCCAGCTAACTGCACTATGTATTCGCCAAGATCGGTTTCTATGACTTCCACTTTTATATTCTCTAAGAATTCGTTAAGGTGTATTTCTTCTGTGGTCATAGATTTGGATTTGACGACTGATTTTGCATTTTTTTCTTCTATGATTTTTTGAATAGCTTTTTGTGCGTCTTCTATAGTGGCTGCCCAAATGATTTTACCACCGTTTTTTATAAAATTTTCCTCAAATTGTAAGAGTAGTTTATATAAATTTTCTATTGTGTTGGTTTTGATATAAGAAGCTCTATTTTTGGCTAAATCATGATTTTCATATTCTTGCATGCCTTTTGCGACCGAAGTATCGTATTTGCTTATATTGAAATTGATAGTGTTACGATGTTTTAAGTCAAAGGCTTTTTCTTCAGATTTTTTTTGAAATAAGGCGGCTTTTTTCATATTAGATGGATTATTTTTGTAAAAATACAAATAAAATAATGAAAATGTTTTCAAATTTCAAAACATTGTATTACTTTGCTACATATTTTTAAATCTATGACACACTTTTTTGTAGTATTTATACCATTACAAAAATGACTTTGATATGCAAAAAATAGGACTAAATCAGACACTATCACAAAAGTTATCACCTCAGCAAATACAATTTATTAAGTTGCTTCAAATTCCTACGGTAGAGCTCCGTTCAAGAATAGAGGAAGAGTTAGAAATCAATCCTGCTTTGGAAGAGGGACGAGAAGAAGAAGATAACAAACAAGAAGAGGATAATTATTTAGATGATATCAACGATGAATACGGTGATTTTTCGGAGTATGACGATCGTGAAGGGGATTCTAAGGACGATTATGATATGAGTCTTGACGAATATATGTATGACGAAGACTTGGGAGACTATAGTATATATAGTGATAACAACGGCAGAGATGATGATAAAGATATGCCTATAGCGATGACTTCAAGCCTTATGGATAATCTTTTGATGCAACTTTCATTTTTGGGGCTTGAGGAGCAAGAAAAATCTATTGGAAAGCAGATTATAGGAAGTTTGGATAATGACGGTTACTTACGCAGAAAAATTGAGGCTATAGTAAATGATATTGCTTTTTCGCAAAATATGGAGGTAGATGAAGATGATGTGTACCAAGTCCTGCATAAAATTCAGTATTTTGACCCTCCGGGTATTGCTGCAAGAGATTTAAAAGAGTGTTTGATGATTCAGCTTAGGAGAAAAGATGATGATAATTATGCCAATGAAACTGCTATTAGAATTTTAGAGGAAACATTTGAGGAATTTACTAAAAAACACTATGATAAGATTCAGAAAAAGCTATCTATCACGGAGAAAGAATTGAAAGATGCGGTGGATATAGTAACAAAATTAAATCCTAAACCTGGTGATACTGGAACTGATTTCATCAAACAATATATTATTCCTGATTTTATTTTGACGAATAATAACAATAAATTAGAACTTTCGCTTAATTCTCGGAATGCGCCCGAACTAAAAATAAATCGGAAATATGCTGAAATGTTAGATGCTTATGCAAAAGCACAAACTAAGAAAGATAAAAATGCGAAAGAGGCTATTACTTTTGTGAAGCAGAAGATAGATGCTGCAAAATGGTTTATAGATGCCATCAAACAAAGGCAGCAAACTTTACTAAGAACCATGAATGCTATTATAGAGTATCAATATGAGTTTTTCTTAGATGGTGATGAGAGTAAATTTAAGCCAATGATTTTAAAACACATTGCTGATAAAATAGACATGGATATTTCTACTATTTCGCGTGTGGCAAATAGTAAATCGATTCAGACTGATTTTGGTATTTTTCCGCTTAAATATTTCTTTTCTGAGGGTATCTCGACTGATACGGGTGAAGATGTAAGCAGTAGGGAGGTGAAAAATACGCTCAAGGAGATGGTAGATAAAGAAGATAAGCGAAAACCTCTTTCTGATGATAAACTTGAAAAATTGCTTCAACAAAAAGGTTATAAAATTGCTCGCCGTACAGTAGCAAAGTATAGAGAACAACTCAATATTCCTGTTGCAAGGCTGCGAAAAGAGTTATAAAACGTATTATGAAGATAATCAAGTACTTAGCGCAAATCATTTCATTTGTTTTGCATCCTATGTTGTTGCCAACACTCACTTTTTTGCTTATTTTCCAAATTGTACCACAATCATTGGGTTATTTGAGCGAAGAAAATAAGTGGCGATTACTTACACTTATTTTTTTGGTTACTTTTGCTGTGCCCAATGTTAGTTTACTCACTTTAGTTATACTGAATAGAGGAACGATTGCCGATTTAGCGATGAAAAATCGGCAGGATAGATTTTTCCCTTTTGTTTTTACAAGTATTTTTTATTCGGTTTCTACTTATTTTTTTTACCAATATTTTAGTTTATTTCCTATCATAGGGGCTATAATGTTCTCTATCACCTTAACCATTATTTGTGTTACTATCATTACTTTTTATTGGCAGGTGAGTGCGCATAGTGCGGGTATAGCGGGTGTATTTGCTTTTTTGATAGTGCTTACCTTAAAAACGCAAGAAGTAGAATTGGTTTTCCCTATCATTCTTGCTTGTATAGCGGTGGGGGTATTATCAAGTGCAAGACTGTATTTGAATGCACATAGTTTGAATCAAGTTTTGGTAGGTATTGGTTTGGGTTTTTTTCTTAACTTTTCTGTACTTTGGGCTTCTTATACTTGGTGGATACAAGAGTGATATAAAAAAAGGTCTTAGTTTTTCGTAAGACCTTCTTGCATTAAATTCTACTTAGTTGTTCCTTATCTCTATTAATAACCTTCTAAAGTGTCAATTTCTTTTGATACTCTATTAAAATCTTCTGTGCGTTTCATAGCATTATAAATGGTTTGTAAAACCTTCAATACTTTCAACCTTTTATCATTGGGTAAGTCATTTTGAGCTGCCAATTTTTCAAAACTTGGCAAGGCTTTTTCAAAATTTGCTTTAGCTTCATTTTCTTTAGCTACCCCTGTTTTTTTGTATTGGTCAACGCTCATTTCGTTCGTTTCTTTCAATAAAGCTGCTGCTTTGTTGTAGTATAAAGCACCTAAGTTGAAGTTTGCATCAAAACTAGTAGGGTTTTTTTCCACAGATTTTCTATAGTTTTCATCTGCTTTTTCCATCTGATTGGTTTTTTCATAGATTACGCCCAAGTTGTAATAATTATCAGCGTTGTCTGGGTTATTTTTTATATTTTCTTGTAATTGCGTAATGGCAGCCTCCAATTTATTAGTTCTGATGAGCACTTCTATTTGTGCGGCACGTAAGTCTGTGTTAGAAGGATAAACAGTTAAAAATTGATTAAGTAATTTTTCGGCTTCGTCATATTTCTGAAGACTAATGTAAGTAACTGCTAAGTTAAGGACAAAAGTTTCACGTTTTTGTTGTATTTTCTGAAATTCACCCTCAGCAAATTGTACTGATTTTGCCATGTTCGATACATATTTGTCATAATCTTTCATGTTTGCCGCAATTTCAGAGGCGTACAAATAAGGCACTAAACTATCGGGTGCGGCTTTCTGTGCAAATTCAAAGGCGCGAAGGGCTTTGCTGAAGTTTTTACTTTCATAATTGACAGCACCTTCGTAGAAACAAGCAGGGTAGAAAAACTCTAATAAGTTTTTATCTACTGTTTTAGAGCCTAATTCGCGGGCTTTTTGATAAGCCTCATAAGATACTTGTAAAGCATTGCTATCTAATTTGTTATAATAGATGCCTGTTCTATCATTGGCTAAATAAGCATAAGTTTGCCCTCTTTTTTCCCAAGTAGCTGCTTTTGTATTTTTCTTAGGATCTTGAATAGCCTTGTCGCTGTTATCTTTTTCTTTCTTGAGGTCTAAGATGGTTTCTTGGGCGGAAACAAAGCCAACAACGGAAATGAGTAGAAAAAGAGAGAATAGATATTTTTTCATATTATTTCGTTAATTTTTTTGAATGAGATGTTTAAAAAGGGTATAAATATTCTGCAAATTTAATTATTTATTCTATAGATTTGCAAAAAAGTATCTATGAAAAAGCAAAAATACTTTACAGTTGTTTGTTTAGCACTCTTATTGAATAGTTGTTTGCAAAAAGACTGTTATATTGCGCAAGGTGATGCACAGAAGGAAACTCGCACATTGCCTCCATTTACACAAATTCAAATCAATGATGATGTAGAAGTTGAGTTAATTCAACAAAATAATACCGAATATGTGGAGTTGGTCGCAGGCTCGAATATACTACCTAAAATAGAGCTAAGCGTAGAAGGAAACACGCTTATTATCAAAAATAAAACTACTTGCAATTGGGTAAGAAATAATAAAAATATGCCTAAAGCTAAAGTCTATTATAAAAACTTAACCAATGTCTTACATCAAGGATATTCCCCAGTATATTTTGTTGATACAGTAAAACACGATTTACAAATCACCATTTTGGGCTATGGAGATGTATCGGCTACCACCAATAATGCAACTATGGGCATCAATCTATATAAGTATGGCAATGTAATCTTAGAGGGGACTTGCACCTCTCTATTTGTAGATTCTTATAATCATGGGTTTTTTAGAGCAAAAAATCTTGTCGCAAAACAAATTACAGCTATTCATCAAGGAGAGGGCGACTTCGAATTGCAAGCACAACAAAATCTGAGTGTAGAAATGTTAGATTATGGCGTAGGTAATGTTTATTATAAAGGAAATCCCACCATACAATTGAAAAGAACTACTAACGCCAAAGGCAATCTTATCAAAATAGATTAGAACAATGAAACCAAAGACAAAAAATATCATTGGGTTATTAACCCTATTGTATTGCCTTCTGATAAATCAATACCCAACAAAGGCACAAAACAATAATATAAGCAAGTGGCAATTAGACGCAGAAATAGCAACAGGGTATATAGTAGAAGTACCTAAAACAACTACACACCTCATAGCAGTCAATCCTTTACAAGTAGAGTTTCGATTCTTTCGCAGTACTTATGGCACTCAAGCTTGGGAACAGAGCTTAAACTATCCAAGATATGGACTGACGATGAATATAGTAGATTTTGGTAGTGATATATTAGGAGAAGCTGTAAGTGCTTTGTATTCAGGCAATTTTACATTAATAGGCAAAAAAAGAAACACGCTCAACACTATTGTTGGTATAGGCATTGGATATATCAATAACCCTTATGACAGAGTAAAAAATCATAAAAATACCATCAATGGAAGTCATTGGGTATGTGCAGCGATCGCAAAAATTGTTTGGGAGTATAAAATATCCCCTCATTGGCGAACACAACTCACAGCAGGAGTTACACACTTTTCTAATGGCGCAACGCAACAACCTAACTGGGGCACTAATATACTTTATATAGGAGCTGGGCTTAATTATCAACTCGCAAAACAAGATAACAAAATTGATAAAAGTCAAATAGTGGAAGAGAAAGAAACAATGCCTAAAAACAATTGGCAAATATATCTCGCAGGTGCTTGGCGCGACCAATACCCCACAGAAGGTCCCAAATATGGCGTTTATACCGCTAACTTCGCTTGGCAAAGGCGTGCAGGTAAAGCCATAGAAACACAATTAGGAGTAGATATATTGTATAATACACTATTTGAGAATTATATTCAGGCATTCCAAAAATACAACTATGGTGCACTTCGTTTAAGTACAGTAGCAGGAATTGAAATTTTAATGGGAAAATTCAGTACCATGATTCAAGTAGGCATCTACTTCTATAAACCTCAACCATTTGATGGAACGCTCTACCAAAGGTTTGGTTGGAAAATATACTTTAACAAAAATATATTTGGTCTTTTTGCACTCAGAAGCCAAACAGGAAGTGTAGATAATTTAGAATTCGGAGTAGGCTATAAAATATTTTCAATAAAAAAAGTTAAAAAAAGTTAAAAAAAAATCATAAAAAAGCAACATCTTTTTTACTCCTGCGTTCTTAGTCATATATTTAATTAATTAATTTTCAAACTAAATATCATTTGTGTATGAAAAAATTATTTTTTACAATTTTCGCAGCAACTATCCTAACTCTTATGGGCACACAAGCCGCTTCTGCGCAACAATATTTTGTGTATGATGGCGATACATTCTCTGTGATGCTTACTACTACTAGTGACAATAGCAAAATTACGAAAGTACAATTCTCTGCTGATGGCAAATGGGTTGATTTCAAAATTCAAGGCTTCACTGATTTAGAAGATACAGAAGAGGAAGGATTTTTGTACACTGTATTAGATGGTAGCGGCAAAGAATTCACCATCGATTACTATCGCGTAAGTGATAAAATTATTGTAACTAACACAAGTACAGGCGATACTTGGACTCTTTATCGTCGTCAATAATTTGACTCTTAAAATTGCTCAAAAACTATGAAAATTAAACCGCTCTTTTAGGGCGGTTTTTTATTTTTTGGTAAAAAAATTGTAATAAAAAGAGAAGTAAAAACTTAAAAGGCGTAATCATGCAGAAAAAAAGCTTCTCAATACCAGAATCTATCATTGACCTAATTTATTTAGTGGCAGAAAAGAAATTAGGAAAAATCACTAAGGAAAAACTCATAGAAGAACTCATGGATAGTAGCCTTGATTTAGTGGGGAGTGCCAAAAAAATTATTTTTATTGATGACCAAAAGCCAGAGCACACCAAACTACTGCGCGAACTCATTGATAGTAATTTGCTTGAAACAATGATTGTTTTTACGCCTAAAGGCTTTGAAACGCTTCAACTACCGGGTTCAAGACTTTGTTTTTTAGACTACAATAAACCTCAACAAAGCAATAAAGAAAATTTTTTATTACTCAATGCGTACTACATTTATCACCCTATCAATATCAGTTTACGAGAACTGACGAAAGAACAAGTGGAGGTATTAAGCCACATTGTATATTTATACAGAAAGGAAAATTATAAATTTTTATACCTCATTGATGATTTTATCTCCTCATTGAAGAAAATGATGGCTTTTAATGTTGTTCAACAACAACAATTCATAAAAATTATTAGCCAAGCAACCGATGCTATAGATTATTTTTATCAACAGATAAAAACGAGAGCAGAGCAATCAGATAAAATCAAAATTTTTGAACTCAATTATAAAAGCCTTACTGAAGAAATAGAGTTTTTTATTAATAATCTATTGGAAGATGTAGAAAACACGACTGCTGCTTTTGACAATGGTTTTAAACAATATAAAAAATACATAAAACCTTTACAATTGGAATGGTCTGCGGGGGCACAAGATATTTGGGAGAAATTAGACGATGAGGCTTTCTCTCAAATCAATACTCTGCAAAACGATATTAAATTAGTGATTCAAAACTCTTATGACCATTTACAAAGTCTTTATCATAAAAGTAAGGGGATAGCAAGAGAATGTCGTAAACTAATGAGTTTTATAGAAATAGATTTGTTAGATGGTTCAGTAGAGTGGGAGATAGACGAAGCAGATGCTATTTTGGAAAAACTTTATGAAGAAAAAGAGGAACAAAGAATGCAGTTAGACAGAATTTTTTATTATTACCAGCAAATGGCTTGGCTACAAAACAGATTCCCACAAGCAGAGTTTAAAAATTTGAAAGGGCTCTGCAAAATCATCAGTAAAGAAGAATTTCTCTATAAATTTCAATTGGAAAACACCTTATTTGAGGGAATTGATTAGTTCGCCTTCAATGAATAATCCTTTTTCATTGTATAATTCATAACGAACGATTAATTTTCTTTGCATATCTATAAAATAACGTATTTGATAGAATTTTTGTGCTTGATTGAGTTGGTAAGTCTTGCGATAAATATTTACATTGAGTTGTTTATTTGCTATGTTAAGTATTTGCAAGGATTCATTTTTTTCTAAACAAATTTCATATTCGCCTTTTTCATCTTTCCCTTTCCAACAATTCCCTTCCAATTTATTTTTCAGTAAATAAGTATCGTTGAAAATAAGTGTATCTTTTTGGTCATAGGTAATGATGTCTTTTTCTAAAGGGTGAGCAAAAGCTATTGCTTTCTCTTGTGTATTTAGTTCCTGATAAAGGTACTTTTGAATAGCCTTAGAGTCATTTTTTTGATAGGCAATGTAGTTGTATCTTTTTAATTGCACCACATCGCGCGAGAAGTAAATTAATAGGAAAGGAAGTATGAAGAAAACCAAAGCGATGTAAGCCACACCTACAAATCTTGTTTGTAAGGTAGCTTGCCCTAAGGCTCTACTAACATTCATTAACAAATTATACATAAGCGGGTTACTCAAAAAAATACAAGTACCCAAAACATTGAAAAGCACATGGGTAAATGCAATGCTTACTGCTGCTTCATTTTGGGCTAAAGCTGCTGTCAGGGCTGTAAGTGTTGTGCCTACATTGGCACCCAAAATAAAAGGGATTACTTTATGCAAAGAAAGGCGATTGCTCGCTACTATAGGTACAATAAGTGAAGTCATTAATGAGCTTGAATGCACCAATGCAGTAAGCACAACACCTAATAAAAATGATTTAGACCCTGAATCGAAGAAGCCCAATGCCAATTGTCCTTTGGAGATGAGTAAATCACTAAAAACAGAAACCATTGCTCTAATAGATAAAAATAACAAGATAAATGCTATTAATAAACATAGGACTCCCCAAGGTGCAAACCACTCCACTATAGCCCCTGAAAAGCCATTGAGAAAGTCAAAAAAAGGATTAAAATATATCAAGCCATTGAATTGGGTATGAAAAAAATGAGAAGCACTCAATGCAATGTTAGATAAAATTTGGAAGTAATACTCCAGTGGAAATAAAATTAAAGCCGTCAAAATATTAAAAAAATCGTGTGCAGTAGCAGCAGCGATTGCCCTACGAAACTCTTTTTTAGAGGTAACGTGCCCCATAGCCACCATTGTACTGGTTACGGTCGTGCCTATGTTAGCACCCATAATCACAAAAACTGCCCCCTCTATCTGTACTGCTCCTGCTGCTACAATGGCAACTATAGAAGTTGTTACCATTGAACTGCTTTGCACTATCGCTGTACTGAGCAAACCTATAAAAAAAGCTACAAATGGATTAGAAGCCGATAGCGCAATTGTTTCTATGATGTCGGCTCCCAAAGATTTGAAAGCATTAATCATGATTTGGAGCGATACTAAAAAGGCAATGATTAGAAATGTGAATTTAACAATTGCTATGATGTACTTCTTTCTGTCAATAATGATACTTTTTTCTTGATTTTCAACCTCTGCAATAACATCTTTCAACTTCAACATTTTTGACTTTAGTAGTAATATGGATAGAGAATTATTTTTATGTTTGCAAAGATAATGAATAAGATAGGATTTTAAATGTTTCATTGCAAAATATAACATTAATTTAACCTACCAATGATAAATAATCAACAATATAACTATGTTTTTAAACGACAGATTACAAACACGTAAAAATGACAATACATATAGACAACTTCCACAAAACACACAACAATATATAGACTTTTGCTCAAATGATTATTTGGGCTTGGCTAATGATGAAAGTTTGAAAGAGGAAAATATAGTAAAAATCTTACAAAACTTACATCTAATAAAAGGAGCTACTGGCTCAAGGCTTATCAGTGGAAATGACCCCTTATTTGAAGAAGTAGAATATTTTTTAGCCAATTTTTTCCAAGCCGAAGCTGCATTATTGTTCAATTCGGGCTATGATGCCAACATAGGCATTTGGAGTAGTTTAGCACAAAAAAATGATTTGATAGTCCTCGATGAACTCAGCCATGCCAGCATGATAGATGGGGCAAGACTAAGCAAAGCACAAAGAACTTGGTTCAAACACAACGATTTGGAAGATTTGGTAGCTAAAATAAACCAATATGAACACATAGAGCAGGTATTCATAGGGGTAGAATCTATTTATTCTATGGATGGAGATGAAGCTCCTTTAGAGAAAATAGCGGCTTTGTGCGAACAGAAAGGGTATCATCTCATTGTTGATGAAGCCCATAGCACAGGCATTTATGGTAGTAAGGGGGAAGGGCTGGTAGTGCATAAAAAACTTCAAAAAAAAGTATTAGCAAGATTGCACACCTTTGGAAAAGCTATAAACACACACGGAGCAGTAGTAGTAGGCGATTATCTCCTTAAAGAATACCTCATCAACTTTGCACGTCCTTTTATTTACTCAACGGCAATGCCTTTGTACCAACTACTGCATTTACAAACACAAATAGAGTATCTTATAGATAAAGGGGAAGAAAAAAGATTAAATCTATTGCAAAATATTACTGTTTTTGAAAAAAAAATGCGTCAGTACCATGAAAAAAATCTCATTATCACTCAAAGCCCTATCCAAGTTTTTTTATGCCCTGAACCTCAAAAAGCCAAACAAATAGATGCATTGCTCAAAAAAGAAGGCTACTACGCCAAAGCTATAGTAGCCCCCACAGTGCCAAAAGGCAAGGAAAGAATAAGAATTTGTTTACACAGCTTTAATACAGAAGAAGAGATAAATCAACTCTGCCAATTGCTTAGTACAAAGCCGTAAGCTCTACTAACTCTCTTTCTTTTTCACTTACTAATACATTTGTCAAATGACTGCTTAGGTCTTCGCACATAGAGTCTATTACTTGTTCAAAATACATTTCATTAACCTCGATTTTGGCTATAATCGTATCTTGTGAAACAAAACTATCAGCTTTATCATCTATCACAGAACCCATAGCATAATAAAAGTCCTCCCATTCGGCAGGTTTGAAGCCTAAATCCTCACTACCATCTTTGGAAAAGCGAATGATTTTGGTTTTGTCTTTTGCAAAAATTTGTATCTCGTAGCGCATATAATAAAAGTATTTATAATTAATTGTTGTTGATATGGTATTATTAAAAACGCAAATATGCAGCCAAAAGTTGTATATTTTTTATAATAATTATAACTATTTCAATTTTTTATAAAAAACTTACATCTTATTTGTTTTTTCCTGTCTTTGCTTAACAATTATTCTGTCTTCGCTTTTTTATTCCGAATGATTAGAATAGATAAAAGAAATTTGCTTTTATACTAAATGTTTTATAATTTTGGTTCTTATAGTAACAACACCCTATTATCTCAACAAAAAACATATTTTAATTTGATAGAAAAAGTAATTCAATTAGAAGAAATTTCGCTGGTAGATTTTTTAGGCGTAGAAAATAGCAACATCAAAAAAATCAATGCGGCTTTTCCCCAAAGCAAAGTAACTTCACGCGGTAATGAGCTATTTATACAAGGCAGTTCTCCTGAAATCCAAAAAATTCAGGAAATTATTCACTCCTTACTACTTCATTACCAAAAATTTGGCAGAGTAACCCAAGAGAATGTCCAAGACTATATTCAACAAATGCAACTCTCCGATGAACCCCTGCAAATCCCTGATTTGGATATGGTGTTGGTGCATGGTATACATGGGCAACCCATAAAACCTAAAACCGAGAACCACCTAAAACTCATCAAGAACTGTCAAGAAAACGACCTTGTATTTGCTATCGGTCCTGCGGGTACAGGCAAAACCTATATATCGGTTGCCTTAGCTGTAAGGGCTTTGAAAAACAAAGAAGTAAAGAAAATAGTGATTACACGCCCAGCAGTAGAAGCAGGCGAAAATTTGGGTTTCCTTCCCGGAGATTTAAAAGAGAAAATAGACCCTTACTTGCGCCCTATTTATGATGCACTTGATGACATGATAGCCCCAGAAAAACTCAAAACCTACATAGAACAACGCACCATTGAAATTGCCCCGCTTGCATATATGCGTGGTAGAACGCTCAGTAACGCTTTTGTACTATTAGACGAAGCCCAAAATACGACACCCATGCAAATGAAAATGTTTTTGACACGTATGGGAATGAATTCTAAAATGATTATAACAGGCGATAAATCACAAATAGATTTACCCCCTAGGCAAAAATCAGGCTTGTTGGAAGCCCTCCGCATTTTACAAAATGTAGAGGGGATTGGTTTTGTAGAGTTAGACGGACGCGATGTGCTCCGACATAGGTTGGTACGCAATATCGTAAGAGCTTACGACAAAGTAGAAAAAGAAAAAGAAAATCAACAACAATAAGTATGAAAACAAGGATAGAACACGATTTTTTGGGCGATAGAGAAATCCCCAACGATGTCTACTATGGTATTCAAACATTGCGAGCCATCGAGAATTTTCCTATCAGCAAAATTCCCATCGCCAATGCTCCCACACTCATTCAAGCCTTTGGCTATGTAAAAAAAGCAGCAGCCTTAGCTAATCAGGCTACGGGAGTATTAGAAGAGAAAAAAGCGCGCGCTATTGTTCAAGCTTGTGATGTATTGATTGCAGGCGATATGTTAGACCAGTTTCCCGTAGATATGTTTCAAGGAGGAGCAGGGACTTCTGTAAATATGAATGCCAATGAAGTAATTGCAAACAAAGCCTTAGAATTTTTGGGCTATCCAAAAGGAACTTACGAACATTTGCACCCCAATAACGATGTAAATTGCTCACAATCTACTAATGATGCCTACCCCACCGCATTTCGAATTGCGCTTTACCAACAAATAGGCAGTTTATTAAAAAGTATGGAGCGTTTGCAAGTAAGTTTTGCCAAAAAAGGTGAAGCATTTAAAGATGTGCTCAAAATGGGGCGCACGCAGTTACAAGACGCAGTTCCGATGACTTTAGGGCAGGAATTTACGGCATTTGCTGTAACAATTGGAGAAGATATTAAACGTTTGGAAGAAGCAAGGGCACTCATTACAGAGGTAAACTTGGGAGCTACTGCCATTGGTACAGGCATCAATGCGCCCGAAGGCTATGCAGAAAAAGCTGTACAATACTTAGCTGAAATCACAGGAATTGCTGTTACACTTTCTCCCAATCTGATTGAAGCCACGTGGGATACAGGGGCTTATGTCCAAATATCGGGGGTTTTGAAACGAATTGCCGTAAAAATTTCTAAAATCTGCAATGATTTGCGTTTGCTTTCCTCCGGACCTCGTGCCGGTTTTAACGAAATCAATTTGCCTGCCCTACAACCCGGTTCTTCCATCATGCCTGGTAAGGTAAATCCTGTAATGCCCGAACTTATCAATCAAATTGCTTTTCAGGTAATGGGTAGCGATGTAACAATTGGCATCGCCGCCGAAGCAGGGCAGTTACAACTCAATGTAATGGAGCCTGTGATTGCTTTTAATTTATTCTTTGTGATGAATATTTTAGAAAAAGGTTTTGATGCACTACGCGAAAAATGTATAGAAGGCATCACCGCAAACGAAAAAGTATGTAAAGAAATGGTATTTAATAGCATTGGTATTGTTACGGCTTTAAATCCTTTGATAGGGTACGAAAATGCGGCATCGATAGCACGCGAAGCCCTCGAAACGGGCGGCTCTGTTTATGATATTGTATTGCAAAGAAAATTACTTTCCAAAGAAAAACTTGATGAGGTATTTTCGTTCGATAATATGATTAATCCTAAGTTTGTAAGGTGATTTTTAACGAATAAAAGACTGCGGGTTTTCATATTGTTTTTTAGCTTTGTCCAATCGCCTCTCAATGCGTTTTTTGAGTGTTTGTGGCTCTATTACCCTAACATTTTCGGCAAAGCCTAAAATTTCCCTCTCTAACTCTAAATTAAGAATTACCTCTATGCTGAAAGTAGTAGTTTTTTCGTTTTGTGCCAAAATGATTTGGCTTTGATGGAGTGGTTTGGTGATAATATAAGGGCTGATAATATTGTCTACCTCCAAAACAACTTTTTGGGCTTTGTCTTTTTCGCTTTTGGTTACGCCGATGAGGTCGGAGAAATATACTTCAAAATCAATGCCTTGGTAGGGTAAAAAGGGTTCTGAAACCAATTTTTCAATACCTATGATACGGTCAAGAGCAAATGTGGAAAGACTTTGATGAGCTTTTTTTTGACCTATCAGAAACCAACGATTTCTATACTCTTTCAATAAATAAGGATAGCAAATGTTTTGTTGTGCAGAATGTGCTTTGAAAGATTGGTAGTTAATGAGCAATGTTTTTTGTTGCAAAATAGCTTCATAAAGTGGTTGTATGAGTTGAATCCCTTTCAAAAGGTTGTTATTCTCAAACTGTATTAGTGGTTTTGTGCCTTTTGTGTTTTTTTGTAAGTTACCTTCTAAACGTAATATTGTGGCTTGTAAATCATCAAAGTGATTGAATACGCTGAATTGTTTGAGCATTTGTACGGCACTCTTAAATTTTTCCATATCCGCACTATTAATAGGGACTTTGGTGATGCTGTAATTCTTATCTTCATAACAATAATATTTTTTATCTACCACAATAATAGGAGCATTGTAACCCAATTTATCGCTGCGCATCAGCTGTAAATCTGCTTGAATGGTTCGTTTACTTACACCTTCTTGTATTCCTTCAAATTCGTAGAGTGCTTCGGACACTTTCTCTATGAGGTCGTCCAATGTCCATTTACGGTATGGATTGTTTAGACACTCGTCTATGGTTTTATAGCGCAAAAGAGCTAATTTATTAAGAGGCATATCGCAAAAATGACTATTTTGTAGGAAAAAAAGCAAGATATAAAATACCTTGCTTTTGATGAAGTTAATCTACCAATAATTTTGTAACTGCTGCGGTGTTAATAGCCCATTTCAAATCATAACTTTCGTCTGCTTCTTCGGGTTTCTCTACTAAGGCTAATTTTTGGGCATCGGCTTTGCAAAGCAATAAGTTTCCAATATTGAGTTTGCTGCTGATTTTTGCCAAAATTGCCTCTACATTGCGAACATCTAAGTTTTGGACTAATTGCCCCCCGAAAGGCATTTCTAACCAAATGATTTCTCGACTTTCGACCAATAAAACACCAAAGAGTAAACCTTTATTGAGCGGATTGGTAATTCTTACCTGATGCTGTACGCAAGAGGGGTCATACGCAACCCCCGTTTTTTCTGAAATTCGCATGGGGTGTTTGCTGTTCATCCAACCTACAACCATATTGAGTGCCAATGCGCCTTGGCTGTAGGCATTACAAGTAAAGGCTACATATTTGGCTTTTGCCTTTCTGAGTTCATTGATATTGAGGTCTATATATTCGGCAGTGCCTACTTTATGAGGAATACTCCTAATATCGCCGCTGTGTTTACAGCCTGTAGTGGTTAGTTGGCTGAAGGAACAAATATCCAAATGCCCATCAGAATAAGCGACTCTACAACTTAAATCCATATCGAGGTGTTGCGCGGGCATACCATTGCCCCACTGCATAAACAACCGTACTGTATCGCCTTCCACAGGGAAAACTGTGCCTAAAAGTGCTGAGGGCAAATCTTGCACGTTTTCACTTCTATCACCTATCGAAACAGGGATTTTGAAAAGTTGAGGGTGTATATAGATAGTTCTATTTTTGGTACTGAGGGCAGAAAAACGTTTTTTCATAGCCAACAAACATAAATCTGCAATGCTATCCTGCATTTGTAGGCGTTGTTTTTCGTCGTAAAGGCTCAATAATGAATGAGGTGCTATTCTTTTGGCTACACCTCCCAAAGGCTTCACAATTCGCATTTGTTGAGGGTTGAAATAGTTTTCAGCATACATATTGAGCGTGAATAGTAGCCTTGCAGGTACTTTGTCTACTACTTCTTTAAAAGCCTCAATAGTAGAGGTTTCGCCAAACCAAAGCATATTAGAGAACAAAGAGCGTGCAAACAAGCCGGGACGTTGCTTTAGTAACTGAAAAGTTCTTTCTTCATTGCTTCGCAACCTGAAATGATTGACATGTGCTTGCCAAACAGTATAATCTTGGCGGTAAAATACATCTAAAATGCGATTGAGTTTTTCAAAACCTTTTCGTTTGGCGTACTCCGTAAGGCGCAAAGCACGAATGAAGCGTACCCACATGGAGCGTTTAGGATGCATAGCTTCGCATATTTTTTCTACTGTGAGCGATAAACCATTGAGCCATTGTGCTACTATGATGCTTTCTTGGCGGCTATATTTTAGTTGCAATTCTTCTACGGCTGCCAAACGCGCCTGTGCACTCGTATCTAAACTGCGGCGAAGGTGTTTGTGGGCTTTTGTTTTGCGTCTTATGAGTGTTGCAGGTTCTATGATTTGGAAAAAACCAGTGTGTTTGTACCATAAATAGCGTAAAATATCAGTAGGCGAACCGAATAATGCTTGTGCTTTTTCGGGCATATTCTGTTTTTTATAAATATCAATCACGGCTACTAAGGTTTCTTTCATACCTATATTGATTTCTTTAGGAAGAGTTAATACACTCAATAACACCTGTAAGCTATCCATTTGAGTGGCATCTAAGGCAGTTTTTGAGCCTAATAAATCCTCGAAAAAAGTGTAGAGTTCTTTTTCTGTCCAAAGGGTTAAGATTTTTTTGTTACTTCCCTGATTTTTGTATTCTATTTTACCGATTTCGAAGGGAGTTCCGCAAAAAGGGCAACCATTGTATCGTTCCAAAGGGAAAGTACCCGCAGGAATAGTATGCCCACATCGTAGTTGTGTGCCCCTTGCTCCGAACAAATTGGCAAAAAAAGTCATAAGATGGTCTACATAGTTTTCGCCTGTAGGTACGTCCCAACCTTTGACCAATGGAGTCCAGTTTTTATCTACTCCAGTGGCTTGTTTTAAGTGCTCTAATATTTCTAATTGTTGCTTAGGGTTGAGTTCATTGAGCACCTTCAATAAATTTTCGGCTACACCAAATCCTAATGAACTTAGGTTGGCTACTAAGCCTGCTGTAGTACTGCGTAGGTGAGGGGTGGTAGCATTTTTTCTCCACTCTTTGGGGATAAAAATGGCTTGTTGTCTTAGACTGACTGTCCATAAGTTTTTCATTTTTTCTCCTTTGTTTTAAAGTTAAAATAATCAGGTAATTTCACTACTGAGATTCATTACCAGATGAGTGAGAAGTAAGTAGTGATTGACCTTGATATGTTCTTACAAAAATTTAAGGTAATTGCTTTGCTGGGGTTCATTAACAGTGAAGTGCCTTTCGGCGAGAAGTAAGCAAAACTTGACCTATAAATTTGGTGAAACAAGCCGGACTCGAACCAACACCTCCAGCGGGACCTTAGAAGTAAGTCTTGCTTGACCTTTTGCAGGTAATTGAAAAACTGAAAAGGCTGGCGTTCTACCAATTGAACTATTGTTTCAGGGTATCAAAATAATTTGGGCTTCGAACCAAAGAACTTCAAAGAGCCTTTATCTATTTTGATGTTACAAAGTAAAATAGGCACTACGCAATGGATTTGCGCAGTAGAAAAAAATATTTATAAAAAGGGAGTTTTTTTCTTAAATGCTTGATTATCAGTGAGATAATTTTACACAAAACGATAAAAAATTGCAAAGTGGGTATGAATCTCGGGCGTTTATCGAATCGTGATTTTACAAAGGGGCTCTTGTGAAAGTAAAAAATATTTATAAAACCTCTATCTCAGAACCTCTCTGCCTTACTTTGCCCTCATTTTCTAACTTTTTCATTACTCTGCTTACTACCTCGCGCGCAGTACCTAAGTCGTTGGCAATGTCTTTATGCGCCATTTTGATAGGATTTTTTTGAGTAAGACTTACTTTTTCTTTTAAATAGTCGTACAATCTTTTGTCCATTTTATCAAAAATAACCTGATTAATCGTATGGAGTAAATCGCCATAACGCATACTATACTGCTCAAAAAATAAAAAATTCAGTTCTGGAAATCTTTTTGACCAACTAATTACTTGGACTTGTGGCAAAAGCAAAAGTGTTGTTGGCTCTTCGCAAATCGCAAAAATACGACTTGGTTCGTCTTTGAGCAATGCCGCAAACGACATAATGCAACTCTCTTGAGGACGAATGTAATAAAGCAAGAGTTCTTTTTCCTCGTGCCGCGTAAATACCTTTACTAATCCTTCTATCACTAAAGGAATGTATTTCACATATTGCCCTTCGCGGAGAATTTCCGTTTGTCGGTCTACTTTTTTCTCTATTCCGTAGGCTTCTATTTCTTGCAAAAGAGCAGCCTGCATATTAGGAAATAGGGTTTTTAGCATAAAAAATGGGTTTAATTTGTAAAAGTGCAAAAAAAAGAGTTCATTTGAAAATAACTAATATGCTTATACCATGAAAAAGCTAAAATTTCTTAATGTACAATTCAATGCAGAGCTTCACCCTTCTAAAATTGCGGCATTCAGAGGGGCTATTATTCAGAAAGTAGGGCAAAAAGATACATTACTCTTTCACAATCACTTAGACGATGAAAAATTTAACTACCAATATGCCTTAGTGCAGTACAAAACTATAGCCAAGCGTCCTACCATTATTTGTATGGGAGAAGGCGTGGAGGTGATTCATAAGTTTTTTGAAAAAAGCGATTGGACACTCAACATAGCAGGTGAAGAGTACCAAATGAGTATTCATAAACTCAACATGCAAGAATTTACTATGCAAACTTGGGACAAAATGATGCATTATACCCTCCTCAATTGGCTTCCTCTTAACCAACAAAGTTATGAAGAGTACCAAAAAATGACAGGCTTGGTAGAAAAAACACAATTTTTAGAGAAAAAAATCATTGGGCATATCTTGGCTTTTGCCAAAGGGATTGCTTGGCAAGTGGAAAATGAGATAAAAGTAAACATTACCGAAATGCAAGAACCTCGTTTGATGTACTACAAAAACATAAAAATGATGGCTTTTAGCCTAACATTCAAAACCAACGTATTTCTTCCCAACTATATGGGCTTAGGAAAAGGGGTAAGTTTGGGCTTTGGTATAGTAAAAAAGATAGATTTTTGAAAAAAAATGAACCTTAGGTGACAAAAGTCACTGATTTGCGACTTACAAGCCCCTATCTTTGATAAAAAAACATAAGTTATCTATCAAACTAAATCATAAATAAAATGAAAAAGAACATGGGAAGTGCAGACCGTATTATCAGAATGATAATTGCTGCCGTTATCGTAATCGCTTATTTTACAAACATCATCTCAGGCACATTAGGAATAGTGTTAATAGGCTTATCAGCCGTATTTGTCCTAACAAGTTTCATCAGTTTTTGCCCCTTGTACGCGCCTTTTGGCATTAGCACTTGCGCCGTAAAAAAATAAATAACAATATTAGCGCAACTATTTTTTCGATGAGATAGTTGCGCTTTTTGTTTTTCAGCCTTAGTCATCGTCATGTTGTTCTTCGGCTTTCTCTGTCTTTTTCTGTCCGTCTTTTTGGGCTTCTTTATTTTGTTTTCTGATTTCAGTATGTCTGATTTCACCCCCTGAAGTACCTGTTTTTTGTGCAAAATACAGCACGAATAATCCTACCAACAAAATGCCATAATGTGTCCATTTCGCCCATTCTTTTTGGGTATAGTTCGCCCAAAGCGCAACCATCGCCAAAATACCTAAAGCATAAGAGAGCAAAGCGAATGTTTCTGCTATTTCTTCGTGCTCGTGAATAATATCGTGCCCTACCTCAGGCAAGTGTTCCACTATTTCCTCCGCGCCTTCGCCACTTACAAAGGCAGGCACAGTAAATAAAGCACCCGCTATGAGTATCGCTAAGGCAGTTCGTTGTATCACAGCCGCGCGCATTAGCAAGCCTGCAATCAATACTAAAAGCCCTACAATGGGCAAAATAATCGGAAAATGATTTACTAAAAGATGAAAATGAGCTGCATTCATATATTTATGGATTTAATTTTTCGTTTTCTTGTGCTGCCTCTACAATCAATTTTATTCTTCTCTGCCTTGTTTCTTCTTTTTTGGCATTGAACAGCCACTCCAAAATACCACGCCTTGCTGACCTCGAAAAACCTTCCCAATTTTGAAGCGCGTCAGTAGTTGGGAGTGCTCGAAAGGCAGATTCCAAATCGAGTGGTAAAATAAGGGCTTCTACCTCATCAAGGGCATTCCAAGCACCATTTTTTTGTGCGATTGCTACGGCTTTTTTGCCTGCCTCTGTCATTAGATTTTGTTCAGTAAGGTAGGCTATTTTTTCTTTGTTGAGCTTACTCCAATTGCTTTTGGGGTTTCTTTTTGAGAAAAATTGATAAAAACTTTCTTCGTCTCTTTTTCTGACACTACTATCTATCCAGCCAAAGCAAAGGGCTTCATCTACTGCCTCAGGGTAACTAACACTAGAAGTATTTGTATTCTTTCTGTAAATAATTAGCCAAACAGCTTTTTTAGTTTCATGATTTTCTTGCAACCAATCACGCCATGTTTGCCTATCTTTTGCATAAAAACTGTTTTCTTCTTTTTGGGCGTCTATCATATTGCAAGATATATTTTTTTGAACAATTTTCTTACTCACTTAGTCATATTTTTTATGCAATTTATTTCAGAACAAGAAGAAGACCGCATCATCGAAATGGCTTGGGAAGACCGTACTCCTTTCGAAGCCATCGCTGCTCAATTTGGCTACAGTGAAACTGCCGTGATTCGGCTTATGCGAAAAAAACTGCAACCCAGCAGTTTTCGTTTATGGCGCAAACGTGTGCAAAGTGGGATTAGTCAGAAACACGCGAAAAAACGTAATACTGGAATAACACGCTTTAAATGCACACGCCAAAAATTCATTACACACAATCGTATCAGTAAATGATTAATATTGTATGGCTCAAGAGGGATCTACGCACGCAAGACCATAAACCACTACAAAAAGCCACAGAAGCAGGAATCCCTTTTCTGGTTATTTACCTTTTTGAGCCCTCGCTCATTAGTTATCCTGATACTTCTTGGCGACATCTACAGTTTGTGCACCACTCCATAAAAAATCTCCGATACGAAGAGGAGAATAAGGAACTTCTTGTTACTTGTTTTTATGGAGAAGCAATAGCAGTTTTTGAGTATCTTTCCTCTCGTTTTATCATCAATAGCATTTTTAGTTACCAAGAAAGTGGTATTGAGCTTAGTTATGAAAGGGACAAACAACTGAAGAAATTATTCAAAAATAAAGGCATCATTTGGGAGGAAAGCCAAAGAGATGGCATCATCAGAGGGTTTACAAAGGTAGAAGACTGGAATAAACAATGGCAACTCACGATGCAAAGCCCTTTGATAAAAAACCATTATTCGCCAAAAGCCTTTGCGCTTGACTCAGCAGCGCATTTTTTCCCTTTACCACCTTCTTTTTTAGAGAAAATAAGCACTTATCATATACATTTTCAACCCGCAGGCGAGAAATATGCACGCCAATACCTTCGTTCTTTTATCACAGAAAGAGCCATTAATTATCGCCGTCATATTTCTAAACCACAAGAAAGTCGAAAGTCTTGCAGTCGTTTATCACCCTACTTGGCTTGGGGCAATCTTAGTGTAAGGCAGGTTTACCAATCAATACCCAAAAACAACTATAAAACTTATCAGGCTTTTCTTGAAAGATTGCGTTGGCGATGTCATTTTATCCAAAAATTTGAAAGACAATGCAATTACGAAACCCAATTTCTGAACAGCGGTTATGAGTTATTAGAATATGAAGAAAACCCGCGCTATTTACAAGCTTGGAAAGAAGGCAAAACGGGTTATCCTTTGGTAGATGCTGCTATGCGATGTTTGATAGCCACAGGCTGGCTTAATTTCAGAATGCGTGCTATGTTAGTGTCTTTTTTGGCGCATCATCTTTGGCAAGATTGGCGCAAAGGAGTGTACCATTTGGCACAATTATTTTTAGACTACGAACCCGGCATTCATTATCCACAATTTCAGATGCAAGCAGGCACTACGAGCATCAACACAATTAGGATTTATAACCCTACCAAACAATCACAAGAGCATGACCCTGAAGGCGTTTTCATAAAGCAATGGCTACCCGAATTGCAAAAACTACCTGCTGCCTATTTACATGCACCTTGGAAGATGCCCCTCCTTGAACAACAATTCTATGGTTTTTCTTTGGGTAATACCTATCCATTGCCTATCGTAGAGGCAGAAAAAGCCGCCCAAAAAGCCCGCGAAATACTTTGGAAACACCGAAAAAATGAAATAGTACGTGCCAATCAGTCTACTATTTTAACAACGCACGGATTTACACAAAAAAAGCATAAGCCCCATGAAAAAGCCTAAAAAGCAACATCTGCCCCAAAAAATTTGCCTCGTTTGCAATCGTCCCTTCACTTGGCGTAAGAAATGGGAAAAAGTATGGCAAGAAGTGAAATACTGTAGCGATAAATGCCGAAAAAACCGAAATAACAACCCACTTTAAACATGAAAAAGGCTTTTCTTATTTTTCCACATCAACTCTTCGAGCAGAATCCAATGCCTCTTCACGAAGGAGAAGTTTGGATGATAGAGGAAAAATTATTTTTCGAACAATATACATTTCATCAGCAAAAAATAGCTTTTCATAGGGCTTCTATGCGCTACTATGCCCATTTTCTGACCCAAAAAGGCATAAAAATCAATTACATTGAAGCAAAACACGCATACGCAGATATTCGTGTTTTCTTAGCCCATGCCCATCAAACCCATCTTTTTGAACAACTGCACTATATTGACCCCACAGACAATTGGCTGCAAAAAAGAATACAAAAAAGTGCTGAAAAATACCATTTTGACATCCAACGATACGATTCGCCTCTTTTTTTGAATCATTCGGCAGAAGTAGAAGATTATTTGAACAATACTACTAACTTCTTGCAAACCTCTTTTTACATAGCCCAACGAAAAAAGCGGAAAATTTTATTAGAGCCCAACCAAAAACCTTTGGGTGGAAAATGGACGTATGATGCTGAAAATAGGCTCAAATATCCGAAACAGACGACACCTCCCTTGATACAATATCCTGAAAATACTTCTTTTTACCAAGAAGCAATATCGTACACCAAGCAACATTTCAGCAACAACTACGGGCAATTGAGTCAGCAGCCTCTCTATCCGCATACCCATGCCGCAGCACGCCTTTGGCTTGAAAATTTTTTAGAACAGCGTTTTTATGCTTTTGGAAAATACGAAGATGCGATAGTTGCAGAAGCCTCCATTTTGCACCATAGCGTACTTACGCCTATGCTCAATGTAGGACTTTTGACACCTGCCGAAATACTTCGAACTACCTTAGACTATGCACAAAACAACGAAGTGCCTCTGAACTCTTTGGAGGGCTTTATAAGGCAAATCATTGGCTGGCGCGAATTTATCAGAATGATATATGAAAAATATGGCTCTAAACAACGCAGTATGAACTATTGGCAACACCACCGTAAAATCCCGCGCTCTTTTTGGACAGCCTCTACAGGCATTTTGCCCTTAGACCAAGTATTGAAAAAAACAATAAAAACGGGCTATGTCCATCACATAGAACGTTTAATGGTAATTGGCAATTTTATGTTACTTTGCCAATTCGACCCCAATGAAGTCTATCGTTGGTTTATGGAAATGTTCATTGATGCTTATGATTGGGTGATGGTGCCCAATGTATATGGAATGAGCCAATTTGCCGATGGTGGATTGATGGCTACCAAACCCTATATCAGTGGGAGTAATTATTTGTTGAAGATGAGTGATTTTCAGAAAGGGCAGTGGCAAAATGTATGGGACGCTCTTTTTTGGCATTTTATGCACAACAACCGCTCATTTTTTCTCGCCAATCCTCGTTTGGCTATGCTTATTCGGCAATATGATAAAATGGATATCAATAAAAAAGCAACTATAGAAACAGAAGCAAAACGTTTTTTAGAGCGTTTAGAAACATAAAAAAAAGCGACTTTTTGAAGTCGCTTTCCATTTATTGCTCATTATAGCTTGCATCTACGCCCGAATTGGTATAGTGAGGCACCCAACCCGATTGGTCTATGAAAATACGAATGGCTTTTACTGATGGATTTTCTTTGCCTGCATCGAACCAATGCGCAGTATTGGCAGGAACAGAAATAAGGTCGCCCGCTTCGCACATTACATTGAATACTTCTTGACCTTCTAAGTTGAACCAAAAAAAGCCCTTTCCATCTACAAAAAAGCGTACTTCATCTTCTGTATGTCGGTGTTCGCTGAGGAATTTTTTGCGTACTTCAGGATAATTAGGCGTTTGTGAATTAATATTAATCACATCTGCTACCTTATAACCATTTTTTTCCATGTAGGGGTCAAGTACATGTGCATAGGCTTGTAGGACAGTAGTTTGGTCGGCGGTTTCGCTTAATGGAATTTTTGCCTCCCATTGGTCAAACCAAATGCCACGCTCGTTTAAGTATGTTTTGATTTGACTTACCTCTTTGATTTGTTTGTTTTGACTGGGTATGTTAAGGACTGCCATATAATGATGATGATAGTGAGATAATTTGATGACTAATAGAACACGAAGTTAGGAAAAAAAATGAAAAGCACAAAAAAAAGAACCAATCCACAAGATTGACTCTTTTTGCTCAAAACTATGAAAAACATTCAACAATCAAACTTTAATTTCTACATCTACACCACTGGGTAGTTCTAATTTCATAAGTGCATCTACTGTTTTGCTACTTGTAGAGTAGATGTCTATAAGACGTTTGTAAGTACAAAGTTGGAATTGCTCTCTTGATTTTTTATTTACGTGTGGAGAACGCAACACCGTAAAAATTTCTTTTTTAGTGGGCAATGGAATAGGACCATTCACTACTGCGCCTGTTGTTTTTACTGCCTTAACTATTTTTTCAGCAGATTTGTCTACCAAGTTATGGTCGTATGATTTTAGTTTTATTCTTATTTTTTGATTCATCGTTTTATGACTTTGCGTATATTAACAAGCAATGTATTGCTTTTAGAGAGTTACTTTTGAAAATTGTGGTGCAAAGATACGGTCTTTTTCTAACTTCACAAACATTAACTCGAAAATATTTTTAATTGTTTGGCATTTTTCTATATTTTTTAATTTTCGGGAGTCCATTTGCTATAATCAGTGTGCATTATTTCCCATTGATTGCCGTCTATGTCCGTAAAGCTATCATAGTACATCCAGTCATAACTAACAGGTTCTTTATAGCGAGTAGCACCATTAGCAATTGCTTTTTCAATAATGATATCTACTTCTGCTTTGCTCTCTACTTCAATGGCTACGATACTTTGTGTGGTCGTATGATCACTAATAGGGCGGTTTGTGAAGGTAGCATAGAACTCTTTTGTGATGAGCATTGCATAGGTACTATTTTCTTTCAACAATAGGCAAAGTGCTTGTTCATTACTGAATTGTTCTATGAAAGAAAACCCCAATGCAGTCCAAAAAATTCGAGTTTGGGTGGTGTCTTTGATGGGTAAATTGATGTAAATTGACTTGGTTTGCATTTTTTATTATTGTTTAGGTATTTTTAGGGTATAAAGTCGGCTTCTATGAGTTCGTTTAGTCCGTTGCCTTCTAAAAAAGAGCGTTCCCAACGTGCAAAGGCTTTGAGGTCAAAGGCTACATGGAGGTTGTCTTTGATGTATGCCAATGTTTTCTTTTCGCGTAGAGATAAATGCCCATCTATGAGTATGCCTATTGCTAATACTTTTGCCAATGCATTTTTTGTTTCTTCGTCTGCTTGTTGTAGTTTTTCGGTTAGTTGGTCAGCACTGATTTCTTGCAGCGGTTTTACTTCTACTTCAAAAGAGTTTATGAGGCGATGAGCCAATATATAGTGGTTGTAGTGAAAATCACGTTTAATGATGGTAATGTATTGAAGTACATCATAGAGCAAGGTTTTAAACTCTGCTTCTTTTTTGAGGTCTTTTTTGATTTGTTTAGTAAGTTTCTTGATTACACTGGGTGCCATGATACGAATTTTTGCTTCATTGATTACCTTATTGCTAGAATAGATATTCCAAGCGGCAAAAATGGGTATTCCTATCAAATCAACATAAGCACGAATAGTAAAACGCGCTAAGATACGCGACAAAATTACTTTGATGACCATGTTACTAAGTGTCGCTTTTATTTTATTGAATAATTGGAAAATCATAATTTGGAATTTTGATAATCCAAACCAAGGGTCAAGGTTGTATTCTAAGAGTTTTTTGCTGGTTTTTTCCAATCCTACCTGATAAAGCGAGTAGAGATGCTCTTCATAGTGTTTGTCCGATTGATTGGGGAAGCCACAGATAAGGGCTATTTGTTGCGCAGCACGAAGGTTGAGCAAACCTAAAAGATATATTTCCAACAATGCTAAAACTACTCCATAAATAGTAAATCCAATAGGAATATCTATTCCGCTCATGCCCAACACAGTAGGGAGTGCTATGTGATAGTTTAAGAACATAAAAGGGAAAAATATTTGTGGAATGTACAAGAGTGATACTCCTAATGCACCAGCCGCCCCTGCCAAGAGGTAGGTTTTTTTTGCTACAGCCCCTATTTTTCTAATTTCATTACTACTAAGATTATCGTACCTATCGTGGTGTTGGTCTTCTTCGTGTGAACTGTCAAAGGCTCTTATGAAAAATTTGAATGCGTGTTTTTCATAAAAAGGGATGTGAAATTTATTATCGTCTGATTGTGGTGTATTGTTTTCTGTTGTAGTCATAAAAAAAGCAGTATTTTTAAAAAATATTTCTAAAAAACGGCATTACTAAACTGATAGGGTTTTGCGTTTCGGTGATGATATAGGCATTGCAAAGCGTTCCTGATTTTATTTTTTGTTCAGGACCTTCCACCGAAGTCCATTGGTAACCACTATAGGTTTTGTCAGTTTTGAGTTTTACTCTTACGGAAATAGGTGGTTCTCCTTTCAAAAAAGCATCTACTAAGGCAGCATTTCCTAATACACTCATCATTCCGCTACGTGTAGCAGGGTATTCAGATATTTTTACCACTTCGGCTTCTATGTAGCCGTGTTCTTCTACTCTTACGGTGCTTGGTGCTATTTTTACGGACATACCTACGGTTACTTTTTTCCCCTCATCAGGAGTAATGTAAATGATAGCTTCTAAGGCATTTTGTATGCCATTTTTTATTTCTATGCTTGCTACGGGCAAACCTGTTTCTATGAGTTGTCCTTTTTTGACTACTAATTCAATGATTTTACCTTCATAAGAACTTTTGATGTAGGAAGCAGTGGCGAGTTTTACTTGAAATTCTTCTATTTCTCTTTTCATATCATTGATTTCTGATATTTCGGCGTTGCGCTCTATGAGTTCTTTGAGTTTGGCTTTGTAGTTTTTGAGGTGTAGTTCGAGTTCGGGTTGTTCTATGATGGCAATGGTATCGCCTTGTTTTACAATATCTCCTTCATTTACTTTTATTTCTCTGATGATGCCTGCGCCTAATGAGTTGATTTCGGCGATTCCTCCCGATTGTATCATAATGCCTTGCCCATCAGCTATTTTAGGTATTTCGCCAAAGATAGCCCAGCCTAAAAATGCGAACATAAGCCCTGTCAATGCGAAGATGGCTAACCAACTTTTGGCAGAGGTTACTTGTATTACTTCGTGTATGTTGTCGGGTGAGGAGAGCTTTTCTAAGGCTTTTTCTCTAAAGATAGGACGATTCATGGGCGTGTTGGGTTTTGTGGGGTAAAGATAGTTTTTTTTCTTCAATTACCAAAAAGACCATTTTTTTCTTTGGTTCAACTTCTCTGCTTCGCAAAAAACGGAGGCTTGTGGGTGTCGTTTTTGGAAGTTTCTGATTTCGCGTGGGCTGAGGGGAGTGGCACGGCACGAGAGCATGTTGATTTTCAGGAGTTGATTGAGGGGCTTCAATGAGCGCACATAGGTTTCGCTGATGTTGATTTCTTGCAGGTTTTTGAGGTTTTTGAGGGGTTCTAAATTGTCTACTTGTGTAAGGCTACAATGCAATACGCGCAGATGAATGAGTTTTTGGAGGGGTTTCAAATCGCTAATGTGTGTATTCATCAGGTAGATTTTGAGCAAATTGGGGAGGTTTTTGAGGGGTTCTACACTGATGATTTGTGTGTTATTTAGGTTGATTTCTTGCAGATTTTTCAATAAGCGCAAGGGTTCTACATCGGAGAGGTTGGCATCGCTGGCATCGAGCGCAGTGAGGGAAAATATTTTTTTGATGTCAGTTTCTGTAGGGAGTGTGGTAGAGTAGGGGATTTCTATGTGTTGGCAAAGTATCTTTTTCCATTCATCGCTCATATTTGCCCACCAAATGGCAGGCGGATTGAGGTTTTGATTGATTTGTTTGGCAACTTCAGAGCCTAAATTTTGGGCTTCTTGGGTGATATTTTTCCAAAAAGATTTGAAGTCTTGCTGAAGGTCTTGCCAGTTTTGGCGTAGTTTATCTTGGTTAAAGAAATCGTTGTTGTTCATCGTCTTTTTAACTAAAAATTAGAGAATGGCTTCAAAATGAAATCCTTTGGCTGAAAAATATTCTATATAACGAGGTAATACGTATCGAAGGTTTTTTTCGGCTTTGTAACTGTCGTGAAAAACAACTACTGAACCATTTTCGGTGGCTTTGATAGAACGGCTGAGGCATTTTTGAGCGTCTAAATTAACATCGTAATCACAAGTGAGCACGTCCCACATAATAATTTTATAGTGTTCGCGTAGCTTTAGGTATTGTTTTTTGGTAAAACGCCCATAAGGGGGGCGGAACAGCATTTTTTCGGTACTTTTGGCAGTGCAGTATTTTTTCATTTCCCATTCGCATTGTATGGCATTTCGTAGGTAGGTAGTGCAGTCGCGTTTCCAGCCGTTGAGGTGATGAAAGGTATGATTGCCGATTTGATGCCCTTGTTGAATTATTTTTTTGAACAAATGAGGGTATTTGGCTATATTATCGCCTACACAAAAAAAAGTGCCTTTTGCTTGGTATTTATGGAGTGTTTCTAAAACAAAATCGGTTACAGTAGGGACAGGTCCGTCGTCAAAGGTGAGGTAGATACAAGGGTGCTCTTGTAGGGGCATCTTCCAGTAGAGGTCTGTAAACCAATACTTTAGCATGGAAGGTGTTTTGTGTATGTGTATCATGGTTTCTCTTTTTTCTTTTTCTGAAAGGCTGCTAAACCATTGTCCAAAAATTGTACAAAATTTTCAGCAGAGAGGTCATAAGCCTTCGGAGGTACTAATAATTTTCCTTCATGGTCGAGCAGGCAATAGAAAGGTTGTGCATTATTCTGAAAATTAACAATTTGAAAGTCTGCATTTTTTTCACCAATGGTATTTTTCTCTTTTTTGTCATAGGTAGAGATGAACCATTCTTCGCGGGGGAGTTCGTGGCGGTCGTCTACATAAAGTGCAATAAGTACGTAGTCATTTTGTAGGCGTTTGAGTACTTCTTTTTTAGCCCAAACGTGTGCTTCCATTTCGCGGCAGTTGGCACAACCATGCCCTGTAAAATCGATGAATACGGGCTTATTCATTTTTTTTGCGTATGCCATACCCTCTTCGTAGTCGAAGAAGCCTTCTAAACGGTGTGGAAATTTGAAATATTCTTGGTACTTTACACCTGCCAACTTTGATTGAGTAGTGTTATTGTTTTCATATTGTGTGTTCAAGAGATTGAACTCTTGTGTAGTTTGTGGCGGTAAATAGCCCGATAGTGGGGATAAGGGAGCACCAAACAAGCCCGGTATCATATACACCACAAAAGAGAATACTGCCATAGCTAATATGGCACGGAGGGCACTGATTTTTTCTAAGGGGCTATCGTGCGAGAATTGTATTTTTCCTAATAAATAAAAGCCCCAAATGGCAAAAATGACAATCCAGATGGCGATGAAAATATCTCTATCGAGGAGTTCTAAATGATAAACTAAGTCTATCTGGCTTAAAAATTTGAGTGAAAAAGCCAATTCTAATAATCCTAAACTCACTTTTACACTGTTCAGCCAGCCACCAGATTTGGGCAGGCTTTGAAGAAGTGAAGGGAAAGCCGCAAATAAACTAAAAGGCAAGGCTACGGCAGTAGAGAAAGCCACCATACCCAAAATAGGGCGGAGCATTTCTCCCGAAGAGGCTTGCACAAGAATAGTACCTACAATGGGGGCGGTGCAGGAAAAAGACACTAAGGCGAGTGTAAATGCCATAAAGAAAATGCCAATGTAACCGCCACGGTCGGCTTGTCTATCTACAGCATTGACCCACGAAGCGGGCAGTACTATCTCGAACATTCCTAAAAAAGACAATGCAAAGACAAACAATAAGAGGAAGAAAAATAAATTAGGAATCCAGTGTGTACTGATGAAGTTATTGAAAGAAGCTCCGTATAACAATGCTACTAATAAACCCAGAAGGGTATAAATGAGCACTATAGAAATTCCATAGATAGAGGCTTTGAAAATACCATCAGCTTTGTTTTTAGACTGTTTGGTAAAAAAGGAAACCGTCATCGGAATCATCGGAAATACGCAAGGGGTGAGCAAGGCAACCAAACCTGCAAAAAAAGCGGCGAGCATAAAACTTCCTAATCCTAATGCATTGAGTTCGTTGGTATTGAGGGCTGTTGCTTTGCTTTCTTCTTTTTTGCTTTCTTTTTCTTTTGAGGTAGTTGCTTTTTGGGTGTCAGTGGTGGTGCTATCTTGTTTTTCGGTGGCTTCTGTGGTGTCCTTTCGGGTTTCTTTTTTCTCTTCTTTCTCTTCCTTTTTTTCCTCTGAGGCTTTGATGGCTAAGTTGCTGATTTTGAAATCGTCTTCGAAGGGTATACATTTACCATCTTTATCAGAGCAAACCTGATAGCTATAACTGCCCTCTATGATAGGGTTCGTACTTTTGATTTTTACTTTTTGTACAAATTGTGCTTTTTCCGTGAAATAGGTAATATCGCCTTGCCAAACTTCATCAAATTTTTTCTTCGAACCTATAGGCTGTATTTTCCCTATAAGTTCATAACTTGGATTGGCTTTGAATTGAAACTCGGTGATTTGAGGTCCTAAATCGGGGTCGAAATCGGTAGAGTACAAATACCAATTTTTTTGTAAACTTACATTGAAGATAATATTGATTTCATCGCCTATTTTTGCTTCTTGTACCGAACTACTCACAGACCATTTGGCGGGTGTTAGAATTTGAGCAAAAACAGTAAGGCTTAAAAACTGCAATAACATTAGCCCTAAGGCAATTTTAGAAAAAACGCTTTTTTGTATCATCGTATTATTGACCATTCAGATTATGACATTATAATTAAGACAACAATAAAAACCTCATTGAAAGTTTTGTTCTTTCATAAATTTTCGCAAATATAAAGCTATCACAATGCCTAAAGCACTAAAACTTACACTCAAATAACCTACCCAATTGTAATGCATTATATTTCCCAATTCATTTTTTACTACGATGTTGCCCGCCACAAATGCCGCAAGCCCCATAACCAATTGCTGTAAAGAAGAAGAAAGACTCATGTAGCTACCACGTTGTTGTGGAGGCACTAATGCCGTAGTAATGGCTTGTGCGGGGATAATGCGTGCTGTAGTGAAAATAAAAAAGGCACTTGTGAATATAAGGGCAATAGGCAGGGTAGTAGCAGGCAGGTGGGTGAGTACTAAGATAGTAAGCGAGGAAAGAAAAATACCCATTAACAACATTCTAAATTTGCCATATTTATCAGACCATTTGCCCACTAAGGGTGCTACAACAAAAGTAAGAATACCCCCGAAAAAGTAAATAAATGGCAGCGTTTCTTCTGTAAAGCCTACATTGGCAACCATATAAGGTGATAAAAAAGGAATGACCAAAAATTGCCCCATAATCAAACTCATGGTAAGTAAAATGCCCACTTGTTGTGTACGGCTTTCCCAAATAGGCAGTACGACTTTCCAAAAATTAAATACATTTTTTTGTGCTTCTATATGTCCTTGAAGAGAAGGAATATAGGCATAAATAGCAGGAATGAGCAATGCCCCTGCACCGCCAACAATGAGGAAAGGATATTGCCAATTGATGATATTAGCAAGATACAAACCAAACGGTACACCTATGATAGAAGCCATTGAGAAGGCAAGCATGATGGTCGCCATCGCACTTCCACGCCGCTCAAATGGGATAATATCTCCAATGATGGAGAGAATTTGCGCATTGATAAGCCCTCCAAAAGCTCCTGCAACAATGCGCGCTAACATTAGTAACAAGTAGGTATCTGCCAAGCCACAAGCTATAGTACCTATTACAAAACCTATATAAGCCACCAATAAAACCTTTTTACGATTGAAACTATCTACCCAAAAAGCCATCAAAAAACCCGATATGCCTGCGCTCACCGTATAGGAGGAAACCAAATAGGAAAATGCTTGAGGGAGAATTTGAAAATAGCGCATCAATTGAGGACCTAAGGGCATCATAATCATAAAATCAATGATATGTGTGAAATTGATAAGGGCTAAGATAAAAAGAATGATACGCTCTTGTTTTTCGGGCTTCATAGGTTGGGTTGAAAAATTTTGCTTAGTATTTTGCAGGTGATCAAGTAAGTAGGCTTTACTCCAATAGCTCCTAAACTTCCCGAAGCGAGTGTATTGCCTGTGATAAGTGGGTTATCGGAAGCATAATAAGCATATCGCAATACCACATCGCGGCTGATATTTCCTCTGATGAGCGATTCGGCTTGAATGGCTTTTTGGTAGTGCGCGCCTTCCATCTCTAAGCCTATAGCTTGCCAAGATGAATCTTTAAAATATTCTAATATGTCTTTGTTTTGTAGAGAGGTGCCCAATACAGTAATCATCGTTCCCTCGAATACTTCTACGCCAAAACCCTCAAAATCCGCTTTTGTAAAATCATTCTTAAAAGGGTAATTATCGGCAGTGCCTTCGAAAACGTGCGCATTGGGAATCATAATATCGCCTTTTTCACCACATAAAATACCCGCTTTCCCCATAATAGAAATAGAAGCGATGGGCATTTTAAAAATTGAGTTGGGTGTTTCAAGAGGAGGTTTGAGGAGTTCGTCCATCGTTTCGTAGGCTTGCTCTCCAAAGGCATAATCCATCACAATAAGAACAGGATAGTGTTTTTTTACCCAATCTATCTCTATGACAATTTCGGGGGGCAGTTGGCTAAGGTCTATTTTTTGGGTATCAAATAGTTGCACTGCCAAGTTGGTGCCTGTATTGTCTTTAAGGGTTTGCATTCCATGTTGTTCTGCATAACGTTGTACTTTTTCCTGCAAATTGCCATACTTAGGGTTGCGCATCATCAGTACTGCCTCTTCTAAGGTAGAAGGTAGTTCTATATTAAGCTCTTGAAAGGTTGCATAAGCATACAAACTGTTCATAACACTGTGCGTATTAGCACTGATGATGTGCATGGGGCGGTTTTGAAGTTGTGAAGAAAAGAGCGTATTTTTGATATTTTTTGCCCATTTTTCACCATAAATATGCCTGCCTAAACTCTCGATGAGTGAGGGAGAAAAACTGATTTCGCGCTCGCGTTGTTCAAATTCTGATTCGGCAGCTAATTTTCCAAGCCAATACACAATATGAAAAAGTCCTTTGTTATTATCATCTTCTTCAAAGCGATGAAACGCGTTTTTCGTTTCGGCAAAAGTACGCCCTAAGAGTGTGCTGATATAAGCAATGGCTCTTTCTTGGTTTTCTTCTTCTATGTTGATTTCGCCAATGATGATTTCCTCAAGTTTTGTCCATTCTCTTACTTTTTGCCCTCTGTCATCAAAGGCTTTGCTTTTTATTTTTTCGGCTTCATTGTATAAAAAAGTAAGGTGCGTAAGTATGTCATATATTTCACTTCTGCCACGAGTTACTTCTATGCACATACGGTCGCGGTCTATGCGATAACAATTACGGACTCTTTTAGGAGGAATGAGTACTTCAAAAGAGGAGTTGTGGTAACCTTCTTCTGAAATGAGTTTCACGAAGCGGCATTCTTCTATGCCTTTGGGCAAACGCTCTATCACATAAGCCAAGCCATCTAATTCTACCTTTTCGGGGTCGGGCATAGAGCCATAAATTTCGGGGCTGAGTGTGAATAAAAGATTTCGGAGTGCTTTGCCAGTGATACCATTGGGTCGGAAAGAGCCCTTATAAACAATGTGTCGCATTTCTACATAGAGTCGTTCTATGGCGGCTCTTGACTCTTGCGCTTGGGTGGGTGTAGGCATTGAGCAATGATTTTAGATGATTGGGCAAAGATACTCTTTTTATTCTCTTGAAAGGAAGGAAATAAATATTTTCGATATAATTTTTAGGATTTTAAACTTCTTTTATCTACTTTTATATTGGTTACACTTTTGAAATAAACAAATACCATGACAAAAACCAATCTACTCATTGTCTGCTTTGGTATTTTTTGGGTGGGCTGCTTACCAATTCCGCCAAAATATCCTTATTTTGATGAAAACAAAGTCGACCAAGAAGCAAGCCAACTCTCTGAACGATTAGAAAAATACATCAAATTGTGGTATGAGGGCAAAGTTCCTGCACTTTTACCCGATAGCGTACTACCAAAAGGTTATGACAATGCCCGCTACAAAAATATTCGCTTGATAAAAATAGAAGAAATAACACCTGAACAACAGTGGGTATTCAGACCTGCGCACAAAATTAATTTTGAGGCATTGTATGGCAGTTTTCCTGACCCGAACTGCTCTTATTTACTTGCCCCAATTATGTACGCGCCTTTTGGTACAAAACTTTATATCGAGGGAGAGTATCCCTATTGTCGTTTTTTTAGCGTACAAGTTACTGCTTCTTTCGATACAAAAGAATATCGATACGACAAGTGGTCGGGTAGGGGAGAAGTAGGTTGGGTAGATACTGATATTCCACCAATGGAAGGTAGTAATAACCCTTTTTTACCCAATGCTCATAGATATACTAAGGAAAGGAAGTACCGTTTAGAAGCTGAAATGGCAATGGGAAATCCTTCTGTTTTAAACCCTTCACACCGGTTTCCTTACAGAAGTAAAAATGAAAAAATGTACATAAGTGGTATTCAATTTCAAGGTGCTTGGGGGGTGGATAAAAAAAGTGGACACGGGCGAGGATACCTTGATTTTGGCGATATATGGGTGCGTTACTATGCCATAGACCATCAGAAAGACACGCTCGGAGGGGTAAAAATGCCATTCTGTTATTATGAATTACCAACAGGCGAAAAATTTTGGATCACAGCCGATTTTGAAGGACTTAAAAAAGCCTCCGAAACTACCATGCCCAATAGAAACAAGGGCGACCGAGACCCTTCTAAGTACCATACAAACAATATAGGTTGGGACAAACAGTTCGGTATTTTTTTACAAATAGCCTCAGGAGGGTCTATAGCTTTATACAGAGAGTCTGCAAAAGACAAACAATATATCCGTGATTTAGATTTAGGAGTAAATGGCAGAGGCGAAAACCAGCAACCTCCAGCCTCTTATGAGCCTCATGCCACTGGAAGTAACTACACTAACTACCTCACTACAGGTATTTCTATCAAAAAAGGAAAAATATTTGTACTCACAGGAAAATTACCTACTTTTCCTGATACAAGAAATGGAAATACGACCTTAACTCCCGCTCAATGCCGATATTGGAGCATTACGAGCTATGATGCTGAATTTCCTTTTTCTGAAGTAAAAGGCTTGGAAAATACTTGTATTATGGACGATGAAATCGTATTGAATGAAAAAAGAGAATATATTATAGTGTATTCGCGCAAAGAAGACCGACCCAAAAATGCCACAGCCGAAAACGGAGTTACTTGGGTAGAATGGGGCAATACTTGTACGCAATCTTTTACCCTTCGTTGGATTTCTGTAAGTCCCGAGTGGGCTTTTGAATATACGCCTCACGAGTTGAATTTACCTTGGGCTTATACTACTTGGAGTGGCTCTAAATATGATAAAACAATTATAGGAAGCAATGAAGCTGGTTTTCTGAAAGACTATCACCCCATTAAACACTATATGACCAAAGAAACATTTGAGCAACTTGGTAATGTACTTGATAAAAATAAAATCCCTCTTTGGAACGAATGATATTGTTAATTTTTTTGTTATTAGGAAAAACTATTTTCGGATAATACAAAAAATAGGGTTTGGTTAGAAACCGAACCCTACTCTAATACCTTGCAAAAAGTTGTTGTTATTCTCTTGGAATCCCCAAAAATAATCTACTCTGATGATTTTGAAGATATGTTCTATCCCCGCGCCTAACTCGAAATAATTACCCAATGCTTCTGTGTATAGGTAGTTTCCTGTTACTACTTCCTGCCATCTTAGTTTTTTGAGCAAAGGAATGCCATTGAGAAAAAATCCATTAAAATGTTGTTCTGCATGTGCCTTAATGTACGATTTGGCAGTGCTGAAGGCATAGTAATCTAAAAGTTGGTAGTTGCCCAATTCATAATCGCCGATGATGGTTTGGTTTCCTATAAAGTGCTGATAGTCAATGAATCGGGTGGGCTCTCTGAGAAAAGTTCCGTACTCTGCCATATAGGTAAAACTTCCCAAAAGCCCCAAATAAAACTGTTGTCTAAGGCTTACTTTTATTTGGTCAAACTCCGATGAACCTCTATAATCTATGCGCAAGGCAGGTAATTTGCCTACGTCAGTAATCATTTTTTCATTGGGCATAGTGATGTATTCTTGGTTGGCTCTGAAACGCAAACCGATGTTATAAATGAATATATCATTTTCCGTAAAATCAGTATTATTAAGTTCTTGGTTGAGAGGCGTATTGCTGGTGTATACTTTATCATTAATATCAATATAAGTATAGTCGCTTTTGTTTTGCATAGGATTACGGCGTGCATATTCTAACCCCGCATAAAGCATAATGCCATTGAATATTTCGTGTCGTATATTCAGTTTGGCGTATGTTTTTTGGTAAATCTTCATAAAATTATCTTCATTGAGCAATGTATATGCTGTATTCAGATAAGTATCTATGGAATTGAGTCGGCTGAGTTGCTCCACATAGTGCCCTCCCTCCAAACTAATGAGCCCAAATTTGAAAGGGTTGTATTCGTAAGTAGTATTGATTTTGCCATAGAATTGTTCTGTGCTGAAGCCATACCTTCCAGTAGGTTTGATAGAGATGGAGCGTTTGTCTTTGAACTCTTTTTGATACCTCACCGAAAAATCGACTACCCAACCCTCCACTGTATTGTACGATATAGTGTTCAGTAAAGGGTCAAAGCTAAGGCTGTATTTTTTGTAGGAATTTTGATAAGTGTAGCCCAAATAAATATTGCCAATAGAGAGTTTGTTTCTTTTCCTATCTACAGAGTCTAAGTAGGGTTTACTTTCTTTGATAATGCGGAGGCTGTCTTTGGTTTGGTATTCTTTTATTTCGCCTATGGTGAGTTTTACAGGTCTTATATTTTCCCAATAAAGGCTGTCTTTTTGATTTACTTCTTGTGTGATATTGAGTACTTCGTTGTTGAAAAATCTTCTTTCAAAAGTAGGGTTGATTTCATAGTCTGTATAGTTGCACACAAAATAGCCATTGCCCTCAAAGCCAAAAGTTTTGAAGAAATAGTAAAATTTTTGCGAAGCCGTTATCCATACATCACCTGCGGGGCGGTAGGTTTGTTGTATGCTGACGGAGTCTACGAACTCTAATTGACCTTTGTTGAGATATAATTCTGCGCTGTGCAATCGCCAACTGTCTTCTATGATATATACATAACCGCTAAAGGCGGGCATATCGGCGCGGCGTGGGGTAATTTTGATTTTATTGATGAGCAATCCGCCTTCTTCAAAAGTACCTTCTAAATGATACCTGTAGTACAACATTGCATTGATGGCAATGGGCGAAATGAGCCCTCTTTCTGAAAAATTGCCATTGGCAATCATATTTTCGTACAGATTAATGCCTATCATTTCAGAGGCTTGGTTAAAACTAAAGCCTTGTGGGTCGCCGCTCACTTTCGAGGCTATCATTTCTTCGCGGTATTGGTCGGGGCGTTGGTATGCCAAACGAGAAACAGATTCGGAAAAGTAAACTACTCCTGTATCTACACTGATGCTCATGCCTAAAATGGCTTTGGGTGCTTTGTCGAGGCGTGTAAGTCCTTTCAGATAGGTTTGGCATCTGTAACTTTCGGTTTCAGTGAGGTAGTCGCGGCGTTTGTCCATTGCTTTTCTGATGATTTCATAGGCGGGGTCATCGTCTTTGGCATTGATGACTATTTCTGTGAGTTCGAGCGATTCGGGTTCTAAGGTTACGTTCAGTTCTATTGGGCTTTGGTTGGCATTCACGGTTATGTATTGTGTTTTATAGCCAATGTATTGAAAAATGATTTCATACTGTTGTCCTTGTGCCAAATTAAGAAAATAATAGCCTTCTCCGTTAGTGGTAGTTCCTTTTGAGGTGTTTTTGATGTGTACGTTGGCAAAAGACAGAGCCTCTCCGTTGCTGGCGATGACTCTTCCTTTGAGTGTGGTTTCTTGTGCAAAGGCTTGCGAAAGGGAGATGAATGATAAAAACGTTAAAATAAATAAATAAACGATAGGGTTGTATTTTTTCATAGTATAACTTACTTTAATTGGTAAAAATCTAAAGACACTCTTCGGGTAAAATTGGTTGCGTGAGGTATTGTAAATGTTCAGGTATTTGGTTAAATATTAGGTGGTTGTCGTCTAAATAGATACCGTCTTTTTTGCCATGTTTTACATATTTGCAAAGAAAATCCACTTTTTCATTTCTTTCTACCCTCCAAATAGCCCCTTCTATGCTTTCTAAGGCACCATGCCTGCTGGTGTCTTTGTCTAAGAGTTGTAGGGCTTTTTCAATGGGTAAGGGTTGCCCTATATGTAGTAAACGTGGCACTACAAAGCCTAAGGGCAATACTCTGAGGATAAAATCGTGATAGGTAAGTCTTTCATTTTGGGGGTTGAAAATATCGAAAACTACCAATGGCTCATGTGGCAGGGCATAGCGTGTTCCGTGTGCTACCAATAACCATTCTCCACAGACACGTTCTCCCTCTTCAAGTAATACTTGAAAGCGTGCTTCATTTTTTTTTACAAACCTAACAAATAATCTATGCAGTGGATAAGGCGATATACTACAATCGTGCCCTGAGCGGCTAAGGCAAACCAATTTTCCTTGCAACTTTACCACTCCTACGTTGGCACCGTCTAATTTTTCTTGCACGATTACCAAATCGCGGTAGTCGCGGGGTGTTCGTGTAGCAATACGCGCCTGCCCTCTTTCCAAATGATGTTTTCCCTTGCCCATACGCGAACTGGGTAAGTGCGGTATGCTTCCATAATTCGCTATGCCTATAGGTTTATAGGTTTGATAGTCGGCTACGGTTCTTGGGTTCATTTATGCATTTTTAAGAATCATATCAGCTCCTTTTTCTGCTATCATAATGACAGGGGCATTGGTATTGCCCGAAACGATAGTAGGCATAATAGAGGCATCTATGACCCTAAGTTGAGCAATGCCATGTACGCGTAGCTGTGCGTCTACAACAGCCTCTTCGCCTTGTCCCATTTGGCAGGTGCCTACAGGGTGGTATACTGTTTCTACGGTTTTGCGTATGTGCGCTCTTATTTGGTCTTCAGTTTGGGCTTTGGCGGGGTAATACAATTCGTCATGCACTCTAAACTCTGCAAAAGCCTTACTTAATATCAGTTTTTTCCCTACTTCGAAGGCTTTCAGAAGTGTTTGCATATCTTCATCGGCAGATAAGAAATTGGGCTGAATGACAGGTGCATGGTAAGGATTGGCAGATTGTAGGCTTACGGTGCCACGGCTTTTAGGCTTCAATAGGGTAGGCAAAATCGTAAAACCATCTACTTTAGGGTAGCTATTGGCATCGTAGATATTGTATTTTCCTGAGTATTCATTGTCTGCGGCTTGTAGTGGCGAAAAGTGCATCTGTATATCGGGGCGGTCGAGGTGTGGGTTGGTTTTGAGGAATGAAACCGTTTCGAGTGGGCTTGCCGTGATGGGTCCTTTTTTGAAGAAGAGATAATTGGCGATGTGTTTTATTTGATTGAGTGGCTTAAGCGCGCTGTTCAATGTAACATTTTTAGAACACAAGCTACTCACAAAAGTCATTAGGTGGTCTTGTAAGTTTTTGCCTACGCCACGTAGTTCGTGCACAAGTGGTATGTTGTGTTTTTGTAATTCTTCTTTGTCGCCAATGCCCGAAAGCATCAAAATTTGTGGAGAATTAAAAGCTCCTGCCGATAGTATAACTTCTTTTTCTACCTCTACTTTTATTTTGTGTTGGTTTTCGTCTTCATATTCCACTCCTACGGCTTTTTTATTCTCAATCAAAATGCGGTTTACCTGTGCCTGTGTAATCACTTTGAGGTTAGGACGTTGTAGGGCAGGTTTTAGGAATGCAGTTGCTGTGCTGTATCGTTTGCCTGCCTTGATGGTGAATTGTGCTTCTGCTACGCCTTCTTGTTGTTCGCCGTTGAGGTCATCTAAGACAGGGTAGCCATTTTCGCGGTGTGCCTCTAAAAACGGGCTACGCAAAGGCGATGCCCAATAAGGTTTAGTAACGTGCAAATAGCCGCCTCTTTGATGGTATTGGTTCTGAAATTGTGCATTGTCTTCTGATTTGAGGAAATAAGGGAGCACTTCTTCATAGCTCCAACCTTCATTGCCCATTTTAGACCAGTCGTTATAGTCTTCTTTGTTTCCTCTTATGTAAATCATGGCATTGGTAGAGCTACTTCCGCCTAAGGTTCTGCCGCGTGGCAAAAAAATCTTTCGGTTGTCTACGTGGCTTTGTTCTTCAGACTCGAAAGCCCAATCAACCTCTGAGCGAAACAACCTGCCATAACCTGCGGGCATGTGAATTTCTTGTTTGGTATCTTTTTTTCCTGCCTCTAAAAGCAATACTTTGTTTTGGGGATTTTCTGATAAGCGATTGGCTAACACGCAACCTGCGGAGCCTGCGCCAATGATGATGTAGTCGAATTTCATAGTGTTTGATGATGAGTTTTATTGATTTTTTTGAAATTTAGTGTTATTTTTTAATAAACCCAAGTGAAATAGAATTAATACAATAGCGCAGACCTGTGGGTTGGGGTCCGTCATCGAATACGTGCCCCAAATGTCCATCACATTTAGCACAATGTACTTCTATGCGTTGCATTCCGTAGCTGTTGTCTTTTTCTATGGCTACAGCATCGGCACGAATGGGTGCAAAATAACTTGGCCAGCCTGTTCCTGATTCGAATTTGGTATCGGAACTAAACAATGGATTTCCACAAGCAGCACAAGTATAAGTACCTTTTTCGTGATGATCCCAATATTTGCCTGTAAAGGCTCTTTCTGTTCCTTTGTTGCGAATTACTTCGTATTGTGCCTGCGTGAGAAGCTGTTTCCATTCGGCATCGGTTTTTTGTACTTTGCCTGCTGTATTTTGGAGCACTGTAGGGTTTTGAATGAGTTGGCTATTGCCTTCTTTGCAAGCAATGAGCATCAATAAGGAAAATACATACAAAGACGTTTTCATGGGGGTTATGGATTTTTTGTTTTAATATTTTAGGGCTTTCCCTGCATTTTTCTTGATGATTTCCCCATTTTCTAAAGCCATTTCGCCATTGATAATCACATGGGAAATTCCTTCTGAAAATTGGTTGGGATTGGCTACGGAGGCTTTTCCTTTGATGGTAAGTGGGTCAAAAAGGGTGATGTCAGCAATATTGCCATTTTTGATTACGGCTCTGTTATTGATGGAAGGACGCATAAGTCGGGCTGGTAAGCTGGTGATTTTGGTGAGTATTTTTTCCATACTCATGCCTATGCTTAGCCCATGTCGAATGGCGGTGGCAAAGCAACCTGCGCCGCGAGGGTGGTTGTTAGCCCTTGGCTCACTTTCTATGCCTCCATCAGAGCCTATCATACAAAAATCAGTTTGTAGGGCTAAATTAATGGTTTTTTTGAAAGGGACAGTGCCTTCGGGTACGGCAACCAATACGCCATATTGATTGCGGTAATAGTCAAAATTATCGCGTGTGATTTTGATGCCGCGCCCTACGATGGTCAAATCTTCGTAGGTAAGTCCGAAACGTTGTTGCCAACCGGGGTCAAAGCGTTTGGAGATGAGGTAAGTAGCCCAAAAACTATAAGGATATACGCAAGTAGTGATTTCTAAGCCCATATTATTGGCATTGTATATCATTTCTAAGGCTTTTTCCATGTTGAAAGTGCCTCCTGTGGAGTGTAAATGGTCTATATGAATGCGTGCGCCTGTATCTTTGGCTAAATTGATGGCTTCGGTAACTCCTGCCAATTCATTCTCTTTGTCGGAGTAGCGAAGGTGTAGAAAAAAAGGACGTTCGTATTTTTTGGCTAAGCGAGCATATTGCACCAATTCCTCATAGGGGGTAGGTTGGTATTCTATGCTATGACACACGCCTAAAGCTCCTTCGGAAAGTCCTCTGTCTACCAATTGATAACAAGTTGCAGGAGGAAACATATTTTTGAGTCGCATCACAAAAACGCCAATGCCATAATTGACCATGTGAGGTACTTGTTGGAAGTACTCATAGTACGATTTTGGGTATTCGTCTCCGCCGTGCATTTGCAATACAGTAGCACAACCATCGCCTAATTTGTATTTTTCGAAGATAGGGTAGGTGGTTTTAGGATTGGCGGCATTGTCGGCTAAAATATCTACAAATCCTGGGCTTACGAGTAGTCCTGTGGCATCTATGACTTTTTGGGCAGGAATGTCGTCGTGGCTGAGTTGAATCAAGTTATTAGTAGTAATGCCTACATTTACGCTTTTGAATACACCTTCTGTAAATACTTTTCCGTTTTTGATGGCTATTTTAAACGTTTCGCTTTTGTCTTTGCCTACCACAATGCTTGAGGGCATCAGAGCGGCTGCAGCAGTAGCCCCTGCAAGTATTTTGAGTGCTTTGCGTCTTTTGATTTTTGGGGTGCTTTTGCTTACTTCTTCTTTCATAATGTTGAGGGTATGATGATAAGTGCTTAGTCTTCTAAGGCGTTGGCGATGAAAGTACTTTTGAGGGTTATCCAAATGATAAGGAAAACCATAGCCCAACGCAAATAAATAAAGTAGTAGTCTTGTGTGGTTTGAAAACGTGTTTCTTTGATTTCAGATTTTTCGTAGCGGTTGATGGTAGTAAAAACCTCTTGTAGGGCTTTGTTGTTTGAAGCTCTAAAGAATTTTCCTTCTCCTATTTTTGCTATTTCTTTGAGGGTGGTTTCGTCTATGGTATTTTCTACGTATTGTGTGATGCCAAAGGCATTTTTCCCTGCGGGCACTTTGCCCTCTATGCCTACTAAAATGCTGTAAACCTTTATGTTGTAGGCACGTGCTAATTGTGCGGCAGTGGTAGGGTCTATATTGCCTGCGGTGTTGTCGCCATCACTAATCAAAATAATAACTTTGGTTTTTACACTCGATTCGCGCAATCGGTTGGTGCTTACTGCCAATGCCGAGCCGATGGCTGTACCGCTTTGGTTGATGTCTGTGTAGGCTAAGTCTTGTAAATAGTTTTTGAGCATTTGATAGTCAGTGGTAAGAGGGGCTAAGGAATAGGCTTCGCCCGAAAATATAACGATGCCTATGCGGTCGTATTTGCGTCCACTGATAAAATCGGTTGCTACTTTTTTGGCGGCTTCTAATCTATTGGGCTGAAAATCTTCAATGAGCATAGATTGAGAAATATCTATTGCCAAAATGATGTCTATGCCTTCTGAACTTACTTCTATTTGTTCATTGGTACGCTGTGGGCGTGCAGCAGCTATCAAAAGAAACAACAAAACAATGCTAAGTATGATATTGGGTACAAAGCGCAACAAGCGAATGGGTTTTTTGATGAGTTCTTCTGCGGTGAGGGCAACTTCTATTTTTTGCGCATAACGATAACTTAGAAGCCATCTCAACAAAAACAAAAGCGGTATGATAGGGAAAAGGTACAAATACCAAAAACTTTCCCATTCGAAAGTGAAGAAAGTAAGGGGTGATAGCCATTCTAAAGACCATTCATTTTCTATGATAGCAACTAACAAAATTATGCAAAGGTGTTTTTGCAAAGATAAAGAGTTTTGCGAAAAATGCAAAAGATTGTTCTAATGCTCGCTCACGATGAGTACATAGACAGAGCAAATTCTTCTTTGGGGGTTGATATCGGGTTCGCCTTCATCGCTGATGCCAATGGGTA
>RDZE01000028.1 GCA_004293905.1 Cytophagales bacterium | reverse complement strand
ACTCAATAGCAACTGTGAGGGCTGATATATTTTCTATGTCTGTGTTTCTAATCTCTATTTGTACCTGAGCAAATACCAAATTGGAGAATGAAAGCAATAGAATTATTGAAGATAATATTAGATTTAGTTTGCTCATAATATAATAACACTATTTTTGTATGTACGAAATTAATCTATAAATACTCAAAATATTTTGATTTTTAACAAATAAAATATTTTGAGTACAAAAATATTAACGCAATTATTAACAATTTTCGGGCGAGAAATTACCTACAAAATCAATCCAAAAGATATAAGTATGAGTTCTGCACTGTCTAACGCATCCTTCTCCATAAGGAGATACGATTGGAGGCATACACTCTTCTCTGCTTCCAAACATTGGATTTCCAGTTAATTCATGTGTTCCCGTATTATTTGTGTTCCCGTCATCAAATGACATAAGAGATAATGCACCAAAAAGCATAAATGTTCTAAAGAAATTTTTTTTCATATTATTAAAGATTTAAAGAGTCAAATGGGAATATCCCTAACATAGATTGACATTGCTACGGTTTGCATTTATTATTTTTAAGTTTGTGTATTATTTAGAATAGCACCCAAACAAAAATAAAAGATGCTCACTTGTTTAATTATTGATTATGATGTAAAAATAATTACCTACTATCGTCTAAACAAGTCATTTTTTGACTAATTTAGACTTGTTTTTAAGGAAAAAAGTTTATAGCTTGCAAAAAAAAAAATGATGCAAAAAATAGGCAACAAATTAAGATTATTGAGAAACCTGCATGGTTATTCTCAAGAAGTTATAGCAAACGAACTTAATATTACACAAAAAACCTACAGTCGTCTTGAGAATGATGAGATGCAACTAACAACTGAACGTACTACACGATTAGCGCAATTTTATGAAATTGATGAGTTAGAGTTTCACCGTTTTTTAGAAATAGATGAAAAAGAAATTATACGCAAAATAATTAAAAATAACCAAATAGCATCTATATCAGGAAACCCTGTAGTTCAAAATCAAGACTTTACAGAAAAAGAACGAGAAATACTTTTTGAACAGATAAAATGTTTGAATACTATTATTCAGGAACTCAGGGAAGAGAATAAAAGATTAAAAGAAATTTATAACTGACTATAGTGTACCCCAAAATTAGTACCATCAATGAGTAAAATTAAGATACGCTATTTTACTTTTATCTTTGAGGGGGAGGTTGGTAGGAGATGTACTTTGATAAATAGCTAAAACAGGTTATTTGCGTAAATAAACAACTCCACAAAACAACTATGCATATTTGTGCGTATTATACATTTTGAACCACTTTTATACAATGAAATATTTACCTGCTTTATTTTGTTTTTTCTTTCTATTGGTTGCTTGTGATAGTGCAGCGCAGCCTACTCCGCAAAATGTTAAGAGCTATTTCTTAGAGGTTGCTTTTGGTGCAGAATTTGGCAATAGCGACCCACGCGTGCATAAATGGACAAAAGACCTGAAAATTTTTGTAATAGGTGAGCCCAATACACTGCTCGAAAATGAACTAATAACTGTGATGGCTGAAATCAATCAGATTCTGAAAAATGTTACTTCAATTCGCTTAGTACGTGTAAGCAAACAATCTGATGCCAATTTTATCGTCTTTTTTGGAAGTCATAAAAACTATGCCTTGTACGATGCCAATACGAAACCTTATTTGGAGGGAAATATGGGTTTGTGTTATGTCTATTTTGGAGGTAATGGCGAGGTAGCACGCGGCTCTATGTATGTGGATACTTATCGTGTAAAAGACACCAATGCACAACGGCATTTGGTACGCGAAGAACTCACACAGGCGTTGGGGCTATTGCAAGACTCCTACCACTACGAAGACAGCATTTTTTACCAATCTTGGACTACCACCACACAATACGCAGCCATAGATAAGTTATTGATTGAGATGCTCTATCGCGCTGATATACAGCCCAATATGACCGTAGAAGAAGTAAAAGAAGTACTATGGTAGTACAATCTGCAACCCATCATACGCCAAAAAAATACCTTCGGGCAGTTCTTTCTCTACCTCCGCATGCAATCCCATACGATGGCTTAGGTGTGTAAGATAGGCTTTTTCAGGCTTGATTTTCCCAATTACCTCTATAGCTTGCTCAAGACTATAGTGCGAAATATGTGTTTCGCGTTGCAAAGCTCCTAAAATCAGATGGCGCACTCCTTTGAGTTTTTGTAACTCTGCTTCAGCAATGTAGTTCACATCTGTTATGTATGCAAAATCACCTATTCTAAAACCAAACACAGGCAAACGATAATGCAATACCTCTATCGGTAAAATCTTAATACCTTCTACCCAAAAAGATTCGTTGTATATTTCAAAAGTTTCTACACTGAGTACGCCCGGATATTTCTTTTCTTTGGGTACAAAAATATACGAGAACTCTTGTTGTAGTTGCACAATCACCTCTTTGCGTGCATAAATAGGAATATCCTTGTTTTGAATAAAATTATAGGAGCGCAAATCGTCCATACCAGCAGTGTGGTCTTTGTGCTGGTGCGTATAAAGCACTGCATCAACCTGTTTGATACGCTCGCGTAGCATCTGCTGTCTAAAATCAGGTCCTGTATCTATCACCAAACTTTTGCCTGCCACTTCTATATGAATAGACACACGCAAACGTTTATCGCGATAATCCAATGAACGGCATACTTCGCAATCGCAAGCGATTACGGGTATGCCCTGAGAAGTTCCACTGCCTAAAACGGTTATTTTCACTATTTGATAACTGAAATGCGAATCGGTACTTGAAATTGGTCTATTTCAAAACTTTCGGCTTCTAACTGTGCCACTACAGCAAGCGATTCGGCTTGTGTTTCTTGGCAAATATAGTTTTGGAAAGTGCTGAGTGCTTCTTGTAGCAGTGTTTCGTTGGCGGCGGCTTCTATGCTTATGCGGTCTTTCACCTCTAAACCTTGGTCTTTGCGTAGGTTCTGAACTCTATTGACAATGTCGCGCGCGATGCCTTCTAAGTGCAGGGCTTCGCTGATTTGCAAATCGAGGGCTACCGTGATGCCTTCTTCCGAAGCTACTGATAAACCTTGTACCTCTTGCGAAGTGATGAGCAAATCTTCTAAAATTATCTGAAAGCCTGCTTTTTCTAATACACCTGCTTTTTCTATCGTTTTGAGGTCTTCGGGGGTCAATTGTTGTATTACTTGGGTAACTTCTTTCATTTGTTGTTTGTATTTCGCGCCCAAAGTTTTGAAGTTAGGCTTAATACTTTTGACCACAATCCCCGAATCATCATCTATATAACTGATTTCTTTGATGTTCACTTCTGCCAAGATAATATCGGTTACTGCCGCGATTTTTTCTTTGAGTGCAGGGTCTAAAATCGGGATAAGGATTTTTTGCAGGGGCTGTCTTACTCGTATTTCGGCTTTTTTGCGCAAAGAGTGCGTAAGAGAAGAAATAATTTGGGCAAGGCGCATTTTTTCTTCCAATGCCTTATCTATGCGTTCGGTTTCTGCTTGAGTGAGGTAAGTCAGATGCACTGATTGGTATTGCAAAGGAGTTTGGTTTTGAATGGCTTTTTCGCGGATACTGCTCGTAAGATTTTGGTAAAGCCACTCTGCAAAGAAAGGCGCAATAGGGCTCATTAGTTGTGCTACCACGTTCAAACATTCGTAAAGAGTTTCGTAAGCCGCCTTTTTGTCTTTGGTCATTTCGCCCTTCCAGAATCGTTTGCGCGAGAGGCGTACATACCAATTAGAGAGGTCGCTATCCAAAAAATACTCTAAGGCGCGGGCGGCGCGTGTAGGTTCGTAGTTTTGGTAGTGTTGTGTAACCTCAAGTATGAGGGTTTGCAATACAGAGATAATCCATCTATCCAATTCGCTTCGCTCGGCAATGGGTACTATGTTTTGCTCGTCAATCTCAAATTGGTCAAGGTTGGCATATAGGGCAAAAAAGTTGTAGGTATTTTGGAGTGTGCCAAAAAATTTTCTGACGACTTCTTCTATGCCTTCCGATTTTCCTTTGATGGTTTTTTGGGTAGTATCGGGGAGGTTTTCCCAACTAAATTTAAGATTGTCCCAAGGGTTGGCATTGCTCACCATATACCATCGGGTAGCGTCTGCGCCATATTTGCTCAAAGCACCCTCTATGAAATACGTTCCGCTCAGGGTTATTTTTTCTTTGGTTTGCTTATTTTCATACACAAAATTGATATTTTTGGTAATGTCAAAAGGCTCTACTACATTGCCTTTGCTTTTAGACATTTTTTCGCCATTTTGGTCTAATACCAACCCCGTAGAAACTACATTTTTGAAAGCCACAGAATCAAACAACATACCTGCTATGGCGTGCAAGGTAAAAAACCAGCCGCGTGTTTGGTCTACACCTTCCGAGATGAAATCGGCAGGGTATAGGTTTTGATTGCCTGCTGGAGTGTTTTTTTCGCCTTCAGGGAAAAGTGTTGGGTTAAAAGGATAATGATTTTGTGCATAAGGCATTGCCCCCGAATCGAACCAAACATCGATAAGGTCTGGTTCTCTTTTGTAAATTTGATGATATTCAAGACTTTCTTCATCTATAAAATAAATATCATCTACATAGGGACGATGTAAATCAAGATTTTCTAAATCTTTCTCTTCAATTTTCTTTAAACAATAGTCTTTATAGTATTCAACAGGTATTCTTGCTTGTTCTAAGTCAAGAAGAGAAAAGTTTACAGAAGATATTTTATCTGCTATTAATAAATCTTTTAGTGCTTCACGCCACTTGAGAAGATAGTTTGGTGGATAATTGTCTTTAACTGACATTTTCTCCAAGGAAATTATATTTTCTTCTATCTTGCTTCGCAACTTATTCAAGTTATCGAGTAAATTTTGTTTGTTAAAAAAGTAACAGTTTATACCATATTCTAAAAAATCTTTGCGACCTCCTAAACATATTTTTACATCATTAGCATTAACCCAAATAGGCAAGGGAATTCCCCAATAGCGTTGGCGCGACAAGTTCCAATCTACTAAATTTTCTAACCAGTTGCCAAACCTGCCTGTACCTGTGCTTTCGGGCTTCCAATTGATGGTTTTGTTGAGTTCTGCTAATTTGTCTTTTAGGGCAGTAGTGCGTACAAACCAAGAATCTAAGGGATAGTAGAGAATGGGTTTGTCGGTGCGCCAGCAGTGCGGATAGGCGTGCACATATTTTTCTACTTTGAAGGCTTTGTTTTGTTCTTTTAATAAAATGGAGATGAGTATATCAGAAGAAAGATACCCTTCGGGTAGGGGCGTTTCTTCGTACTCTTGCTTCATATATTTGGGTAAGTCGTATTCATTTTCTTTTTTACCAAGTTTTTGCGCTATTTGGCGGAGGTCTTGGTTCATTTTGTCTTTCAATTCGGCTACAAACTGCCCTTGTTTATTCACCAAAGGACTCCAGTTGCCTTCTTCATCTATGACCAACACAGCGGGTACGTTGTTTTGTTTTGCTACGCGGAAGTCATCTGCGCCAAATACAGAAGCCGTATGGACAATGCCCGTTCCATCTTCGGTGGTTACGAAATCGCCAATGATGACCCTGAATGCGTTTTTTTCGAGGTCTTCATTCGTGATGTAGGGCATAAGTTGTTCGTAGTGTATGCCTTCTAATTGTTTTCCTTTGTATTCGGCTATTATTTGGTAAGGAACGATTTTGTCGCCTTTTTGGTAGCTATCAAGAGCGATTTCGTTTCCTTTTTCATTAAAGTATTTATGAATGAGTGCTTTTGCCAAAATAACCGATACAGGCGTGTGGGTGTAGGGGTTAAAAGTTTTTATTTTGACATATTCTACTTTTTCGCCTACGGCTAAGGCACAGTTGGCGGGCAATGTCCAAGGGGTGGTAGTCCAAGCCAATATACGGAGGTCTTCGTTTTCTTTTTCGAAGAGGAATGCAGATTGGGGGTCGTGTTTTACTTTGAATTGTGCCGTAATGGAGGTGTCTGTTACATCGCGATAGCAACCCGGTAGGTTCAATTCGTGAGAGCTAAGCCCTGTACCCGCTTTGGGGGAGTAGGGTTGTATGGTGTAGCCTTTGTAAAGAAGTGGTTGGTTATTTACTTTTTTGTCATAAAGTTTTTTGAGCAAAAACCAAACAGTTTCTATGTATTCGTTTTTGTAGGTGATGTAGGGGTTTTGCATATCTACCCAATAGCCCATTCCTTCGGTGAGTTTTTCCCATACATCGGTGTATCGCATCACGGTTTCTCGGCATTTTTGGTTGTATTCTTCTATGCTGATGGTTTTGCCTATGTCATCTTTGGTGATGCCTAATTCTTTTTCTACTTGTAACTCTATAGGGAGTCCGTGTGTGTCCCAACCTGCTTTTCTATGCACTTGTTTTCCGCTGAGTGTTTGAAAACGGCAAAAAATATCTTTGATGGTTCTTGCCATTACGTGGTGTATGCCGGGCATACCATTGGCAGAGGGAGGACCTTCGTAGAAGATAAAAGGTTTTTTTCCTTCGCGGCTGGAGATAGATTTCTCGAAGATATTTTCTTTTTTCCAGAATTCGAGGATTTGTTTTTCTATTTGTGTATATGAAAGATTTTTATACTCTTTGTATTTCATGATTTTTTTACAAAAATTATTGTTCTTTTTTTCCGATGAACATAAGGTATTGCCATACGGCTACATAGCCATTTTTTACTTTTTCATAAACGGGTCTGAATCTTTGTTTGAGGAATGGGAGCAAATGCCCATCTAAACGGACGTGGTTGGAGCGCATAAATTTTTTATAGAAACCCATTTTGGTATCGTGAAAATCGGCAACTACAATGTATCCGTTGGGTTTTAGGTCTTGTTTGGCTTGTTCTATTAGCTCAGACCATTGAGGGTTAATCATTGTGAGCGAATAAGAAAAGAGAATGATATCGAAATGATTATTCCATTTGGTATCGCTTTGGTAAGGCTCATTGATGAGCGTGATGCGGTCGCCAAAGGGCTTGAGTTTTTCGGCGGCTCTGTCGAGCATGTCTTTCGATACATCTATGGAAGTGATGTGGGCATTGGGAAATTGTAGGGCTAATGCTTTTGAATTAACACCTGTGCCACAGCCGACATCTAATATTTGTAGATTGTCTTTGTAATTGACAGGTATTTTTCGGATAACGGAAAAGCGTCCGAAGAGAAAAATCCATCGGGTGGCATCATAGATTTTGGCTTGGAAACGGTAGTAGTTTTCCATGTCTTTGCGTTGTCCTTCTTCTGAGGTAGAGAGTTTGTCTTTCATAAGCAAATAAAGAATGAGTAATTTTGAAGGGGCAAAACTAATAAATAAATCAAATGATTTTGTTTTCTATGGCAAATTTAATGAGTTCGGCACTGTTTTTCACATCTGCTTTTTTGATGAGGCTTGCGCGGTGCGTTTCTACTGTTTTGGTGCTGATGAAAAGTTTATCGGCAATGTCTTTGTTGCTTAGTCCATCGCTGATGAGTTTGAGTATTTCTTTTTCGCGCGGGGTGAATACATCGGGCTTTGAGCGATTGGCAATCATGTGGTTAATGATGGTTTGTGAAATGGCTTGTGAATAGTATTTTTCGCCTTTGAGCACTTTTCTGATGCCTTCTACAAGTTCTTTTTTGACGATGCTTTTGTGCAAATAACCATCTACATTGGCTTCCATTGCTTTGAGTATGTAGTATTCTTCATTGTGCGAGCTAAGAATGATGATTTTGGTATTGGTGTATTTTTTCTGTATCTGCTGTATGAGGGCAAAGGTGTCAGTATCGGGCAGGTTGAGGTCGCAAAGTACTACAGAAACGCTATTTTGGCTGAGTTTTTCGAGTGCTTCTTGAGCATCGCTGGCTTCTTCTACGATGCGCATATCCTCTTGTTGGGCGATAAGACTTTTAAGCCCTTCACGCACGATGGCGTGGTCGTCTATCAGCATTATTTTAATCATAGACCTATTACAATTAGTTCGAATCTTCGGTTTTTACTTTTTCCTTCTTCGGTGTCATTACTGGCTATAGGTTTGGTATCACCATAACCTTTGCATACGAATCGGTTGGCTACTAACTGTTTGCTTATGAGGTAGTTCAATACGGCATTGGCTCTTTGTTGTGAGAGTTGCAAGTTCATAGAGGGGTCGCCTACGTTATCGGTATGTGCGCCTATTTCTATGCGTGCATTGGGGTATTGTAGCATGAGGTTTACTACACGGTCTAATTCTTTGATAGATTGTGTGTTAAGGACTGTTGAGCCGCTGGCAAAAGAGATGCCATAAAGGTCTATTCTCGCACCTACTTTGAACGGAGTCAGGAGTATGTTCATGCCATTTTTATTCACTTGTGTATCGTTGCGCTCGTGTCCGTCTTGGTTGTGTGCCAAATAGTCGTCTTCAGTTACTTTGAATTGATAGTTATAAAAGAAATATCCTTTTGCATTGTTGATGGCTAATTCGTACTCATCTTCTAAGCGAATTTGGACATTGTATTTTCCTGTTGTTTGTTTTTTATCCAATACCACTTGTTGGTTTCTGGTTTTATTGATGAGTAATACTTCGCCTACCTCTAAGTCTTCGTTGCCATCTATATCGCCTATGTTAAGTTCATAGTCTATTATTTTGGGTACGAGCGCAAGGCTATATACTACGGGTTGTTTTTTCTTTTGTGCTACATTAAGAATGAGAGTAGTATCTTGGTAGCCTTTAGATTTAATGGTACAAGTGTAAATTTGTTGATTGGGTATGTCAACTGCTTTTGCTTGTTTAGTAAGACTATCATACAAAAAAGTATGTTCAATGGTTTGATTGGTGGCGTTGTTGGTAATTTTAGCGTCTACTATTTTGATGGGGGTATTAAATTCTATATCTTTGGCTTGTAGGTCAAAAGTGATTTCAGGGGGCATTTTGAGTGAATCTTTATTGATAGCTCCCGTATTACCGTTTCTGTAGGCGGCACTCGCAGTCCATTTTTCACTTTTTATTTTGTCTCTTTTGAAAAAAGTGGGCGTACTATTGAGTCCTGCTATGATGCCTCCGCTGAGAAGTGCTGCACCCCCTATCATTCCTAATGAACCTCCGCCTTGTGCCCCGCCCAATAACAATAATCCACCTAATACACCTATTACTAAAGACCAAACATTAACAACGCGCCCTGCTTTTTTATTGAGGCGGCTGTCCGTACCTTTCACCCACCAATTTTTGACATCGCTGAGGTTGACGGTTTCGCCCGATACTTGTACAAATTCGGGTTCAATGGCTTCTATAACACCTTTCTTTTTATTGTTATCATTGGTGCGTAGACTTACTTTTTCTCCTAAGGTGATGTATCGAGCTTTTTCTTTGCCTTTTCTTTGAAACAATAGTATTTTTTCAATCAAGGCAGTGTCGTTTGGCTCGTATAAACTATCAGTTACATTTTGCAAACGCACTTGAGCGATTAGAAAAGTGTTTGATAAAAAATAGATTGCAAATAGAATCGCCCATTTTAATAAATAAATGCTTTTTTTCACTTTGGTATCGTTATTTTTGCAAAGCTACAATTTTTAAGTTTTTTTACAAAAAAAAAGTGAAATACTCATGAATTCTCAAGATTGGATAAAAAAATTAGAACTCCTGCCACACCCCGAAGGAGGGTACTACAAAGAGGTATACCGAGCCACAGAGGGAGGATATGCCTCTGAAAAAGGGCTAAGAAGCTATGGCACAGGAATTTACTTTCTTTTAGAGAGTAGACATTTTTCGGCTTTTCATCGGATTGATGCCGATGAACTATGGCATTTTTATGCGGGCTCAAGTGTGAAAATTTATATCCTGCACCCTTCAGGAGTGTTGGAAGAAAAAATCAATGGAAGCAATCCCGATGAAGAGGCGCATTTTCAGGTAGTGATTCCTGCGGGTTGTTGGTTTGCGGCGGCGGTCATTGCGGCTGATAGCTATGCATTGGTAGGCTGTACGGTTGCACCGGGCTTTGAATTTGAGGGTTTTGAATTGGCTCACAAAAAAGAACTTTTAGAAAAATATCCTCAACACAAAACAATCATAGAGAAATACGCACTTGATTGAGAAAAAAAACTATCTTTGTAAAGGAACTAAAAAAATGCAGTATGAAAAATAAGATGAAAATTTTGTTATTGGTTGTTTTTTCTTTCTTTTTTACTCTAAATGCACATTCTCAGGATAAAAAACAAGCCATAGAGGATATTCTGAACATACTTTCTACCCAATATGGATTAAAAATATACTATACAGAGATTCCTGTATCTACTTGGGGTAATAGTGTTACGGCAGAAGTTGCCACTATAGAAGATTACGAAAAATTACTTACTTATCTGCAATTATTCAAAGAGGAATGGCAAAAATACACTCCTTCGTATATCAAAAAAACAGGGGTGAAGGAAATTGTTTTTTGCAAATCTGTGGCTTATAATGGACAACGCCGCGCTGCCATTCCCGATTGCTACAAAGAGATATTATACTACGATTTTTTACTGGGCAATCATAACCCTACTTACCAACGCCATGTAGTACACCACGAATACTACCACATGATAGAGGAGCAACGTTTTGGCAATACCTATTACAAAGACCCTCAATGGGCGGCATTCAACGAGCCTACTTTTCAATATGGCGCAGGAGGAGCTTCGCAACGCGGTTCTAACCAATACCCTATGACACACCCACAAAAGGGTTTTATCAATCTTTACTCTACAGCAGGTTTGGAAGAGGACAAAGCCGAAATTTATGCGATGCTCTTCACCGAGTCGGAGCGCGCCAAAGTAATGCCTTGGTTAGCCGAAGATGATATATTGCGCAAAAAAGTAGATTATATGCAAAAAACCATCGATGAACTTTTTAAATAGCTTTTCATGCAAATACACCAACAAAATATTATACTTACGGGGGCAGCTTCAGGAATAGGGCAGGCACTGTTACACTTGCTTTGTCAATACGATTGTACGCTGATAGCCAATGACTTACAGTCTGTTGCTTTGCCTAATGCTGCAAAGGCAAAAATTATTACGCATCAAGGCGATGTATCAACGGCAGAGGGCATTGATGCTCTTTTCGAGTTTGCATTGCAGCATTGTACCACAATAGATATTTTCATCGCTAATGCGGGTTTTGCTTATTATGAAATGGTAAGCGCGAAAGCAGATTGGCAGCACATAGAAAAAATATTTGCATTAAATGTGTTTTCTCCGCTGTATAGTTTGCAAAAAATGAAACAGTATAACACCAATCGTAAATATTATGTATTGGCAACAGCCTCTGCAATGGCACATTTGGGCGTGCCGGGTTATGCTTTTTATGGGGCTACAAAAGCAGCATTAGCACGTTTTTGGGATAGTTATCGGTACGAAAAAAGCGACCAAGGGAAGTTGGGCTTGGTTTATCCTATAGCCACACGTACCGCCTTTTTCGATAAGGCAGGCAAAGGCAATACAGTTCCTGTTCCTTTTCCCTCTCAAACGGCGCAACAAGTAGCAAAAGCGATGCTTTATGCCATCAAACACGACCGCGCGGCTATTTATCCTTCTTGGCTTTTTCGTTTTTTGCGTCTTCCTCATCAATGGTATGCTTGGATACATGTGCCTTATCAATGGTACTATGCGGGTATTATGCGACAATGGCTAACAGCAAAGAAAACAGCTTAGGGGCTTGTAAAGCTCTTAAAAAACAGCTAACTTTGCACAAAATTTAACACATGAAAAAAAGAGAAGAATCCGTAGATTATCAAATAAAAGCTGCTTGGCACGCAATAGCTCGTATGTATAATGCCGAGTCTGCCAAACATGATTCTACTGCTTCGGTAGGTTATATCTTGATTAATATAGATGCAGAAAATGGCACACCTGCGACCAAAATAGCACCTTTGTTGGGCTTAGAATCGAGGAGCATTACCCGAACACTGAAAAACATGGAGCAAGAAGGCTATATTTATAGGGTGCAAGATGAGAAAGACAAACGCTTTTTTCGTATATTTTTGACAGAAAAAGGTTTGGAAGGCAGAGAGTTTTCTAAGAAGGTAATCAAGAGATTTAACCAAATGGTGAAAGAAAACCTAAGCGATGAGCAACTCAAAAATTTTTTCGAAACCATGCAAATCATTCAGAAAGTAGTGGAGCAGGAAACGAGTCGCTTGAGTCTTTCTGAAAACTATATTGCAAATAATTGATTTTGAAGCCTTTGGCAGAAAATATTTTTTCGTAGCGTGTTTGTATGCCTTCGTGCCAATGCAACATTTCAGACTGTGAGAGGTCGTAAGTGTATCGCAGGTTTTGAATGGGTTGTTGTTGTAATACTTCTAAAGTATATTCAAAAAGCCCCAAATTATCGGTTTTTAGATGTATTAGGTTTTGGGTACTTACTAATTTTCGGTACATTTCCTGAAAACGTGGGTGTGTAAGTCTTCGGCGTGCATCATTTTTTTTGGGTCTTGGGTCAGGGAAAGTAATCCATATTTCGCTAAGTTCTTCGGGGGCAAAAAACTGCTCTATGTTTTGTATCATAGTGCGTAAAAATCCTACGTTGGTAAGTCCTTTGTCGCGTGCGGCTTGGCAACCTTTCCACATTCGGTCGCCTTTGATGTCTACACCTATAAAGTTTTTTTCTTTGTATTTTTCGGCTAAGCCTACGCTGTACTCTCCTCTGCCACAAGCCAACTCTACCACCAAAGGTTTGGACTCTTGGAAAAAAAGTTCATTCCATTTGCCTTTGATTTGGTGGTACAAAGGTTTTTCGGCTTGCAACATTAGAGGTTCGTCTTTGTTTTCGGCAAAGCGAATTAGTTTTTTTCGTCCCATAGCGACTTAGTGATGCTCTTTATTCTCTAATATTCATCAATTCTACATCGAATACAAGAATGGCATTAGGAGGAATTACGCCGCCCGCGCCTTTTTCGCCATAGCCCAAATAAGAAGGGATAATGAGTTTGGCTTTTTCGCCTATGCGCATTTGACCGATGCCCTCGTCCCAACCCGTAATTACTTGCCCTACGCCTAAGGTGAACTCTATCGGTTCTCCTCTTTGGTAAGATTCATCAAATACTTCGCCATTGAGTAGATAGCCTTTGTAATGCACCGCTACCATATCGTTGGCTTGTGCTTTTCTGCCTTCGGGGGCATTTTTAGTAATAATAACATGCAAACCTGAGGGAAGTGCCACACTTTGCAGATTATTGTTTTTGAGGTATTTTTGGATTGTTTCTTCTTGTTCTTTTTTCATTGCGCCTATGGCATTTTCTTTTTCAGCTTCGGCTGTTTTTGCATCTTTGATAGAGTGAATTTTCATTAAATATTTAAGTTCTGTTCCCTTAGGTGCATAAACAGGATATGAATTGGGGTCGTTCGGGTCTTGTCCCATACCTTTGATGAGCATTTCGATGGGTATGAAAGTGATGACACTGTCGCCTGCCTGCATTTGATAGAGTACTTCGCTGGGGTCGCCTGCAAATTGAGGGGGTTGTGTGGTTACTTCGTAAGCAAAACCTGCATCATAACTACTTTGCAAAACAGAATCTTTGTGGTTTTTGACTACTACCGAAAGTGAGAGTATATCGCCTGTTTCTACTTTTTTTCCTTTTTCTTTGGCTGCAAAAAGAATATAACTGATACCACTTGCTAAATTGATACGTTGTTGTGCTTGTAAATTAGCAAAAAATGCGATGAGTATTATTGTTAAAGTTGTTTTTTTCATTTTTTGTTTTCAGAATAGATAAATGGAGTGCAAAGATAGTTATTTTTGTACTAAGCACAAATTTCGTTTTATCGCGAATAGCTGTAATGATAGTGGTAGTAGTAATGAGGTCTTCCGATACAAACACGCCAGATGACAGTAGGCACTAATACCCCCCAAACAATTACGTTTCTGATGACACGTTGCTCGTATTCGCGGCGTTCTTGCCAAGCGCGTTGTTGTGCTTCGTATTTCGAGCGTTCCATTTGCGCTTGTTGCGCTTGTAATGCCAATTCTTCGTTGATAAAAGCAAGGTATTTTTTGGCTTCTTTGTCTTCGGGCGAAAGTTTAAGGCAGGCTTCAAAATCTTGTTTGGCTTTTTGAAATTGTTGCATTTGATAATAGACAATGCCTCTTCCGCGAAAGGCTTTGTAATTAAAATCTTGTTTTTCTATCACATGAGAGTAGTCTAAAATAGCCCCTTGATAGTCTTTGATGGCACTTTTTGCATCGGCGCGGTCTAAATAGACGGCAGGGTAGTAGGGCATTTTTTTGATAGAGGCATCATAAGAAGCAATAGCCCCTTCGAAATCGCCTTGTCCTATTTTATCGCGTCCTTCGAGGTGATAAGTGCGATAATCGCTCACACCTTGTGCAAAGCCATTGTATTGGTAGATACTGAAAATGATGAAGGTAAGAAGAATTTTTTTCATGGTTCAATCGGTTTTATACTGCATTAGGAGTATACGTGCATTATTAGGGGGCGTTACTATAGCTTTGCATAAAATTTTCCCAAATTTCGAGTTTTTTCCCTTCTTTCTGTAGATTATTGATGAGCGATTGGGCTTCTTTTGTTTTTTTATTTTGCCATAGAAGTAAGGCTTTTATTTGTCGGGTTTCGAGGAGTGTGCTGTCTATTTTTACTGATTTTTCAAGAAAGGGCATTGCCTTTTGTGGTTGTGTTTGGTAGAGGTAGAGTAAGGCAGCCGCATTCAGACTATAAGGTTCTAAGCTATTGATTTCAAGGGCTTTGTCTATGTATTTTTGGGCTTGGGTGTATTGTTTTTTTGCTAAAGCAATGAGCCCTAAGTTGGCGTAGGAAAGGTCTTGTTTGGGATTGATTTCGATGGCTTTTTGTAGGAGCGTGGTGGCTTTTTCATAGTTTTTCATTTTGTATTGCAAAAAGCCCCCAATTTCGTACCCTATGGGGCTGATGGTTTTCCGTTTGATATAAATTTCAATGTCTTCGTAGGCTTTGGCGTAGTTTTGCAGGGCTAAATAGGCGCGTGCGCGTGCAAAATGACTAAAGTAGGCAGAATCGGGGTAGAGGGCTATGGCTTGGTTGAGGTCTTCTATGGCTTTTGGGTATTGTGCGGTTTCATAGTGCGAGTTGGCACGATTGAAGTAAGCATCGAAGAATTTTTTGTCTATTTTGAGTGCTTTTTGGTATTGTACAATGGCTTTTTGGTGGTTTCCCATAGAAGCATGCACTACTCCTTGATTGTTGTAAGCATCTGCACGAGTACTGTCTAAACTGACTACTTGCTCGAAGTAGTGCAATGCCAATGGATAATTTTTATCGCCGATGGCTTCGTTGCCTCTTTGAAAAAGGCGTTCGGCGCGGTCTTGTGGGCTGGTACAAGCTGAAAACAATACCATTGCGGTATAAAATCTCACTGCCCATGTATATTTTTTGTTCATGTTCAATCTAATAATAAAACTGGTAATATCCTTTTGCTCCGTTTTTGTTGATTCCTTCTATAATTAATTTTCCTCTTGTTTTGTTAATCAATGTTTCTACATCTTGGGGCGTTGTTACGGGTTGTCCATTGATAGCCGTGATGATAAAACCCGGTTCTAAGCCCAGCCTTGAAATGAGCCCATTCCATAGTTTTACCAATCGAACGCCACTTTTTACGCCCAATCGTTCTTTTTCTATCTGTGAAAGTACTTCAAAAGAAGCCCCTAAGGAGGGAATAGTAACGGTTTCGTCTTTCACTATGTCCATAGAACCATTGATATTTTCGAGCGTTACGCTTACTTCTGAAAAGTTGCCATTGCGTAGAAAACCCACCTTGATTTTATCGCCGGGTCTGTAGTAGCTTAGTTGTTCTTCGAAATTACTCTTACTATTAACAGTATCGTTGTTGATACGTACTATTACATCTCCAACTTGTAATCCTGCTTTTGCACCTGCGCCATTAGACTGCAAAATGGTTACTACTGCCCCCTGCAAACTATTCATCTGTAAGTTGTATTTTTTCTCTAAGGTAGAGTTGAGGTCTTCTACTTCTGTGCCCATAAAAGCCTTTTGCACATTGCCATATTGAATCAAATCATTGACTACTTTGGCTACAATGTCTACGGGTACTGCAAAGCCATAACCTGTGTAGTAACCTGTACGCGAAAGGATAGCTGTATTGATACCCACTAATTCGCCATTCATATTTACGAGTGCCCCACCTGAGTTGCCTGGGTTGATAGCGGCATCAGTCTGAATAAAAGATTCTAAGGGAAATTTACCACCTAAAAGATTAATGCTTCTGCCTTTTGCACTCACAATACCCGCCGTAACCGTAGATTCGAGGTTAAAAGGGTTGCCCACTGCAATTACCCATTCGCCTACTTGCAAATCGCGCGAGGTGCCAAGTTTGATCATAGGCAGCCCTTTTCCTTCTATTTTCAAGATGGCTAAATCGGAGGAGGGGTCAGTGCCTACTACTTTGGCTGCATAAGTGCGTTTTTCGTGCACTACTTCTATTTGTTCGGCATCTTCTATTACGTGGTAGTTCGTTACGATATAGCCATCAGCAGTCATAATTACCCCAGAACCAGACCCTAATGTTTTGCCGCTTCCGCCGCCACCAAAATAATACTCAAATATATCATAGGTGCGTTGTTCTGAAACGGTTTTGATGTATACCACGCTGCGCGTACTAAGGGCAGAGGCTTTTACAAAGTCGCTATTAGTGCCCAATGCGGCTGTTTGACTTGTACTGCGTGCATATTGCTTGTATTCGGGTAGAAACTGAGGGTTTTGTTGTGTAGATAAGAAGCTCATTTGTCCCCATTGCCAAGCCATAGCTCCTAAAATACCTGCCGTAAAACTTAGTAGAAAAGTAGGTATCCAAAGTTTTATATTTTTCATCATACAGAATTTGTATTATGTGGTTTAGTTTCACAAAATTACGATTTTTTTTAGAAACACAAATCCAACTCATAAAAAAGCACCTTGCAGAGTATGAAGTCTGCTACAAGGTGCTTAATTTTGTTTTTTTAATTTTGCTATAATTTAAAACATAAAGCCCAATCTTAAGCCAAAAGCACTGTTTCGGGCAGAGTATTTTCCAAAAGTGATTTCACTGTTGTACACATTGAGAAGACCTAAATTGCCTATCAAATGCAACTGAAACAGCGTGCCATATCCTGCCTGAAATTCTAAACCTATGCCCATTTGTGCAATGGCATCAAAACGAGCATATAAGTCAGTAACATAAACTACTTGATGGAAGCCATCTTCAATACTGTGAAATACATCGCTGGCTTGTAGATTATAACTCGGTGCTATGCCTACAAAAAGACTCCATCTCATATTTTGATTTTTGAAAATAGGACTAGCAGAGCGATAAAGCAGATGAATGGGTATTTCTAAGCAGTTGAATCGTAATCTTTCGCGATTAGTAGAATCTGGATTTCCTAAACCGCCTTCAAAATCTGGGTTTTTGACCCCTGTACCTCTTTGTTGGTAGTCAATTCCGATGGCTAATCCCCATTTTTTTGCAAAATAATAGTTCAGCCGTAGCCCTATGCCTATGCTTGGCTTGAAGAAATAAGCGCGAGGTTGCTCGCCTATATTGAGGCTTGTAAATGATTGATTGAATTGCAACCCTATCAGTATTTTTTTATCATAAATACTTTTATTATTACTTTGTGCGGTATCAAAAGGAAAGTTTTGTGCGTGAATATTTCCCCAAAATAATAAGGAGAAAATACCCAATAATAATATATTTTTCATGGTATATATTTTAGTTTAGTTTTCGAAATCTTCGAAATAGTTATCATCTTTTTTAGTTTTCTTTTTCTTTTTATGGTCATTTTGGTAGCCCCATTCGAAAATGAGAGGGAAAATGAGCAAAGTGAGTAGTGTAGCACTTATCATTCCACCGATGACGACAATGGCTAAAGGTTTTTGTGTTTCGGAGCCTATGCCTGTGGCAGTAGCCGCAGGAAGCAATCCAATGGCTGCCATCATTGCGGTCATTACTACGGCACGGGTGCGTTCTTTTACCCCTTGTTTTAGGCTTTCTTCTAAGGGAAGCCCTGAGGCTAAATTTTTCTTGAATACGGAAATGAGAATAACCCCATTTTGGATACAAACACCAAAGAGTGCAATGAAACCTATGCCTGCTGAAATGCTAAAGATAGTGCCTGTGGCATGGAGTGCCAAAATGCCGCCCATGATGGCAAATGGTACATTGAACAGCACCAAGCCAGCATCTTTCACATTGCCAAAAGCAGTAAATAACAATACGAAAATACCTACTAAACATAGCGGAACGACTTGTAATAAACGATTAGTGGCTCGTACCTGATTTTCGAACTCGCCTGCCCACTCTATACGATAGCCTTTGGCTAACTTCACTTGTGCATTTACTTTTGCTTGAGCCTCAGCTATGGTGCTTCCTAAATCGCGCTCACGAATGGAGAATTTAATGGCGATGTATCTTGAATTATAATCGCGATAAATAAAAGCTCCTCCTGTATTTTTCTCAATGATGGCGATTTCTTTGAGTGGTACTAAATTACCTTTAATACTTGGTACTTTGAGGTTTTGGATTGCTTCTTCGGTTTTCCTAAATTCTTCTTGATAGCGTAAACGTACATCGAATTTCTTTTCTTGTTCATAGAAGTAGGTAGCCGTTTTGCCCCCTATTGCCATTTCTATGACTGCTTCTGCATCAGCAACGGTGATGCCATACCTTGCCATTTTCTCTTGGTCGAGCACAATACTTAATTCGGGTTGTCCAACGTTGCGTAGTATTCCTAAATCTTTGATACCTTGTATGGTGCGTAAAATTTTAGCAACTTCATCTGCCTTTGCATTGAGTTCATTTAAGTCATTGCCAAATATTTTTACTGCTAAGGAAGCATTGATACCTGCTACGGCTTCGGCTACATTGTCAATAATGGGTTGCGAATAATTGTACACAATTCCAGGGTATTGTCGGAGTCTTTTGTCCATTTCTTCTATAAGTTCCTCATAGCTCCGTCCGCTTGTCCATTCATCACGAGGTTTTAGGTTTACTTGTGCTTGCACATAGAAAAAGCCAGAAGGGTCTGTACCATCATTAGAGCGTCCTACTTGCGATAATACTGACTCTACTTCCTCAAAACTATTGAGTTCTTTCCTAAAAGTACTTACCATTTTTACGGTTTCTTGCAAAGAAGTGCTCATGGGTAGTTTAGCCTCTACCCATAGTGCTCCTTCGTTGAGTGTGGGCAAAAACTCTGAGCCTAACCAGACAAAAGAGTAAATACTGACAGCCATTATGCTGAAAGAAGCCAGTATGCTTATTCTTTTGAAGCGGTAGGTAAGATGAAAACCGCCTGATACGGCTTTATCAAAGAAATTGACCAATGGGTTGTTTCTTTCTTTTACATTCTTATTCAATAGAATACTGGCTAATACAGGTACTAAGGTGAGTGTGTAAATCAATGCGCCCAAAAGTGCAAAGCCCAAAGTATAAGCCAAAGGAGAGAACATTTTACCCTCTACTTTTTGGAAAGAAAAGATTGGGATTAAACTCGTAATAATGATGAGTTTGGCAAAGAAAATGGCTTTTCCCATTTCTATACTTGTTTTTTTTACTAAGCCCAACTTTGACATTCTGTTGTAAGGCAACATTCCTACGTCGTGTGCTTTATGTGCCAAAACTACAAACAACCCCTCGACCATAACTACTGCCCCATCTATGATGATGCCAAAATCAATAGCCCCCATAGAAAGTAAATTGGCAGACATTCCCATAAAACGCAAACACATAAATGCAAATAACAGCGAAAGTGGAATAATGAGCCCTACAATGAGGGTAGTACGCCAATCTGCCATAAACAGTAATACAATCACTGTAACAAATATTATTCCTTCGGCTAAGTTCTCCAAAACGGTTTCTTGACAATATTCCATGAGTTTGTCGCGGTCATAGAAAGTTACCATTTTAATATCAGCAGGCAATATTTTAGTGTTTAGCTCTTCTATTTTCGCTTTTACACGTTTCAAAACCTCAGCAGGATTTTCGCCTTTTCTTTGTACGATAATTCCCTCTACCACATCATCATTTGCATCAAGTCCTACTTGCCCTACTCTTGGTACACTTCCCTCTTTGACTGTGGCTACATTTCGAACCGTAATGGGTACATCTTTGACCGTCTTGACAATTATGTTTTCGATGTCTTTAATTTTGCTCAATAAACCTATACCGCGTACTACAAAAGCCTGCCCGTTGCGCTCTATCACGTCGCCCCCTACATTGACATTGCTTTTTTCCACTGCTTGGTATACTTCCAAAGGAGTGAGGTCGTATTTTTCTAACAGCAAAGGGTTGATATTGATTTCAAATACTTTTCTTGCTCCTCCAAAAGAAACAATATCAGCTACTCCGGGTACGCTTTTAAGGTGGCGCGCAATGACAAAATCTTGAATAGCCAATAGGTCAGAGGTATTTCTATTAGGGCTTTGCAATGTATACCTAAAAATTTCACCTGTGGGACCATAAGGAGGCTGTACATCGGGCTCTACACCTTCGGGGAGGTTGACGCTCCGAAGAAGGTTATTGACTTGTTGTCTTGCAAAAAAATCTTCTACTCCATCATCAAAAATAATTTTAATCACTGAGAGCCCAAACATAGAAATAGACCTTAGATTGGATTTTTTTTGCACAGAATTCATCGCAACTTCTATTGGTATCGTTACAAAACGCTCAACTTCCTCCGCACTACGACCGTTCCACTGTGTAACAATAATGATTTGAGTATTAGTAACATCTGGGAAGGCTTCCAAAGGAGTATTCCAATAACTATATACACCCGTAATAATCATTACTAATGTAGCAAAGAACACAAAAAACCGATTTTTCAGTGAAAAACCGATAATGTTTTTAATCAATTTATTCATATTTTTAAACAAGTAGAAGGTTAGTCATTAAGGGCATCATAAATCAATAATTGGTATTTAGAAATTACCTTTTCACCATTTTTCAGCCCCGAATGAAGGTAAGTGGTTGTGGGCATTTGTTTATAAATGCTGATTTCACGGGTTTCTATTTGGCAATTGCCTTTGTAAACCATCACAAAATACTTGTTTTTATCGAAAATGACTGCTCTCGAGGGAATGGCTATTTTCTGCTCATTTTCTTCGTATTTTACTATGATATTGGCAAACATTTCAGGCTTCAATTCAAAATCTTTATTCTGAAGCACTACGCGCCCTTTGAGTACTTTACTTTCTGGGTCTATCACATTGAAAATTTTGTCTATCCGTCCTTTGAAAATTTTATCAGGATAGGATACTGTCATTATCTCTACCTCATAGCCTTCACGAACACGTGCTATGTCTGATTCATAAATATTAGCTATCACCCATACATCATCTAAATTAGAAATCGTAAAGATGGGCTTAATATCTTCTGTGCGAAGTTCCATGTTCAAGGTTACATCTTTGCTGACTACAAAGCCCGATGCAGGAGCTACGACATTGTAAAAAGAAGCATTGCCTACATTATACATGCTAAGTACTTCTTTACTCCTATACAATTCTGCTTGTGCATTTTCCCACTCTTTTTTAGCATTGACTAACTCTACCTCCGAAATACTTCCCGTTTTGTAAAGTTCTTGCGCTATTTGATAATTTTTTTCGGCTACACGCAAATTTGCTTCTGCCATTTTATTTTGATTAGCAAAACCCGCTATTTCAGGGCTTCGAATCACAGCCAATACCTGCCCTTTCTGAACATAATCGCCCAAATTGGCATAGAGTTCTTTCACAAAACCTCCCACCAAAGGATATACTTTTGTTACCTCGTCTTCATCAAAACTTACTTTGCCTTGCAATACTAATTCATTGGCAACTGTTTGGGTTTTCACTTCTGCCAATTCTATTTTTTTAGCCAATGTATCAGTGAGGCAAAATTTTGCTTCCGTATTTTCTGATGCTTCTTTTTTACCACAAGCAATAAAAGTAGCTATGATAAAAATAAATGTAAATGTTTTTATTATATTATGCATATTTTTAACTTTTTTAGTTCAAAATTTCTTTACCTACTGTAAAATTGAGATAGTTGATAGCTTTCTGATATTCATTGATGATATCGATATACTGAAGTTTATTTTCGATATAAATGCGCTGTAAATCAATGAATTCTAAAAGATTGATATTCTTTTTTTCATAGTTCTGATTCGCATTTTGATTGAGCGTTTCTATTTTCTCTAAAAACGCCAAAGAGAAATTATCTAACCCCTGACGGCTATTAAGTAACTGATGATAAGATTGGCTCACTTCGTTCCTAATCAGGTTCGCACTTTGTAATTGATTGACCTTTGATTGCTCTAATTTTGCTTTTGCTAATTTAATATTGCCTTGGTTTCGGTCAAAAATAGGCAAGCTGAATTCTATCACCAACCCTTCATAAGGGCGCACATAATTACTACCACGGTCAATAGGTTGGTATGCAAATTTGACATCGGGCAGCGCATTGGCTTTTTCCAATTTTAGATTCACTTCCTCGTATTTAATTTGCGAAGTATTCAACCGATAATCAGGGCGATTTTCCAACGCATCATTAATCAAATCTATCTCAGAAAGAGGAATACTATCTGTTAAAGACTTGTTCAAAGTTTCAATATCAATGCTTTCTTGCAAATTCAACAACTGACGCAAAGAAGACATTTCCGTCAGAATATCATTCTGATTATGAATAGACTCTGTTTGAACGGCAATATACTCAGATTCTAACCGCACCACCTCATTGCTCGAAATAGCTCCTACACGAAGTTTATTCTCCGCACTTTCTATTAGTTTTTCATACCGTATCAGTATTTCCTTGTATAGTTTTTCTTTGGCTTGTAAAGCCTGTAACTCAAAATAATGCTCCCCCAAGTCATAAAGCAATGCACGCATAATATCATACACAATCAAACGATTTTGCTCTATACCCAATTTACCCAAACGAACACTATTGATATACTTTCCAGAAATAGGTACTACTATCTCCACTTGTAAAAGATGTTGATTGCGATAGTTGAAAAACTGATTTTTTTCCAAGCTATACAAATCTTGATTCCAAACAAAATAAGGATTACGCCATAACTTCGCCTGAATAAGTGCCGCATCAGCCTTACTTACTTCATAGTAAGCTGCGATAAGTTCTAAGTTCTCACGCAATAAAATTGCCTTTGCTTCCTCATAAGAAAGCCGTAAATTTTTAGATAAGGTATCTTGTGCATCGACAACATTTATGCAAAACAACAACACACCTATACTAAAAAGTAGTTTTTTTAAAAATACTTTTTGCATATTGATATAAGATTAAGAAAGTATAATAAAAACAACAACATAGCAATGCAAAGGTCAGGTAAACCCTAATCAGCATTGTGTTATAGTTTATTAAAATAAAAAGAAATAAATAAATGAATGAATAAAAAAGGAGAGAGGAGAATCCTATATAATCAGGCTAAGATGCCATATAAATAATAAACGCCGCGCAGAGGAAGAGGCGATTAGGTGGGTAAAATAGTAATTTTTTGAACGTTGAAGGGTAAAGTTGCCCAATTGGAAAATAATGGCATTCATAAAGCGCAACTTTTGTTGCACCTGCCTTTCAGAACTTAATTTAGACAACTCCAAACGGCGACTCACATGAGATTTCTGAGTAGGGTTGCTAGTCAGAATCTCCCTATCTATATTTTCCTGAATTTGAAAGCCCACAGATACTTTCTCACTCTCTGGAATAGCCCAAGAGAAAGAAGATAACAGTGGAATACCTACAAAAACGAAAAATACCGCAAAGATGAATTTTGTTAACTTTTTCACGCCGCAAATCTATACAATCATACAGAAAATACAATACAAACCCAAAGAAAAATTTGTTTCAAGGCGCATTATACCTATATTTGTACCCTTACATTTCACTTTTTTAGTTTAGCAAAAACAATGAATCACCGTCGCCGCTTTTTATCACTTGCTGCCGCCACTCTCTGTACAAGTGCCACCAGCACCTTACTCAGCAGTTGCCAAAGTACCGAAACCAACAAAAATATCAACATCAATTTCAATAAACAATACCAGTGGCGCATGGTAACAACTTGGCCTCCCAAATTCCCCGTATTGGGTGAAGGCTTAGAAATGATGGCAAAATGGATAGAAACTGCCTCCGCAGGGCGTATGCAAATTAAAATATATGGCGCAGGTGAGCTCATTCCCGCCCTTGAATGCTTCGATGCCGTAAGCCAAGGCGCAGCACAAATCGCAAGTGGTGTATCGTACTATTGGGCAGGAAAAACCGCTGCCGCACAGTTTTTTGCCGCTATACCCTTCGGAATGAACGCCCAACAAATGAATGCTTGGGTTATCAACGGAGGAGGCTTACAACTTTGGGAAGAACTCTATGCCCCTTTCAATCTTGTGCCCATACCCGGAGGAAACACTGGTGTACAAATGGGCGGCTGGTTTCGAAAAGAACTCAACAGCGCGGAAGACCTCAAAGGGCTCAAAATGCGCATACCCGGCTTAGGAGGAAAAGCCCTTGCTAAAGCAGGAGGCACTGCCGTATTAACGCCCGGCAACGAACTCTATACCAATTTAGAAAGAGGAGTCATTGATGCCGCCGAATGGATAGGACCTTACCACGATTATGTGATGGGCTTCTATAACGTAGCCAAATACTACTACTATCCGGGCTGGCACGAACCAGGACCCATTCTTGAAATATTTTGCAACAAAAAACAACTCGAAGCACTCCCCAAAGACCTACAAGAAATCATCAGAACTGCTATCTATAGACTCTCTATCTGGACATTGGGCGAGTTCGAAGCCAAAAATAATCTTTATCTTAAAAAAATGATAAAAGAAGAAGGCGTGCAATTGCGCCAATACCCCAACGATGTTTTGGAAGTACTCCGAAAAGGCACACAAGAAACCATTAACGAAATGGTAGAGAAAGACAGCACCAGCCAAAAAATTTATACTGCTTACCAAAAATTTCAAAAAGACATACAAGAGTGGTCAGAAGTAAGCGAAAAAGTATATTATTCAGCCATTCAAAAGAAAAATACATAAACTTTTAAAAAAAAACCTAAAAAAATTTGATAAAATCAAACATAGTTACAATTTTTGCCAAGTCAAAAGAATATTTTTTGAATTTTTAAAAAAAAATATTTTACTTTGCGACAATTACTAAAAGTCATTTGGTATCAACAAAAATTTTTAAACAATCTTAAATCGCAAAACATAAGTCTAAATCGTATGAAGAAGTTATTCGCTCTGCTCGCCCTGATAGTTTGCTTATCTGTAAACATCAACGCCATCGCACAAGACAAAAAAGATGAGAAAAAAGATACAGCCAAAACAGAAAAAAAAGAAGCTGTAAAAGAAGAACAAAAAGCTGAAGAAGCTAAAGTAGAAGAAACAGCCACTACCGACGATGCCGAAAAAGCCGCCGCTGCCGATGCTTCTACACACCAAGTTATCAAAGACAAATTCATTGAAGGAGACTGGCGTTTTATGGCTCCCATCTTAGTTTGTATGATATTCGGCTTAGCCATTGCCGTAGAGCGTATCATTTCTTTGACCCTCTCTACTACCAACACTAAAAAATTAGTAGAAAAAATTGAAAGCGCACTCCAATCGGGCGGTGTAGATGCAGCCAAAGAAGTAGCTCGCAACACACGCGGTCCTGTAGCCTCTATCTTCGTTCAAGGGCTTATGCGTATGTCAGAAGGCATAGAAGTAGTAGAAAAATCAGTGATTGCTTATGGCTCCGTAGAAATGGGCAAATTAGAAAAAGGATTGGTATGGATTTCATTGTTCATCGCCTTAGCTCCTATGTTAGGTTTCTTCGGTACAGTAGTAGGTATGATTTTCGCCTTCGATGAAATCGAAAGAGCTGGTGATATTTCCCCTACCATTGTAGCAGGTGGTATCAAAGTAGCCTTGATTACAACAGTAGCGGGTCTTGTAGTTGCGATGATCTTACAAGTATTGTATAACTACTTAGTAAATAAAATCGACAGCATCACAAGCCAAATGGAAGAGTCTTCTATCTCTTTGATAGATGTATTGATTCACCACGAAATGACCAAAAAATAATCCCAAATCATTTATATTGTTTAATCATTGAATTTTCTCATGAAAACAGTTTCAAGAATTATCAACTTAGTAATCTACGGCATCACCATCTTGGTTACTATCATCATGTTTGGGATATACTTTAGTTCCACTGAACCTGCTGTTAAATTAGGCACATCTACCGATGTAGGATTCTTCCTTACCTATGGCTTAGGTATTGTAGCCATTATTGCCCTCATTGCCAGCGTTATCATGGATATGTTGAGTAACCCAAAAGGATTGCAAGGCTCCGCCATCAGTGCAGGCGTACTTTTAGTACTCGCCCTCATCTCTTATTTCTCATCAGGAGCTGAAGTTACTCCCTTATACCAAAAATTTGGCGTAGATGCATCTCTTTCCCAACTCTTAGGAGGCGGTTTAGTGATGTCTTATATCCTTACCTTAGGGAGCATCGCCATTTTAGTAGTATCAGAGGTAATTAGCTCTTTCAATAACCGATAAAAGTTAAAACCTCATTTGACCCATTATGGCAATAGATAAGAAAAAAATACCCGAAGTAAATGCAGGTTCAATGGCTGATATCGCCTTCCTGCTACTTATCTTCTTCCTCGTAACCACTACCATCGCAAGCGATAAGGGGCTCACTATTACATTGCCCCCTAAGCGCGAAAAAGACCAAAAAATTGAAGCGAAAGTAAAAGAAAGAGATGTATTCAATGTATTGGTAAATTTCAAAAACCAACTCTTGGTAGAGGGTAAGAGAATGAATGTAAAAGACCTAAAGGAAGCTGTAAAAAGGTTTATAGATAACAATGGCAAAGACCCTGACTTATCTGTAAATCCTGAAAAAGCAGTTGTATCGCTCAAAACCGATAGAGGTACGAACTACAAAACCTATATCTCGATTTTAGATGCAATCAAAGCAGCTTATCACGAATTACGTGCCAAACACATGGGCATTACCGTAGACGAATACTTAGCTTTTGATGCTAAAAAAGCCAATAAAGCAATGAAAGTGAAATACGACAATGCGCGCAAAGCCTATCCACTTAATATTTCAGAAGCAGAACCCACACAAATAGGAAAATAACATGGCAACCTTTAAAAAATCTGAAAAACCCACTCCTGCTATCTCGACAGCTTCGCTCCCTGATATTGTGTTCATGCTTTTGTTCTTTTTTATGGTGGTAACTAAAATGCGTGAGCAGGAAATCAACGTAAAACAACGTATTCCTGAAGCTACACAGTTGCAAACCATCGAGCAAAAATCATTAGTGAGTTATATCTATGTAGGAGAGCCCAAAAAGAGAAGTATGGGTAAAGAAGCACGTATTCAAGTGAATGACGTATTTACTACTCCTGAGGGTATCCCACAATATGTGCAACAAGAACGCTCGAAATTGAAAGAAAACGAAAGACCACTTATCACAATGTCGCTCAAAGTAGACGAAGCAGTGAAAATGGGCTTACTCACAGACGTAAAACTTCAATTACGCGAAGCAGATGCGCGTAAAATAAATTACTCTACGCGTAAAATAAAAGAAGATTAAGACTCTTTATATATAATTCGAAAAAACCTATAGGATTGCAAAGTCTTATAGGTTTTTTTATGTATCAACGTATCAAAAAATCATCTGCATCTTTATAAGCAGGAAATTTAGCCCTATATTCTTCTAAAAGTTCTCTCTCTAAAACAACTTGCAAAATAGTATCCTGCTGTGAAGCATAACAAAGAGATTCACCTTTAAAACTATAAGCAGCCGAATGCCCTACATATTCCAATCCTTTTCCATCTGTCCCCACTCTGTTCACACCGACACTGTAGGCTAAATTCTCAATGGCACGTGCCGCCAACAATGTGTCCCAAGCATTGATACGAGGTGCAGGCCAATTAGCAACATAAATTAATACATCGTACTCCATCATGGTATTACGACTCCAGACGGGGAATCTTAAATCATAACATACCAAGGGGCAAATACGCCAACCTCGCCAATTTTTTACTATTTTAGACTGTCCAGCAGTATAACTCAAATGCTCTTCTGCCATTCGGAACAAATGCCGTTTATCGTAGGTGTCAATTTTTCCATCGGGGGTTACCCAAAACAATCGATTGTAATATTGTTGGTTTTCTACCACAATAAAACTTCCTACTATGGCGGCGTTGGTCTGTGCTGATTGCTGTTGTAGCCATTTGGTAGTGTGCAGATGCATAGGTTCGGCATGGTTACTTGCCTCCATTGTAAAACCAGTAGTGAACATTTCGGGCAATACTATCACATCGGGTTGTGTACTTATAGTTGCAATTTTTTCTTCTAACATTGCCCTATTTGCTGTAGGGTCTTGCCAATACAAGTGAGTTTGAACTAAGGCTAATGATAAGTTTTTGCTTATTTCCATAATTTTATTTGTAAATTTGCGCCACCAAAAATACATTTTTTTTCGTTATGCCCCTACTGCATAGCTCCTATAAAGCACCTTTTTATCTTTTCAATAAACATCTTCAGACCATAGTGCCCTCTGAGTTGAGAAGAATCAAACAAATTCATTATCATAGAGAACGCATTAGTACGCCCGACCACGATTTTTTAGACATAGATTGGCTTTTTGCTACGCAGAAAGCAACACAAGCCGTCATTGTTTCGCATGGGTTAGAAGGGGATACGCAGCGCCCTTATATGAAGGGTATGGCGCGTGCTTTGACTATAGCAGGGTACGATGTGGCAACATGGAACTATAGAAGTTGTAGCGGTGAAATGAACCTCACGCGTAGACTTTATCATGGAGGCGTTACCGATGATTTAGAAACCGTGATTCGGCACGTAATTCAAAAAGGATACACAAGTATTCATTTAGTAGGGTTTAGTTTAGGGGCTAATATTACGCTAAAATATTTGGGTGAAAAAAAATATACATCATTGGCTTCTATCGGAAAAGCGGTTGTTTTTTCAGTGCCTTGCGATTTGAAGGGAAGTTCTCAACAACTCTCTTCTACTTTATATAAACATATATTTCTGCGCGATTTTAGGCGAAAAATCAAAAGTAAAGCCTTACAAATGCCTGAACATATTTCGACTGCGGGGCTGAAAAATATGCGTTTCATCGCCGATTTTGATGAGCGATATACCGCTCCTTTGCATGGCTTTGCAAGTGCTGATGATTATTATGAAAAATGCAGCAGCAGGCAATTTATACCTACAATTAGTACTCCTACTTTGATAATCAATGCTCAGAATGACCCTTTTCTAAGTAAAGGTTGTTTCCCTATAGAAGAAGCACAAAAATATGATACCATTTATTTAGAAATGCCCACAGGAGGTGGGCATTGTGGGTTTAGTAATCTTTATTTCAATAAACAATATTGGTCGGAGTGGCGTGCAATTGCCTTTTTCCAGCAATATTTATAAGTAGCCATCAGTTAGTTTTTTGATGTCATTGACACGTTTTCCGTTTTCGTAGCCTACCACAAATACTTTTGCGCCCATATCGGTAAGAAATTTCTCTAATTGTTTGGCTTCAAAGTAGTGTCTGAAGTAACCAATCGTATACTTTTTCATATTGTCGCTGGGGTCGGTTTCGTAGAGTACAAACTTGGGGTATTTTTCTAAAAAACTACCCAATTGACTATTCTTCTCAAAAGCGGCTATTTGCAATTTGAAAACGATATTGCGCCCACTACCTGTGTTACTGCCTTTGTTTTTTTCTAATTCGGCTATTTGCACTTGTAGGGCTTGAATGGCGGCTTCTTTATCGCGGACTTCGTTGCGTTTTTTAGCCAATTCAGAGGCTATTTTGGTGGCATCTGTTTTGATAAGATTGAGGCGGTTGTTCATTGTATTTACCGAATCTTTGAAGGCTTTGTAAGTAGGGAGGTTGCGTCCAAAGGTTTTGATTTCCAATTGAAGGCTTTTTTTCTCCTCTGCACTGATTTGGGCTTGGCTCCAAGCAGCAAAACTGATGATAAAAAGAAAGGAAAGAAGTATAGATTTCATTGTTTTTGTCCCTCCTGATATTTTACGATTTTTGATTTGATGTTAATGCTATTAAGGTATTTATTAAATTCTTTGGCTTCTGCCTCACTATTGAAAAAAGCGACTGTGTATTTTTTGGCATTATCGCCATCAGTATCTCCTGTGAATACGGTGATGCTTTGCCCGTTGTATCTTTCTTTGTAGAGGTCATTGTCCGTAACTTCAAATTGTACTTTATACCAAGTGCCACCTTGCAAGTCGGGTCTTTCCATAGGGTTATCATTGGCATATTTGCTTGATTTATTGCTTACGCTTCCCCCTTTTTCGAGGCTTGCTTTGTACTCGGCTAACTCTTGTTCTTTGGCTATAAGTTCTTTCAATTTTCTATCTAAGGCTTCGAGTTCAGCTTTATTTTTTTTGAGTTCTTGCTCTACGGTGATGTATTCTTTTTTCTGAGTGGTGTATTTGTCTTTCATCGCTTTGTATTGTTCTATATTTTTATAAAGCGATTTGAGTTCTTTGATTAATAGTTTTTGTTCTTGCGGGGATATTTGTTGGGCTTTACTTTGAGGGTTGATTGCAAGTATTGCAATGATGCCCCCTAATAAAAATAGGGAATGATTTTTCTTCATAGAATTATTTATTTTAGGATTACTAATAAAAAAGCAATGTTTGAGTTTCAGAAAACCAAATCATTGCTTTTTCTATAAAAAGGTAAGAAAGAGGGTAGGGGCTTATTGTACGCCTTTGCCTCCTGTTACAGTTTTGATGTCTACGCGTGCGCCATCTTTGAAAGACACAACCCAAGCATCGCGTACTCCCATTTTTTTGAGGTAGTTGCGTAGCATATTTGCTTGTTCGTAGTTATCAAAGATACCTACCATGTATTTGTTCAAATCGCCATCTTTGGCAGTATTGAGGTTATCAGAGGTAACCAATCCATTTTTTTGTAAGTCGATGTCTTTGTAGGCACCAATTTGTACCGTAAATACAACGCCTTGTGGAGGGATACCGCCTTTGGTAGCGTTGTTAGAGGCAGATTGCAATTCTATGATTTTTGCATCTTTTGCATCTAATTGCATACGGCAATCTTTAAGGTCGTTTTCTCTTTCGCGTGCTTTTTTCTGCCAGCTTTCTACTTCGGTTTGTAGGCTACTTGCTTTGCTTTCGGCAATTGCTTTGTCTTCTTTGAATTTTTTGAACCCTCCTAAGTCTTTTGTCCAACTTTTCAACTCAGCCTTGAGTGCTTTTGCCTCCTCTTTAGTTATATCTTGTGCGATGCTATAAGTAGCGACACCCAAGAAAATCAGGGTAAGGAATAGATTTTTCATAAATAATGATTCTGTTTTAAAATTTAAGTTATAAAAAAAGTTATTTTATTTTGGTTTTCTATGGTTTCAATGCATTACTTCAAACTTCCTACCATATTTTCAGGAATTACCCATTGGTCAAATTGTTCATTGGTAAGAAGTGAAAGTTTGATGGCAGCTTCACGCAGTGTAAGTCCTTCTTTGTGAGCAGTTTTAGCTATTTTAGCTGCGTTTTCGTAGCCTATATGTGGGTTGAGTGCTGTTACTAACATTAACGAATTTTCTAAGTGTTTACGTATATTTTGTGGAATAGGCTCGATTCCTATTGCACATTTTTCATCAAAAGATTTGCAGGCATCTCCTAAAAGACGTGCTGAATTGATGAAATTGAATATCATAAGCGGTTTGAAAACATTGAGTTCGAAGTGTCCATTCATACCTCCTAAGGAAACTGCCATATCATTGGCAATGGCTTGACAGCAAACCATTGTAAGGGCTTCGCATTGTGTAGGATTTACTTTTCCGGGCATAATCGAGGAGCCGGGTTCATTGTCTGGGATATGAATTTCGCCAATACCACAACGAGGACCAGAACTGAGCATTCTTATATCGTTGCCTATTTTCATGAGGCTTACTGCCAATTGTTTTAATGCGCCCGAACTTTCTACGACTGCATCGTGTGTGGCTAAGGCTTCAAATTTATTGGGTGCAGTGATAAAAGGCAAAGAAGTGAGTGTGGCTATTTTTTGTGCTACTAATTCAGCATAGCCTTTGGGTGTGTTCAGCCCTGTACCTACGGCAGTGCCTCCGAGTGCCAACGCAGATAAGTGAGGCAGTGTGTTTTGAATGGCTTTCATGGCATAGTCCAATTGGGCTACATAACCCGAAAACTCTTGCCCCAAAGTGAGTGGAGTAGCGTCCATGAAGTGTGTTCTGCCTATTTTAACAATTTCTTTATAGGCTTCTGATTTTTGATGAAGCGTATTTCGAAGTTGAGTTACACGAGGGAGCAAATGCTCTACAACTATTTTGTAGGCGGCTATGTGCATTGCCGTAGGGAATGTATCATTAGAGGATTGTGATTTATTGACATCATCATTGGGGTGCAAAAATTTGTCATTGTCCAAAAGACTTCCTCCTTTGAGTACGTGCGCACGGTAAGCTATCACTTCGTTTACATTCATGTTGGATTGCGTACCAGAGCCCGTTTGCCAAACTACTAAAGGGAATTGATCGTCTAATGTACCCGCTAATATTTCATCGCATACTTGCTCTATGAGTTGTTTTTTCTCAATATTCAACACTCCTAAATCGTGATTGGCTTGAGCAGCCGCTTTTTTCAATATGGCAAACGCACGAATGACTTCCTTGGGCATTTTATTATCACCAATTGGGAAATTATCTATAGAACGTTGGGTTTGTGCTCCCCAATATTTATCGGCTGGCACTTGTACTTCGCCCATTGTGTCGTGTTCTACTCTGTAGTTCATGAGAATGTGTATTCTTATAAGTTTTAGTAAATTTAGTTCCAAAAAAAAGAAAAAAAAATGAAAAAGCTAAATTTTTTTCTAAATATTCTCTTTTATTTCATTTTTGTTACCTTCATTTTCTCTATTTACACCATTTTTTGTGTATACTTGCAACCGAAATTTATAAAAATCATTGTAGAAATAAGTATATGAAAAATATTGCAGTAATTGGCTCTGGAACGATGGGCAACGGCATTGCGCACGTATTTGCTCAACATCAATACTCCGTCAATTTGGTAGATATTTCTGAAAAGGCACTTGAAAAAGCCTTAGAAACCATCAAAAAAAATATAGACAGACAAGTAAGCAAAGGCATTCTTACAGAAGCAGATAAAAGCCAACTTTTATCTAACCTACACCTCTCTACAGATATGAAAAAAGCTGTAGAAACCGCCGACTTAGTCATAGAGGCTGTATCAGAAAACACAGAAGTTAAAAAGCAAATCTTCAAACAATTAGACGAATTTTGCCCACCCCACACCATTTTAGCAAGCAATACTTCGTCTATCTCTATCACTAAAATAGCTGCTATCACACGCCGACCCGAAAAAGTAATCGGAATGCACTTTATGAACCCCGTCCCCGTGATGCGATTAGTAGAAGTCATCAATGGATATGCAACCTCCACTGAAACAACAAATATTGTATTGGAAGCCGCCAAAAATATAGGCAAAGTGCCTACCTCAGTACAAGATTATCCCGGATTTGTTGCCAATAGAATTCTTTTACCCATGATAAACGAAGCCATTTATGCACTTTTCGAAAGTGTAGGCGGAGTAGAAGAAATAGACACTGTCATGAAATTAGGAATGGCACACCCGATGGGACCTTTACAATTAGCCGATTTCATAGGCTTAGATGTTTGCTTGGCAATACTCAATGTGATGCACGAAGGTTTAGGCAACCCCAAATATGCCCCTTGCCCCTTACTGGTCAATATGGTAGAAGCAGGACACATGGGCGTAAAATCAGGCGTAGGATTTTACGATTACAAACAAAACAGCAAAGAACTCATCGTAGCACAACGATTCAGAAAGAACTAAATACGCAAACATGGAATTGAACCCACAGGAAACGGCACTCTATGTAGTGCCTACTCCTATTGGTAATCTCGAAGATATTACGCTAAGAGCCATCAAAATACTGCAAAATGTCCATCTGATATTGGCAGAAGACACCCGAAAAAGTGGTTTATTACTCAAACACCTCAATATCCAAAAACCACTACAAAGCCACCATGCTTTCAACGAGCACCAAACACTACCCCAACTCATCAAAAAACTTAAAAGTGGTGAAAAAATGGCACTCATCACCGATGCAGGCACACCCGCTATCTCTGACCCAGGCTATCTACTCGTAAGAGCTTGCCTCCAAAACGAAATAAAAATAGAATGCTTACCTGGTGCTACTGCCTTTGTACCCGCCTTAGTGAAATCAGGACTACCCGCCGATAGATTTGTATTTGAAGGATTTTTGCCACACAAAAAAGGAAGACAAACACGCCTCAAAAGTTTACAAGACGAAGCACGAACCATGATTTTTTATGAATCACCACAAAGACTCCTAAAAACGCTTCAAGAGTTTGCGCAAATCTTTGGGGTAGAAAGACAAGCCTCTGTTTCAAGAGAACTGACCAAAATTTATGAAGAAACCCGCAATGATACACTCGAAAAACTTATATTACACTTTCAAAACACTAACATAAAAGGCGAAATAGTCATTGTAATACAAGGCGCGGAAAAATAAAAAAAATCTTAAAAAAGATACATATATCAAAAAAAATCATAATTTTTGCAAAAAAATCAACACAACATAAAAGACGGTACTATGATTACTTCTAAAAAACAAGTATCTACTCTTCAAATAGATATACAAACCATACTTACAGACTACCAACTCGCCTACCAAAGCCGCGAAGCAAGCCTCATCGGACGAAAAGAGGTATTTATGGGGAAAGCCAAATTCGGTATCTTTGGCGATGGCAAAGAAGTAGCACAAATAGCAATGGCTAAAGTCTTCAAAAAAGGAGATTACAGAACAGGCTACTACCGCGACCAAACTTTTATGTTTGCCATAGAAAAACTTACACTACAGCAATATTTTGCTCAACTCTACGCACATACAAGCATCGAAGCCGACCCCGCCTCCGCAGGAAGAATGATGAATGGACACTTCGCTACAAGAATGCTTGACAACAATGGGCAATGGAAAAATCTCACCGAAGAAAAAAACGTAGCCGCCGACCTCTCCCCTACAGCCTCACAAATGCCAAAATTATTAGGGCTGGCGCAGGCTTCTAAAATTTACAGAAATAATAAAGCACTGCATACCCTAAAAAATTTCTCCAAAAAAGGAAACGAAATTGCATTTGGCACCATTGGCAACGCCTCCACCTCCGAAGGACTATTCTATGAAACCATCAACGCAGGAGGCGTATTACAAATACCAATGATAGTATCTGTTTGGGACGATAAATACGGTATCTCCGTTCCACAAGAATACCACACTACTAAAGGAAGTATTTCCGAAGCATTGGCAGGTTTTCAAAGAAATGATAAACAAAAAGGATACGAAATATTTGTAGTAAAAGGCTGGGACTACACTGCCCTATGCGAAACCTACGCCAAAGCAGAACAAATCGCCCGAAAAGAACACGTACCCGTAATTGTTCATGTGGTAGAAATGACACAACCTCAAGGACATTCCACATCGGGCTCACACGAACGATACAAAACCAAAGAAAGACTCGATTGGGAAAAAGAGTACGACTGCATAAGACAAATGAGATTGTGGATAGAAAAAAATGGCTTTGCTACTCCTGAACAACTTGACCAAATAGAACAACAAGCCAAAAAAGAAGCCGCAGAAGCACGCTCTCATGCTTGGAATGAATTTATCCAAAGTATGAAAGGCTATACCGAGCAAACACTCACACAACTCCAACAATTAGCGCAAGCCCACCCTAACCACAACTCAACCCTCAACGAACTACTACAAGAGCTGAAAAACACACAAAACGCAATCCGTTTAGATGCAGTCAAAGCACTCAAAAAAGCCCTTATGGTGGTTAGAAACGAAGAGAGTAATGCCAAAACTACCCTCAAAAATTACCTACAAAAAACCCTCGAAGAGGCTGCCGAAGATTTCAACTCACACCTTTACAGCCAATCCGAAGAAAATATTCATCAAATAGAAACCATCAAACCACAATACTCCGCAGAAAGCAAAAACGTAGACGGGCGCGAAATACTACAAGCCTTCTTCGACCAAGCATTTGCCAAAGACGCACGCCTAATCGCTTTCGGAGAAGATGTAGGTAAAATAGGAGATGTGAATCAAGGTTTTGCAGGGTTACAAGAAAAACACGGAGAAATGCGTATTTTTGATACAGGCATCCGCGAAGCCACCATCATAGGGCAAGGAATAGGATTAGCCATGAGAGGGCTCAAACCCATTGCCGAAATACAATACTTAGACTATTTACTCTATGCCATTCAAATACTCTCCGATGATGTAGCCACACTCCAATACCGCACACGCGGAGGACAAAAAGCACCCCTCATCGTTCGTACACGCGGACACCGATTAGAAGGTATCTGGCACTCAGGCTCACCAATGGGCATGATCATCAACAGCCTAAGAGGAATGCGTGTAGTAGTGCCAAGAAACATGACACAAGCCGCCGCTTTCTACAATACCCTACTACAATCAGACGAACCCGCATTGGTAATCGAGTGCTTAAATGGCTACAGACTCAAAGAACCCATGCCCGATAACCTAAGCCAAATTCAACAAGCATTAGGAGTCCCCGAAATACTACGTGAAGGAAATGATATTACCATCGTTACCTATGGTTCTATGTGCCGAATAGTAATGGAAGCCGCCGAACAACTTGCCCTAATTGGTATTGAGTGTGAAGTAATAGATGTCCAAACCTTATTACCCTTCGATATACACCATAGCATTGTAGCATCTATCAAAAAAACAAATAGAGTCATATTCGCAGATGAAGACGTACAAGCAGGAGCCACCGCCTATATGATGCAAAAAGTGATAGAAGAACAAAATGCCTACCGATGGCTCGATGCCGCACCCAAAACCATCAGTGCAAAAGACCACCGACCCGCTTATGCCTCCGATGGCGATTACTTCTCAAAACCTAATATAGAAAACATAGTAGAAGTAGCTTACGAAATGATGCATGAAGCCGAACCCACAAAGTTTTTCAAACTTTATTAACAATTTTGTTTTTTTTTGCATATTTTTTGTATTTTTGCAATCATTAGTTACATTTGAAAATAACTCCAATTAAAAAATGCTGAATGTATATGAATATTTCAAAAAAATGCAAGATGAAGACATCATCTTATATTTTAAAGGGGAAATAACAGACAGCCTGCTTACCTCTATCTTACAACTTATAGACGATAAGTTAGAAAAAAAAATAGAGGACTCAAAAGTGAAGAAAAAAGTATTCAGCATACTCTTGGAGTGTTTGCAGAATATATATAACTATTATCAACATCAGGAAGAAGACCAACATTGGAACACTGCCATTTTGATGATAAAAAAGACAGAAGGTGCTTATTTTGTAATTACAGGCAATTACATGCGCAATGAAAGAGTGGAAAAATTACGTTCCAAACTTATCAAAGTAAACAATATGACACCCGAAGAATTGAAAGAATATTACAAAGAAATATTAAACGCAAACAAAGCTGAATCTGATACAGGCGGTGCAGGCTTAGGTTTGATAGATATAGCCCGAAAATCGGGCGAAAAAATTGATTACAGTTTTGATGTAGTCAATGAAAAACACTGCTTTTATAGTTTACAAGTGAAAGTTCCGTTAACTACTCTATAAATTAAATGGAAAATATACACATTGAAGGAAGCGTAAGAACGCCCTATGTACATTTTGATGCCAACTCAGGACGACTCGAAGTCGCTGGTCGCTCTATACCTGAGAACTCTATTACTTTTTACAAACCACTTTTCGATTGGTTAGACTCCTACATGGAGACCCCAAAAGAGGAAACTACCATGGTATTCAACCTTGAGTATTTTAACACTGCATCTTCTAAATGTATTTTAGATTTGCTAAGAAAACTCGAACAGTTGAAAGAAAAACACGGAAGTAAGTTGGTGAAAGTAAAATGGATGTTCGATGAAGGAGATGAAGACATGGAAGAGTCTGGTGGTGATTTCAAATCACTGATTAATCTTGACATCGAACTGATAGAAAAAGGATAGTTCCACTATATTTTTTAAAGAAAAGTAAATCGAGTAATTTCATTTTTAAGGAACTACTCAATTTACTTTTTTTATCCTACTCAGTCTGCTACTGTTGTAACAACCCCGACCTTCTTAGTAGGGCTTCAATAGTAGGTTCTTGTCCGCGAAATCTTTTGTAGAGTATCATAGGATGCTCACTTCCTCCCGCCGAAAGAATATTCTTTTGGAACGATTGGGCTATGTCTTTATTGAAAATTCCTTTTTCTTGGAAATACTCAAAAGCATCTGCATCTAATACCTCTGCCCACTTATAACTATAGTAACCAGCGGAGTACCCCCCCTGAAAAATATGCGAAAAACTACAACTAATACTTGTATTTTCAACCACAGGCAACAAGTCGGTTTCCTTTACCACACTTCGCTCAAAAGAATACAAATCTGCCTCTGAAGCATCAGTGTGTGTGTGCCAAGCCATATCTAACATTCCGAAACTAAGCTGACGAAGTGTCTGATAGCCACTCATAAAATTAGCACTTTCTTTTATTTTCTCTATCATTTCAGCAGGGATAGGGGCTTGTGTTTCGTAGTGTTTGGCAAATAAATCCAGACATTCTTTTTCATAGAGCCAATTTTCTAAGATTTGTGAAGGCAACTCCACAAAGTCCCAAAATACATGCGTTCCCGAAAGGCTTTGGTATTGTCCTTTTGCCAACATACCATGAAGGGCATGCCCAAATTCGTGGAACAAAGTAAGAGCTTCATTGAAAGTGAGTAAAGAAGGTTTTTGGGGAGTAGAAGGCGAAAAATTGCACACTATAGAAATATGGGGGCGTGAGTCTTGGTTTTGGTCTTTGAATTGTCCTTTGAAAGAAGTCATCCAAGCTCCTCCTCTTTTGCTCTCTCTGGGGAAAAAATCGGCATAGAAAAGGGCTACATATTCGTCTTGTTTGTTTTTCACTTCATAAGCCTTTACTTCTGGGTGGTAGGTTGGCAGGTCGTTACGGGCTACAAAAGTGAGTTCGTATAGCTTTTCAGCAACTTTAAAAACGCCCTCTATCACATTCTCAAGTTTGAAATAGGGTTTTAGCATTTCGTCATCTATGGCAAATTTCTCTTTTTTTAGTTTTTCTGCATAGTAGGCATAGTCCCATCTTTCTAATCGGTCTATTGCATCGATTTTCTGTGCATAATTTGCCAATTCTTCCATTTCTTTTTGCGCAGAAGGTTTGGCTTTTTGGAGTAATTCTTTCAAAAAATGATTTACTTTTTGCGGGTTTTCAGCCATTCTTTCTTCCAATATAAAATGTGCGTGGCTTTCATAACCCAAAATTTGAGCACGTTGATGGCGGAGTTGTACTATTCTGTTTACTATAGTACGGTTATCGTGTGTATTGTTTTTAAATCCTTTGCTATTGTGTGCTAAAAACATTTCGTGGCGTAGTGCGCGTTGTTCACTATAGGTCATAAAGGCAATATAACTGGGCATTTGCAAAGTGAAAATCCAACAATCGGGCTTGCCTTTTTGCGAAGCGGTTTGTTTGGCTACCTCTATTACTTCATCGGGAAGTCCTGCTAAGTCGCTTGCTTTTTCTATGACTAACTGATATTCGTTGGTTTCAGCCAATACATTTTGTCCAAATTGCAGCGAAAGTTTGGCTAACTCTTGGTCTATTTCTCTGATTTTTTCTTTGGCTTCAGGCAAAAGTTTTGCACCATTTCTGACAAAACTTTTATAGGTTTTGCTCAGCAAAGTTTGTTGTTCTACATTGAGAGAGAGGGTATCTTTTTGGGCATATACGGCTTCTATGGCTTGGAAAAGTTGCGCATCTAACAGCACATCATTGCTATAAGCCGCCAGCATAGGAGAGAGCGTTTGTGCTAAATTCTGCATGGCTTCGCTCGTATTGGCTTCGTTCAGGTTGAAAAAAATAGAGGAAATTCTATTGAGTAAGCCATCTGCTTTTTCGAGAGCTTCTATAGTATTCGCAAAAGTGAAGGTTGATTGTGTTTTGATGGTGGCGATGTTGGTTTTTGCCTCTTCAATAGCTTTTTCGAAGGCAGGCAAATAGTGTTCTAATTGTATTTGATGAAAAGGAGAGGCTTCGTATGCCAATGTAAAAGGCATTAATAAAGGGTTTTGGTTCATGTTATTTATTTTCAGATTATTTTCAGAGGATTTGACAAAAATAAGAAATAAATTATTTGTTCAGATAAAAAAAAAGGTATAATTTAGCAAAAAAATTCAGAAAAGTATGGAAAATTTAATTAGCATAGGTGTACGTTCAATTTTTGTAGAAAATATGATATTTGCTTACTTCTTAGGAATGTGCTCTTACTTAGCCGTTTCGAAGAATGTAAAAACAGCCTTAGGTTTGGGGATTGCGGTAGTATTTGTTTTAGCTGCTACAGTGCCTTTGAATTGGCTGGTACAATATTATTTTTTACGCCCCGGCGCAATGGCTTGGATTAGCAGCGATTTGGCTAAGATAGACCTGAGCTTTTTGAGTTTCATTGTGTTTATTTCAGTAATTGCGGCTTTCGTACAATTAACAGAAATGGCGGTAGAGAAATTTTCTCCTGCTTTGTATGGCGCATTAGGTATATTTCTTCCTCTGATAGCGGTGAATTGCTCTATTTTAGGGGCTTCATTATTTATGTTAGGAAAATCATTTAACTTTGCAGAAGCTACAGTATATGGCTTTGGTTCGGGTATTGGTTGGTTATTAGCGATTGTAGCGTTGGCAGCCGTGCGCGAGAAAATGAAATATTCGCATGTTCCTAAACCTTTACGTGGCTTGGGCATCACTTTTATTTTGGTAGGTTTGATGTCATTAGGCTTTTTAGGTTTTATGGGTTTTGCGATATAAAACCTTTTCTATTACTAAAAAAAAGAGGTTGTTTTACAAGAAACAGCCTCTTTTTTTGTTAATAACCTTTGTGTATTTAGAAACCTACTTTATTACGATGATAATGATTGATGATTTCTTGTTCGCAGTACTCTAATAAATTACTCACTGTTAAGGGGGTTTCTTGAAGTATATTTTCTAAGACAGTTTTTCTGACAATATTATTAATTTGCCCACCTGTAAGCACATATTGTTCGGCTAAGTGTTCCGCATCTTCGGCAGAGAGTTCAGGGATTTTATTTTTCCAAATGAGTTTTCGTGTAGCAGTATCGGGTTTATCAAAGCGGATTTTGTACAAAAATCTTCTTTCAAAAGCATTATCAAGATTGACATTGAGATTGGAAGTAGCAATGAGTATGCCCTCAAAATCTTCTAACTCTTGTAAAAGTATATTTTGCATACTATTGTTCATTTGGTCTACACTTGAATTGACCTCAAATCGCTTGCTGATGAGTGCGTCCGATTCATTGAAGAATAAAATAGGGGTGGTAGGGTAGTATTCGCAGGCTTGTTTGTATTGTTTGAATACTTGTTTTATTTTCTTCTCCGATTCGCCCACATATTTATCTCTGATAGAGGCAATATCGACCATTAATAAAGGGCGTTGAGTATGGTGTGCTATGTTGTAACCAATTTGTGTTTTGCCTGTTCCCGGGTCGCCATAGAGCAATGCAGTAATGCTTGCGGGATAGTTAAGATATTTGAATTTTTGAATCGTTTTTTGATAATTTTCTTCTATAAGTAGTTCTTTGAGTAGTTTCGTTTGTTTTTGCTCTTGTTGATTAAAAAATAGTGGAGAGATTTTGATTTTATCGGGAAGGAATACATTGTAATATTTTGCGCTAAAAGATTTTCCTTTTTCTACGGCTTTGATGTCTTCTGCAAAAAGTAATTCTACGCTTTTGTCTGTTAGTGCAATTTCTTTGCCTCCATAAAAATTATCTTCTTGAAAACTTACCCATTCTTCGTCTATCAAAATAGATTGTCCAGAGTAAAGATGTTTTTTGGCTCTTATTTTTGCCCCTATAGAATCGTATACATAATAAATGTACCTTTCTATGTCGGCTTCGCCCGTTTCGTTGGCAAAGACATAACATAGATATATCATCAGCAAGGTATCTTCATCAGAAAAATCAAGTGCTAATAATTTCTGAATCATAGGGTAGTTTTTTTGTGCCAAAAGCAAGTTTTTAGCTTCGCTGACAAGGTCATCGGTGCTAAGATTATTGCGTTCGCGGTCGCATATCATTTCATTGATTCGCTCTATGACTTCGTACACATCATTAAATTCGTGATGTTTGGGAACGGCTTTGTTCAATGAAATGGCATTGAATACAAAACTCGATATTTGGAATCTTGTAGCAATGATTTTAGAATCGTAGCCAGTGTTTTTGATAATGAGTCTTTTATTGGCAAGTCCTTCTAAGAGAGGAATGAGGCTTACTACATAAAAGGGGCTACTGTTAAGGTATTGATTGAGGCTTTCGAGGTCAGTATCTCTGCCACTGATATTGAGGGCAAAAAGTACGGCAAATAACCAAGTTTCGTCTTCGGAACAGTGCAAAAAAGTAGCTGCAATTTTGATTTCTTCTTGTACCTTTTGAGTTATTTTGTTTTTGTTAATTTCATTAAGTTCGCAATTTTTGAATTCATTGGCTATTTTTTCTAAATTTTTTAACAATGGATTTTGGTAGGCTAATTCGTTGTTATTCATGGGGGTTAGAGTAGTTCGAGTGTCAAATTGTAAAGTAATTTTTTACTTTTTCATACGAAAAGGCTTCTCAAAAGGTTCTATTTGCAATATTTTTGTTGGTAGCTTTCAGCCTCTATATGTCCTAAATCAATGGCTTTTTGAAAGTCTTGGCAGGCTTTTTCTTTTTGCTTCATTTTTTGATAGAGCAAAGCTCTTTGGAAGTAGGCTTCTGACTGGTGAGGGGCTATATTGATGGCTTGATTGAATTGTTCGAGTGCTTCTGTGTGTTTTTTGTCTTGAGTGTACAAATAGCCTAATGTGATGCGTGCTTCTACCATTTTAGGAGCAATTTGTAGGCAGGTTTCTAAATCTTCAAAAGTAGCTTCTATTTTATTTTGGTCGTACCAAGAGAGGGCTCTATTGTAGTAAGCAAGGGCATATTGGGGATTTTGTTTGATGGCTTCTGAGTAGTCTTGCAGGGCTTTTTGAGGCTCTTGTTGTAGGTCGAAGAGGTAGCCTCTTGCGGTGAGTGCTTCGGCATATTGGGGCTGAAGTATTATGGCTTGGTCAAAGTCTTGTTTGGCTTCTGTATATTTTTGTAGATAAAAAAAACACAAACCTCTATAATAGTAGGTTTCAGCGTTTTTATTGTTTTGGCGCAATGCTTCTTCATATTCGGTGATGGCTGCACTATAGTTTGAAAATTCGTAGTAAATAAGTCCTTTTTTTACCCTGATTTTTTCTATAAGGTTGTTGTTTTCTGGTTGTAGCAATGCAGAATCTAAGTATTGCAAAGTAGCCTCTAAAAGGTGTGCCTTGTATAGGCTATCGGCAATGGCATAGTAGTTTTTTTGGGCTTTCAGAAGGGGCAAAGCAAAAAAACTAATGAAGAGCCCTATAAGGCTGATTTTAACCCAGTTGTATTGGTTCATTGAAAATACCTCTTTTAGCCAACCAATCTTTTAGTGCATCGCCCGTGCCCGAACCCCAAGGTCTTGCTTTTTGAGGCTCTACGAGTTTGTACTCTGCCAATTCCTCATTGAGTATGATTTCGCCTGTAGCTTCCACATGATAAGCAATGATGAGTTGGTTCATTCTGAAAAAAGTGTAAAGCCCTACTAATTCTATGACTTTTCCGTCTAAGTTTGTTTCTTCTTTTACTTCGCGAAGAATGCCCTCAGTGGGGTGTTCATTTTTTTCTAAAAAGCCTGTAATTAAGCCAAACCATTGTGGAGGCCAAAGCGTATTGCGTGCTAAAAGTATTTTTCCTTCGTACTCAACAATAGCCGCTAAAACAGGGGTGGGGTTGTCGTAGTGAATATAGTTACAAGTGTTGTTACTACAGACGAGCCTTTCGCGGTCTTCAGTTGGGAGTTGGCGTGGTGTAAGTGTGGCAGCACAAACAGGGCAATATTGGATTTTAGGCATAAACAAGGAGGGTTTTTTGACAAATTTAAGAGAAAAATTGTATAATCAAAAAAAAAATGCCAAATTGCTTACTTTATTATCAAAATTAGAACAGCGCGTACATGGTGGAGTCCAATTTTCCCCCTTCTAATGAGGAAGAGCTAAAAAAAACACTCTATTTCCTTCAAACTGCCCCTTTTGCCGAAAATTATTGGCAGAAGATAAAGCATATTTACAAAGAAGCAGAAAAAAAACTGCTCAAACAAGAAGGAGAGTTGCCTCAGCCTTATGCGATTAGTTTGATGGCGCAGTTGCTTAGTAGAATAGATGCAGAAAGTACGCAAAGTATAAAAAGCAAGTTTCCGACTCATAAGACTCTTTTTTATATGAAAAGGCGTGCACGCCGATTGATGCAATTTTTTGCTAAAGAACAACCTGCCATTTATTGGGGTTGGGTGATGCACTTGTTGAAGGCTCAAATCGGGAAAAATAGCTTGGATATGAAAAGCCAATGGCTTTTGGGTGATGCCTTGTATGGAAATTCGCGGAGGTACAAAGCAAAGTTTAATAGTGCTTATTCGCTTAAAAAGAATTTTATACAATACCATCATAAAGAACAACGACTCCCTGAGATTTGGCAAACAAACATACAAGAACTTTTTTCTTTAACACCCTATATATTGCCTTGGCAAATAGAAGAAACTTTATTACTTGTTTTTCTGCAAAACAATGTAGGAGGGTTACCCAAACAAAGTGATGAAAAATTGTTGCATTATTTCAATAGTCCATCGGCTTGGCTGAAAAAAGAAGCGATAAAGCAAACCTACGACCAACTGATTTATCAATCGATTTCGCCAAAACTATACGCCGCTTTGTATTTTTATGCACCTGCACAACTCAAAAAAAATATTCAAAATATTGTAGAAAAACGCCCAAAGCAATCGGAAGAGTGGCAAAAAAATGTTCAGAAGGCACTATTAGAATATGTACATAGTTCTATACAACAAAATAAAATAACCCGAAGGGCTCGTACTGAACTAATAGCACTGATAGAAAAAGACAAAGACATTTTGAACTCGAAAACTGTACTCGTACTTGCGCCCTTGTTTATAAATGACCCTGCGCCCGTTTTTCAGAAATTGATTCTCAAGGCAATAAAACAAGCAAAAGCCAACGAAACCTTGTATTGGTTAGGGCTTTTGGGCAAAGAAAGAACCCCTCATAAAGACCAATTGTATGCGCAGATGAGCACTGTACTGATTATGCAATTTCCTAAAAACCGACACCCTCGGAGGCAATTTTTTCAACCTTATTTGTTTAGAGAGAGTTTTTATGCGGTCGATTTCGGTTGGCAATTGATAAATAGAACAGGGTACAACTATTGGTATTGGGCTAAGAAAATGATGGATTTGATTTTGGGAAAAAGTTATAAAAGTAAACCTTTTTACCTGCCTCTAACATTAGAATCCTACTTAGGGCGTACTTCTTTGGTGAGTTATTTGAAGTATTATCGGCAAGAAATCAATAACTTGCCCGATGCTACCTTACAACAACTTTTTTCTGTCAATGATGCTCATTTTATCAGTCATCTCATTGCTCAGTTAGTAGATATAATGAGTGCGTACATTGGTACTTCTTTTGCCACGCTTAAAAAACTACCTGAAGAACTCAGAAAGCCTATTTTTGAAAAACTACTTAAACAATTAGTAGAACGGAAGATAGAAAGTTACTTTTGGCAAATAAAGCAGTTTGTCATACAAGCTGAAAGCGATGTATGGCTCAAAGAATGTTTTTTCAGAATTTTACAAGATTGTAAAATGAGCGATTCAGTAGTAGAGCACCTCATTTTGGCAGTTTTTCAAGAAAATAAGTTAAAAGCGGAGTTCCTGAATTTTATTGTTCAATTAGAAAATAGTAAGAAAAAGACGCGCTTTTTAGAGGCTTTTGCCAATAAACCCAATATACTATACACCGAAGCTCAAAACCTGCCTGAATCACTTTTAGAATGGCTTTTTGAAAACCTCAAAGACACACATTTTTTAGACATCATCAATCAATCTACACCCGAAAGCTGGGAAAACCTCAAAGACAAGGTATATGATTTATTTGCTGAAAAACAAAAAGAAGTAGGTTTCTGGAAAGATATTATCGAGCGTGTCATTCAAAACCCTAACAGCCTTCTTAATCAACGTATCGTAGCCAATGCCTATTTTCAATCCTTATTTTTGACACAAACCGATACAACAGTTATTGATATAGAAGATGATGCTTTTGAGGACTTATTGTTGCAATGGTTCTCTCAAAACAAACAACTTTTTGCAATGGATACCCCTTTGCTTTATAAACTTGTGATACACAAAATGCCCACACTTCGCCACAAAGCCATTGAGTGGGCAGAGGAACAAGGCATATCTATAAGTTTTGGATTGCAAATGTTAGAATCTTTGATGCCCGATGCTGTCCAAAGTGCGCAAAATTTTTATACACATATAACACCAAAAAGTGATATAGAGAAAGAAGCCGCCTTAGTACTCATTGATAGCCCTAAGGCAGAAGTACGCCAATTTGGACTTGCTTTTTTGGAAACACGCCAGCAAAATTTTCAATATGAAGGGGCTATTTTAGCATTTTTGGCAGAACACGCCGATAAGAAAATACAAACTTTTGTAGCCAATGCTATAGATAATAACAAAGATATTCAAGATTTACCGTTTGTGGCTCAATTTGACAAAGAAATGCTCAGAATGAGAAACAAAAACCGAAAAGCAAAAGAAAATATCAAAAAAAGAATAGCCCAAAACCTAACTACTGATACTGAATTACTGCTCGAATTAGCCGAAAGTCATACGAAAAAAGAAGCTGAATGGGCAATAGTACAAATAGCAAAAAAAGTACTCGCAGGCGAAGTCATCGAAGAGGTAACAATAGAGAGTACGCCTATGAGCCAAAAAATAATTAAAAAATAAAATTTTACACCATCAATAAAACATGTTACAAAATATTCTCAAAAAGCTATTTATTTTACCTATTCGTTTTTACCAATGGTGTATATCGCCATTATTTCCCAGTACTTGTCGCTATACGCCTACTTGTTCTCACTACACTGTAGAGGCTATTCAGAAACATGGTATTTTCAAAGGTATTTATTTAGGAGCAAAACGCATAAGCCGTTGCCACCCTTGGGGAGGAAGTGGCTACGACCCCGTTCCTATGTGGTTTTGGGTTTTGAGCTTAGTATTTCTGAGTGCTTGCGGTGAAATAGCCTACACGCCCAAACCCAAAGGCTACAACCGAATAGACTTACCTAAACAAGAATACACTACACTACAAGGAGATTATCCGTACCAATTCGAACTCTCTAAATGGGCTGTGGTACGTCCTGATTCTTCTAAAATCAAAGAAGATTATTGGATACATCTTATTTACCCCTTATTCAGGGCAGATATTCAACTGACATACAAAGACATAGAGAAAAATCCTAAATTCTTTGGCGAATACATTGATGATGCGCACAAACTAACCTCAAAACATCAAATTAAGGCTTATGCTATTGAGGAGCAAATTTTTAGGACAGAAAAAGGCAAAACGGCTGCTATTTATATTTTAGAAGGAGAAGTACCCAGTCAGTTTCAGTTTTATATCACCGATTCCACAAAACACTTCCTTCGCGGAGTAGAGTATATGAAAAAAGACGCAATGCGCCTTTTGAATACGTTGGAGTGGAAAAAAATCAATCCTTAGTTCTCGCCCGGAAAACTATTGACATATTGTATCTTGATATCAGGAAATGAATTGACAAATTGTATTTTGAAGTCAGGAAAACTATTCACCATTTGCCACTCTCCACAACTATCAGGGAAAGAATTGACTACTTGTACCTTCAAATCGGGGAAAGAGTTCACTACTTGCACCTTCAAATCGGGGAAAGAATTCACCACTTGTACTTTACCATAGAGTTTGATGCCCTCATGCGTGCAATCGCCTGTGGCAAGATAGGCTAAAAGTTGTTGTTTGAAAACTTCTTTTTGGTATGCCAACCTATCACAAGGCAGATGAGTAGAAGCCGATAAAAGTGCCATTTCTTCGTCATTGGCTGAATTTTGCTGTGCAAAACCTACCGAATAACCCGCTACACTGAATAATAGTACCCATAAAAAAATACTGATTCTTTTCATTTTGTCATTTGTTTTGAGGTGAAAAAAAAACCTATAAGATGAACAATCTTATAGGTTTTATACGAGGAGTGTTTCTAAAAAACTATACTCCGAATAATAATCTTTCAGGTTCTTCCAGAATTTGTTTTACACGTACTAAGAAACTCACTGATTCGCGACCATCGATGATGCGGTGGTCATAGGAGAGTGCTATGTACATCATTGGACGTATTACGATTTCACCATTCACGACTACAGGACGCTCTACGATATTGTGCATGCCTAAGATAGCCGATTGAGGGGCGTTGATGATGGGGGTGCTCATCAGAGAGCCAAACACACCACCATTGGTAATGGTAAAAGTGCCTCCCTCCATTTCAGGGATAGAAAGTTTGTTGTTACGTGCTTTGGTGGCAAGGTCTTCTATGGCTTTTTCTATTTGTGCAAAAGACATTGCTTCTGCATTGCGCACTACGGGTACTACCAAACCTTTGGGGGCTGATACGGCAATAGATACATCGCAGAAATCATTGAATACGATGTCCTCACCATCTATCATTGCATTTACTTGTGGGTACTCTTTAAGGGCTATGCAACAGGCTTTTACGAAGAAAGACATAAAGCCTAAACCTACGTTGTATTTTTCTTTGAACTTGTCTTTGAATTTTTTTCTTAGCTCCATGATAGGTAGCATGTTTACTTCGTTGAAAGTAGTAAGCATTGCGGTTTGATTTTTTACAGCTACCAATCGGCGTGCTACGGTTTTGCGAAGTGGAGTCATGCGTTCGCGGCGTTGTGCGCGTGAGCTGGTTTCATTAGACGATACTATAGAGGCAGGCTGTGAAGTTTGCTGCGTTGTGGTCGTTGTTACCTCATTGCTTTGTGTGGCAGTTTTTTGTGCGTCCACTGCATCTTGTTTAGTAATTCTTCCATCTATTCCAGAGCCTTTTACTTCATCGGGGCTGATGCCTTTTTCGGCTAATATTTTGGTAGCAGCGGGCGAAGGGTGTCCGCTGGCATAAGTATCGTTGTTTTGGTTGTGGTTGCTGCTGGTTGTAGTATTTTGTTGTGCGTTGGTTGTATTGGTTTGGGTTTCGTTTTGAGAAGCCTTTTGAGCGGGTGCAGCACCTACGGCGATTTTGCAGATGAGGTCTCCTATTTTGAGTAGGCTTCCTGTGGCTGCAACTATTTGTAACGTGCCCGAAAATTCGGCGGTAAGTTCTTGAGTTGCTTTGTCAGTTTCTACTTCGCAGATGGGTTCGTCTTGGTTCACGAAGTCGCCTTCATTTTTGAGCCAAGTACCTATGGTTACCTCTGTGATAGATTCAGCGAAGGGTACAACTCTCATTTCTTTCACTTCGCTTGTAGTGCTTTGCGTTGTTTCCATATTATTATTAGAATGATTGATAATCTCTTGTGCTGTATTAGTAGACAACAATTCTTGAGCCACATTAGTTGTGTTTTGGGTTTGTATTTGACAGATAGTTTCGCCTACTCCTACTGTTTCCCCTTCTCTTACAAGTATGGAAATGATTCCATCTGTTTCGGCACTGAGTTCGAAACTGGCTTTGTCAGAGTCGAGTTCGCAGATGATTTCATTCATAGTTACTTTTTCGCCTTCGTTTTTCAACCATTTGGCTACCACCACTTCTGTAACGGATTCGGCTACTGTGGGTACTTTTACGTCTAAAATCATAAATGCTAATTTTGTAGTTTGTATTTTTGCCCAATAATATGTATTTTTTTTCAGAGTTCGTTTATTTTTTCATATAATTTTTTGGGTACTATGGGTTGGAAGTCGCTGTTTTTGGGTTGTGGTTTTTCCCATTCGAGTACTCCTTTTGCCCATGCATATACCAAACCCAAAGCTAAAACGAACAAAAAAACGATGACTTCGAGTAGCGTAATCCAGCCCCAGAGCCCTTGAGTGGCTTGGTAGAGAGATTTATCGGCAAAAATAATAGCCCAAGGGAAAAGCAAGATAATTTCGATGTCGAAGAGAATAAAGAGGAGTGCTACGATGTAAAATTTACTATTGATTTGTCCCCATGCATTGCCTATGGGGTCTTCGCCACATTCATAGATGGTTTGTTTTTCTTCGTTGGGTTGGTGAGGGCTGACGAGCCAAGCAGTGAGGTAGCCCATGAGGACGAAAAAAATGCCCAGAATGATGAATAATAAGGCAATACTAAAGGCGGATATTTCGGCTGATTGTAGCATATTATTTTAGTTCAGTTTAGTTAATGAGTGCCATGTAGCGTGGTGAGCGTCCTGGGTCGAGTTTAATGAGTAGCTCGTAGAGTTCGCGGCGCATTTCGAGGGGTGCTTCTTTGTAGATGCTCATGAGTTCTTCGCTTTTGCTGTCGAAAAAACTATTGATGAGTACGGTGGCGGGTCTTAGTTGAATTACTTTTTCTATTTCGTAGAGTGTAGCGAGTATTTGTTTGCGGGCATTTTCGGGGCTTACCAAAAAACGGTCTAAGGCGAGGCGGTGGTATTGGTAAAGGGCTTCGCGGAATGGTATGAGTTGTTGGCTCATAAGATTTTCGGCAAGCCAATAGCGGTTGCGAGAGTCGCCACTTTGTTTCCAGCCTGCATCATTAGATTGTTGTGCTATATTAACGAGGTCAAATGTTTTTTCTATGTAGTTTTCGCCTCCTAATTTGGCAAAAGAGTCGTAGTCTATAGCAAGGGCTAAGTGTGCATAGAAAGCAAGCATACCTACTAAATCGTTGGTAAATACGTTGGGGTTGTAGTCAAAGGGTTGTGAGGGGGTGTAGGTAAAGTTAAAATTACGGTCTATGTAACTGAGGCTCACACTTTCGTAGTCGGTGTTGTAGATAGGTCTTAGTATTTGGAATTGGGAGGTGGCTAAGTAGTAGTTTTGTGAGGGAGATTGTGTAAGTGTGATGACTAAATTGCATTTGATTCTTTCTTCGGGCTCGAAGCGGTCTTCTGTCCATTCGCGTTTGTTGATGAAAGTGCTAATGTCTTTCTTCATCTGTTCGAAGATTTGTGTTTCAGTACCTTGGTTGGTAGCCAATTGTTTGTAGTCTACTACTACGTTGCAATCAAGTTCTTGGGCTTTGCTTACAGCCATTATAGAGATGATGATAAGACCAGAAAAAAAGAAGAGTACCAATCCTTTTAGCATAACATCGTTTATTTTTATAGTTGTGTTTCTTTCCATTTTTTGAGGCATAACCATATCCAATCATTTTCGTAGCCTTTGCTGATGAGGTATTGGGCTATTTTGAGGTTTTTGATGGCTTCACTCTCTTCGGGTGCTATTTTCTGTAGGGCTTCTTGTTTTTTTTCTATCAAAGCCATTAGAGTATTTTCGTAGTCTTCATCATTGATTTCTTTCATGGCTTGTTGTATGCAATAGGTAGATAGATTTTTATTTTTGAGTGCTTGTTTTATTTTCATTCTTCCCCATTTTTTGATTCTAAACTTCCCACCTGCATAAATTTTTGCGAAGCGTTCTTCATTGATAAAATTTTCACTGATGAGCTCAACGATGATTTCTTCGGCTTCGTCTCCATACCACCCCCATTGCGAGAGCCTTTGTCTTACTTCTTCTTGAGTTCTCTCTTGGTAAGCACAGAAAGTTCGTGCCTTTTCATAGGCTTTTTGTCGATTGCTAATGGTCTTTTGTGGTTTTTTTATCATAGCATCGTATGGTATTTAGTTAGGGTACATAGGAAACCCTTCGATGAGTTCATAAGCGGCAGTTTGTTGATTTTTTGCTCCAATCAAAGCCTCGATACCATTGCAAAGAGCCAAATAAGGGGCTTGTAAAATGCTTTGGTAAGTAGCTATTTGCGCCCAAGCATCTTCATTGAGCATCACTTCGGTCGATTTACACTCTACTAATAACCAAGGGTTGAGGTGTGCATCATAGACTACAATGTCGGTTCTTTTGCTTATTTCGGAGGTATATTCAAGTTTTTTCTCAACACCAATGCGGCTTTTGGGGTATCCTAATTCTTCTACAAAGTAGTGTATGAGTTCTTGGCGGACGTATTCTTCAGGGGTAAGTATTACGTGTTTTTGACGAATAATATCCCAAACCCATAGTTTTTGGTCTTTTTGTATGATGTCTAACTCTGCCTCAGGAATTTGTAGTAAAAACATTTTAATTTTTGGCTTTATTTGTGAATAAATTTGTCTTTGAGCTACAAATATACGCTTTTTTATCATTTTTGGTATAAAATATGCGCAAGATTAGTAGTTTTTAAATAAAAATGAGTACCTTGCTTTCACAATTTATCTTCTTCACAAATGCAACATCAGAGTATTGATTTTATGGATAAGCCCTCAAGTTTTATTGATGAAACTTTTTCGGAGGACAATTTATGGATAGAACAAACGATTAATAATTTTGATGAGGTATTGCGCGATAATTTTTCGCAAGAGATGAATGTATTCACTGCCCAAATTTTGGCATATATTTGTGCATTGACACAGGGCTTTCGGGGGGTATTTTTTTTGTGGGAAAAAGAAGCCAATCACTACAAAGCCCATGCTACTTATGGCTGTAGCCTAAAAACGCTTTTGGCAGATTGTTTTGAGAAAGGAGATAGCCTCATAGGGCAAGCCGCCGAAACCAAAAAAATGTATTATTTTAAAAACCTGCCTTCCAAACATACTGAAGTGAGAATAGCCAATGTAGATATTAATTTGGCAGCCTATGTGATCGTTCCTCTTAATTTTAACGATGAAGTATATGGTATTTTAGAACTTTCTTTTCTTAAAAATCCTTCCCCCAAGTTTATTCATTTTTTAGAAAGAGCACGCAAAAGTATTGCGGCAATGCTTGAAAGCATCATGAGCCACGAACGCACCAAAGAGTTGCTTGAGAAAACCGAAGAACAGAAGAAAATGCTGGCTCAACAAGAAGGTGAATTGCGCCAAAACCTGCAAGAGTTAGCCCTGATACAGGAAGCCCTTAAGAGTCAGAATCGCGAGATAGAACAAGCCTTTAATGCCTTAGAAAAATACAATAACCGTATTTTAGATAGTATTAACTACGCACAACGCATACAACAAGCTATTTTACCCTCTACGCAATTGTTAAATAAGCATTTTGCAGAGCATTTTGTGGTATTTTTGCCCAAAGATGTTGTATCAGGAGATTTTTATTGGTTTGGACAAATAAAAGAAGAAGGAACTAAAAAAATACTAAGACGCTACATTGCCGTAGTCGATTGTACAGGACACGGCGTACCCGGAGCATTTATGAGCATGATAGGAAGCGCGCTACTCAATCAACTCATTATAGAAAAACGACTTCAAAAACCTTCTGAAGTATTATCACAGTTACACGAACAAGTCCGAATAGCACTCAACCAAGAATCTTCTGAAAATAATGATGGTATGAGTTTGAGTTTATGCGCCATAGAAGAACTTAAAAACAAAGAATATCGGATTACTTTTGCAGGCTCTAAATCTACTATTTTTGTGCAACATTTGGGCGACTTAGTAAGTTATAAGGGAGATAGGATTGACATAGGGGGACTCAATAGAGAAACACACGCTAATTTTAAAGACACCTCTTTTATCATGAGAAAAGGAGAAAATATCTACCTTACTTCTGATGGTTTTTTAGATGCTTGCAACCCCAAAAGGAGAAAATATGGTGAAAAAAGACTGACTCATTTGTTAGAGAACATCAAAAATTTACCTTTGAAAGAACAAGGAAAGCGACTTTATAATGACCTCAACGACTATCAAAACGGAGAAGACCAACGCGATGATATTACTTTTTTGGGTATTAAACTTTAACATTCACTATAACAATTTCATAAATTATGCTAAACAATTTTATAACCTTAGAAGATAGCCAATATTGCACCATAGGCTACAACACAAAAAGCAATATTCTTTTTACGCATTGGAAAGAAGCTACAGCCAAGTTAACAGATGAGCTTTACAAAGAACTCTCTAAAAGAAGACTCGACTTTTTAGCGCAATACAAAAGCAACAAGATACTAACTGACACCCAAAAATTTTATTTCACTGTAAGCCCCGAATTACAAGCCTGGGTAGCCGAACACACACTCAAGACGATGCAGATAGCAGGGGTAAAGAAAATAGCCATCATCGTAAGTGAAGAGTTCATCGCTTCACTTTCAATAGAGCAAACGATGGAAGAGCCTGAAGCCAAACCCTTCCAAACAAGATACTTTGGCACACAAAATGAAGCTATAGAATGGTTAGAAGAAACGAATGCAGTAATAGTATGATAACATTGCCTGAAAACAACGAACAACAAAAATATAATGACCAAGACACACAACTCCAAGAAAGGGTTTGGTTAGATAAAACCATCTCTAAGTTTGATGATGTACTCAGAACTAACTATGACAAAGGCATAGAAGAGTTTGCAGATATATTCATACAAAGTTTATCAGATATTACAAATGCTTTCAGAGGTGTTACCTATTTTTATGAAAAAGAAACCAATACTATAGTAGCTAAAGCCTCTTTTGCCTACAGGCTCGATAAAATGCCCCAACGCGCATTCGCTCTACAAGAGGGCATTATAGGGCAGGTATTCGCCAATAAAAAAACGCTCTACTACGAAAATTTACCTGCGGATAGTATTAATATTCGCTCGGCATCTATCAAAATCAATGCTGCCAGCATGCTCGTTGTACCCTTGGTTTTCAATGACAAAGCCTTTGGCGTGGTAGAACTCATATTTATACACGAAATAGAAAAAAAATACATAGAATTAGTAGAGAAAATAGCCCGAAATACGGCAGCAATACTCGAAAGTCTTTTCAATAATGAACTCACAAAGCAACTATTAGCACAAGCACAAGTGCAAACCGAAGCCCTGCTCGCACAAGAAGAGGAAATGAGGCAAAATATGGAAGAACTCAACGCCACCCAAGAGCAGCTTCAGCAAAAAGTGCAAGAAATAGAAAAAGTAAGAAAAGAACTCATCGCCCGCGAAAACGTACTCAATAAATTTGCCCTCATTACCGAAACCGACTTGCAAGGCAATATCACCTATGCAAACGACCTCGCTTGTGCTACTGCCCAATACGCCAAAGAACAACTCATCGGTAAACCCCAAAGCATATTAAGACACCCCGACACGCCCAAAGAAATTTTTAAAGAACTTTGGAGTACTATCAAAAACAATACAATGTACCAAGGCAAATTTAAGAATAGGAAAAAAGACGGTACTTCTTATTGGATAGACATTACCATTTCGCCTATTGTAGACGAAAAAGGGCAAATCACTAAATATTTAGGCATTGGCTTCGACATCACCAATGAAACCAATAGAGAGCAGGAAATGCAAACAATCCTTAATGACCTTAATCAAAAGCAACAACAATTACTTGCCAGCGAAGAAGAACTCAAGCAAAACTTAGAAGAACTACAAGCTACCCAAGATGCCATGCAGCAGAAAAATGCAATATTAGAAGCCCAAAATAGAAAAATGGAAGCTAATAATAAAGTACTTGAAAAGATAATGGAGCAGCACAGAACCAAAGAAGAGAAACTTAATAAAAAAATTGAAGAACTCGAAAATGCCCTATGGAAGCAACAGAACATACAATAGACTACCTTGCCTACATTAGACTGCAAGAAGAATTTGCCGAAAAAGAAAAACAAATGCAAGAAAGGCTATGGATAGACCAACGCATAGCGCAAATAGAAGAAATACTTAGGCTCAATTATGACAAACCCTTAGATGAATTTTGTCAAATAATCATCACACCCATTGCCGAAATTGCCAAAGTATTTCAAGGAGTGATGTATCTGTACCGCCCCGAATACCAATTGCTCAAAGCCGTTAGTACTTATGCTTGCCGAATAGAACAACTTCCCAAAAATACTTACAACATAGACGAAGAAGCCATAGGACAAGCCTTCAGAACCCAAAAAATGATTCTTTTTGAAGACATAGAAGTACAAAGCATCGCGCTCAAAAACACCTCCATAGAATTCAAAGCGGGTGCATTGATGATAGTACCTCTTACCTTCAATAATTCTGCTTTTGGCGTTTTAGAATTGGTTTTTCTCAACAAGGTAATGCCACAATACATAGAACTATACGAGAAAATAAGCCGTATCATAGCAGCAGTATTGGAAAGCATACACAATGCAGAACTGACAAGAAAACTCTTGATGGAATCGCAACAACAGAGCGAAATACTAAGGGCGCAAGAAGAGGAAATGAGGCAAAATCTTGAAGAGCTACAATCTACACAAGAGCAAATGAGAGCTAAACAACAAGAGTTAGAACTTACACATACAAAACTCTCTAACAATGAAGCCGTACTCAAAAAAGCCTTAGAAAGAGCAAAAATAAAAGAAAAACAAATGCTTGAACTTAATAGAGACCTTATCGCTATTCAAGAGGCTATTAATAATAGCCTTATGTACGTAGAACTCTCTGCACAAGGTACTTTTATACGTGCTAATGACTCTTTTCTCAACTTATTTGGCTATACCCTAACTGAAATCTACAACCAACACCATAAAATAGTAGTACCTAATGAGCAACACCAAACAGCCGAATATAGCCATTTTTGGGAAAAATTACTAAAAGGCGAAAATATATCAGCTACATCTGCCCGAAAGACAAAAAACAATGAAATTGTTTGGATAAGAGGCGTATATTCACCTATCAAAAATGAGAATGACGAAGTAATCAAAATCATCAAATTAGGTTACGAAATAACCCAAGAAATGAAAGAAAAAGAAATCCCAACAATTAAAAATGACTACGAAAAACAATTAGCTGAAAAAGATAAAATTATTGCTGAATTAGAGCAGAAATTAGGGAAAAAATCGTAAAATTGCAATCTATAATGATTTACTTCTGATTTTTTTGATATGGAAACAACGACACCTACCGAAGAAAATAACAACTCAGAAAACGCCCAAAAAACTGCCAAACCACGACAATCAATACTATGGCGCATTACAAAGTGGAGCTTTCGAGTGGTATTGTTTTTTTTTATTTTTACAATTCTTTGGGTAGTAGTGTTAAAATTTGCACCCATCTATTTTACCCCCCTTATGCTCATCAGAAAAACTGAAGCCTATTTTGATAAAAAAGACACACAAATACACTACCAATGGACAAGCTATGACCAAATCAGTACCCATGCCTTTATAGCAGTCGTTTCTTCAGAAGACCAACGCTTTCCTACACACAACGGATTCGATTGGGAAGCGATTCAAATAGCGATGGAAGAAAATAAAATCAGAGCGCAACAAGGACTACGACCACGCGGGGCAAGCACTATCAGCCAACAAGTAGCCAAAAATGTGTTCCTTTGGAATGGAGGAGGCTATGTTCGGAAAGCCTTCGAAGCCTATTTTACTTTTCTCATAGAACTAATATGGGGTAAAAAACGCATCATAGAAGTATACCTCAACATAGCAGAAATGGGCAATATGACCTTTGGCGTACAAGCTGCTGCACAACAGTTTTGGAAAAAAACAGCCAGCCAACTCAATGCCGCCGAAGCCGCAACACTCGCCGCTGTATTGCCTAATCCACGTATATACTCTGCTAAAAACCCAGACTGGTTCGTGCTTACACGCCGAAACCAAATTATGTATCAAATGCAAATGTTAGGAGGAATCCAATATCTACAGGGAATTTTTTAATGGGTATCGTTATCAGGCAAAGCCTTAAGGCTTCATTTGTAAGTTACATTGGAATTTTTATAGGGGCATTTTCTACCCTTTGGCTTTATCCAAAACTACTCAAGCCCGAAGAAATAGGCTTGCTCAATCTCATTCAGGGCATTGCTTTTATCTCGGCAGGTTTTCTGCAATTAGGCGCAAGCAATGTAATAGATAAATTTTTCCCACAGTTCAAAAATTTTGAACAAAAGCATCAAGGTTTTTTATCTTTTATGCTTTTCTATACGGCTACAGGCTTCTTGTTATTTTCGATTATCTACTCATTGAGTACCAACTATTGGTTAGAATGGTATCGCGAAAAATCGCCCGAAGTAGCTAATTATATAATTTATATCTTACTTTTTGCTCTTTTCATTGCCTATCAAGCAGTGTTAGAGGCTTATTCAAGAGCGCATTTGCGCATTGCTTTGCCTTCAGTTTTCAAAGATATATTTACTCGTTTGGGAGTGATATTTTTAGTGTTATTTTATTTTTTTGGCTACTTTTCCTTTTTTTGGGTCATTGTAGGTTATGTGATGGTTTGCGGTGTTGCGGTACTGCTTCTTATTGTTTATTTGTATAGGCTAAAAGTTTTTTTCTTAGTGCCTATTTCAAAGCAGTATCTTCAAAAAAATACATGGCAGCCCATGCTTACATTTGCATTTTATATCTTCTTAGGCGGAATGAGTGCCAGTTTTACGAGCCGCATCGATAATCTCATGATTGGGGCTTATTTAGGTACGGCTTGGGTAGGTATTTATAGCGTGGCACTGTACATGGCTACTGTCATAGAGATTCCGCAAAGAGCCTTAGCACAAATTAGTACTCCTATTATTGCAGAGGCTTGGAAAAATAATGACCTCAAGGCGATTCAACAAATTTACCAGAAAAGTGCTACCAACCAATTACTCTTGGGTTGTTATATATTTTTAGGAATTTGGCTCAATATTGACTATGTTTTTCAACTCATGCCCAATGGAACTATTTATGAAGCAGGCAAATATGTAATGCTTTGGTTGGGTTTAGCCAAAGTAATAGATATGGCAACAGGCTTAAATGGAGTTATTATTCTTCAATCTAACTATTATAAATTCAACCTTTTTTTAGCCATTTTTTTAGCGTTTCTGCTTTGGTTTAGTAATCTTTTTTTCATAGCGTGGTATGGTATAGTAGGAGTGGCTTGGGCTACTTTTTTATCTATGTTGATATGGAATGTTATAAAGTTTTTATTCTTAAAGTTAAAATTTAATTTACAACCCTTCGACCTCAAAACGCTTCAGGCAATAGCTTTAGTGGGTGTGGTGTATTTGATTGTCATAATGATACCTAAAACTGAAAATGCAATACTGAATATAATGGCGCAAAGTGTAGGTATTTCTGTATTGATGGGTATTGGTATTTTGGTTTTCAAAATCTCACCCGAAGCCCAACAATTATGGATTTTGGGACGTAATCGATTAAAAAACTTCATAAGCAGAGAAAAAAAATGATGAAAAAAACAAATCTTACTTTCTTATTGATGCTGTGTATTTCAATGAGTACATACGCACAACCCGAAGCCCTTATAGGCAATTGGATTATTGGGGAAGAAAAACCCGACCAATTTTTCGCCTTTACTATCAAAGAAAAAGAAGTGGCTATGCAGATAGAATCTATCAATAATGAGAATGAAACTTCAAAAATATGGGTCAACTATAGCATAGAGCGCATTAAATACGAAGGAGAGGGACAAAAACAAGGCTATATGATGCTGAAAGAGAAACAAGACGGCACACAATCTTCAGAAAATTATATGATATTGCCTTTCAAGATACGCAATGCGCAAGAATTAATCGTTTTGGTGGATAAATTTGAGGGAAGTACTATCAAAGAAGCAGAAGATAGTTTTGTTGAAGCCCTTGAAGAAATAGAAACAACCACCAATAACCAAATAAAATACTATGAAATAGGGCTTTTGGCGAGGCGAGAAACTTACTACCAAACGCTTCAAAAACTGCCTACTTATGCCATAGACTCACCCGAAAAACTGCACAAAGTACTACAATTAATGATAGAAAGCTATCAAAAAAACAGTGCAGAATACCTTTATGTATTTCGTTTAGGAGGCTTTTTTACTTATTTTGCTTCTATGCGTTGGGTAGATGATGTCTTTATTGATTTACAGCACAATCCCTATACTTCTTCGCCTGTGTTAATGGAGGCTTTCAGAAGCCGTAAATATTATGACAATGCACAAGTAAAAGCGGCAATGGATACTATCAATGGCTACTTTACAAAATAAAAAAAAGCCCTATGTAAAGGGCTTTTTTATGTATTTATTTTGCTTTCAAATATACAGGCAATGTGCTTTTTCCGTTGCTCCATGTGCCTTTGAGAACGCCATTGGCTTCTTCTTTTAGCTCAAAAGCACCTGTTCCTGCGCCATTGACTGTTTCCGAAAATAATAAGTTGCTCATTTGCCACATACCCTCAACTGTTAGTTTTTTGTTGCTGCCTTGGCTATTGTAATAATACCAACCAGTGATTTTATAAGCATTATTATAACCTTCCATAGGCGAAAAAGTAAGTTGCATGGTGATAGCCAAATTGCCATTGATAGTGCCCGTATAATCTACTACGGTTGCATCTTGTGCTTTTGCAACTGACCAACCATAACATAAAAACACAATCCAGAGAAATAGTAATTTTTTCATAGAATAAAAAGATTGATAAGTGAGTAAAATACCTTTTTATAACGTTTTTAAAGTATTTTTATTACTATTCTTATTATGTTATGATTGATTGGCTTGGCTCATGGCTTTTTCTATGCCTATGGTCGTAAAAGCATAAATGATTTCTTTGGCTTTGTTGATGGGGTTGATGAGGTCTGCGAGTTGCTCTTCCGAAAAGTTACTGAGTACATAGTCAGCCAGTGCACCTTTTGGGAAATCGCTACCAATGCCAAATTTCAGTCTTGGGTATTCATTGTGCCCTAAGGTAGCTTCTATATGACTGAGCCCATTATGTCCAGCGGCAGAGCCTTTGGCACGCAATCGTAATTTGCCATGAGGCAATGAAATATCATCTACAATCACCAATACATTTTCGGGGGCTATGTCTAATTTTTGCATCCAATAATTGACAGCCTTGCCGCTTAGGTTCATGTAGGTGCTTGGTTTGATAAGGTGCAAAGTTCTGCCTTTGTATTTCACTTCGGTTTTTTGCGCCAAATGTTCTGTTCGAAAATCTACTTCGTGCACATCGGCAAGCTGGTCAAGGACTAAAAAGCCTATATTGTGGCGTGTTAGTTCATATTCTTTTCCTATATTGCCTAAACCAACAATGAGATATTTCATGATAAAAAATAAGTATGAGATGATAAAACAATAAAAAAGCACTGAATGATTTTCAGTGCTTTGAGGGGTTGCTCCTTCTCTTGGGCTTGAACCAAGGACCCCCTGATTAACAGTCAGGTGCTCTAACCAACTGAGCTAAGAAGGAATTTCAGGTGCAAAGGTAAGGGTATTTTTTGAACTGCACAAATTTTTTTATATTTTTTTCTTATTATTTTTAAAAAATTCTATGTTTTTATTGAGCGCAATGAGTTCTTCGGGGCTTATTTGTTCTTTTTTCTCCATTTCTTTGATGGTAGCAAATATTTTTTTTACAAAAACTATAGAGTTATTGCTTTTAGTGGCTAAGGCTTCGTAGAATTGTTCGTTTATCTCTTGGGTGCTTAGGTAATAGTGTTGGCGAATATGGTCAAGAAAATATTGTATTTTCTTTTGTGCCATGTGATGGTGTTGTTTTTGTTTGAGATACAAATGACTAATCGTATGGATAAATTCTAAGGTTGTATTTTGGAGTGGCGTAATGATAGGAATTGCGTTCTGAAGGCGTTTTCCAGCAAAAATAGTCCAGAGCAATAAAGCGACAATGAGCGTATAGAAAGCATTGCGCAGGGAAGGATTGCTGAGAATAAAAGCAAGTGGATTGGGCGGACTTTCGCGTTTTCCGATGATTTTTTTATAGTGTTCGTCCCAATAGGTAGTGTTATTTTTATCAAGAAAAGAAAGACTTTGCTCTATCCACTGTTCATTAGGTTTGCGCAAAAGATGATAATTAGTAAATAGAATGGCAGTGGTAGAAAGGTATAAATCGCCTTTTCCTACTTTGAGATGAATGAAAACGGGGCGTTTATTCGTACTATAGCCTAAAGGATTAATAACATATTTGCTTGTTTGTTTACTTGTAAAATAAGCAATTTGATGCGAATATTTGGGTATTTTACATTGAAATGTATGGGAGTATGTTGGTATCTGGTATTCAATTTTCCCCATTTTTTTTGTTTTCGTACCCTCAAAATAAATTTTTTGGTCATCAATGTTGTTATTTGGTTTAGTAGATAAATAAAGTGCCTCTAAAAAAGTATCTGAAAAGCCATCAGCCGCTATAAATGCCTTTCCGCCTGCATTGAGATAGCGCAAAAATACTTTTACATCAACACTATCCATAAAAAAGTACTTTGAAATGGCGATATAGTTTGTTTTAGCAAGGTTCATTTGCTTGTTTTTTTCCCAAGATTGGTAGAGTTGGGCAAAAGGCAAGTCATTTGTTTTTACTTCTTTGGAAAATAAATCATTGAGCCTTTGATGTACTAAATAAGCTCCTAAGGGTTGTTCATCGTCTTTTTCATAAGTGGGTTTCCAAACGAAGTTTTGTTTTTTCGGTATTAAGGTGCTACCTACCCATATAACTATTATGATAAGCCCGATGATGAATAGAATAATGAGGCTCTTTTTTGCCATAAAGTACTTTGTTTTTGTGTCTATCTATTTTGAATGAAATTCCCGCGCTGGTAAAGTGGTATTGTTTTTCTTGTATAAAACTTGTTCCTGCTGAAATATCTAATTGTATATAATTTTTAGGAACAAACATAATGCCTACATCTCCTCCATACTCTTCTGTTCCATTTTCTTCTAAAAAAGCATAATGCTCTACAAAAGTAGCCCATTTTTTGGCTATCGTAATATTTAGGCACAGAGAGTAAGTCCAAACAGGGTTTAGTTTGAAGCCTTCCCATATAGCACCTATGTTGTAGTTAAGCCCCATTTTAGAGGTCAGAGGTTGGTCAAACAAAACTATAATATCATGCCCGCTATTGAGTGGTCTAAAGGTGTTTTCGCCTATAAAGGGCAGGTAAATATCGGCTAATAGGGCAATTTGTGGTGCATGTTCTTTTTGAGGCAATAATACGGTTTTGATACCAATAGTCATATAGCCTAAGCCAAGAACACGATAATCAGCCATAACTTGTTGGTTTACCAATGAATCTTCTTGTATGAATTTAGCAGAGATACGCAGTTCTGTGTTAGGTGTAAGTCCTGTTCTTATGAAAGTAGTAGGGATATTCCATCGCTGTTTATCATTTCTATAAAAATAATCTACCCCTGTTTCTACTTGCCATTGATTGATGCCTATAATATAGGGAGAATCAGCAATACCTGGGCGGTCTACATAAAATTGGCTATAATCTTCGTATGTCAAAGAATTATTTTGAGCAAATGTCTTATTTTGAGATAATTGATGGAATAATAACAATAAAAAAATAATTTTAATACAAGCGTTCATATCATAGTTGAGGCTTTTCAATTTCTACAATTTCGTACAAATTATTAAAAATATTTTGCACTATTACGTCCATTGGTAAATCATTTACATCTGTACCGAAGGGGTCTTCTATTTCTTCACCGATGAGTTTTAAGCCTGCCAATGCATAATAAATAAATGCCAAAACCAAACCACTCCAGTAGCCTAACTCGTGTAAAAAAACAAATGGAAGGCTTATTAGATAGAGTATCAAAAATTGATTGAGATGCACGCTGTAAGCCAAAGGCATAGGAGTTCTTTTGATGCGCTCACAACCACCTATGATGTCTGTAAATTCCGATAAATGCTTGTCTAAGTTTAGCAGTTGCGCTTCGCTAATATGTCCTTTTTCGTGTTGTTCCTTGAAAAAAAGAGAGAGTCTTTTGGCTAAATGATTGGGCTTGTGTTGTTTGTCATTGAGCAACTTCAACTCTTCTTCATTTAGTAAAACAGCATAATCTACCGCTGGATTGTCGCGCAGATGATTGCGCAAAGCAAAACTATAAGCCGTGCAAAGCCCTACGAGATGTTTGCGTTGCTCAGGAAGGAGAAAATAACTGTAAATTTTGATGGCTAAATTCCGCATATTATTATTAAGCCCGCCTAAAAGTCTTCTACCTTCCCACCATCGCTCATAAGCAGTGTTGGTGCGAAAAACCAACAACAATCCCAATGCTACCCCCAAAAGTGAATGAATGACATTACTCATTTTGATAGGAGGGATTTGCCAATAGGAAAAAATGATAATTAGGCTTGTGGTATATATGCCAATACTAATGACGCCCCATTGCAGTCTTCGTAAGACATTAAGATTAAAAAGATGCCCTAAAAAAAGAGCAATTCTCGATTCATTATTAGATATTTGTGACATTTTTGAATAAAATAGACAATTAGGAAACACAAATATATAAAACCCAAACAAAAATTATTTCAAATTCAAAGTTAAATTTCCAAAAAGCCTAAATTTTAAGCATGACACAATTGTTTTAAGGTAAATAAAATAAATTTGCTAATCTTTTTTAATGGTGTATTTTTGAGAGATACATACAACAACCAAAGATAATCAATTAACGACATCATTATTTTATGACCAAACTATATCAAACAAATAATCTTTAAATTAAAAAAAACAGTGATGAAAGACTTAAAAAAAGACTTAAAAAACTACCCAAGTATATTGTTAGAAATAAATG
>RDZE01000027.1 GCA_004293905.1 Cytophagales bacterium | reverse complement strand
TCAAAAAGCTCAATTAATAACGACACAGAATAAAGGTTACAGAAAGCCTGACAATAGCAGACATCCGCATTCGTGGAGTATTGTGGACAATGACGAATTGATAATATGGCTACTAAAACAGAAATAACTCCAGCAAGCAACAGTACATTTGCAATAGGCGGGGGTTACCTTCGGTGTTGCTTCGAGGTCGTGCTCCGCATCAACATTTGTGCTAAAAACCCCGCCTTCGGTGATACCCAACCGTTGGGTGCAACCCCATAAGCTAAAACCATGAAACAACTAAACTGGGTATTACAGAGTAACTTAATCAAACAAGAAATCATTGACAATATTAAAATTGCCTTGCGCCTTGACAATATCAAATATGAAGAAGTAAAGATTATTCCATTTTCAGACGAGTTACCAGATATTCAAAATCCAAGTTTTTTCAATATTTTTTATGGCTCGACAACCCTGATTTTAAATGCATACAAAGATAATAGATTTTCAAAAGGAATTTTTTTTGATAACAACTTATTTAATACTCAAAACTATCTAAAGTACTGGGGGGAGGGAATGCTAAATTATGATAGCAGACTGACAACTTTTCCAGAATTTGCAAATGAGCCTCATTCCGAAAACTCTGAATGGTTTTTAAGACCAAATGAAGATGACAAATCTTTCAGTGGGACAGTTATGAGTTTCAAAAATGTAAAAAAAATGGCTTGCGACTTACAAAATTCCAATAATCCATACCTAACAAGCAAAACTGTGATTTCCGTAAGTACACCCAAAACAATACAAAAAGAGTGGCGACATTTTATTGTAGATAAGAAAGTAGTTTCTTCCAGCAGATATATGTTCAATAGACAATTTGATATTTCAACAACAGATATCCCCGCCGAATTGATAAAGTTTGTAGAACAAAGGTGCAATGAATATGTCCCTAATAGTATTTTCGTAATGGACACTGCGTTGTGCAATGATAAGTTTTCAATTATTGAGTGTAATTGCTTCAATGGGACAGGTTTTTATAAACACGATATTGTAAAAATTATTAGGGCAGTGAACGAATATTTGCAAAAATCAAGTGCTGAGTAATAAAAGGCTGCACCCAAAACATTGCATTTGTGCAAGGCGGGCTAAGGTGCTAAATTGAACTTTGGTGTTTTTTATTTGGTTTAGTGTTTTGTGGGGCAATGGTGCTTTCAAGCCTCCACGCAAATGTTTTTACGTTGTGCACAATTATAGTTGAAACCATCAAAATAATGACAAAATGAAACAGTTGTTTATTGCTTTAATTTTCTTTATTTTACTGCCTGTTTGGAGTTTTGGGCAAAATTACAACGTTGGCGAGCGAACAATGAATTATACAGATAGTGTTCGAAACAGACCCATAAAAGTGGAATTTTGGTATCCCACAAATGAAACCGACCCCTCACTTGAAAGAGTTACTGAACTGCCTTTTATTTTAAGTCCAACCATAAGAAATGCAAATTTAATAAATCAAACATTTCCTCTTATTCTTATTTCGCATGGAACTGGCGGAAACAGAATGGGATTAGCCTGGTTAGCAATTTCTCTTGCAAAGCAAGGATACATAGTTGCAGCGCCTGACCATTGGGGTAATACTTTTGATAATAAAATTCCTGAATACTTTGTAAGGTATTGGGAAAGACCATTGGATATTAGTTATGTACTAACCTATTTGTTGTCTGACTCTACGCTTTCTAAATACATAAACAAAGATAAAATAGGAATGGTAGGATTTTCTTTTGGTGGCTATACTTCATTAGCTTTAGCAGGTGCAGAATTAAACTGCAACTTATTTAAGGCAATTTCAAAAACAGACCAAGGGAAAAAGGAATTTAATATTCCAGAGTTGGGCGACCTTAGAAAATTAATAGAAAACATACCATGTGATAGTGTTCAAATCTCTTTTAAAGACAATAAAATAAAGGCTTTTGTTGCTTTAGCACCAGCATTAGGATTAGGCTTTAACAACATTGAACAAACAAGAAATATTGACTCTCCAATTTTAATTATAGGCGCAGAAAATGACGAAATTACACCAATACAATCTAATGCGCAGAATTACAATAACCTAATTCCAAATTCAATTTTTATAAAATTAGAAGGGAAAGTAGGACATTACATATTCTTAAATGAAGGAAATGAAGGTTTGAAAAAAGAGGCGAAAAAATATTACAAGGATCATAAAAACATAAATAGAGTAGCAATACATGAGAATGTTGAAAGAGAAGTAATTAACTTTTTCAATAAAACGATAAAAAAATAAGTATTTATAACATATTACATTAAAACTACGGGCTTTTGTGGTAGATTGAAACATTTGTGTAATGTTGAAACTATAGAGCCTTGAAATCCCACAACATCCGCATATTATTTTCCGTTAGTAGCAAGTATATGACAACAATACAACAATTAATACGTAGGATTTTAGCTTGGACAATAGACTTCGGAATTATTGTTTTGTATGCCATGTTACTTTTCACTGTAACAAATTTGTTTTTTGAGGTTAGACAAGATGATATAAACCCCTATTTGGGGCAACTAATCGGGTTTTTGACACTCACATTACCCGTAATTACATATTCCTATTTGACAGAAAGAAGTAAATGGAAAGCAACAATTGGAAAAAGACTATTTAATTTGATAGTCGACAAAAACGAACTTAAGACGACCAAAAGCGTTTTATTACGGAATGTCTTGAAATATTTACCTTGGGAACTTGCTCATACAGGAGTCCACTGGATTATCTATTATGAATCTGTTGGAAGAGAAATACCGATTTGGACATGGGCAATTCTGATTATTCCACAATTAATAGCATTTCTTTATTTTGTTAGTATAATTTCCAGTAAGGGACAGAGCAGTATTTACGACAGAATTTCAGGAACAAGACTACACCTAAAAACTGCCTGAATTGAAAAACACCAACTAATAACAAGAATTTTGCGTCAGTCAGGCTGGCGTGCAAACTTGGAACTTTGTACTTCTATTCAAGTTCAGTGCTGGTTGATAGTTTTGTGCTAAATTTGAGTAGAAGTTTTTCAAATGCCACCCATCGCCAATGCGTAGCCGTTAGCGGTCAGGCTGAAACAACGCCGAAACTGAAGGAGAATTATACAATAATTGATACTTAAAATGACAAACCTAATTACAATACGAGCATACGAAACGACAGACAAAAATGAGGTCATTAACTTAATTAGGTTGAACACACCTGCATACTTCGCTGTTGAAGAAGAAGAATACTTGCATAAGTATTTAGAAGCAGAAAGAGAACTTTATTATGTTTTACTCTATGACCAAAAACTTGTTGGGTGTGGCGGAATTAACTTTGCAGACAACAATACAACAGGAAAAATTAGTTGGGACATACTTCACCCAGATTATCAAGGGAAATCTTTGGGTACAAAATTATTGAAGCACCGAATAGACAAACTAAATTCTATTGACGGAGTGCAAAAAATTATTGTAAGAACTTCACAAGTCGCATACAAATTCTATGAGAAACAACTATTAGAAATCAAAAAAGACTATTGGGCAGAAGGATTTGATATGTACAATATGGAATATAAACAAAAATGAAAGCTATGACAGTAAAAGAAGCCCGAACTCTTAATAAATATTTTGCATCGAGCAGGCATAACTTAGGCTTTTGTACTTCCTCTATCATTTAGATTTACATTAGAACCATAAAATACTTACAATAAACTCATTTTCAGAATCTTACAACTATTTTAGGGAAATATTTTGTATTGTGAATAGTTTTGTTTAGGTTTGTAAAAACGAAGATGCGGTTGCGGTAATTAATGAGTTAACGGTATTTTTAATGGACACTTCTCAATGACAAAAAAGACGACAATTCTATTAGGTTTCATTGGACTTAAATTCTTGTTGCAATTCTTACTTTTAAGTAGTGAGTACGACTTGCAACGAGACGAATATTTGCATCTTGACCAAGCAAATCATTTAGCTTGGGGTTATCTTTCTGTTCCACCCTTTACTTCTTGGACATCTTATATTATTCAATTACTCGGTAATTCAAATTTTTGGATTAAGTTCTTTCCAGCCTTGTATGGTGCATTGACAATTTATATAGTTTGGAAAGCCATAGAAGAATTAAATGGAAATCTATTCGCGTTGATATTAGGGGCAACTTGTGTTTTATTTTCTGCACTACTACGACTAAATACGCTGTATCAACCCAATTCTTTTGATGTACTCAGTTGGACGGCGTTATACTTTATATTGCTAAAATATATCAAAACTGATGATTTAAAATGGTTGTATGTAGGAGCAGTAGCATTTGCCATTGGCTTTTTAAATAAATATAACATTGCTTTTCTTTTAATTGGACTTTTACCTGCTTTATTGGTTACAGAGCATAGGAAAATATTCTTAAAACCCACTTTGTATTTTGCCATTTTAGCGGGTTTGGTTTTAATTTTACCTAATCTTGTTTGGCAATACAATAACAATTTTCCAGTCTTTCACCACTTAAAACAATTGGCAGAAATTCAATTGATAAATGTAAATAGATTTGACTTTTTGAAGAATCAACTACTCTTTTTTGCAGGTTCATTGCTCGTAATCTTTTCATCACTTTTTTCGTTGCTTTTTTACAAACCTTTTCAAAAATATAGGCTTTTCTTTTTCTCTATTCTCTTTACCTTAACAGCCTTTCTTTACTTCAAGGCAAAAGATTATTATGCCATTGGTATTTACCCTATTTACATTGCCTTTGGCTCTGTTTATCTTGCAGCTATTTTAAAAGACGGGTGGAAAAAATACTTACAACCTGTTGCCATTGCAGTTCCCCTACTAATATTTATTCCAATTTACGATGTTGCATTTCCAAATAAAAGCCCCGAATACATTGTTCAGCATTCAGAAAACTACAAAAAGTTAGGTTTGTTGCGTTGGGAAGATGGCAAAGACCATTTATTACCGCAAGATTTTGCGGATATGCTCGGTTGGAAAGAATTAGCCTTAAAAGTAGATAGCGTTTATTTAGCTTTGCCCAACAAGAAAAATACACTTGTTCTTTGCGATAATTATGGACAGGCGGGTGCTATAAATTACTATACAAAGCAAAAATTAAAAGCAGTTTCTTTTAATGCAGACTATATCAATTGGTTTGATTTATCAAAAAAATATGAAAACTTAATCAGAGTAAAAGAAGCAGAAGAAGTAAATGCAGAATTACAAGAAACATCACCATTTTTTCAAAACTCAATGCTTGCAGGCTCAATAACGAACCAATACGCAAGAGAATATGGGACAGGAATATTTGTTTTTACGGGCGCAAAAATTGATATTAGACAAAGAATTAAAGATGAAATTGAAGAAAAGAAAAACCATCAATAACACCGCATTGGTAATATCGGAGCTGACAGTTGTAAACTCAATATTTACAATTCTATTGGCATTTGTGCAAATGTTGGGCTGACGTTTTTCAAATGCCCCGCCCATCGCAAACATTTTTCCGTTAGCGATAAAAACTTGCAAAAAACAATAAAAAGCAACAAAAATGGAAGGCATAACATACATTGAGAATTTTATAGACAACCCAACAGAACTATTCAATTTTTTGGTAACAACTGTAAAATGGGACGAAAGAATGGCTGCACGGAAGACAGCAAGTTTCGGAAAAGCCTATAATTACTCGCAAATAGATTATCCATATCAAATTTTTTTGCCCGAACTCGAAGTAATAATTAGAAAATTGAACCCAATAATCGGATTTGAACCCAATAATTGTTTAGTCAATTACTACATGAACGGAAAATCTAAAATGGGTTATCATTCAGACCAAACCGACATTTTGGAAGCAGGTACAGGAATTGCCATCGTTTCCATAGGAGAAAAAAGAACTTTAAAGTTTAGAAATATTGAAAAGCCTGATTTGTATTTGACTTATGAATTGACAGCAGGAAGTTTAGTTTATATGACGCAAGAAATTCAAGAAGTTTGGCAACATTCAATTCCAAAATCAGACACTGAAAATGGTAGAATTAGTTTGACTTTTAGAAAAATGCGATAATAAAAACACCAACAATATTATATTTGCATCAGTCGGGCTAAGGTGTGTGTTTAGGGTTTTAGTACTTTCTATCATTTAGATTTACATTGGAACCATAAAATACTCACAATAAACTCATTTTCAGAATCTTACAACTATTTTAGGGAAATATTTTGTATTGTGAATAGTTTTGTTTAGGTTTGTAAAAACGAAGATGCAATTGTGTTAATTAATGAGTTAGGCATTACCTTAAAAAAACAACCAATGCAAAAGAAATACACAGCAAATTACACTTTTACTAACCCAAATTTCGTAATACAGAATTTGGTTGAAAACCCGATAAAGTCTGAATACTTATCGGTTTACTTTGTTGTGAAAAATCTTTTGCAACGTGGTTTTCCTACCATTCTCTCACAATATCTGCAAGAACAACTTAAATTTGACAAAGAATATCACAAAACAGATGACTTTAATAAATATCTTGTATTAATTGATACAGAAACACCAATTTGGCACAATACTATAAAAGGTGATACAGTCAATAATTACTTTCCTGCAAAAACCTTTTTTGAAAAACTTATCCCTGAACACTTTGGCGAATACGCTTTTGTGCAGTCCCTTATTTTGCCCGAAGTTGAGATTAACGAGTTAGTGGGCGAATACAATAAGGATTTTATAAACCAACAAGTTGATTTCTTTTTACCACAAGTAAAATTGGTAATAGAAATTGACGGACAGCATCATAAAAATAATGATATTACAAGAGTAAAAGACAACATAAGAGATAATTATTTGAGTTCAAAAGGCGTTAAAACAATCAGAATTACAACTACTGAATTAAAAAACAATTCTTTCAACACTAAAATCAATAAAATAATTAAGCATTTGGCAGAAAACGAGAAAAAACTTCTTTTCTACAAAAATGCCTATGCCAAAATCAAAAATAACGATATTTCAGATTACGAATACCGTACTAAATTTTTGCCAACCGCCATTATTCGTTTTCAACTATTGGTTTTAGAACTTTTGATTAACGATTACATTTCAATCAATGACAAGGTTTGGAAATTCAATATTTTGGAAAGAGATATAAAAGGCTTTGCCGATTTAGCCATACAAGACTTGTTTTTGTGGCTTGAAAACCTTTGCCAGCTACGCAAATTACCTTTTCAGAAACCCGATTTAGAAATTAATACGAATAGTTCTGATACAGTCTATCAAAATCAAGGTATCAACATTGATTTTAGCCTTTTCAAAAGATATACAGATGAAAATACTTTAAATACAGAAGTAAGGATAGTGAGAACAGACTACTTTGGTGCGGAGAAAAATTATTTCAAGGCAAGCACAACCGAGCCTATCAAATATGAAATTGTAAGTGATAATGAGCAAGATAAAAGTGCTTTGCGTTTTTTCTTGCAAAACATTTTTGAAAAACCTGATTTTAGAGAAGGACAATTTCCCATCATTGTAAATGCTTTGCAAAGAAATGATACGATTGGACTTTTGCCCACAGGTGGCGGTAAATCAATCTGTTATCAATTGCCTTGTTTGTTGCAACCAAGCATCAATTTTGTGGTTTGCCCCATCAAATCTTTGATGTACGACCAACAAGACAACTTAAATAATTCCTTAGTTACCAACACAAATTTTATTTCAGGGGATTTAACTTCTACAGAAAGAGAGAAAATTCAATTTGATTTTTCGCAAGGTAAGTATTTGTTTATTTGGGTTTCACCCGAAAGATTTCAGATTAAGACTTTTAGGGACTATTTATCGTCTATAAATGCAAATTTTTCTATTGCTTACGCAGTGATAGACGAAGTACATTGTTTATCTGAATGGGGACACGATTTTAGAACTTCCTATTTGAATTTAGCAAAAACTATTAGAAAATATAGCCCAACCGCTAATTTTATAGGACTTACGGCTACGGCTTCCGTTAATGTATTAAAAGATGTAAAAATTGAATTTGAATTAAAAGACGAAAATGTCAAAACGCTTTTAGATTATAGCAGGAAAGAATTGCATTTTGAAATTATCAATGACAAAGCAAATAAATTAGAAATTCTTAAAAAGCAGTTAGAAGAACTAAATAAAAAAGATGACTTTTTAGATTTATCAGACAAAGCAGGTTTAGTTTTTACACCAAATGTGAATGGACAGTTTGGCTGTTATTCTCTTTCAAATTCTTTAAATAGTGTTTACCCAAATAAGGTAAAATTTTATGCAGGTGATGTACCTATGATAGATGAACTAGACGATTTTGGAAACAAAACAGGTAGAAAACATCCTATAATGACAGACGATGAGTTTAAAAAGTATAAAAAAGAAGTTCAGAAGTTATTTAAACAAAATAAATTCACTTTGCTTGTGGCCACCAAAGCCTTTGGAATGGGTATTGACAAACAAAATATTCATTGGTTTGCCAAGTTCGGTAGAAGCCTTGTATCAAGAAGCAGGCAGGGCAGGCAGATGGGATAAAAACGACAAAAAAAATAAAGACAAGAAAGCCAAATGTTTTGTGTTTCATTCTCACGAAACTATTGATAAACAGGTAGTTGATGAAATTTTTGCACCCGAAACAAGTATTACACGAATTGCAGAAATCAACAACGAAGTAGGTTTTAATGGCAAAGATATTTTTCGTATCATCTTTTTGTTCTTGCAAGGGCAAAGAGATATGCAAGAAGATTTTATCATCATCAAGTTCTTGATAGACACTTATTTTCAAGCCAAAACCACAAAAAAAATATTTTGGAATAACGCAAAAAATGACCTGCGAACATATAGCCAACGTAATTTTAGCAAAACCATTTATGCCAACGAAAATGAAATACAGAAAGGCATTTACAGACTAAGTTTATTTGGCATAGTCAAAGATTGGACAACTGATTTTGTTACACACTACGAAGTTGAGTTTAATCAACTTACAGACAAAAGTATTTTGGAAAGTTTGGCAAAATACATTCACAAATACGAGCCATTAACTGATGTAGAAAACAAAATAAAATCAGTTAATAAAATCACTATAACGGATAAATCCATTTGGTATTTATTACAATGGACTTGGGAAAATATAGTTTATACACGCAGGCAATCCATAAAAACCTTGTCTGATTGGTGTACCGAATTTGATGATAGCGAAACATTTAAGGCAAGAATTGACACTTATTTTAAATTTACGGAAACGACTTTTATTATTCAACACATTGCGGAAAACCCGAAAGAGTTTGAAAAATGGTTTGAATTGTTTTACAACAAAGGTAAAGTTTTAAGCACGAAAGAAATAGAAACTTTAAAAGATAGTTTGAGCCGCTTCTTAGAAAGTTATCGTTCAAATGTAGGATTGAACTTGATTAGTGGTTTTATTCGTTTATTTCTTAATGACTACCAAGACGCAGACGGAAAGCCACGTTTAGAAAATGCCATTTCGCAATTTAAAGAGTTGTTTTCAAACAAAGAACAAGAGATTATCATTGAAAGAATGATAGATTTAGGCTTGCAACTTTCAGAAGAAAACAAATACGAGTTAGCAAAATCAATTACAAAGTTCTATCCTGAAAAGTTAGAATTTTTGGCAGATAAATTTAATATTATATACTTGCTTGGAGATGTTTTAACAAACAAGTTAAAATCATTGAAAGCGACCAACCAACAATTTTATGAGCAAATTACAAGAATTTGACAACATTCTAACAGAGTTTGACAAAGAGGTGGCAAAACTGAAAAAAATTGGCGAAGTTCATCAGGAAATTAAGAAACTTGCTAATGAATACGAAACCGTTGTTTCTAAAATTCAGGATAGTAACAAAACTTTGCAGTCTGTTTTGAAACACCACCAAGATTTTCAAAACGATATTAAAAAAAATATTGCCGAAATTGAAAATCAGTACAGCAAAAACAAGTCAGATATTCAAAGCCTTTTAACATCAAAACTTGACGAAATCAAGCAACAGAATAAGGTTTTTGAGAAAGGTATAACCGAAATTGTAGAGAATTTGCGAAAAGAAAATAAGCAATTCTATCGTGATTTTGAAGAAACGGTACGCATAAAACTTGCGGAAAACAAATCAGAGATAAAACAACTTATTGAGCAGGAAACAATTAAACTTAAAGACATCTTTACTTCTGAACTTGACAAACGAACAAGTGAAATTATCAACCAACAAAAAAGCCTACTTACAACAATTTGGCTAAGTTCGGGAACAATAGTTTTAGCACTTATTTTTATCATTTACAGACTTTTGAAACACTAAAAACGTGGAAAATAAACACCCACAATATTATATTTGCATCAGTCGGGCTAAGGTGTGTGTTTAGGGTTTAGAAAATAATTTCCAGAATATTTGATAAATTGGCTACGATTTACTATATTTGTATAAATAAAAGCGTCAAACAAATGAAAGTAACTTTATCAACGATATTTTTCTTGTTCTTGACCATTTTTGCAAGGGGACAAGAATACGAGTTACGGACAAAATTGATTGACGAAAACTACTCTTGGAGAAATGCAACAGCAGAACAAATTGACAGTTTCTACTTTGACCTTCAACCAATTCAAAANNNACACATGTGCTTTTTTCATATTATTAAAAATCCGAAATGAACAACAAAATAAAATTGATTTACCCAATACTCCTATTACTACTGAATTTTTCTTGTGTTGAGAGGCAATCAACCGAAAAAGAAGCTAATAAATCTGAATCAATAAAGACTTCAAAAGCCGACACCCTAAAATTTACTTCAGGAATACGTGCTATCTTTCAGGACAGTAAAGGCAATTATTGGCTCGGAAGTCATAATGAAGGCATAAGTTATTACGATGGAAAATCATTTGAATACTTTACAACCAATGAAGGATTAGCAGACAATCAAATCCGTTCAATCCAAGAAGACAAAAATGGAAAAATTTGGTTTGGAACTGCAAAAGGAATAAGTCTATATGACAAAGGAAAGTTTACTAACTATCCGCCTAAAAATAACAACCCAATATTTGATTGGAATGAAACCAATGGAGATTTATGGTTTTATGCGGGTGAAAAAGACGGAATCAATCGTTTTGACGGAATAAATATGCACCATCTAATTTTTCCAAAACCCAAAAATGAAAATTCGGATAATTCTTATGGCGTAACGGGTATTTCAAAAGACAAAAACGGTAAAGTTTGGATTGCAACCTATGCCGCCCTATTCAACTATGATGGCAAAAAGGTAAATAGCCTCGATAATGAAAAATTAAACCTAAAAGAGAATGAGCTTTTGCATATCAGAAGTGTATTAGCCGATTCGAAAGGGCGCATTTGGATAGGAAATAATGGAATTGGCGTTGTGCTTATAGAAGGTAATTCAACCATTAATTTTTCTGAAAAACATCATTTAATCGACCCAACAAGTACAAAAAATGGAAATAAATCAAAACCGGGTACTCTTGAACATGTTTTTGCTATTGAAGAAGATTCAGAAGGCAATATTTGGTTTGGAGATAGAGATACAGGAGTTTGGAAATATGACGGTAACACAATGACAAACTACCCAATTGACTCAAAATTGAACACTCCAATGATTTGGACTATTTACAAAGACAACAAAAACAATTTGCTTTTTGGGCTGGCAGACGGAAATATATTTAAGTTTAACGGAAAGACATTTGAAAAGCAATTTTGAAAAATAGATACCAAATTGCACTTTCCTGCTTTTTATTTGGTTTAGTGCTTTGTGGGGCAATAGTGCTATTAAGCCCACCCTGCACAAACATTTTTCCGTTAGTAGTAATTTTTAACACCCAATGTATATGAAAGTAAATTTCTTGACTCTACTCACACTCTTCTTTTTTAACATATCCTTTGCTCAAATTACCAAATATGATGATTGGGATATTGCCAAACAACAATCAGAATTGACAGGCAAAAATATTCTAATTATTTTGACAGGCTCAGAATGGTGCAAACCATGTGTGAAAATGGAGAAAGATGTCATAGAAAATCAACAATTTATAGAATATGCCAATCAAAATCTTGTAGTTTTAGAGATTGACATACCAAGAAATCAAAATTATGATTCAAAAGTAATGAAAGACTATATGTATTTTAAAAACAAATATTCAACAAACGCTTTGCCTACAATGATTTTAGTAGACAAAAACGGTACGGAGAAAATAAGCCTTTCAGATAATCTGAACTCGTTAGAAAAAGTACTTGAAGGATTAAAAAAATACAACTAAAACGCTTAGAACAACGATTTAGCTCAATGAGGCTGCCCAAAGTAGGCTAACGTTCTTCAAATTAGCTCACTACATCAAGCTCAAAACCGTATATAATAGAGCGTATGCAAACAAAATCACTGAAGTCTATAATATTGGAAGAATAAAAACATCTCTTAACTCAGTTTTTGTATTAGGCAGGCTGATACACAACCTTGTAGATTTATACTTCTATTCGAGTGCCAATGCGAACCTTAAAAATACAATTGTACTTATTAACAAAACATAAAACCAACAATCATTGAAAAGAAAACCTCTATATATTGAAACAAAAATAAACTGTAACTTTGACACTTTGTGGACAAATACGCAAGACCCTTCCATTCATCAACAATGGGACTTGCGATTTTCAGAAATATCATACTTGCCCAAAAAAGAACCTACTGACCCACAAAAATTTCATTACTCGACAAAAATTGGATTTGGAATTAATGTAAACGGAATCGGAGAAAGTGTAGCTACTAAAACCAAAAACAATGGCGAAAGTACATCAGTATTAAAATTCGCATCTGACAGTAAAATTTCAATAATCAAACAAGGTTCTGGGTATTGGAAATATATTCCTGAAGCTGACGGAATAAAATTTTTCACAGGTTATGATTATGAAACTCGTTGGGGCTTTATTGGAAAATTGATTGATCAATTTATTTTCAGACCGCTGATGATTTGGGCTACCGCTTGGAGTTTTGATTGTTTAAAAAATTGGATTGAAAAAGGAATTCACCCCAAACAAGCAATAACTGCTCAATTAACTATTTTAATTGTAAATCTGACATTAGCAATTATTTGGATTTATCAAGGACTCATTCCAAAGATACTATTCACAGATACTGGAGAAATCGAAATATTAAGACAATCAGGCTTGTTTAGTGGATATGAAGAAAATGTGTTAACCTGCATAGGTCTGGCAGAAATTATTTTTGGACTGTCATTAATTTTTATTCAAAGAAAAACGCTCCAATATTTCAATATCTCCGGCTTGCTCCTTCTTACAATTGGAGCAATTTTTAGCAATTCAATGATTTTTACACTCCCGTTTAATCCATTTTCGCTAAATTTATCAATGATAGCTCTTTCAATAATCGCAATTTTAAATTTTAGTACTTTACCAAAAACATCTAACTGTATTACCAAACCGAAATAATGGAATCAATATACCAACAAGTCTTAGGTTTTGAATTTGACAAACTTCATCCACAAATTCAAAAACGTTTTGGCTTCAATAGCAATGATAAAATTGCTTCAATAGGAAAAGGAATTATGCAAAACGTTTGGTATGGAAAAGCATACACACTCCCATTTCTTTACATTGGCACTTGGAGAAATATTATGTTTCCACAGAAAGGCAAAAACATTCCTTTTACAATTGAGAATTATGCCTACAAAGACAAATTTGGAAGAGAAACTGTAACTTGGGTTCGTAAATATCAATTTCCAAAGCGAATACGCAGATTTGACGCAACAATGATTTATAGTGAGAAAAGAAACCGAATTGTGGACTATTTAGGAACGCATCAACATCTTGCCGTTGATATAGAGATGACAGTTGCCGAAAATGGTGGAATAAAACTTCGTTCGGGAGAGCAGCGATTTTACGAAGGTTTTATAGGTTTTAAATTTCCAATGCTCTTTTCAGGGGAAGCAAATGTCTGTGAATGGTTTGATGATAAAGAGCAAAAGTTTAAAATCTCAGTTGTTGTAAGTAACAAAACTTGGGGGAAATTATTTGGTTATGAAGGAACATTTGACGTTGAATACATAAGTGTGAACTCAAAAGCAGACATCCCGAAAGATGTTATGCCAATAAGAGAAGAAATTAGAGAATAGAATGAAAATAGAAAGCAAAGTGAGTGTTTCGTTTTCTCTATGACCGCGAAGCGATAAATTTAAGTTTTGCTCATCTAATAAAGCTTAGTACATACATTATCGCTCTTTGTAAACATTTTTCCGCTAACTGAAATTATAAGAATCAAAAAAATAAGAACATACGAACAGTTCAGATAAAAGTAAATAAAACCAACTTCCAAAAATGCAATTTAGGAGGTCGCAAAATAAAATTTACTGATTCGATATAAGCGATAAAACAATAATATACACGTCAAGCATTTAATAGAGTGCAATAAGATAACCTATAAACAACAAGCAAAACAGCCATTTAGAGCAACTGTTTCGCTTGTTTATCAAACCATCAACATTTATAGAGGGTATCTTATTTTTTCTGCAAAGGGGCTAAATTTTCGTCTATGCTGCCCGCCAATACAGTCCATATTTTTTTAGGTTGTATGTACTTTTTGATGGCGTTGTTTACTTGCTCTAAAGTAAGAGCGTTAATTTGTTGTGGAGAATCATCTATGCTTTTCAAAGGCGCATTGCGTTGTGCGGTCATTAAAATAACATTGGCTAAGGAATTTGTATTTGCCAAGTCTACCTTTGCACTTCCTGCCGCATATATTTTTTCAGCATCTAATTCGGCTTGTGTGATGCCTTCATTAATCCATCGGTTGAGTTCGCGGCGCGTAGAAGTGAGTCCTTTATCTAAAAGAGAAGGGCTAAAATTAGCGTTGAGTACCCACCAACCGTCTGCCAATATACTGCCTGCTAAACTGCTATAAATGCCATAGGTGAGTCCTTCTTGGTCGCGGACGATGCTCATAAGGCGTGCCGTAAATTTACCTCCTAAAATGCTTGTAGCAGTTTCAAGAGCTAAGTAATCAGGGTCGTTCATTTGTAAACCCGTAGCAATCGCCATTCTTACCGATACGTTGGTTTTGTCGGGCATACTGATCACTATAGGTTTTTCGTTGCTTGTGGCTGCTTCTGTTTTGGTGTACTTAGGGAAAGTAGTCCCTGCGCCCCACCCCGCAAAGTGGGTTTTAAGTGATTTTTCCAATATGGCATCGTCTATATCGCCTACGGCAACCAAATACATAGAATTATTGCCATAGTATTTGGCATGGAAAGCCTTAAGGTCGGCAATGGTTACTTTCTCCAAATCTTGCATCAATTGTTCTAAGGGAGCAGTATAGTTAGGGTGTGCGCGATTGAACAAATTAGTAGTAAGCCAACGCGAAGCCCTTATATCTGTATTTTCCATTTGTTGTCTTAGCTGAGTAAGTATTTTCTTTTTCACTACTACAAAGTCATCTTCTTTGAAAGCAGGTTTGCGAAGCTCTTCGGCTAAAACTTGTAATACGGCATCTAAATTTTCTTTCAAACATTTGATAGTATAAGTGAGGGTATTGTTGCCGGTAGTAAAAGTAATAGAAGCTCCTAAATTGGCTAATTGGTCAGCGATGGCAAATTTATCGCGTGCGGTAGTGCCTTGGTCTAACATAGCACCTGTAAGTCTTGCCACCATACTATTTTCTTGGGGGCTGAAAAAATCGCCTGCGAGCAAACTTCCACGTATTGTAACTATGTCATTTACTTCTGTTTTAAGGCTCAAAACCCTGATATTTTCTACTTTACGGTCTTTTATCTTATCAGCAATTCCTTGAGTTTGGTTTCCGTTAAGCAGTAGTTGGATTTGTGCTTCTTGCGTTTTAGGGTCTTTGTAGTAGTGTGGTTTGGGCTCTTGGTCATCAATAGAACCCGTAACGCCTCCTTCTTTGCTTTCTAAGGGAATGAACCAACCTGTAGTAGATTGGTCTTCTACAAAGTATTTTTTGAATACCTCATTGATTTCTTGCAAGGTTACTTGTCCTATTTTTTCGGCATAAGTAGGCGTAAAAGTCCAATCGCCGCGTGCTATAGACTCATTGAGGTTAGAAGCTATATTGAAAGCACCGTCCATAGAGTAGGCAAAATCGGCTTTGGCTTGTGCTTTGGCTCTTTTGAGTTCTTCCTCTGTAAATCCATTCTTTTTGATTTCTTCGTACACCTCCAAAATGGTTTTTTCTACTTTTTCGTGTGTAGTGTTGGGCGTAAGTGTAGCATAAATAGGGAACAATCCTGCATCTCTGAAAGGGAAATACCAAGAATTGACCGTAGAGGCGAGTCCTTGTTCTATGAGTGTTTTGTTAAGGCGAGCACTTTTGCCGTTGGTGAGTATGTTTTCTATTAGTATAAAAGAATAAGTATCTTTGTGTGTGCCCGATACAGTTTTATGCGCAACGCCTACAATCCCTGTTGTACCTGTGCGTTTTACGATAAGGCGGCGCGCACCTTCTTGTATAGGTTCTTCGGTATATATTTGCGGAATCATTTTTGGCGATTTGGGAATAGAGCCATAGTATTTTTTGATGAACTCTAAGGTTTTGGCGGGGTCAAAATCACCAATGACAGTAACTGTGGCATTATCAGGCCAATAGTAAGTATCATAGAAGGCTTTGAGTGCTTCTACAGATACATTTTCTATATCGGAACGCCAACCGATGGTAGAGTGATGATAAGGAAAAGCCACATACGCATTAGCCCATATCATTTTGTCTAAGGCTTCTTGTGGGTTGTTTTCACCTATTTCGAACTCATTGCGTACTACGGTCATTTCCGATTCTTTGTCTTCTTTTTTAATGAGTAGGTTTCTCATTCTATCGGCTTCTACTTGTACCAATCTTTCAAGGTATTCACTTGGTACTAAGGCATAGTAGTTGGTGCGGTCGAACCAAGTAGTTGCGTTCACTATTCCGCCTATTCCTTCTATGAGGTTGTCATAGCTATTTTTGGATTCTTTGTTAAAATTAGGCGTTCCTTTGAACATGAGGTGTTCCAAAAGGTGCGTAGAGCCTGTGTTGCCTGTGATTTCATTTCTTGAGCCTACCATATAAGTAACCATAAACATTACTACAGGGGCTGATTTGTCTTGTTTCAAAATCACTTTGAGGTCATTGCTTTGCAATTTGTACTCTTCATAGGTTTGCACTTTTTTTACAAAGTCAAAACCTTGCACATTTTGTTGTGCTTTTGCGGGCAAAAATGCTGTTATCAAAAGCAACACCATTGCCAAAATTGGGTTCTTTTTTTTCATATTGGATAGAGAGTTATTATTCATGGATTTTAAACTAATTTTTGTATGATTTCTTGAGCCGCCAAAGCCAATACTGTACCCGGTCCGTAGATACCTGCTACGCCTGCTTGGTAAAGAAAATCGTAGTCTTGCGGAGGAATCACCCCTCCTACGATGACCAAAATATCTTCACGCCCTATGTTTTTTAGCTCGGCGATGAGTTCAGGTACTAAGGTTTTGTGCCCTGCTGCCAAACTGGAAACACCCACTACGTGTACATCATTCTCGGCGGCTTGTCTTGCTACTTCTTGTGGGGTTTGAAACAAAGAACCAATATCGACATCGAAGCCCAAATCGGCAAAGCCTGTAGCTATAACCTTTGCGCCACGGTCGTGCCCATCTTGCCCCATTTTGGCTACCAAAATACGTGGTCTTCTGCCTTCCTCTTGCGCGAAATCGTCAGCCATTTGCAATGCTTTTTTGAAGTGTGCATCTTGGGCTACTTCAGCCGCATAAACACCTGAAATGGTTTTGATAGTGGCTTGGTGTCGCCCGAATACTTTTTCCATTGCTTCCGATATTTCGCCTAAGGTAGCTCTTGCTCTTGCGGCTTCTACGGCATATTCCAATAAGTTGCCTTCGTTGTTTTTAGCACTTTGGGTTATTTTATCTAAAAGTGCATTGACAAGCGCATTGTCGCGTTGTGCTTTTATTTGTTGCAATCTGGCTACTTGTTGTTCCCTTACTTTGGTATTGTCTACCTCGAGTATTTCTATGGGTGTTTCTGATTGTGGTAGGTATTTATTTACCCCAACGATAATATCTTTTTGACTATCTATGCGGGCTTGTTTTCGTGCGGCGGCTTCTTCTATTTTCATTTTTGGCAAGCCTGTACTGATGGCTTTTGCCATTCCGCCTAATTCTTCTACTTCGCTGATAAGTTGCCATGCTTTTTCAGCGAGTTCGTGTGTAAGTGTTTCTACATAATAAGAGCCTGCCCAAGGGTCTACTACTTGGCAGATGCCTGTTTCGTCTTGCAAGTATAATTGTGTATTGCGAGCAATGCGTGCCGAAAAATCGGTAGGTAGGGCAATGGCTTCGTCTAATGAATTGGTATGGAGTGATTGCGTATGCCCCAATGCGGCGGCTAAGGCTTCAATACAAGTGCGGCTAATATTGTTAAAAGTATCTTGCGCGGTGAGGCTATATCCTGAGGTTTGGCAATGGGCGCGCAATGCCATAGAGGTAGGATTTTGAGGGTTAAAATTTTTGACAATTTTTGCCCAAAGCATGCGCCCTGCCCTCATTTTAGCAATTTCCATAAAATGATTCATGCCTATAGCCCAAAAGAACGAGAGGCGCGGTGCAAAATCATCTATTTTTAGCCCTGCGGCTAAGCCTGCTCTGATGTATTCCAATCCATCGGCTAAGGTGTAAGCCAATTCTATATCGGCAGTTGCCCCTGCTTCGTGCATGTGATAGCCCGAAATACTGATGGAATTGAATTTGGGCATGTGCTTTGCGGTGTAGGTAAAAATATCGGCAATGATGCGCATAGAAGCCTCAGGAGGATAAATATAGGTATTGCGCACCATAAATTCTTTGAGAATATCGTTCTGAATAGTGCCTGTGAGTTTTTCTGGGCTTACCCCTTGCTCTTCGGCAGCCACAATGTAAAAAGCCATAATAGGAATCACTGCCCCATTCATGGTCATAGATACTGACATTTCATCGAGCGGAATACCACCAAAGAGTATTTTCATGTCTTCTACCGAATCAATAGCAACCCCTGCCTTACCTACGTCGCCTGTTACGCGGGGGTGGTCAGAGTCATAGCCTCTGTGAGTAGCCAAATCGAAAGCGACTGACAATCCTTTTTGCCCTGCGGCTAAATTTCGGCGATAAAAAGCGTTACTTTCTTCGGCAGTAGAGAATCCTGCATATTGGCGTACCGTCCAAGGGCGTTGGGTGTACATGCTGGCATAAGGACCTCTCAGAAAAGGAGGAATACCTGCAATATAGTTTAGATGAGGAAGTTCCTGTGCCGATTTGGGTTCGTAGAGGGGTTTAAGGGGAATGTTTTCGGCAGTTTGGAAATGTGCGAGTGTGTCTTTCTCAGAAATGATTTTTTTTTTATCTTCAGTGAAAGAAACTGTTTTGGGAAAAATGGGTTTCATGCGTATTTCTTTGGGTTTGAATCATCATAGAAGTTGGTTCATGAGGCGATTCATTTTTTCCCTCACATCTTTGAATCCAGCCTCTACCAAGTAAATTTTCTCGTAAAGTTCTAAGGCTTCCTGTAGGTCTTCTTTGGTGTTGCGCCTTTCGTAGAGCGAAGCCAAGTTGTATATCATATCTTTACTCACACGTGGATTACTTATCACTACGGGTCTTAATAATTCTATTGCTTTTTCATAATCGCGGAAGTGGATATAACATTTTGACAAGATACCCAACAATGAAAAATCATCTTGCATAATGTCTTCGTGCAAGTATTTGGGGTTGTACTGTTGCAGCACTCTGAAAGCATCTTCGTAGGCTTCCATACTAAAAAGTGTGATGGCTTTGTCTTTCAAAATATTGTGGGTAGCACGCTCAAGAGCCATATCATAGATTTTGATAGCTTCGGCTTTGTTGCCAATTTTGGCGTGCGAATCGGCAAGCATTTGCAGACTTTCGTAGTCTAAATTTTCGGTGCTGATATTGAACTTAGTAACTTCTTCGTATAATTTTTTGTAGTAGAGTTCGCGCGCTTTTTCTTTTTTATTGCGCATATCGTCGGGAGGCTGATTATTAGCAGTTGCTTGGTAATCGAGAGGTGCAACCCTATTTTCAGAGGTTTCTGAGATGCCCGTAGCTACGCGGTCGCTGGTGCGGGGTTCGTAGGTGCTTTGGAATGGTTTGTCTTTTTCTTGTGCGCGTGAAGGATTGAGAAAAGCTCTGATTTTTTTTGCCCAACTACTACGTGGGTAGCTTCTAACGATGATAATATTAACAATTATCAGCAGTAGAACGATGCTTAAAACCCAAGTTGATATGATGGTATCCATGTTGTTGGTAGTGCTGGGGCAAACTTTTTTTTAGTAGAGATTGTATTAAAATTCATGCAAATATATTTTTTTCCAATTAAAAATAAATAGAATGAGAAGTTTTTTTTTCTGTTTTCTGTGGAGTTTGGTCGGAATGGGGCAAACTGCGGGGCAAGGCTTTCCCATAGAAGTACCTATTGACTTGCAGGAATCAATGGCTTTAGTGCCTATAGAGGAGGAAGGTTTTGCACTGATTGACTATAGTGAAATGCAGAAAACGCAACGCTTTTCTTGTACGCTTTATGATACATTGGGGCAGGTATATTGGCAAACTACACTCGCAGTACAAAAGGGATTGTATTTTGGATATTCTACGGTGGTAGGCAAACAAATTTATTTGCTTTTTTATAGCTACTACGAAGATGATTATCAGGTGTTTAAAATCAATAATAAGGGTTTTGTTGAGCAAAGTACTTTCCATTATATCCGTAATTTTGATGTCAAAAATTTTGCGGCTGATAAACAAGGAGTATACTTGTTAGGATACCTGCGCGAAAAACCTATGAGTCTTTACTATCATTGGAAACAAGCCCAAACAACCATTTTGCCTATACAAATAGAGGGGGAAGTTTATTTTAGAACTTTGGTAGAGGAATGGCAACAGAATAGGCTCAATATAGTGCTTTATCAGAAAGAGAAAAACAGAAAAAGCAACCTCATTGTCAAGGTATTGAGTGAGGGAAAAGTGATAGAGAGCCACACCTTGCAAGATGAGCGTTTTTACCTTTTAGATGGTATTGCTATTTATGATAGCTTGCAAAAACAAACTGTTTTATTGGCTCTTTTTAGTCCCCAAGATTGGTATTTGCCCAAAGGTTTTTTGGTGGCAAAGTGGCAAAATACACAAGACAATCGCTCGGAATTGGTGTGTATGCAAAAGAAAAATTTTGGAGAGTTAGATGGTTTTTTCGACTACATTCATTCTGAAAAACAAAGAACGCGCTATAGGCAAAAAGTACTCAAGAGAGAAGCGCGCAAAACGGGCTTTTTCTTTGGTTTTGAAGCCATTAGCACACAATTTACGCAGCAAGGGGGTAATTATTGGCTACTTACCGATTTTGCCTATCCTTTGCATTGGAGCTATCATGCACTTTTACCAGAGTATACTTATAACTATTCTCATGCCCTCCTTTTAGAGATAGAAGGCTCTAATTGTGAAATCAAAAATAGCTATCCGTTGATTGTCAGTACGCGTGATAGATTTGTAACAAGAAGTGAACTACAACCTCTTTCTGTTTTTCAATTGCAAAAAGACAGTGTTCAGATGGCTTTTATTGATGGGTATTATTGGTATTCTAAACACATCAGAAGAGGTGCCAATGATGTGAGTAAAGAAAGTACTGCTAAAAAAGATACGCTCAGTGATTTAGAAACGGACAACGTGGCTTTTGTACCTAATTTTATAGCCAAAAAATGGTACAAGGGACATTATCTGCTCTATGGTCATCGCAAATTGCGCAATGGCAAAGACATTATTTGGATAGACAAAAAACGATGGTGAGATGAAAATTTACTCCTCGTCTAAGGATTCAAAAACGTCTTCTATGGGGTTTCCTACACTGCTGCTTGGAAATTGCACGCGGAGCAAAGTCGTAATCGTAGGGGCTATGTCTATGATTTTTACAGGCTCTACGCTGTATCCCTTGCTTATTTTCCAACCATACCAAAGTAAAGGAATATGAGTATCGTAGCGATAATGTGTACCGTGCGAAGTACCTCCTTTTTTCCAATAATCACTCAAAATACCATGATTGACAATGATGCAGACATCGCCTGAGCGTTTGTGATAAATACCATTTTGCAAGAAGCTACGCAAATATTCATCGGAGGGAGTACGCAATTCATCAATAGTAAACACGTCAAATACCTGTGGCAATACCCTTAAAAAATCAGCAGTAGTTTTGCGCACTTGTACTATGTCTATTTTCTTTTGCAATGCCAATTCTCTATTAAGGTAAATTTGCTGGTCGTTGCCTTGCAGTACCCATTTGCCTTCACCATACGCCTGAACAAGATGCTGATTGAGTTTTTCGTTGATTTCTTTTTCTGCCCAATAGCCCGAAGGTACTTTTACATCTTTCAGATAAGCGGGCACTTCGGAGGCGGCATGGTCGGCAGTAAGATAGATGAGGTATTTGCCTTTGCCTACTTTTTCATCTAATTTCTTCAAAAGTGCCGCAATTTCTAAGTCCAAGCGGATATAAATGTCTTCAATTTCTACGGAATGAGGTCCGAATGAATGTCCTGCAATATCGGGTGAGGAGAAACTAACACTTAAAAAATCGGTAATAGTGTCTTTGCCTAAGGGTTCATTTTCTAAGAGCAAAAAAGCCATCTCTTTTACCAATTGATTGCCAAAAGGAGTGGCAGTAAGCATATCATAGGGTTTCTTGTTTGCCTTAAGAGCCGCTTGTGTGATGGCAGCCAAATCGTAAGGGAAAGTAGGTGTTTCTTTTCCATAAAAATAACTTAAATTTTCATAGTTATTATTATCGGCTACACTGTTTGTATAGGTTTCTATGGGATAGTAAGTATTCCAAGTTTGTTGCAAATAAGTGTCGGCGGGTTTTTGTTCGTTGTATTTTTGTATGTAAGCAGGCAGATTGTTCATATAATAGGTACTACTGATAAATTTCCCTGCGGTGCGGTCAAACCAATAAGCCGCATTGCCTGTATGCCCTATGGGAAGTATTGCCCCTCTGTCTTTGATAGAAACGGCATAAGTCAGGGCTTTGTGATTGCTTGCCAAGCGCATCTGGTCGGCAAAAGTAGTTGCAAGCAATGTTCTTGGCGACATATTGCCATTGAGGGTTTCCGCTCCTACTGTTTTTTCGGTGCTATCGCTCACACAATATCGATTGTTTCCTTTCTCAAACCACAAATTAGCAATGATGCCATGATAAGCAGGCACCGTACCTGTGTGAATGGAGGCATGCCCGCAGGCGGTTTCCGTAGAAATGTAATTATAGTGTGTATTTCTACATTCAAAACCTTCTTGCATAAGACGCACAAAACCCTCTTTTGAAAAACGGCTTGAAAAACGTTGCAAATATTCAAAACGCATTTGGTCTATCACAATGCCTACTATCAAACGAGGCATTTCTTCAGTAGATGTTTGTGTTGTTTTTTTATTCTGAGCCTTTAAAATAGGGTTGAAAAATGATATGAATATAAGAGAATAAACGATATTGCGTAACCACATAAGAGAGATAAAAAAAAAATGGATAATTTATTTTAATGCAACAAAAGTATAGATAATTTTTAAATATCTGCATAAATATCAATGCTTTTTCTTGGACTGTTGTACCAAACAAGACTCTCTCAAACGTTCCACACGTGCCGAAGGATACAATGCAAAAGCCTGTTGCAAGAAAACCTCAGCTGCTGCATAATTTTGTGTGTTATAAGCTACTACGCCTTCATTGAAATATTGCAAACCCGCTAACTGTTTTAAAGAAATCACTTGATTGAAGGGTGTAAAGTTAGGGCGAAAATCCATAACATCGGGTTGTGCTAAAGTTCTGCCATTCGTGTATAAATGTTCCCTGTAGATAATTTGTAAGCTATCTTCTACAAAACCATTTTCAAAATCGGTCGATTCTAACAATATTTTCTTTCCACTTTTCAAATGCACTATCAAGTAAGTATGAAAAGGCGTTTCGTGAATTTCGTACTGAAACCCTAACGCGCCCACTACCGTTACCAACAACGCCGTACCCGATACACAGTTAAAAGACTGCGACTCAAAAATGTACTCGAAACGAACATAAGAAGTATAATTTTTTAAAAACCTACCCTGTGTAGTTTGGAAAGCATGTGCCAAAAAACGCTCCTCTTCTTTCAATTTAGTCCTTTTTTCGCGCAGTTGAGCTACAAATTCTTCTAAGACAACGTACCTGCCATCGGTCATACTGTCGTTGCCAAAATAATACAAAGAATCAAAATGCTGTGCTTTGACAGTATGCACAATAAATACAAATGTAATCAGGGTGATTTTCCAATGTTTCATCTTCTTATAAAACCTCCTTTTTTTTGAAAAAATAAAAATGAATGAATGATTTAAGGTAAATAATAAAACGTAAAATAGACTAAAAAAGTAACACAAAATTAATAAAAATTTAACAATAAATTAATATTAGAATTAATAAAAAATATAAGCCATTGAAAATCAAACTATTAATAAAAAATAAAATAAAAGTTTGTATTATTTCAAGAAAATTTAGTAACTTTGAAAACTCACTACATAAAAACAACTATCATAATCACTCTATATACTCATGGAAAACGTAGCTACCCTCACTGAAAACGCGCTCACCCTTACTCAAGAAGTAGACAACCTATTTCAACTTCAAAAGAAGCATGCACAAACCCTTAAAAATACCACCGCACGCGAGCGCATAGCCACACTCAATCGCTTCAAAGACTATATGATGAGTCATTTGGAAGAACTTCACGAAGCGATGTACAAAGATTTTAAAAAATCACCTACTGAAATCAATCTCTCAGAAGTATTTCCCATATTAGCCTCCATCAAACACATCAACGCCAAACTTCATCGTTGGATGCGCCCCAAATCAGCGAGTACGCCCATGAATATGCTTGGCACTTCTTCTCAAGTACTCCCCGAGCCCAAAGGCGTTTGCCTCATCATAGCCCCTTGGAACTACCCCTACAACCTCACTTTTGACCCTTTGATGTATGCCATTGCCGCAGGCAACACCGCCATTCTCAAACCTTCTGAAATGACGCCACACACCTCCGCATTCATCAAAAAAACGGTGCAAGCTGTTTTCAAACCCGAAGAAGTTTTTGTTTTTGAAGGTGATGCACAAGTAGCAACCGAACTGCTCAAAAAACCTTTTGACCACATATTTTTCACAGGTAGCCCCATGCTTGGCAAAATAGTAATGAAAGCGGCTGCCGAACACCTTACTTCTGTTACATTAGAATTGGGTGGAAAATCGCCCGTAGTGATAGACGAAACAAGCAATATCAAAGACGCTGCCCAAAAAATTACCTATGGCAAATTTCTGAATTGCGGGCAAACTTGTATTGCACCCGACTATCTATTGGTGCACGAAAAAGTGAAAGACGAACTCATCAATGAAATCAAAAGCAACATAAAAAAATATTATTCAGGCGAAAAAGGCGACCTAAGCGTAGAACAAACCCCTGACTATACGCGCATTGTCAATCAAAGGCACTTCGGAAGGGTAAAAAATCTACTTGAAGATGCCCTCAGCAAAGGTGCTAAAGTGGTAGCAGGCGGAGAAACGAATGCCAATGACAATTTCATAGCCCCTACTTTGATTACTGATGTAAATGACGATATGAATGTAATGAAAGAGGAAATATTTGGTCCGCTTTTGCCCATCAAAACCTTCAATCATTTGCAAGAAGCTACGGACTATATCAAAACCAAAGAAAAACCTTTGGCACTTTATATTTTCAGCAAAGACAAAAGCAAAAGAGATTTTGTGATGCAAAACACTACCGCCGGAGGTACAAGCATCAACGATACCTTGCTACACATCGCCAACCCTGATTTACCTTTTGGAGGCGTAAACAACAGCGGCATCGGAAAAACACACGGTTATTTTGGTTTCCAAGCCTTCTCCAATGAAAGAGCCGTACTGAAACAAAGAATAGGGCTCACAAGTGTTAAATTTTTATACCCCCCCTATACACCACAAGTGAAAAAAATGCTCAAATTTTTCATGAAGTAATACTGCTAAAACGCTAAAACATTCCACTAATCTAAAAAGTGGAATGTTTTTTTTCTTCAAATATCTTTATTTTCTGAAAATTCCGAAACACTTTTTTTTTACATAAAGTTGTATTGTAACATAAATCCCAAGAGTGTTATGAATACAAAACCTGTTTCTGTACTTTGTTGGTTTCGCAATGATTTGCGACTCCACGACAACGAAATGCTCCACAAGGCTACCCAAAAAACCAAAAATATTGTGGCGGTTTATTGCTTTGACCCTCGCTACTATCAAAACAACGAATTAGGCATTCCTCGCACAGGCTACCTAAGAGCCAAATTTACTTGGGAAACTGTACTCAATTTGAAAAAAAACTTGCAAAATATAGGCAGCGACTTAGTCATTAAGATTGGCAAGCCTGAAGAGATAATCCCCGAATTAGCCCAAAAACACCAATGCAGTTGGGTATACAGTAGTCAAGAATTTACTGCCGAAGAACTACAAATAGAGCAACAAGTAGAGAAAAAACTTTGGCAACAAGGTATCAACTACGAAACTTTTTATACCAGCACTCTCCTAGTGCCACTCGATTTGCCCTTTCCGATGAGTGCCTTGCCCGATGTTTTTACACAATTTAGAAAAGAAGTAGAATCTTCTTCAAAAATACGCCCTTGCTACCCAGCCCCTACAATGATGAACGCACTGCCTGAGGCTTTGCAGGCAGAAGCCCAAAAAATACCTACACTCAAAGAAATCACAAATATAGACGAACCACCCCATGACCGCCGCGCTGTACTCTCTTTTGAGGGAGGGGAAAATGCCGCCTTAGCAAGGCTACAAGTGTATTTTTGGGAAAAAAAATTGCTCTCACGCTACAAAGAAACACGCAATGGACTACTTGGGGCTGATTATTCCTCCAAATTTTCTACTTGGTTGGCTGTAGGAGCTATTTCACCCAGAAAAATTTATGAAGAAATCAAATTGTATGAGCAAAAAATCATCAAAAACGATTCTACCTATTGGCTTGTTTTTGAACTTCTATGGCGCGACTATTTCAAATGGGTTGCCAAAAAATACGGCAATCGCATTTTTCAATTACAAGGACTACAACGCCCAAAAAACGTAGAATGGCGACAAGATAAAACCCTCTTTCAGCGATGGGCTACAGGCAATACAGGGGTTGCGTTTGTAGATGCTAATATGCGAGAACTCAATCTTACCGGATTTATGTCGAACAGAGGAAGGCAGAATGTAGCCAGTTTTCTTACCAAAGATTATAAAATCAATTGGACGTGGGGGGCTATGTATTTTGAGGCGAAACTCATTGACTATGATGTGTGTAGCAACTGGGGAAATTGGGCATATATAGCAGGCGTAGGCAACGACCCACGCGAAGATAGATATTTTAACATAGAAAAACAAGCCAAACAATACGATGCTAAAGGCGAATATGTAAAACTTTGGCTTACACAATAATGTGGTTAAAAATGGTGAATGATTCATAAGTTAAAAAACGCCTCAAAATTTTTGGGGCGTTTTTTTTAACAACACTATAGTTTTTGCAAAAAATGAAGTAGGAGCAAAACACAGTTTCAAACTACTTTGACGACACAGATGACAAAAAGGAAAAGGAATAAAAAGGCTACTCATACTAATTTTTCATCAGGCAGGGCTAATGCACTCCATTTAGGCTTACATTAAAACCAAAAAACACTTGTAATAAACTCATTTTCAAAGTTTAAAAAAATAACTTCAGCTTATTTGGTGTTTTGAATGGTTTTGTATAAAAAACTATTACTTGCTATTAAACCAATCAACATAAAACAAGTCTAATAAGCAATCATATTCTAAACATTAATTCACATGAAAAATAGTATTATTTTGTGTTTACTTATTATGCTTTTGCTTTCGTGCAAGAAAGAAACCGAAGCGGTTGGACCCAAATCCTTTCCTGAAACCATAAACGGCACAATTATCTATCAAAACAATTCACGGAAATATATTTTACACATTCCTTCGTCTTATAACGGAACTACCGAACTTCCGCTTGTTGTTTTTTTACACGGGGGTGGAGGAAGTTCTGCGAGTGCTGTTAATTTCACCAACTTTAATCAAGTTTCCGAATCAGAAAATTTTTTAATGGTTTATCCACAAGCTTTTTTTGAAGCAAGTCCCAATAGTTTTGTTTGGGCTGACGGTCGTGGATTAGCCCCAGATAATCAAGGTATTGATGATGTTGGATTTATTGACCAGTTAGTTACATCTTTAAAACAAGAATACAAAATCAATGCGAAAAAGGTTTATTTGTGTGGTTTCTCGAATGGTAGTTTTTTAACTCAGCGTATTGCATTTGAGAAAAACGAACAGTTCGCCGCTTTTGGTACTATTGGGGGAACAATTATGAAAAATTTATACGATACTGGCAATCCACAAAGAGCCATTCCGCAGATTTTTATTTTTGGTACTGCTGACCCCTTAGTCCCTTACAATGGAGGTGTAGTGGTAGGTTCTAATACGCTGCCTATTGTAGGAATTGAACAAGCCGTCAGTTATTGGGTTACAAAAAATAATTGTCAAACCACATTACCTATAATTAATTTGCCCAATATAAATACAACAGACAATTCCACAGTAGAAGTTTATGAATATACTAATGGAAGTTGTAATAATTCCAGAGTGAAATTCTATAAAATTAACGGAGGTGGGCATACTTGGGCAGGGGTAAAATTACCAAATCTAACGACTATGGGCGAAACTAACTTAGACATTTTTGCGAGCCAAGAAGTTTGGAATTTTTTCAAACAGTACGAGCTCTGTAAATAAAAGATAAATAGCCTACAACATTATGTTGCAAAAAGGCAGGGCTAATGCACTCCATTTAGGCTTACATCAAAACCAAAAAACACTTGTAATAAACTCATTTTCAAGGTTTTAAAAAACAATTCTCCAAAATATTTGGCAAATTGGCTATGATTTGCCATATTTGTTGTAATTAATAAATTGGCAGCTATTCTATAACCAACAGTAATAAATAAACAACAAACAGGCAAAAATGAAATTACCAACCCTCTTATTTTTTAATACTCTATTCATTTTGGCTTCGTGTAATGGGCAGACCTCTAATCAGAAAAAAAACACAGAACAGTTACAAGAACTATTTGCAAAAGGCGACACCGTAAAGGAACTTGGAAGCAGTATTATGGTGGTTTATCAAGACAAGAAAAATATTTATTGGTTTGGAAGTTGGCAAACAGGAGTGTATAGATATGACGGTAAAACTTTGATAAATTACACAACAAAGCATGGTTTGTATACCAATAGAGTTGATGATATAAAGGAAGATAAATCGGGCAACATCTATTTCGCAGGTATGAACCCAAATGCTACAATAACAAAATTTGACGGAAAATCATTTACCCATATTGTAGCAACTCCAAGTAATGAATGGAAACTTGAAGCCAATGATTTGTGGTTAAGAAATGTGTATCAAGCCAAACAAAAAGTTTTCCGTTTTGATGGAAATACCTTATATGAATTGACACTGCCAAAGCCACCAAAATTTTCCAATCCTTTTGAAATTTATAGCATCTATAAAGACCAGAAAGGAAATATTTGGTTTGGTACAAACCCAGTTGGAGTTTGTCGTTATGATGGAAAATCATTCGAATGGATTACAGAAGAAGATGTAACAGAATTTCGGAACGAAGGAGCCAATGGCGTGCGTTCAATTACGGAAGATAAAAATGGCGACTTTTGGTTTAATACCGAAAAACGTTATAGCATTTATGACAGTATAACACTAAAAAGTAATCAATTTTATACAAGACACGAAAGCATAGGCAGTTTAGATGGGAAAAAGGACAGTAATTTAGATGAGTATCTATCAACAACAAGAGACAACCAAAATAATTTGTGGTTCGTAACCTATCAAGATGGCATTTGGAAATACGATGGAGCAAAGATTACACATTATGTTGTTCAAGATAATTCAAAAGACATTACTTTGTTCAGCATATATAAAGACAACAATGGCGACCTATGGCTTGGAACAAATGAAAATGGTGCGTTTAAATTCAATGGAACAACTTTTGAAAAATTTCAACCATATTGACAGAAAGAATAACAGCCTATAGCAGATATTTTGCGAAAAGCGGGAGTTAGTGCTTTTATTCAAGTCCAGTCCCGGTCGATAGCGAACTACTTCTCAATCGCCACCTCTTAGGGTAGTTACTAAATGTTAGGTGATATTTTAAACTAAACACTGAAAATATGAAACCTCTTAAACAAATTCAATTTATGAGTGTCTTTTTTGATGAACAGAGAAGACTACTAATGCACCATTGGTTAGATGGAAATGAGAATATTAATGAACATGAATTAAAAGAAATCATTAGTCAGGAAACCCTTATCATTAAAGAGTACGCACCAATGTATTTTATTGCAGACGACTTGAATAGAAAATGTGCTTTTACGATAGAAATTCAAAGTTGGATTGCGTCTGTAGTAGCAGAAGCCTGTATTACCATAGGCTTGAAATCTCTTGCTATTATCGTTCCAGAAGAACTAATAGCCAATTTATCAACAGAACAAACAGTAGATGAAGCTGGGCAATTACCTTTTGAGGTAAAATATTTTGGCAATAAAAATGAGGCACTCACTTGGATAAAAAATCTTGAAAAAGCATAAAAAATCATCAACCCACATTGCATTTGTAGCAAGCGAACTAAATTGTTAAAATGAACTTTCGTACTTTTTCTTTTTCTTTGGCATAGTACTAAGCCAAGTTTTGTAAAAGTTTTTGTACCTTTTTCCCCTGCTCTATCTTACCCAATAACAATCCATCTATAGTTACTTTTTCTTGTTCTTCTATCTGCAAAAGAAACTCTACCCTATCAGAAGTCGTTTTCTGGCTTCCCATATACCATTGAGGGAATATTTTTTCCTGAATCAAACCCAAAGAAATGAGTTGCACGTCTTGGTGTCTTGTGTCTTTTTTAATTTTTTCGTACAAAGGCATTACATTGCCATACTCCCCTTCTACATACTGAATAAATCGGGTTTCTGTGTAGAGCAAAATACCTGTAATGCCCAAAGCAGGATTATTTTTGACAGAGGCAGCCAAAATATTATTAATTTCTGTTTCGTTGCAATGAACATCGCGCTTGCTCGCATATAATAAATGTACTAACATATTAAAGTAGCTTTTAGTAAAAATGATTTCGCAAAATTAGGGTTTTATTTTTAACAAAAAAAGGACTTTTGTCATAGATTTTTTTATCAAAAATACTATATTTGTAAACTATGAAAGTAAATCTACAACTCAATCCACTTTCAGCATGGGTTAAAAAAGAAGGAAAACCACTCATCATCGCAGGACCTTGCAGTGCTGAATCAGAAGAACAAATGATGCAAACCTGTTCAGAATTAAAAAACATAGGCGTAGACATGCTCCGAGCAGGGGTGTGGAAACCACGCACACGCCCCAATAGTTTTGAGGGCTATGGTCTGAAGGCTCTGCCTTGGCTTTTGAAAGTAAAAAAAGAACTCGGACTGCCCACTACTACCGAAGTAGCCACGCCCGAACACATAGAGCAAGCCCTCAAATACGAAACAGATGTGTTGTGGATAGGCGCGCGTACTACGGTCAATCCTTTCAATGTGCAAGACATTGCCGATGCTTTGCGCGGCGTAGATGTACCCGTGATGATCAAAAATCCTGTCAACCCCGATGTCGCTTTGTGGGTAGGAGCCATTGAGCGCATTTACCAAGCAGGCATCAAAAATATTGCAGTCATACATCGTGGCTTCTCTAATTTTCAGAAAAGCAAATACCGCAACGACCCTATGTGGCAATTGGCTATAGAGCTGAAAACCATTCTGCCCGAAATACCCCTCATTTGCGACCCAAGTCATATTTGCGGACGCCGCGACCTCATTCAGGCAGTATCACAAAAGGCACTTGACCTGAACTACGATGGTCTGATGATAGAGTCACACATCAACCCTGTAGTAGCACTGAGCGATGCCGAACAGCAACTCACGCCTCACGATTTGGGCAAGATGTTAGAAAGCCTTCAAATGCGTAATAACAATAGTGAAAATGCTTTTTTTATTAACCAATTAGAAGACCTACGGCAGAAAATTGACAACTTAGACCGCGAACTTATAGAAGTATTGGCGGCACGCGTTCGCTTGGTTGAGAAAATAGGAGAATATAAGAAAGACAACAACGTTACTATTTTTCAATTAGAACGTTGGGATCAAATCTTTAAAACAAGACCCGAATGGGGCAAAAAATTGCAACTGACGGAAGATTTTATCGCTGAAATTTTTAAACTCATTCACGTAGAGTCTATTCGTAAGCAAACGGAGGTAATGAACAAAAGAGATTTGAATATTTCTTAAGCCTTTCTTCGAAAAAGAGCTGGAATGACTACCGAAAATAAGAGTATCAGTACGGCTTTTTTCTTTGCTTCGTCTAATAAAATACCCATTACACCCAATTCAGGCAAGGCGGCTACTACTGCCTTGCTGTTTTCTTCAGTGCCAAATGTTTGGATTATTTCCTCTTTTTTCATAGTGTTAATTCGTTCTATGAGTGTTTTTTTATAATCGGGCAGGGTGTCAGGAGCAAGGTATTCAGTCCAAATATACAAGGTGAATAAAGACCCCATAAGCAAAAGCGTAGTAGTGCTGATGCTTACTAACCAACCTTCGGAGAAAGAAATAAACCCCTGATTTACCACAAAACGCGCATAATACACCGTGATAACGACTGTAAGCAAATAGATAAAAAAATCGAGTGTTCGCCACTCTGCCAAAAAGAAATTAGGGCTTGTTTGCCATACAATAGCTATAAAAACATTATAAAGCAAAAAAGCAATTAAAAAAGCGACTAATACAATAGAAACTGATTGTTTGCGTGTCATGATTTTCTAAATATAAACCCTTCTATAAAAAGCAATTCTTGGGTGTGTTTGTCAAAAATACCGTAGCCCTTCTCAGATACCTCTATAGTTTTTCCTTTTTTATCTTTGATTTGGTAGTTGATGAGATAGTGCTTCTTCTCTTCCAATGCTTTTTGAATCTCGATGCGTGTAGGCTCTAAAAACTGAGGTACGATGAGGTCTGTAATAGACTTTCCATTCTGCATAAAATCTGCTTTTGCATAGCCCGATAGCTCTTCTATACCATCGGAAAGGTAAATAATTGTTTTTTCAGGGTCATTTTTATACCTATAAACTGCTCCGGGTAGGTTATTCAAAGTATCGTTTGCTACTTGTTCTGCTTTTTGCAAGTTATAAAGTACGGCTTGTAATTCAATTTCAGCATTTTTGCGTGCAAGTGCTTCTGCATCTGTAATTTCGCGGATAGAAACGACTCTCTCCCTTTTTTCGGTTTCGAGTGTGATATTTCTTGGGTTAAACATTGCGAGAATAGTTTCCCCATTTTGTTTAACGAGTGCTACTTGGTAAGTATCTTCTGTGTTTTGCCCTATTTTTTCTTTCAGTATGGCTTGGCTTTCTTGTGTGAGGAAACTTCTTAGCTCTTTATTAATTACTTCATCGTGTTGATAACCAAGCATTTGCAAAAATCTTTCATTGACTTCAGTAATGATACCCTCACTATGCAGTATGATAGCATCTGTGGTGGCTTCGGCTATTTTCTTGAATCGCATTTGGTTTTCTGAGGCTTCGCGCTCGGCTATTTTTCTTTCCGAAATATCGCGCAGCATACCGATATAAAATTTTCGGTTGCCTACGTTGCCTTCCGATACAGAAATTTCTATAGGTATCAGGCTTCCATCTTTTCTTTTGGCTACTTCTTCGCGGTTGCGCCCTATGATTTTTTTATTGCCTGTTTCGTGGTAGTTTTTTAGGTAGCGGTCGTGTTGTGAATAATGAGGCTCTGCCATAAGCATTTTAATATTTTTCCCTATTAGCTCGGCTTCAGAATAACCAAACATAGTAAGTGTTGCCTTATTGACTGATAAGATTCGCCCTTTCATATCTATAGCGATGATACTATTGACCGCAGCGTTCAAAATGGCTTCATTTTGTGCCATTTGCTCCAATAGGTTCTGTTCTGCTCTTTTTCGGCGGCTGATGTCCCTGATACTTCCTGCCACCCTTTTAGGATAGCCTTTTTCATCGCGGAGGGTATCGCCATTGGTAGCAAACCAACTATAATCTCCTTGTTTAGTAAGTAGCCTGTATTCTGTTTGGAAAGGAGTTTTTCCTGTTCTGTCTATAATGTGTTTTTCAAAATCACTCAATACTTTTTCTTTGTCTTCGGGGTGTAGCAATGAGCTCCAACTATCAAAACGATTGGGGAAATCGTCTTCTATATCGTATCCAAGTAGATTTTTGAATTGTTTAGAGAACCAAAATTCATTTTCAGGATTGAGGTATTCTTCGTTGTAAATGGGCATTTCCCAAAGTCCTTCTTTGGTAGAGCGCGATACGAGGTCGAAGCGTGTGATGGCTTCTTTGAGTTGTTGTTCGTTTTGTTTGCGCTGGCTGATGTCTTGTACGATGGCAGCAAAGAGCGGTTTGTCTTCATCGTCAAAGAGTTGTAAATTCACTTCTACTTCATAAAAAGAGCCTTCTTTTTTCTGAAAAGCAGTTTCATACACAAGGTTTTGTGTTTTTTGTTCTTTAAGAGGTTGTATGAAGGCTTCGAAAGAATCTTCGTCAAATTTTCTTTCTAACACGAAGAACATCATTTCTTTGAGTTCTTCTGCGCTATAACCGATTGATTTCCTGGCTCTTTCATTGGCTGAAATGAATTGATAGTTTTCTGCTGAAAAGAGGTATACTTCGTTGGTGGAATTATCTAATATTTTAGCGGTGCGTTCTATTTCTTTTTGGCTCTGTTTTCGGCGTGTGATATTTCGTGAGAACATAGACGCACCTATGATTTCGCCGTTGGGTGCTTCAATAGGGCTGTAAGAGGCTTCGAACCAATCTTTATTGCCTTCGCTATCAATGTATACAATTTCAGTGTTAAAATCTTCTCCTTTGAAAGCGCGTTCCCATCTTTTTTGGCTGGCTATTTTTTCTTCTTCTGCCTGAAAAATTTCGTACCACAACATTCCTTTTTTGAGTTCGGCATTGAAATAGTGTTTCATGATTTGCCTCATTCGCGTATTAGTAGCCATTACGGTAAAGCTCTTGTCTAAGGCTACAATGCCCGACTTGGTACTTTCCATAATTTCTTCTAACTGTGTAAGGGTGTTGAATAGCTCTTTTTCTTTCTCTTTGAGTTCTTGTGTTCTTTTTTCTACCTGTTCCTCGAGTTTTAGTTTGTACTCTTCCAAAATGTTTTGGTTTTTCATCATTTCATTTTGGGTAGCGGCAAGTTCCTCCATACTTTGTCGCATGGCTTCTTCTTGTGCTTTGAGTTTTTCGGAGTTTTCTTCAGCTTCTTTGAGTAGGCGTTTGGTATTTTCGGTAGCTCTTACGGAGGCGATGGTAGAAGCTATATTTTCGGCGGTTTTCTTCAAAAAGTCAATTTCATATTGCTCATAGTTTTTAAAAGACGCAATTTCTATGGCTCCAAATATTTCATCGTTGAGCAAAAGAGGGATAATGAGTAATACGTTGGGGCGTGCATCTCCAAGCCCTGAGGTGATTTTGATATAATCATCGGGGATTTTATTGATGTAAGAAATTTCTTTTTCCAAAACTGCTTGTCCCAATAAGCCTTGTCCTATGAGAATGTGTTTTTCTTCATATTTTCTTTTGTTATAGGCAAAAGCGGCTCTTAATTCGAGGTACTGTACGCCCGCTTCCCAATCGTTGTAGGTAAGGAAAAGCCCTCCTTGATTGGCTTGTGTATATTTGACTAAATTTGATACAATATCATAACACAAATCATTTATTTCTTTTTCAGTATGCCGTAGTATATCGCTGAAAAGTGTGAAGCCTTCGTTTGCCCAGTTTCTTTTTCGGTCTTCTTCGGCTACTGTGGCTAAGCTATTGCGCATGTCTAAGAGTGAATAACCGAGTGTATCTTTTTCACTTTTTACATCAAAGGGAATGTCAAAATTTCCTTTACCAATACTGGTTGCAAATTCGGCATATTGTTTAAAGTTAGTAACAAGCAAGTTCAAACTATCGGAAAGGTCGCCTATTTCGTTGTTGCTTGTATAAGATACGCTGGAGTTCACATCTCCTTCGGCTACATCTTTGGCGGTTTTGGCAATGCGTGAAAGAGGGTTGATGATTTGCCTGATAATGAAGAACATACCAAAGAAGAGTAGAAATAAATTGAGCGAAACCGTTACGAGTAGTACGCTTTGTTGGTAGCTTTGGCTTTCTTCAAATTTATTTTCATATATATTGTTAAGGTCTAAACTTTTATTGAGTATGTCGTCTAAATTGGCTTGTGCATATACGTATGCTTTTTGGACACGTGGGTTGTTTATCTTTACTGTATTTATTTCTATGTCATTTTGGACATTTTTGAGAGAGTCTTTTTCCTTGACTATGCTATCGGTGAGTACAGTAATATTGTTTCTTTGAATAACAACGCTATCTATTTCTAAGGGTTCTTGAATGATGATGAGTAATTGCGCTTTGAGGTCGTTCCAAGTACGTTCTATTTCCTCTATTTTATTCATTACGTCGCCGCTGGAGGCTTCAATATTGATGATTTCGTTGCCTACCACTACCTGACCGCCATTTTTAAGTGCGCTAAGATTGATGGTATATTTTTCAATATTTTTTTTAAGAACATCTTTGAGTTCGGTATCGCCTTTGATGATGGAGTTGGTAATCAATGACAAACGCTGTATAAAGTGTTCGTTTTCTTGTGAAATTTCTACGTATCTGCCATCTTGTAAGGAGGTATTGTTGGAAACTAATGTCCAAACATAGTTAATAACTACTAATGCGATGTTAACGGCAAAAAATAGGAGTACCCAAGTACGTATGCTTTGTCTTCTATTGTTCATAAATTATTAATAACTCATTGGCGAATTTTGGTTGCAATTTATATCAATTCAAATACCAAACCAAAAATAGTATTTTATTTTTACATAATTACTTCATTCTGATTTTAAAGACAATAATTCCCTTTGATACTTCGGGCAGTGTGGCTGTAGGGTCTGTGGGATAGAACCGTAATTTCTGGATTTCATTTTTGTAATACCTTTCTAATGAGGGGCTTACACTTCGCTCTATGGTCGTAACTTCTATGACATAGCCTCTGTTATCTACTAATACTTGAAAGGCTAATTTTCCTTGTTCGTTGCTTTGTTCATTGATTTCGGGGGGTGCTTCCCAGTCCCAGCCTGTTAATGACAAAGAAGCACCTATGCCTCCGTAGCTATAATAAGCACCTTTTTTGTTGTTATCGTCATTTTTTTTCTCTTCTTTTTGCGGGTCTTTTTGTTGTGTATTATTATTCTCTGTTTTTTGTTCTTTCTTAGTTTCCTTTTTAGTTTCTTTTTTGGTTTCCTTCTTTTGCTCTTTCTTCTTTACTATTTCTTGTAATTCATCTTTCAATGCTTTTTCGGCAGCTACTATTTCTGAAAGGTCGGCTTCGGTAACGGTTTCGATGGGAATTTCTTCTATGTTAAATCCTATTTCTGTTTTGCCATATTCTACTTGCATGCCGTGTTCTTTGGGAGTAGGCGTATCTAAGTAGATTTGTAATAGGACTAAGAGGGCAACAATTCCACCGTGAATAAGCAGTGTAAGAAAAAAAGCACTTGTTTTTGCCCAAAAGTCTATCCAGTAATTTTTATTCATCGTTTTTTTGTTCTAATTGTGTAGCGATGGCTACTTTAGCTCCTAATCGGTTGGCGATGGCAGTGATACGTACTAAATGCTCTACGGGGACAGTTTTGTCCATATTGAGCAATACTTTTTGTTCATCTGCTTTTTTGAGTTCGTTTACTAAGGCTACTTCAATATTTTTGGCTTCTATGGGTTGGTTGTTTATAAAATATTCTAATTTGCTCGTAACAGTTACTATTACTCTTGGGTTGCTTTGTGTAGCACTGGTAGCCTTAGGAAGGCTTATGGGCAATGCCGTAGGACTCACAATGGAAGAGGTGAGCATAAAAAAGATGAGTAATAAGAAAATAATATCGGTCATGGAGGCTAAACTAAAGCCTGTTTCGAGTTTATTTTTAGGTTGTAGATTCATGAGTTCATTGGGGCTATATAGCGTTCAAAGATAGCGCAAAACAATGATTTTATTTCATTATGTGGCTATTTTTTTATTATTAGGCTTGAAAAACAATTGTTATTTAGCAAATTATCTCCTTTTGAAGGCTAAAATATGGCTGTGATATTTTTAATTTTCAAAAAACTATGATACCTTTGAGAAATCAAAATTATTCCCTTTTAAAATTATGAAAGAAGTATATATCGTATCGGCTGTACGCACACCAATTGGTAGTTTTTTAGGTGCTCTATCGGGCTTCACTGCCGTAGAGTTAGGAACATTTGCCATCAAAGGTGCTTTGGCACGCATAGGAATTGCTGCTGAGGAAGTACAAGAAGTATTCATGGGCAATGTTTGTTCAGCAGGTTTAAAACAAGCTCCTGCACGTCAAGCGGCATTATTGGCAGGGATTCCTAATTCAGTACCTTGTACTACGGTAAATAAAGTGTGTGCTTCGGGTATGAAATCAATAATGTTGGCAGCGCAAAGCATTATGTTAGGGCAACAAGATGTCATAATAGCGGGCGGTATGGAAAGCATGAGTAATATACCTCACTATGTAATGAAATCGCGCTTCGGCTTCAAATATGGCAATACACAATTGGTAGATGGTTTGGCAAACGATGGCTTATTAGATGCCTATAATCCACAAGCTATGGGTGTTTTCGCAGATGCAACTGCTGAGAAATATGGCTTTACACGCCAAGAACAAGATGAATTTGCTATTAACTCTTATAAGCGCGTAGCTGAGGCAACTCAAAAAGGCTTGTTGAGTCCTGAAATTGTGCCTGTTAGCATTCCTCAAAGAAAAGGCGACCCTATCATGATGGCAGAAGACGAAGAATACAAAAATGTAAGTTTTGACAAAGTTCCCACTTTAGCCCCTGCATTTACAAAAACGGGTACAGTAACCGCCGCAAACGCTTCTACTATCAATGATGGTGCTTCGGCTTTGGTGCTGATGAGCAAAGAAAAGGCAGAGGCTTTGGGCTTAAAACCGATTGCTAAAATCAGAGGCTTCGCCGATGCCGCTCACGAACCCGAATGGTTCACGACTGCCCCCGTGAAAGCCGCCCCAAAAGCCCTAAAAATGGCAGGTTTGAGCATCAAAGATATTCACTACACCGAAGTCAATGAGGCTTTTGCAGTAGTAGCTATGGCTTTTGCCAAAGAAATGGGCTTAGACTATGACCACACCAACGTATTTGGCGGTGCAGTGGCAGTAGGTCATCCCTTAGGTTGTTCGGGCGCACGTATCGTAACTACGCTTACCAATGTACTTCAACAAAAAGATGCTCAATTTGGCTTGGCAGCTATCTGCAATGGTGGTGGTGGTGCTTCGTCAATGGTTATTGAGCGATTATAGAAATATTTTTTATTTACCCCAAAAAACCTTACTCAGAAAACACTTGAGTAGGGTTTTTTTGTTCATTATAATAGAGTAAAGAGAAGAATGAAAAAGAAACATTATGCAAAATTTTGAAATCACTGCCGAATTTATACAAAGGCTCGAGCAGGCAGTTAAGGTAAAAGAGGATAGCTTTATCGTCAATTGTTTAGATGATTTTTATGCCGCTGACATTTCTACTATCTTGTACGAAATGAGTACGGCTGATTGTCAATACATCATTCGTCTTTTGGCTACTGATACGGCTGCCGAAATCATCAGTAATTTAGACAGCAACACACGTACAGAGTTTTTGAAAAATTTTAAGGCAGAGGAAATAGCCATTTGGGTAGAACAACTCGACTCTGATGATGCGGTAGATATTTTAAACGAACTTTCGCTCAAAAAAAGAGAGGAAGTATTGGCTTGTTTGGAAGACAAAGAGTTTGTACAGGCTATCATAGACCTTTTGCACTATGATGAAGAGAGCGCGGGAGGCTTGATGGCAAAAGAGCTCATCAAAGCCAATTTGAATTGGACAGTAGTGCAGTGCATAGATGAGATAAGAAGGCAGGCAGAAAAAGTAGAAAAATTTTATTCGGTGTATGTCATCGATGACCAAAATAAAATTCTTGGGCGTGTTTCGCTCAAAAAAATCATTCTCTCGCCCAATGAAACGCTCATTGCCGATATTTATGAACAAGAAATTATCAGCGTGCCTACTTATATGGAACAAGAAGAAGTAGCCGAACTCATGCAGCGTTATGATTTAGAGGCAGTTCCTGTGGTAAATGTGCGCGGCGAATTAGTAGGCAGAATCACCATAGATGATATTGTTGATGTGATTACAGAGCAGGCAGATTTGGATAGGCAAATGATGGCAGGGCTTACTGAAGACACCGAAGAAAGTGATTCTATTCTTACACTTTCAAGAGCACGGTTGCCTTGGCTAATCATAGGAATGGTGGGTGGATTATTGGGTGCAAGATTTATAGGTTTTTTCGAGCAAGATTTGATTTTAGTGCCTGCAATGGCTTTTTTTATTCCGCTGATTACTGCTACGGGTGGTAATGTGGGTATACAGTCGTCTTCATTGGTGTTACAAAGTCTTTCTAATAAGGCTTTCCACAATACAAGTTATTTATCACGTATTTTTAAGGTTTTTTGGGTTGCCTTACTCAATGGTTTTGTAATGGCAACTTGCGTTTTTACAATTAGTATTTTTGTAGAAGAAAATTGGCGGTTATCTTTAGTAGTTTCTATTGCACTATTATTTGTTGTTTTATTGGCATCATTGATGGGCACTATTACCCCTATTTTATTAGACCGTCTTCGCATTAATCCTGCTTTAGCATCGGGTCCGTTCATCACTACTGCAAATGACTTGCTTGGTTTGGCAGTTTATTTTACGACTGCTCATTTTTTATATCATTGATTTTGCACAGCAAAAAATTGCAAGGCTTCTTCTTTGCTATAAACGATGGTAAAAATGGCATTCAGTTTAGTGATTAGCAGCACTTTTTGTGTCTGCTCTGAGGGGTTCATCAATATCACTTCGCCTCCTTTGTTTCTGAATTTTGTAAGTACAATCACCATCAAACCAATGGCGGCACTGCCCATAAAATGCGCTTTACCAATATCTATAACACAATTTCTAATCCCTTTTTCTATAAATTCGTCAATGGTCGTAAAAATAGGGCTTTGTTTGGGTAGTGCATAGATGTTTTCTTCTAAAGTGAGAAAGAGGATTTTTTCAGTGGAGAGATGGGTTTTAAAATTCATAGTAAGAGATAAAAGAGAGGTTTATTTTTTATTTTCGCAGTTTTCTTTGTTACATTTTCCATAGAATATCAGTGAATGGTGAATGATTTTGAAGCCCAATAAATCGCCCATCATCGTTTGTATGCTATGGATTCGGGGGTCGCAAAATTCAAGTACTTTGTGGCAATCAGTACAGATGAGGTGGTCGTGTTGTTTGTATCCGTAGGCTTTTTCATACTGTGCCATATTGTTGCCAAATTGGTGTTTGGTTACCAAATCGCAATCTACTAATATATCTAAGGTGTTATACACGGTAGCTCTACTGACTCTGTAGTTTTTATTTTTCATGTTGATGTAGAGCGTTTCGACATCAAAGTGCCCCCCTCGCATATAAATTTCTTCTAATATTGCAAATCGTTCGGGTGTTTTGCGAAGTGCTTTTTTCTCTAAGTAAGCGGTAAAGATATTCTTTACTTCTTCTAAAATTTGAAGTTCGGTATTTTGGTTGGTATTTTGCTTTGTTGTATTCATATTTTTTCGACTTTTACAAAAATAACTTTTTTTTTTCAGTTTATTTTATTTTTTTGCAGAATAATTATGTAGCTCTACAAGATAAGTTGGCTCATTAATTGCAAATAAGAATTATAATACTTGAGCAATACACGATATATTTAATATAAACATATTTAGACAAATGAAAGACGGTAAAATTGATTTAGTAATGCTGGTAGATGATAATGATACTGATAATTTTATCAGTAAGCGCATCATCGAAATCACCAAATTTGCTAACCGCATAGAAGTAAAAAATTCAGGCAAAAGTGCGCTTGAGTATCTTGAGCGTGAGCAAAACAATGTAGACAATCTTCCTGATATTATCTTTTTGGACATTAACATGCCTATTGTTGATGGCTTTGTTTTTCTTTTTGAGTTTGAGCTTTTCCCTCAACATCTTAAAGACAAATGCAAGATTGTGATTTTATCAAGCTCTAACAATAAACGCGATATTGCTAAGATTGTAGACAACGAATATGTGATTCGTTTTATCACTAAACCATTGACAGAGAAATCATTAGATGAAGTAAAATCTATTTTAGCAAAATAATTTCTCTTAAAAAAATTAGAAAGAAAGCGGTTTTGGATTAGTTTAGGAAACTTCCAAAACCGCTTTTGTATTATTACTTTTTGATCAAATCTTCGATGGGCGTTATGATAAATTGCTCTACTAATTCGGCGGCTTCTTCTTTGGAAGTAGCCATAAACATGTGCCCTCCTCCTTCAAAAACTTCTAATTTAGCATTGGGGATAAGGCTTGATAATATCTTGGCATTTATCAATGGCACTATAGGGTCTTCGTCCCCTGCCATTACTAAAGCGGGCTGTTTCAGTGTAAAGAGCCAATGAATGCTTGTCCAGCCTAAACCTGCTAAAAGCTGCCAAAAATAGCCCAAACTACCATTCATTTTCATGTCTTTGGCTAAGGTAAGGAGTAAATCGGGGTTTTTAGCTATTTTTCCGCCATAAATTTGAGGGGCTATTTCCATCATATAAGACGGCTTGAGGTAACGCAAGGGTGTTGCCATCTTAATCAATACAGACGGATTACCGGGTACCATTGCCATTCCTGCGGAGGTAGCCGCTAAAATGAGCTTTACAGAGCGGTTAGGATGGCGGTGTGTAAATTCTTGTGCTAAGGCGCCTCCCCATGAAATACCTAAGGTAGTAACTTGTTCTATACCTAATTTATCTAATAATTTTGCCAATAAATCAGCCAACCATGACATACGATAAGGGAAAAGCGGGGTGGGCGAGCCTCCGATACCCGGTACGTCAAAACTGATAGTACCTATTTCGGGGTTGAGGATTTCGATAAAGCCATTCAATAATTCAAGATTTGCTCCTATACCATTGCAGAATAAAAGGGGCGTATATTTTTTAGAGCCCTCTCTGACTGCTATTTTCAGCTCTACACCGTCTATGAATACATTTCGGGTAGTAGGTCTGTTGTTTATTGTTTTATTCATATTTTTTCTTGATAAAATGAAAACAGACTGCTAAAGTAACGATTTTTGTTGCAGTCTGTTTGACTTAATGTAAGATTTTATTCGAAAACGTAGGTGCCTGGCGCAGGTACAATAGGTTTGTAGGTTTCGTTGCCTACTTGTGCGGGGGCAGTTTTTTCTTCTCCTGAGCGTGCCACGAGCCACTTAGCCCAATGTAACCACCAAGAGCCTTCATTAAGTTTTGAGCCTTTGTACCACTCTTTAGGGTCAGCGGGTTGGGTGCTGTCATTGGTCATAAAACTTGCTTTGGGGTTGCCCGGAGGGTTTAAGATACTTTGAATGTGTCCGCTGTTGCTCAATACAAATTCTTTTTTGCCTCCAAATAAATGGATTGATTTGTAACAAGCCTCCCAAGGTGTGATGTGGTCTGTGATACCTGCGACAAAGTACATATCAGATTTTACTTTGCTTAGATTAACAGGCATACCCACTACATTTACTTCTTCTTTGTTGCGCAATAGCGGATTTTCTTTGAAGAGGTCTAATAGTTCGCTGTGGAATTTTGCGGGTAGTTGTGTGGTATCGGCGTTCCAATACAATACATCAAAAGTAGGCGGAGGGTTTCCGATGAGGTAGTTATTTACCCAATAGTTCCAAACCAAATCGTTGGGGCGCATCCAAGAGAATACTTTCGCCATGTCTTCTCCTTTTAGTATGCCGTGTTTGGAAGAGTGCTGGCGTGCGGCTTCTATGGCATCGTCTGTGGCAAATAGACCCAATGGAGTGCCATTGTCGCTTTGTGCGTGTGTATCTAAAACGCTTACTAATAAAGTCGTAGAGTTTACTTTTTTCTCGTTGCGTACTGCTAAGTTGCCCAATAGTGTGGCTACGGTCATCCCACCAGAGCAGGCTCCTGTAAGGTTTACGTCTTCGCTTCCTGTGATTTCATTGACTACTCTGATGGCATCTTCTACTGTGGCAATATAATCTTGAAATCCCCAATTTCTATGTTTAGCAGTCGGGTTTCTCCAGCTTATTACAAAAGTTTGTATGCCTAAATGCTCTACCAAAAATTTGGCTACGCTTTTGTTGGGTGATAAGTCAAAAGTATAGTATTTGTTGATTTGTGGGGGTACTACTAATAATGGGCGAGCACGTACTTTTTCAGTCGTAGGTTTGTATTGTATGAGTTCTATCATTTCAGTACGGTAAACAACGGAGCCAGGTGTAAGTGCTAAATTTTTGCCTAATTCAAAGGCTTTTTTGTCTACTTGTGCGGGCATGCCACCGTTATTCACTAAGTCTTCAAAGAAGTTTTTCATGCCATTTACGACACTTAGCCCACTTGTTTCGAATACTCTTTTAAGGGCTACGGGGTTGAGGGCAGTATTAGAAGGAGCTAAGGCTTCTGTGAAAAGTGCCATTACGAAGTGTGCACGTTTTTTATCATATTCGCTCATGTTGCTTTTCTCGAGCCAATCATTGAGCTCTTTGCGAATAGCTAAGTAGCTCTTCATGAGTCGGTTATAGAAAGGGTTGTATTTCCAAGTGAGGTCATCGAAACGAGCATCTTTTTTATCAGGCTCTATTTTGGAAGTGCCTTTCAGTACTTCAAAAAGCTCACTCCAAAGATGGAAAGTATGTTGGAAAAATAATGAAGGTTCTTTGAGTGCTTGACTCATTAAGCCATAAAGTGTTTCGAATACACCTCTACGATTGATTCCTACTACGGGGTTGGGTCCGAGCATTCCTTCGTAGGCAGCTTCGGCTATTTGTCTTTTGCGTTCTTCTTGCAGTATTTCGTCTGAGGTAAGATTGGTGGTCGTTTGCTTTTCTTGTGTGGTATTAGAGTTAGTGTTTTCGGCTTTAGCAGTTTTCCCGTTGCTTCGCGCGGTGGTTTTACTTTCTTTAATTTCCATATTTTTGAGTAATTTTAGAGGGTGTATGAATAGTAGTAGTTAATGCTTGCTTTAAATTTTGTACAAATCTAATATATTTTTTTTGAACCTTTAAAATTTTTGTGCAAAAAAATTATATCAATTCTTTATTTTTAATAAATAAAATACAATTTATATAAGAAAAATACAATTTTTTATCTTTTTTCATTTTCTAAGAATGATTGAATAATAAAAATAAGAACAAATACACCCATAGAATATCAACAAAGTGCCAATAGATGGTAATAAGTTTCATTCTGAGTTGATTGGGTGGATTCACACTGTATACGAATGAGTCTATATAGTGGCTATTCTGGACTACGCGTATGAATACGATGCCTATAAATAAGATGCCTATGAGTACGTGTAGTATATGCAAGCCCGATAATACATAAATAAATGAACCTGCGGGGTGTCCTCGTAGGCGTATTCCATCTTGATTGAGTGATTGCCAGCCTAAGAGTTGGAAAACGATGAAGATGATGCCTAAGAAGAGCGTCAGCGCAAGCATTATTCTATGTAGGGTAAATTTTTCTGTTCGTAAGCTCCAGTTAGAGAGGTGTAAAGTATAACTGCTTAATAAGATGAATAAGGTACTGAGCCAAAATATTTTAGGTAGTTCAATGGCTAACCATTGTACTTGTAGGCGTAATACGGTATAAATAAATGTGATACAAAAAAATACCAATGCCATTCCTACAATAGCTAACCAAAGCATTAGTATAAAAGGATCTTTGAGTGATAGAAGGAATTTTGAATGTTTGGAGGCTTGCATACTGAAACAAATTTATCATTTTTTTTCTTATATACATAAACTTTTTGTAAAAGTTTTTGGTTTTATTATTATTCAATGTTTAAACATTAAAATAAAAACCCATGAAAAAAGTATTTAAAAACGTATTATTTATTTCGGTAGCGGCTTCTTTTCTTGTAAGCTGCGGTGGTTCTCCTAAAAGCGATGAGGCAAAAACCGAAGAAGCCAAAAAAGTAGATTCTACTAAAACTCAAGAAGGCGATGCGCTAAAAGCAGATGTTAAAAATAGCGAAATCACTTGGGTAGGTAGCAAACCTACAGGCAAACACAATGGCACTATTGCTGTGAAAGAAGGTACGTTGAATGTAAAAGAAAATAATGTAGTAGGCGGCAAATTCGTTATCGACATCAATACCTTGACAGTATTAGATTTGCAAGATAAAGACAAAAATGCCAAACTTTCAGGTCACTTAAGAAGTGCTGATTTTTTTGATGCTGAAAAATACCCTACGGCTACTTTTGAGATTACAGAAGTAACAACATTCAAGGCTGAAGAGAAAAAAGAAGAAAAGAAAGAAGAGAAAGATGCAGCTTTCAGCATAGCTGACCCTACTCATACCGTAACAGGTAACTTTACGCTCAGAGGCGTTACTAAAAGCATTAGCTTCCCTGCCAAAATTACTGTAAAAGAGGGTAATGTAGAGGCGGTTGCTAAATTCAATATAGACCGTACTCAGTGGGGTTTGGTATACCAAGCAGAAGGCGAGAAATCAATCGGTGATAAATTTATTTACAACACAGTAAATATAGGCTTTAAATTGGTTGCTACTAAATAAGGCTTCATTATCTTCTCAAATTAAAAAGGCTACTTTGTAATGAAGTAGCCTTTTTTATGTTTATCCTTTTTTATTCTGCATCTGTGGAATTTTGATTTTATCCTCTTTTTTAATGCCCGATAAGATTTCGATATTGATTCCATCGGAAATGCCCGTTTTGACGAACCTCTTTTCAAATTTTTGTGAAGCCGTTTCTACTTCTACAAATATGCTGTCTTTTCCCTGAAATTGGAGTAGATTTTCTTTAATAGCCATTACATTGTTTTTCTTTTCGAGTACTATATCAGCATTGGCACTATAGCCCGCGCGGAGGCGGTCGTTGGCATTGAGAATGAGTTGGGCACGAATTTGGAATTTGATAGCACCTTCTTCGGTTACACCTTTTGGAGAAATATATTCTAAAACGGCTTTGAAAGTTTTGCTATCAATTGCCCCTACATTGAGCGATAGTTCCATGCCTTCTTTCAATTTTCCTACTTCTGACTCATCTATTTTTCCTTCGAAAATAAGGCTGTTCATATCGGCGATGGAGGCGATGGTAGTGCCTTCGTTGAAATTGCTACGTTCTATGACAGAGCTTCCGACTTTGACAGGTACATCAAGGATAATACCATCTACTGTAGAGTAAATAGCATTGGAAACACCTCCTGAGCGTTGCAGTGCTCCTTGTACTATCAGGTTAAGGTTGCGTTCTGAGGCTTGTAGGTTTTCTTTTCGCACGTTGTAATCTAATACGAAGCGGTTGTAGTCTTGTTGAGAAATAATTTGTTGCTCAAAAAGTTTTTTCTGTCTTTCCAGTTCTATTTCGGCATTGCGTAAATTGATGCGTGCAGATTCGAGGCTGGTTTGCGCGCTATTAATACCAATCTGGTCGTTATTAAGTCCATTGAGATTGGGTACTAATTTGATTTGTGCAATCAATTGCCCTGCTTTGATGGGTTGCCCCGGTTCTACAAAGATGGCTTCTACTACACCCGATACTTGGGGTTTGATAAGAATTTCGCGGCGGGGAATGATAGAGCCTGTGGCTACTGTTTTTTTGGCAATGTTTGTAATAAAGGGTTTCTCTGTTTTATAGACTACTGGGTCAGTGGTAGATTTGCGATAAAAATAAGAACCCAACCAAAAAGATACTAAGATAAAAAGCCCAATTACAATTACCCAAAGGGATTTACGCATTATTTTTTTCATAGTGAAAACAAAATTGATAGATAAGACAATGTATAGTTTAGGATATGAGTAACGCCGTATTCAAAAAAATTACACTTCTATCAGATTTTTATGTTTTTAGCGGGGTTTCCTGCCCAAATTTGTTCGGGTTCATCAATTGATTTGAGCAAAGTGCTTCCTATTCCTATAAGAGTTTTGGGGGCTAATGATATGTTTTGTAACAATACACTTTGGCTTCCTATCCAGCAATTTTCGCCTATTTGCACCCCTCCTGCTACTACACAATGGCTTCCGACCCAAGTATAATCGGCTATTTTGGCTTCGTGATGAATGACAGCATGGGGCAATATGACTACATGATTGCCTACTTCTGCTTGTGGCATCAGACTTGCGTATGGCATAATAAGCGTGTTATGTCCTATGGTTGCAAAAGGTGAAATGTAGCTGTTTGGTGCTACTACTGACACCCAGCGTTCGGCTTGGGTGTTCAGTTGTTTTATTATGGTTGCCCTTTGCTTGAAAGAGGAAGGATTTCCTACTACTGCCAAAATACCCAATTCGGGGTATTGGTTTAGAAAATCGCGACTTTTGACGGGCATATTACAAATCGTTTGCTTTTGTTTTTGCTCATCGTCATCAATAAAAGCAACTACTTCATATTTTGTTGCATCTATGGCACTCAGTGCTTCTAAACCATTGCCTGCCGCAGGAAAGATGACTATTTTTTTTGCCATTCGGTATTTTTATATGCAACTACTGCTCCTACAAATTTTACAAAAAGTGGGTGCGGTTTCAGTACTCTACTTTTTAATTCGGGGTGGAATTGTACGCCTACGAACCAATAATGAGAAGGTATTTCTATGATTTCGACCAATCGTGTATCGGGGTTCATACCTGTTGCATTCATACCTGCTTGTTCAAAATCGGCTAAATATGCATTGTTAAATTCGTATCGATGTCTATGCCTTTCTGATATTTCTTCTTTGTTATAAATAGAGGCGGCTAAGGTATTCGGTTTTATTTCGCAAGGATAAGCACCTAATCGCATAGTTCCGCCCATTCTTTTGATATTTTTTTGGTCTTCCATAAGGTCTATGACGGGGTGCGGGGTTTCTTTGTCCATTTCGCTGGAATTAGCTTCTTTGAGTTGTAATACGTTTCTTGCAAACTCAATGACTGCACACTGCATTCCTAAACAGATGCCTAAAAAGGGTATGTTTTTGGTGCGGGCAAAATGCACAGCATTGATTTTTCCTTCTATGCCTCTATTGCCAAAACCGGGTGCTACCAAAATGCCGTGTAGGTTCATTTTTTTAAGTTGTTGGGAATAATTGGCTTGGTCTAAGTTCTCAGATTGTACCCAAACGATATTTACTTTACAGTTGTTCATTGCTCCTGCATGTACAAATGCTTCTACTATCGATTTGTACGCATCGTGCAATTCTACGTATTTGCCTATGAGCGCGATATTGACTTCTTCGGAGGGGGCGTTGAGTTTTTCGAGGAATGCTTTCCAATCTTCTAAGTCAGGGGTCTGTGTGTGTGGCAGGTTGAGTTTAGCGAGTACCCTTTGGTCTAAATTTTCTTTTTGCATCAACAATGGTACATCGTAGATAGTGGCAGCATCGCGGGCTTCAATGACAGCATCGTAGCTTACATTGCAAAAAAGAGCCATTTTTCGGCGTATTTCATCGGGGAGTTCATATTCGGTTCGGCAAATCAGAATATCGGGTTGTATGCCTGCTTCTAAAAGTTGCTTTACAGAGTGTTGTGTGGGTTTGGTTTTTAGTTCTCCTGCCGATTTGAGGTAGGGTACTAATGTAAGGTGTATGACCAATATGTTTTCGTTTCCGATGTCCCATTTTAGTTGTCTTACGGCTTCCACAAATGGCAGGGACTCGATGTCGCCTACACAGCCCCCTATTTCGGTGATTACAATGTCGTAGTTGCCTGTTTTATCAAGTAATCGGAAGTTTCGTTTGATTTCATCGGTGATGTGTGGCACTACTTGTACTGTTTTACCAAGGTAAGTGCCTTCTCTTTCTTTGCTAATAACGTTGAAGTATACACGCCCTGTGGTTATATTGTTGGCTTGTGTAGTATTTACATTCAAAAAGCGTTCATAATGCCCTAAGTCTAAATCTGTTTCCGCGCCGTCTTCGGTTACATAGCATTCGCCGTGTTCGTAGGGGTTAAGCGTACCGGGGTCTATATTGATATAGGGGTCAAATTTTTGGATTGTAACCGAAAAGCCTCTTGCTTGCAGCAGTTTGGCTAATGAGGAGGCAATGATGCCTTTCCCTAATGAGGAGGTAACCCCTCCTGTTACGAAAATATGTTTTGCGGAAGCCATAGTGATGCAAAATTATTCTAAATTTAATAAAATACAAAAAAACCACCGACACAAAGTGCTGTGGTTTTTTAGTTTTATGAAAAAAATTAAACAAGACTGAATAATTTCTATTTTTTGGATTCTTTGAGCATTTTCTCGCCTTTTTCGATGGCTTCCTCGATAGTACCTACGAGGTTGAATGCAGGCTCAGGGTATTTGAGTAATTCATCTTCTTCTAAAAGCATTCTAAATCCTTTGATAGTATCTTTGATATCAACGAGTGCTCCTTTCATACCTGTAAATTGTTCGGCTACGTGGAAAGGTTGAGACAAGAAACGTTGTATACGTCTTGCGCGGTTTACTGTTTTACGGTCATCTTCGGAGAGTTCGTCTAAGCCCAAGATGGCTATGATGTCTTGTAATTCGTTGTATCGTTGCAATGTTTGTTTTACGGCTTGTGCGGTATTATAGTGCTCATCTCCTACAATGTCTGCGGAGAGGATACGCGAGGTAGAATCGAGAGGGTCTACGGCGGGGTAGATACCTAATGCGGCTAACTTACGTGATAGTACTGTAGTGGCATCAAGGAAGGCAAAGGTAGTAGCAGGTGCTGGGTCAGTAAGGTCATCAGCGGGTACGTAGATGGCTTGTACTGAGGTGATTGAGCCTCTTTTTGTAGAGGTAATTCGCTCTTGCATAGTTCCCATTTCGGTAGCTAAGGTAGGTTGGTATCCTACGGCAGAGGGCATACGTCCGAGAAGGGCAGATACTTCAGAGCCTGCTTGTGTGAAACGGAATATATTGTCGATAAAGAATAAGATATCGCGTCCTTTTCCATCTCCTTCACCATCTCTGAAATACTCAGCTATTGAAAGTCCTGATAGTGCTACTCTTGCACGTGCACCTGGAGGTTCGTTCATTTGCCCGAATATAAAGGTTGCTTGCGATTTTTTTAGTTCTTCTTTGTCTACTTTTGATAAATCCCAACCTCCTTTTTCCATAGAGTGTTTGAATTCATCTCCATATTTGATAATGCCTGCTTCTATCATCTCGCGGAGGAGGTCATTTCCTTCACGTGTTCTTTCCCCTACTCCTGCGAATACGGAAACCCCTGCATAGGCTTTGGCAATATTATTAATAAGTTCTTGTATCAATACTGTTTTTCCTACTCCTGCTCCTCCGAAGAGTCCGATTTTACCTCCTTTTGCGTATGGCTCTATGAGGTCAATTACTTTGATACCTGTGTAGAGTACTTCTGTGGTGGTGGTGAGGTCTTCATAGCGTGGTGCTACGCGGTGAATGGGGTAGTATTTTTCGGCTTTGGGTTGGGCGATACCATCTATGGACTCACCTACTACGTTGAATAGGCGTCCGCGTATTTCTTCGCCTACGGGCATAGAAATAGGTTTTTCTGTGTCTACTACGTCCATACCACGGCGGATACCTTCGGTACTATCCATTGCGATGGTTCGTACTCGGTCTTCGCCTAAATGTTGCTGACATTCTAAAACGACTACTTGTCCATTGCTTTTAGTTACGGTAAGGGCGTTATAAATTTTAGGGAGTGTTGCCCCTTCGTTTGTGAAACTCACATCGACTACGGGACCTATGACTTGGGTTACTTTACCAATATTTGCCATTATTGTATTGAAAATTTTTCTCTTATCTTGCTTTTTCTATTGAGTGTGCAAACTTAAATGAATTATTCGATTTTTCTAACTTTTTTTTAATTTTTTTATTGTTCAAAATAAATATCTACTTGTGAAAGCATTTTTCTTATTTTTTCTAATTCGGTTTCGTCTATGGGATTGTTAGAGATGATGATGTATTCTAAGTTTTTTAATTCTTTGAATGTTGAGGGTAGTGTGGTAAGTTGGTTGTTTTCTAAATAGAGCGAGTTAAGTTGTTCTATTTGTGCCAATTCTTCTGGAAGACTCTTGAGTTGGTTGTTTCCCAAAGCGAGCATGGATATTTTTTTGCATTGTGCTATACTGCTTGGCAGTGTGGTAAGTTGGTTTTGGTATAGTTCTATGTTTTCTAAGTTGATTAGGTTGCCTATGCTGTTTGGTAGTTCTTCGAGTTGATTGGTGGATAGATTCATATACTTCAAGTTTTTAGCTTGTGTTATTGCTTCGGGTAGTTTTTTCAATAAATTTTCATTGACAGATAGGTTTTCTAAGTTTTGCAATTGCCCCATAGTGGCGGGTAGTTCTGTGAGTTGGTTATTATTCACGCTTATGGTTTTTATATTTTTGAGGTTGCCTATTTCTGCTGGTATTTGGTTTAAGGTATTAAAGCCCAATATCATATATTCTAAATTTTCTAACTGACCTATAGTGTTGGGTAGGGAGGTGAGTTGGTTATTTAGGAGGTCGAGTGTTTTGAGTTTTTTGAGGTTGCCTATTTCTATGGGTAAGGCTGTGAGTTGATTAAGATAGGCACGTAACTCTTGCAATTGGGTCAGTTCGCCTATGGAGTTGGGCAAGGCGGTAAGTTGATTTTCTTCAAGGGTTAGGGTGATGAGTTTTTTGAGGTTGCCTATTTCTATAGGTAAGGTAGTGAGTTGGTTGTTTCTTAGATTAAGGCTGGTGAGTTGGGTTAGGTTCGCTATTTGGGGCGACAATGTTGTGAGTTCATTCCTTTCTAAAGATAGTGTTTGGAGTTGTGTGAGGTATTTTATTTCTTCGGGTAGTGTTTTTAGTTGGTTAGCATCTAAATTGAGGTTTTGAAGGTTTTTTAAATGCATGAAATTGCTATCAAAAGTTTGGAGTTGATTGCCTGAAAGGTCAAGGGTTTTAATATTTGTGAGGCGGTCAAGGTTTCCTATTTGTGTAATTTGATTGTTAGAGAGGAGGAGGCTTTCAAGGTTGGGAAGATTGAAGGCTTCTGTGAGTGATTTGAGGCTATTATAATTGATGGAAAGTAATTGTAGGTTTTCTAATTGATTGAATGTTGAGGGTAATTCTGTGAGGTCGTTATAGTCTAATACCAAAAAGCGTAATTTTTTGAGTTGTGTTGTATTGGGGTGAATATTTTTTAGGCTATTTTCACTGAGGTCAAGTATTTCTAAGTTGGTAAGTTGTTTTATTTCAGCAGGTATTTCGGTGAGTTCGTTGTAGCTCAGGATTAGTATTTTTAGTTGTGTGTTTTTGAGTACTTTTTTGGGTATACTTTTTAGTGATTGGCTCGATAAATCGAGAGCGGTGATTTCTTTGTTAAGTTGTTTTATATCATTGGTCATTTTGTAGGTATTGCCTAAGGTATCTAACCAATATTTTTCGTAGTTTTCATAAAAAGTGGCGTATCCATTGTAGTTGAACCCTATTACTTTTGGTCTTCTTCCTAAGTGTTCCATGATTTCATTGTTTTCATTGATGAAATAATAGTTTCCTTTTCCATCGGAAGTTAGGGCATAGTAAAAAAAAGCCCCTGTATAGTTCATTGTGTTTTCTTCAAAGGCTTTTTTAATGAGTTTTTTGGCTTCGGGCGCGCGTTCGGGGCAAAGTAATGAGGCTTCGTGGTAGAACTCTATAGCTTCTGCATAGAGTCCTACTTTTGCTTCTTCATTGCCTAAAGTGATTAGGTTATCGAAATAGAGATTATCGCAATTTTGGGCGAGAGTAAAATTTATAAGATAGATTTGTATTAGGCAGAGTAATATGCTTTTATTCATGGTATTTTTTTGTATATAATACCATAAAGTTTTAGAAATTGTTGCAAAACAAAGAGATTTATTCTGCAATTTCGAAATATACTTTGTTGCCCTTGATTCGTGCTTTGCTCATCGTTTTGATGATTTGAGGAGCTACTTCGGAAGATACATCTACGAAGGAGAATTTTTCATAAATGTCTATTTCGCCTATTTGCGAGCCTTTTAGCCCTACTTCATTGGTGATTGCTCCTAAAATATCGCCTTTGGAAACACGTTGGCTTTTGCCTACATTCAGGAAGAGTCTTGTGGTGTTATGGCTTAGAAATGTTTTTGCTCCTTTATGTTGGGGTTTGCTTTTTTCACGGCTTCTGCTATTTTTATCTTCTTTGCCTCTGCCATATTCTCTGTTATCTCTATCTCCTCTTTCGCGGCTTCTGAAGTTTTCTTTAGCTTCTATTTCTAATTCATTTTGGGTAGATAGATAATCTGGAATGAGGGCTTGTGCTTGTTTCTCGATGAAATAAGCAGCTATTTGCTGGTTTTCAAATCCTTGAGTTTGTAAGTGGCTCAATATTGTGTGGGCAGTGTGTATTTCAGTATTTTTGAGGTCGTTGATGAGTTTTTCGAGCCAATTGATTTGTTTTTGTTTTTTTATTTCTTCTAACGAAGGTACTTTTCCTTCCTGAACGTTGGTTTGGCTGTAGCGTTCTATATCTCGGAGTCTGCCTTTTTCTTTTCGGAGGATGAAGGAATAAGCTACACCATTTTTGCCAGCGCGCCCTGTTCGTCCTATTCTGTGTACATAATATTCAGGGTCAAAGGGAAGGTCATAATTAAAGACGGCTTCTATATCATTGACATCTATCCCTCTTGCGGCTACATCAGTAGCTACGAGGAGTTTTAGTTGTCCTGCTTTGAATCTTTTCATCACCATGTTTCTTTGCGCTTGGCTCATATCGCCGTGCAATCCTTCTACGGGTATTTGATGCTGTCTGAGCATTTCTACTAAATCATCTACGCGTTGTTTGGTATTACAGAAAGCAAGCATGCGGCTATAGTCGTTTAGGGCGATGAGTCGGAGCATGAGGGGGAGTTTTTTGTCTTCATTGACAAAGAAGCATTGTTGCTCTATGCTGGTATTGGTAAGCTCTTGCGCTTTGATTTTGATGAGTTCGGGGTCGTTTTGGAAATTTTTTGCGAGTTGTACTATTGGTTTTGGCATGGTAGCCGAAAGGAGTACTGTTTGTCGCTCTTCAGGTAGTTGTTGGAGTATGGTGCTGATGTCTTCATAAAAACCCATATTGAGCATTTCGTCCGCTTCGTCTAAGATGACTGTGGTGATATTGGCTAAAGAAAGTGTTTTTCGGCGTATGTGGTCTAATACTCTACCTGGAGTTCCTACTACGATTTGTGCATTTCTTTTTAAAAATTTGATTTGTTTTTCCATAGAGTCGCCTCCATAGATGGCTACTGCATAAATATTGTCTTCGTATTGTGTCAATTTTTTACATTCATCGGCTACTTGCACTGCGAGTTCGCGCGTTGGGCAGAGAATGAGTGTTTGTGTATTTGATTCAGTTTTATCGAGTTTTTCGATGGCAGGTATTGCGAAGGCGGCAGTTTTGCCTGTGCCTGTTTGGGCTTGTCCTATGATGTCTTTTCCTTGCAAAAATAGAGGTATAATAGCCGCTTGTATAGGAGTAGGGTGGGTAAAATTCATATCAGCTATGGCTTGTTGTAAAGAAGCTGATAAAGGCAGGTCTTGAAAAGAAATTTCTGTTTGTAACATATTGTTTTTTTGTAAAAAAATAAAGAAAGTAATGATAAAGGGGGAAATCTGTAAGATTTGAACATTTAGAGTAGCACGATATCGGTGATTACTTCAGCATCGGCTTGTTCGTTGAGGAGTTCTATGAGGCGCGATTTCATCATAAGTAGGTCGTGTCGTAGGGCGGCAGAGGCTACTTCGGCATACAACACTTGTTGTTGTATATAGAGCTTTTTTGTTTTTTGTGCAGCTTCTTTCCCCAGTATATCATCCCAGGCATTGAGTATGATGGTTTCATTGAATTTGTGTCGAAGTCTATAAGAATCTAACAAGGCGTATATTGCCTCTTTGATAGAGGTAGCATTGCCATTGCGTGAGTTGTTGGGCTGATGGTTAGGAGAATAATAATAAGATGACATGAATAGTTTTCTACGGTATTTTTGAGAAGCGTTTGCAAAGGTATGCTTTTTTTTTGAGAATCAAACCCTTTTTTATAGTTTCTTTTGTTTATTATTGCGATTTATTGAAATTATCTTATTATTTCTTATTTTTTGTACAATTCTAATATTTGTTGGTGTACTTGTAGTATTTGTGGTAGTACTAATTGTTGGTTATTATTTTCTATGATGAATTGTGCTTTTTGTTTTTTCTCTTCTTCGGGTTGTTGATTTTGCATGATGGCTTTGATGTCAGCTTCTGTGCGGTGGTTGTCGCGTTGTAGTACGCGTTGTATTCGCACCTGTTCGGGGGCTGTAACGAGTATCACGGCATCTAAAAGTTGATAATTACCCGATTCATACATCAGTGCGGCTTCGTCAAGGGTGTAGAGGAGCGGTGTTCGGTTGGGCGTTAGGTGTTGTTTTTGATGCCATTGTAGATAGTGTTTGCCTACGGCGGGGTGTACGAGCGAATTGAGTTGTTGGAGTAGTTCTCGATTCTCGAATACGCGCTTGGCTATCCATTCACGGGCTATTTTTCCGTCTTGGTAGCTTTCTGTTCCGAATAGTTGTTTGATTTGGTTGATGAGTGTTACATCATTTTCCATGAGCCAACGGGCTTCTTTATCGGCTTCATAGATGGGAATACCTAAGCAGGCAAATACCTTACATATAGTTGTTTTGCCTGCTCCTATTCCGCCAGTGATGCCTATTTTAAGGGCTTCTTTTCGCATATCTTTTTAGTTTCCAAAAAACATTTGCTCTATGGCTTTTCTAAAATTTTCATCTCCTACTTGTTGTCTTTGTGCATAGTAGGCTTTTGCATCGTTGCCTGCTACATAGCGCAAAGTATCTTTGCCATCAGTTGCAGCTTCGTAGACTACTTCAGCAATTTGCTCGGCTGATGACCAATTTTTCTGCCTTTCAGGGTTTGCGAATACGCTCATTACTTTTTCAACAAAAGGTTGATAGGCTTCGTGCATGCCTCTGTCTAATGAACGACTGGCAAAATCGGTGCGTATGCCTCCGGGTGATACGGTTTTGATGCCGATACCAAATTTATTGAGTTCAAAAGCCATGCTTTCGCTCCAGCCTTCCAATGCCCATTTGGTGGCATGGTATATAGAGTTAAGTGGCAAGGCGATGAAGCCGCCAATGGAGGTGGTAGTGATGAAGAGTCCTGTGCCGCGTTGTCGAAAATAGGGGACAAAGGTTTTTGTAACACGCATTACTCCTAATAGGTTGGTATTCAGTTGGCGTTGTATTTGCTCATCACTAATGCCTTCTAAGGGTCCTGCCAAACCATAACCTGCATTGTTGAAAACCACGTCTACATCGCCTTGTGCGGTGGCTTTTTCGTAGGCTTCTTGGATTTGTGCGGGATTGGTTACGTCTAAGGGTAATAGTGTTATTTGTGAATTTTGGCTCAGTTCTGTTTCATTTTCGGGTTGTCGCATAGTAGCGATTACTTTCCAGCCTTTTTGGGCAAAAAGTAGGGCTGTGGCGCGTCCTAATCCTGTAGAAGCACCTGTAATGAAGATTGTTTTTGACATATTTTTATTATTATGGTTTTAATAACTCATTTCTACAATTTCTTTTACCTTGTCGGGTGTTACGTCTCTTTTTTCACCCAATTGTTTCCAACCTCTGGAGATGAATCGGTCTACGATTTCGTTGGCAGTACGCTGGTAGTCAGAGGTATAAGCAGATAGGCGTGTATCAATATCTAAACTATGATAAAATGCTACGGTTTGAGCGATGGCTTTTTCTATTCTTTCTTCTTCTGTTCCTTCTTTGATGCCCCAAACTCTTTCGCCGTATTGCAATAGTTTTTCTTTCTTATTTTCCTTCATTACTCTGTAAAGGCTTGGCGAAACGATGGCTAAGGTGCGGGCGTGGTCTATGCCAAAAAGTGCTGTCAGTTCGTGCCCTATCATGTGTGTAGCCCAATCAGTAGGTACGCCCAAACGTAATAATCCGTTGAGTGCCATCGTAGCAGACCACATTAAATTGGCAGCCGCTTCGTAGTCATTGGGGTTTTGGTACACTTTGGGTCCTTGTTCAATGAGGGTAAGTAAAATTCCTTCGGCGATACGGTCTTGGAGGGCAGCTCCTACGGGGTAGGTTAGGTATTGTTCCATTACGTGTGTGTAGGCATCAACAATGCCATTGGCTATTTGGCGAGCGGGCAGAGTACGCATTACTTCGGGGTCTAAGACAGAAAACATAGGAAAGCAAAGAGGGCTACCAAAGGCTAATTTTTGTTTAGTTGCTTTGCGACTTACTACTGAGCCTGAGTTCATTTCAGAACCTGTAGCGGGAATGGTCAATACGCTTCCAAACGGAATGGCTTGTGTAAGACTTTTGCCCAGTCCTTTTTCGAGAATGTCCCAAGGTTCGCCAGCAAACGGAATGGCTACGGAGATAAATTTAACGCCATCAATTACTGAGCCTCCGCCTACGGCAAGGATAAAGGTGATGTTCTCGCGGCGTGCCAACTCAACGGCTTGCATTAGGGTTTCGTAAGTGGGGTTGGGCTCTATGCCTGCAAACTCGATGATGTCGTACCCTTGTAGGGCTTGGTATACTTGGTCATAAACACCATTTTGTTTGATGCTTCCACCGCCATAAGCTAACATTATTTTAGCGTTTTTAGGGGTTACTTCGCTGAGTTTACTGATTTGTCCTTTGCCAAAGAATATTTTGGTGGGGTTATGAAATTCAAAATTTAGCATGTTTGTGATGAGGGTTTGTTTTAGTTTTCATAATTGTTTCTTGCCATAATTCTTGTAAGGCTTTGGCAGGCGCAGAAGTTTTCATAAAACTTTCGCCTATGAGAAAACCTTTATAGCCCAAATTTTGCAACAATCGTAAGTCTTGGGCTGTTTGCAAGCCACTTTCTGAAATTTTGATATAGGTAGCAGGGATTTCTGTTGCAAGTGTTACGGAAGTATTCAAATCCACCGCAAAAGTTTTTAGATTGCGATTATTTACCCCTACAAAATCGACCAAAGGGTTCAGATGCGAGTGTAATTCCTCACTATTATGCACCTCAAGAAGCACTTCTAAGCCTATTTTTTTAGCAATTTCAGCCAATTCATTACAAGTTTCGGGAGTGAGGCAAGCCGCTATTAACAGCATAATATCAGCCCCCAAGCCTTTGGTTTCATACACTTGATAGGGGTCTATGATAAAATCTTTGCGAAGCATCGGAAGGGTCAATATTTGACGCGCTTTTAGAAAATCTTCTGAAGAGCCTCCGAAAAAAACCTCGTCAGTAAGCACAGAAACAGCCACCGCTCCCGCCTTTTCGTAGCCTTTTGTGGTGCCTTCTACGGTATGTTCTGCATTGATAACTCCCTTTGAAGGCGATTTCCTTTTGTATTCAGCGATAATGCCTGCTTGATGTTGCAGGGTAGCTTTAAGCGAAATAGTCTGTTTCTCAAAGTAAGGTTGCGCTTCCCAATAATGCTGAGGATTTATTTTTTTGCGTGCCGCTACTTCTTCCATTTTGTGCGCCACTATAGTTGTCAAAATATCATTCATAAAGCAAATATATAGCTTTTTCAAAAACTATCTATAGCGGTTTTAGGTTTTCTTTTTCTGAAATGCTTATTTTAAAAATGAAAAAAGAAATGAAAAAATTACTTACACTACTCTTATGCTGGGGAATGTTGGCAGGCTGTCAAATCACTCCTGAAGAAAAAGAAAAACAAATTGCTGAAGAAACAATGGGGGCTTGTTGCACCAAAAAACACGATTTTGCAGGTTTAATGCCCTTCACACACGACTTAAGTTTCATTGCCGCACACGATGAGCCTATTGCTTTTGAGTTTAAGAGCCAATTTGGGGGCGAAAAAATCACTTTCGACTGCCCTGATGGTCAGAAAGCCAATGCTTTTTTTATCAAAAGTGCCAAAAAAAGTAATAAATATCTTTTCGTATTCCACGAATGGTGGGGCTTGAATGAGCACATTATGAAAGAATCGGAAAAATACTATGCTGCTTTGGGCAATGTCAATATCATTGCCATCGATTTGTATGATGGGCAAGTGGCTACTACGCGCGAAGATGCTGCCAAGTATATGCAAGGTGCAAAACCCGAACGCCTGAAAGCTATAGTGCAAGGGGCTATTACCTATGTAGGCGAAAAAGCTAAAATAGCTACTGTGGGTTGGTGTTTTGGCGGTGGAATGTCGTTACAAGCCTCTATTTTGGCACAAGCCCAATCATTGGCTTGCGTTATTTATTATGGAATGCCCGAAAAAGATACTGAAAAACTAAAAAACCTTCAAGCAGAAGTATTGGGTATTTTTGCAGGAAAAGAAAAATGGATTAATACTGAAGTAGTAAAAGAATTTGAAACCAACCTTACCACTTTGGGCAAAAAATTCTCTACTAAGATTTATGATGCTGAGCATGCATTTGCCAACCCAAGTAACCCCAACTATAACAAAGCATTTGCAGATGAAGCCTTCGAAATGAGTATCAACTTCATCAAACAAAAGCTAAAATAATACTAAACAAGATAAAACGTTCCGCTTTTTAAACGAGTGGAACGTTTTTGAATAAAATTTTACTCCTCTTCGCAAACATAATGCAAGAACTCATTTTCAATAAGAATAAATACGGAAAAGAAATCCTAATTGACACCATCTATACTACCGAGTTTGCATTGGAAGAGGGGAATGTATTGCCTAATTTTTATACCGTTGTTTATCTAAAAAAAAGTCAAGGTAGTATAAAAATCAATCATCAAGAAATAACACTTAAAGACAATATTATTTTATTTATTCCCGCTTCACAAAATGTCGATGTTGTTAGGTCTATTTTTGAAGAAGGCATTTTTATATTTTTTGAAGGAGAGTTTTTAGATAAATTTTTTAATGAAGCTAATTTTATTTTTAAGTTCTCCTTTTTTCACAATACCGACCAACCTCTTCATTTAATTGTAGAAGACTCACAAAAAGAAAATATCTACTACTTATTTGAGCAAATTCATTTTGAGATAAAAAATTTCAGAAACGATAGCGAACATCTTATCAGGGCTTATCTTTACCAATTGCTTATCAAAACGAATCGTTTGTATACTTACTTTTATCCGAAATTTAATGCACATTTACTCACTAATGAAATTTTATTGAGGTTTAGGTACGAATTAGAGAAAAAAATCAAACAACACAGTGATGTACAGTATTATGCAGACTCCTTGAATATCAGTAGGGTGTATTTAAACAAGTTGTGTATCAATTTTTATTCAAAAACCTGCATACAAGTAATCAGAGAAAGGCTTGCTCTTGAAGCCAAAAAAGAACTATTGTATTCCTCAAAAACGATTGCTGAAATTGCCTACGAGCTCCATTTTTCAGACCCTCCTAATTTTAATCGTTTTTTTAAGCAGATGACCTCCTATACACCTAAAAAATTTAGAGAGTTATCAAATTGACAATTCTAATTTCATTAGGATAATGCTCGCCTGAGCTTTTTGCCCCATTTTTACAACATCAAATTCTAATGAAAAAGTTTGTAAAAATGAGCTACTACTTCAGTTATAACAAAATTAAATTAGCTGCTTTAAGAGCACCGCCTAATACATTTAACCTATATCAACGAAAATCCTTCAACCCCCATTTTCAATTTATTTATTATACCAATACAAAAATATACTAACATGAAAAAGTTTCATTTTATTTCTATCATCACCTTAACACTATTAATCTTAATCAATATGCCCAATGAACTCAAAGCCCAAAAAAGTCCTATTTATGAAATTGCGGTTCGCATGGTAAAAGACGGCATGAAAAACGAATTTGTATCTGCCAGAAAAAATTTTATCACCAAACTAAAAGCACAAAAAGGAGTAAGTAACGACCGCGAATTTCAATCGTTTTATGCCCTACCAAAACCTGATGAAAGAGAGGTTTTTATTGGCATGACACAATATACTTCTATGGATATTTTGCCCGAAATTCAGCAACAAATCGGTGCTGATTTTATGGAGTTTGCCAAAACAATGGATTTGAAAGCCTATGTTTTTGTACAACTTTTAGAGGGTAAAAAATTTGACCTCAGTAAACTTGCATTAAAAGAGGGGCAGGTTTTAGAAATTGCTATCCGAAAAGTAAACGCAGGGCAAGAAAAAGAATTTGATGAAAGTCGTAAGGCTTTTGTTAATTGGCTCAATGCCCAAGAAGGAGTAGTAGGTAGTTGGGAATTTAAAGTAGTGGGCGGACAAGGTACAGAAGGACTGACCGTAGGTATGTCTGTGTATGAAAGTCAAGAGAAATTTCAGGCGATTGCAGGAAAAGTACAAACTTTGCCAGAAGCGGGTAAATACTTTTCAACCTTTATGCCTGTAGCCTTACAATACGCTTTCAGTACTAACAATCAATAGATAAAAAATCATATTTTAATTTTATGGAAAAAAAGGTAATAGAGTTAGCTATTCGTATGGCTAAAGACACAGTCAATGAGGACGCATTCATAAAAGCTAAAAATGACGCAGTTGCAAAATTAGTCAGCATTAGAGGCATAGGACCCGAGAGGGAGTTTGCTCCTTTTAACACTTTACCCGAACAGCCCAGCAAAGTGTATGTAGGCATGACACAATACTCCTCAAAAGGTAAAATCTATGCTGCTATGCTTAGTTTAGGCTTTATGATGAAACTCATGAAGTTTATGAAAATGATGGATCCATTGGCAGGTATTTTTATAAAGCCCAACGACCCTTTATTTGAGTATGAAAAGTTTGCTGACAAGAGCAATATTACAGAGATAGCACTCTTAAAGCCCAAAGCAGGCATTTCGGAGGCAGATTTTATCAACGCAAGGCAGATTTTTTTAGAAAATTTAGACAAAGAGCCTGAAGTGATTAAGTCTTATACTTTTAGTGTTGTAGGTGGATTTAAAAATAAAGATAGTTTCCCTCATATAACTGTTTACAAGAGTAAAGAAGATTTTGATACTTTGACCCAAAGAGTGAGGCAAATGGCGTATGTAGCAGATTTTTTTAAATATTTTGATGCTACATTGATTTGTTTTTGCAATACATTGAAGTAAAAAAATGTACCGTCTACTTTTGAGTAGTACGGTACATTTCTTTTTTTTCTAAAAAACACCTACTTCTTCTCTAAAACTATCTTGATGCAAATTGTTATTTTTACTATTTTCTACAGTTTGCCCTCTTCTTTGTAAAATACCCGTAAAAGAACCATTTTGTATATAAAACAAAGCCTCTGCCAAGCAAGGTTCTTGCGCATCGCCCAATTGCTTATTCAGCCCGTCTGTTTGCGGAGCATCTACCTTAAAGCCATCAAAATAATCACCCTGCCCCAATGCATTAACAGTACGCAACGAAATAGGATTGAAGACATAGCCCTCAAACTGAAAACCATAAGAACCTACGGGTTTGCCATAAGTATTTTCGCCAATAAGTGTTACGGGCATAAAAGGCTTCAAACTATTAATAACCAATTCACTTGCCGAAGCCGTAGCCCGGGAAGTAATGCAAATTAAACGTTTGAGGTTAAAATTGTATTGAGGACTCAAAAAAAGACCTTCTACATCTTCAAATCTTTTGCTTGGGTTGTGACTATAGCGCACAAAAGTTTTGCCCGCACTGCCTGTAGGTGCAAGGTTGCTCGCCAAATATTGAGCAATATTTACACGCCCGCCACCATTATAACGAAGGTCTAAAATGAGTTCTTCTATGGCTTGGTCGCGAAAATAGGCAAATGCCAAATCTAACTCAGTACGTGAGGTTTCTATAAAGTTATTAAAAACCAAATAACCTACTTTTTTAGTACCTGCTTGTTGTACACTATAGTGATACACCGAATTGATTTGTATAACATCTTTTCCTAAGCTGATTTCTTTGATTACACCGTTGGTATCGCGGAATTGCAATAAATTAACAACGCTTGCTTCAGCCGCTCCAAGTGCTTCACTCACATTGCTGATTGAAGATACATCGCGCCCATTGATTTTTAACAGTTGGTATCCTCTTGTCAAGCCTGCTCTCCCTGCTGCCGAGTTCGGATAGACAACGGCGAGCCAAAGTGCATTATTTTTATCATATTTCAATACAAAGCCATGACCATAGGTTTGCCCTGCGTTGTAGTACTGAAAATAACTTTCTTCATCTTGTATATAACTCCACTTGTCCAAAGTTTTATATTTCAGATGCTCTATCAAAGCCTCAGGTGTGGAAAAAGCACGCGGGTCTACATTTTGTGGCATTAGTTCATTCCAAAGATACCATTCTTTCATCACGCTGAGTATTTTATCGTTGGTTCGAGTAGCGGGATTAGGCTCTATGTACTCTTTATAACAACTTGTAAGAGTAAAAACGAGTAATAAATAAATGGCAAAATATCGGTAGGTAGGAAGCGTATACATGGTCGTATTTAGCGATTAAATTTATACAAATATACAGATTTATTATCAAATTTTGATTATTATTGTAACCAAATTTTTTATTCAAATGTTATTCAGCTATGCAATGGTGGCAAATCTTGTTATTTCCTTTTTCCATACTTCTTCATTTCATTACCTCGTGGCGCAACTATTTCTATGATAAGCAGTTATGGAAAAGCTACCAAGCACCTATTCCGACCATCAATGTAGGCAATTTAACAGTAGGTGGTACAGGCAAAAGCCCACACATAGAGTATTTAATTCATTTGTTGAAAACAAAATACCAAATTACAACACTTAGCAGAGGGTATGGCAGAAAAACAAAAGGTTTTCGTTGGGCATCTGCTTCCGAAAATGCCTATAGTTTAGGAGATGAGCCTGCCCAATTTTATTATCAATTTTCTGCCCAAATAGCCGTAGCAGTAGGCGAAAAAAGAGTGCCCGCTGTGCAAAAAATCATACAAGAACGCCCTCAAACAGAAGTAATACTGCTTGATGATGCTTTTCAACATAGAGCCATCAAAGCAGGGCTTAATATTTTAATTACGGACTACAAGAGGCTTTTTTATAAAGATTATTTGCTCCCATCGGGGCGTTTGCGTGAGGCAAGAAGAGGGGCAAAGCGGGCGCAAATAGTGATTGTCAGCAAATGCCCTACTAAAATGCAAGAAGCTGAAAAAAATACCATTAGCACACAAATACAAAAGTATACAAGCCCACAAACGCCTATTTTTTTTACTACCATTCACTATGCCTCACCTCGAAAGGTGTTGCCCAATAATTCTTTGATTAATGTAGAGCGTTTTACCCACGAAATTGTACTTTTCTCGGCAATCGCACAACCCGCTATTTTCGAGCAATATATGGCAGAAAAATATGCCCTATTGCATCATTTCGTATTTCCTGACCACTATTACTATACTGAGGCTGATTTGCAAAAAATAATAAACAAAGCAGATGGGAAAACCATTTTTTGCACTGAAAAAGACTATGTAAAACTGCAAAGTCCTGATTTACAAGCAGTTTTAAAAAATGCAAATCTTTATTATATTCCTATTAAAGTTGCCTTTTTAGGTGAAGAAGACAACTTTCAAGATATGGTGTATCAGTATATCAATAATGCTAAACAGTAGAAACAGGCTTTTTCATGATAAAAATAGCCACAAGAGCTGACGTAAAAGCCCCCATAATAGGCGCACCTATCAAGCCCTGCACCATGTAGTTAGAGAGTGTAAAATAATTTTCGGCTTCTGCTTGTGTCATATATCGACTGTTTACGGCATATTTGATGACATTTGGAAAAAACTCAGGCGTGATGAGCCAAAAAGTTATCATTTGTGTTATAGGGCTTAAAACCATCACTACCAAGGAGATAATCATACCCGATTTGAAGCCTTGCAACCAAGTCATGCTACCTTGTAAATCTTTTTTTCTTTTCTCTAAGAGTGCAAACACATAAATAGCAGTTGCAGGAATGGCGATGAAATTGGTGTAGGTAGTGTGCAAATGAATAGATTCGCTATGTAAACCTGTCATTTTTTCTAACAATATCCAAAGGAGGCTCATCACTACAAAGATGAGCCCATATTTGATTTCTATTTTGTAAGTATTCATCGGATTAACTTTCTTTTTTGAGTGATTCTATGATGGGTAATTGGCGCACTCTTTTGTTTGTAAGGCGTGCTATGGCATTGCAAACGGCTGCTGCGACAGGAGGCAAGGACATTTCTCCTAAACCTTGTGGCGTTTCTTGGCTTTCTACAAAAAACATTTCTATTTCTGGGGTTTCTTTGATGCGCAAAAGAGGATAATCATTGAAATTTTGTTGCACTACTCCACCTTTGTCTATGCTTATTTTTCCATAAAGTGCTGCACTTAGTCCATCTATGATTCCGCCTTCTATCTGTGCTTCTGCGCCACTTGGATTGATAATGCGCCCACAATCTACCGAAGCATATATTTTTTTCACTACAGGCAATCCCTCTTTCATGGTTACCTCTGCGATGAGTGCCACATAAGAGCCAAAAATATAGTGTGCGGCAAAACCACGAGCGGTATTTTGCTCTAACTTCGTGTTGCTCCATTCGGCTTTTTCAGCCAATAGACGAATTACATTTTTGTAGCGTTTGGTATCATAAGGACCGCCATGGTCAGTGTATGGCATAATACGGTCTTCGCCTAAGAGCTTAAGTCGTAGTTCTACGGGGTCTTGTTTTGTAAGCAAACAGATTTCGTCTAAAAAACTTTGGTCTACGAAGGCGGTTGCATTGTGCCCCGGTGCGCGCCAAGCACCACGCGGTATTTTGGCATCGTAGGGGCTGTATTGCATATAAAAATTAGGAATAAGCCCTGCTGGAAAGCCCTCAGGAAAAATTTCAGTTTTATAGGCTTGTGCTTTTTTATCACGATAAATCGCCCTTGAAGTGCTGGCATGGTTGACGCTCCATGCTATGATTTCATTTTTCTCATTTAGCCCAACCTTCATTGCGTGGTAGCCTGTGGGTCTATAAAAATCGTGTTGCATATCGTCTTCTCTTGTCCAAACTACTTGTACAGGGGCTTGTAGTTTTCGCGAGAGGAAAATTGCTTCTGCCATATAATCAGCCATAAGCCTTCTGCCGAAGCCACCTCCGATACGTGAGAGATGCAGTTGTGTGTTCTCGGGTAGTACTTCTGGGGCAAGTACTTTTAAAATGGTTTCGCAAGCACCAGGCACTTGAGTAGAACCCCACAAGGTTGCTTTATTGCCTTGTATGTGTGCGGTGTAGTTCATGGGCTCCATAGTGGCATGTGCCAAAAAGGGAACTTCATAGTTGGCTTCTACTATAGTCTTGGCTTTTGTGAAGGCTTCCTCTACATTTCCATCATTGCGTAGCACTTCTCCTTTTTGTTTTACTAAGTTTTGCAACTGTTTTGAAATGGTTTCAGAGGTTTCACTTTCATAGCTTGCAGTATTCCAAGTGATTTTGAGGGCTTCTTTGGCTTTAAAAGCAGCCCATGTATTGGTAGCAATTACAGCTACTCCTGCACTGAGGAGTGTAGGATTCTCGGTAGGTTCAATGGTGATGATTTCTTTGACTCCTGCGATTTTGCGTGCTTCCGTATCGTCTATGCTTTGGATTGTGGCTCCGAAAACTGTGGGTTTGGCAATGGCAGCATAGTACATACCTTCTACAAAAACATCGATACCATAGAGCGGTTTGCCTGTGGCTATTTTTTCATTGTCTACTCCTTTTGTTTTTTTGCCTATGATGCTAAAATTTTTGGGGTCTTTGAGTGGAGGGTCAGTAGGTACAGGAATTTTGCTGGCTTCTGCTACCAATTCTGCGTAGCTTAGTGTAGTGTTGGGTTGATCTTTGCGCCCTATTTTACCTTCTTTGGCAAAACAATTGGATTTATCAATTCCCCAACGTTTTGCAGCAGCTTCCAAAAGCATTTCGCGCGCGGAGGCACCTGCTTTTCGGAGTACCTCAAAATTGGTATTGATGGCAGTACTTCCGCCTGCAAATTGCGCGCCTAATCGTTTGTCTAAACCTGCTTGTTGTACTTGTATTTGTTCCCAATTGACTTCCAACTCTTCGGCAATAATCATAGGCAATGAGGTTTTTACTCCTTGCCCTATTTCTGGGTTTTTAGCCATCAGTACAATACTCCCATCGGTATTAATGCGCAAAAAGGCATTCATTTCTATTTCTTCAACGATAGGCAATTCTTTTCCTCCTACCCAATGAAAGCCTAAGAATAATCCTCCACCTGCTAAGGCAGTAATTTTAAGGAAATCGCGGCGTGATGTTGTTGTAATATTCATTTTTTACCTCCTTTTTGCATTTTTTGAATGGCATTTTTGATGGCTTTTTGAATGCGTGGATAAGTACCACATCGGCATAAGTTTCCCACCATTGCTGCTTCTATTTCTTGGTCGGTAGGATTGGCATTTTTGGCGAGTAGTGCCGAAGCCGTCATTATCTGCCCTGCTTGGCAGTAGCCACATTGGGGCACATCTTCTTCTATCCAAGCCTCTTGTACGGCTGTAAGCACATTATTTTGTGCCAAACCTTCCACTGTTACTATTTGGATATTGCTATTAGCGGCGGCTGATACGGGCAAACTACAAGAGCGAACTGCATTGCCGTTGAGGTGTACGGTGCAAGCACCACAAAGTGCTTTTCCACAGCCAAATTTTGTGCCTTTGAGTTGTAGCAAATCTCTTAGTACCCAAAGCAATGGCATATCTGCTGCTGCCTCTATGCTGTAGTTTTTTTGGTTAATGTTGAGTTGGTAAAGCGGCATAATTTTAAATTGTTATTATATGTAGTTACATTTTCATCAGTGCGGCATAAAAACCGTCTTGTGCTTTGAGGCTATCGTGTGTGCCTCGTTCTATAATTTGCCCATAACGCATTACTATGATTTCATCGCTATCGCGAATGGTGCTAAGGCGGTGTGCTACTGAAAGCACCGAACAGGAGCGTCTACGTATATTATTTTCTATTAATTTTTCAGTGATAGGGTCTAAGGCACTGGTGGCTTCGTCTAAAATCAGAATAGTGGGGTTGTTCACTAATGCACGCGCTATCTCGAGGCGTTGTCTTTGTCCGCCACTGAAATTTTTTCCTCCTTCGGTAAGGTGGCTGTCATATCCTCCTTTTCGCCTGCCTATGATGTCGTGTATTTGAGCATCTTTGGCAGCTTGCATGATATTGGCATCGGGCACTGTAGAGTCCCAAAGAGTGAGAATGTCTTTTACATTTCCTTCAAAAATAAAAATATCTTGGTCTACCATAGAGATAGAATTATTGAGTATTTCGCGTGGTATTTTCTGTCTTGGTTTGCCATCTAAAAGGATTTCGCCTTCCCAAGGTTCGTACAAACCTGCCAATAGTTTTGCGATGGTACTTTTGCCACTTCCTGAACCACCTACTAAGGAAACCCTTTCGCCGGGGGCTACTGAAAGGTTAAAGTCTGTAACTAAGGGTTCTGCCAAACGGCTATAGCCAAAGGTTACGTTTCGAAATTCTATGTGTCCTTCTAATTTTTGGGTAATGATGTGAAAGTCAAGTTGATTGTCTTTCATTTCGGCGTGTCGTTGGGTTTGAGGGTCTAATTTTGCGCCCAAAATATCGTCTAAACGCCCCATATCGCCCTTTGCTTCTTGCAATTTTCCTCCTAAACCCACCAAACTCTCTACTGGTTCTGCAAAACTATGCATCAGACTTTGGAATGCTACCAATGCGCCTACGGTCATAAAACCATTCATTACGTTCCAACTCCCTAAGGTGAGTATTACCAATGTGCTCAGTGCGGTGAGTGTGGTCGGCACGGCATTGAGTACTATAGACATGCTGCTTACTTTTTGTTCCGTATTGACTACTTTGGCAAAATAGCCTGCCCATTTCTTAAAAAAATCATCTTCTGCGCCACTTGCTTTGATGCTTTCTATCATTTGTAAACCACTCATGGCTACGCCCGATATTTTTCCTTCTGCTTGTTGAAGGTTGCTATAGCTTTCTGTGCGGCTTTCTGAAATCCAACGCAAAGCAAGTACATTAATCAGGGCAAAACCAACAGCTATTAAAGAGAGAATAAAATCGTATTGGAGCATCATTAGCAGATAAAAAGTTACGAGCATTAAGTCTAATACTGTTTTTGCTAATTCATTGGAAAGAAGATGTGCATTTTTATTATTGACTGCCACTCTGGAGGCAATATCGCCCGCATATCTTTGGTTGAAGAATACAATCGGAAGACGGAGTACATGCCAAAAAAAACGGGTGGAATTGGCTATGGACATTTTGGTTTCGAGGCGTAGTAAATAACTATTTTTGAGCCATTCTATCCAAGTTTTGATGGCTACTGTCAAAAACATACCTACGAGCAGGGCGGGTAGCCAAGAATGCATTTTGCCTACTAAGATATTATCTACAAATATTTGTAAAAAAGCAGGGACTAACAATCCGGGAATGAGCAAGAAGAAACCCAAGATGACCACAAAAAGTACATCTTTTTCATAGCTTTGTAGTCTTTTTCTCAATCCTGCCAATAATTGAGGCTTCTGTCCGCCTTTCTTAAAATCTTTTTCAGGTTGGAAAGTGAGCACTACCCCTGTAAAACTACTTTCAAGTTGTTCGTAGCTAATAGTGCGATGCCCTTCGGCAGGGTCGTTGAGGTAGGCTTTTCCGCGGGCTTTGTCTACGCCCTCTAAGACTAAAAAGTGGTTAAAATTCCAGTGAATGATGCAAGGCATGGGTAACTCTGCAAGGGCATCGGTTTCTTTTTTGTACCCTTTGGCATCAAGTTGGTAAGTGCGGGCGGCTTTGGTGATATTGCTGGCTTTGCTACCATCACGCGTAACATCACACTCATACCGTAGTTGTTCCAACGGCACATATTTGCCATAATGCGCCAATATCATTCCTAAACTTGCTGCGCCACACTCTACGGCTTCCATTTGCAAGATGGTGGGTGTTTTTACTCTTTTCACTCTTTTGATAAGCTCTTTTTTTGCTAAATTAGATATTTTTTCTTGAAAACGCAGTACATAACTTCATAATATTTTTTACATTTGCCTTGAAAAAAAATAACACCCATATACTATGATTAATAAAGTGGTAAAAGATGCCGATGAAGCTGTAAAAGACATTCCTGACAATGCCGTACTAATGTTGGGTGGTTTTGGGCTTTGTGGCATTCCTGAGAATTGTATTGCTGCCTTAGTGCGCAAAAACATAAAGGGTTTGACTTGTATTTCGAACAATGCAGGGGTAGATGATTTTGGCATTGGGCTAATGCTCAAACAACGTCAGGTAAAGAAAATGATTTCTTCTTATGTAGGCGAAAACAAGGAATTCGAGCGTCAGTTGCTTTCTGGTGAGTTAGAGGTAGAACTGATTCCGCAAGGTACTTTGGCTGAGCGCGTGCGTGCGGGTGGGGCGGGTATTCCTGCTTTTTTTACGCCTGCGGGTTATGGCACTGAAGTAGCTGAAGGCAAAGAAGTTCGCGAATTTGATGGCAAAATGTATTTGTTAGAATCTTGGTTACGTGCTGATTTTGCGATTGTAAAGGCTTGGAAAGGCGATACGATGGGTAATTTGGTATTCAAGGGTACTGCACGTAATTTTAACCCTATGATGGCAACTGCGGGCAAAATCACGATTGCTGAAGTAGAAGAATTAGTGCCTGCGGGTACTTTAGACCCAAATCAGATTCATACACCGGGAGTGTTTGTGCAACGTATTTTTCAGGGTACTCAGTATGAAAAACGCATAGAACAGCGTACTGTAAAAAATTGATGTTATAATAAACAATAAGATTTGGCAATAAACCAAAAATATAACCCTATCAAGTATGCAAAGACTTTAGATAGGGTTATGCTGTTTTATATCATTTTTGTCCGATTTTTAACCTTTTTTTCCTTCTCCCAAGCTGGGTTTTTCGTTGCCTGCTATAGATTGTCGCATTTCTGTATCAGCTTGCATATTTTGGAGTTTGTAATAATCTAAAACGCCAAAATGACCATTTTTGAGTGCTTCAGCAATTGCTTTGGGTACTTCTGCTTCTGCTTCTATTACTTTGGCTTTGGCTTCTTGTGCTTTGGCTCTCATTTCTTGCTCTAAGGCTACAGCCATTGCGCGGCGTTCTTCGGCTTTGGCATCTGCTACGCGCAAATCGGCATTTGCTTGTTCTATCTGCAATTTTGCGCCAATGTTTTCGCCTACATCTACATCGGCAATATCAATAGAAAGTATTTCGAATGCAGTTCCTGAGTCTAACCCTTTGGAAAGCACTAATTTTGAAATTTTATCGGGGTTTTCTAATACTTCTTTGTGAGAAATAGAAGAACCGATAGAGGTTACAATTCCTTCGCCTACACGTGCAATGATAGTTTCTTCACCTGCACCACCTACTAATTGTGAAATATTAGTACGCACCGTTACGCGGGCATTGGCAACCAATTGTATACCATCGTGGGCTACGGCGGCTACGGGAGGGGTGTTGATAACGCGTGGATTTACAGAGGTTTGTACTGCCTCAAATACATTTCTGCCTGCCAAATCTATTGCGGCGGCTTGTTTAAAAGTGAGGTTAATGTTGGCTTTGTCTGCCGATACTAAGGCTTTGGTTACTAAGGGAACGCTTCCGCCTGCTAAGTAGTGTGTTTCGAGGTCGTCTGTAGTTACATTGAGTCCTGCTTTGGTTGCTATAATCATCTGCTCTACGATAAGGCGAGGGGGTACTCTACGAATACGCATAAATACCAATTTGAGCAGACTTACGCGCACGTGTGAAAATTGTGCAGTAATCCATAAATTGACAGGGACATAATACAGAAATACGAAAAATAGAATAATTCCTCCTAAGAGGAAAAAAATAGCCATTTGTGCAGCATTCATAGTTTTTAGTGTTTTGTAAGTTTTAAGTACTAAATTTCTGAAAATAAAACTGATAAAGCAAATTTTTTAAGGTTTTTTTAGTGAAAAAGTATCTCCTTGCACCAATATGTCAATTTGTATACCTGTGGCTGCCCATAAATCTTTGGTGGTACGTCTGATTTTTGCTTTTTGTGCCCTAAAAAGAATCACTTGGGCGTTGCCTACTACTTCGGCGGTGTTGGCGGTTACTAAAATGGCTGTTGCTTCGTCTATACCGATGCCGATGTGGTCGGGGTACTCCAAAATGGCTGAAAAAAGGCGATTGTGGCGGCTACGGATAAGAAAATGCTGGTCTATGATGACACCTTTTAAAAATGCCATTCCTTGTGCTATTTCTATATTATTGGCTTCTATGGTTTGGAATGTTTCACTGTATTCGCTGTATTTTTTTTCGTTGCCCGTAATCATTTTTTCGCTCATCATGGCAGCCCCTGCACTTGTGCCTGCGATGAGTGCGCCTATTTGGTAGGCTTCGCGTAGGGCTTTTTCCAATTCGGTATCTTTGACAATACCCATAAACTTATTTTGGTCGCCGCCTGTGCAGTAGATGAGTTTTGCTTTTCGGATAGAATCGAGGCGGGCAGTGCTGAAATCTTTGCTATTTTCTTTTGAAAAATTCATTCCTACTACTTGATAAGGGTAGTTGGCAAATTGTTTTTTGGCATAAAACACTGCCGAATCAGGTTCTTCACTTGCCAAAGGCAATATCACGATATAGTCTTCGGAGGTCAATTGCGCCTCTTTCAACATTCTATCGAGCATTTCAGGGGGTCTTTTGCCACCTCCGATAATAAAAAGTTTGCCTTTTGGTAGGTTTTGGCTTTCGGCACTTAGGCAGAAAAATAGGAATGATAAAAGAAATAAAGATTTTTTCATAGGTAATATTAAGTATTTTGTTTGGAAAGGGTAAAAATAGTAATTTCGGGCAAAACACCTATTCGACTTGGCAAAATATCGGAAAAGCCAAAACCACGATTTACGTATAAATATTGCCCTTCTTCGTAGTACAAGTCAGCCCATTGGTTAAAAACATACTTGCCCAATCCCCAGCGAAAATTGCCTATATCAATGCCGAATTGCAAGCCGTGTGTATGTCCTGAAAAAGTGGCTACGATGTCTTTGTATTCTTTGCGCACTTGTGCGTCCCAATGTGAGGGGTCGTGCGAGAGTAAAAGTTTGACGGCAGCATTTTCCGTACCTTGATAGGCTTTTTTCAAATTGCCTTCTTTGCTGCTTTTGCCTCTTACACCCCAATTGCCTACCCCAATGATGGCAAGTTGTGCATTTTCTTTTTGAAAAAGATGGTGTTGGTTATTTAACAATTTCCAGCCTAATTGCTCATGAATTTTCTTCATTGTTTGCAAATTCTTCACCTTGTCCGAATCTTGTTGCCAAGCCCTGTACTCGCCATAATCATGGTTGCCCAAAGTGGAAAAAACGCCATGTGGGGCTTTAATGCGTGAAAGTTGTGTCATAAAAGGGCTGACTTCGGAAGTATCATAATTGACCAAGTCGCCTGTAAAAAATACCATATCGGGTTTTTCTGCCAAAAGTAAATCTATGCCTTTTTGGAGGGCTTTATCGTCTAAAAAACTACCTAAATGCAGGTCTGAAATTTGGGCTATGCGCCAACCTTCGAGCGTTTTGGGCAGTGTTGGAATAGAAAGTTTCACCTGTCGAACGCGATAATCGTAAATACTCACCAAATTGCCATAAGATATGCCTAAAATAGGAATAGTGCCTACAATGCCTGCCATGCGCCACAAAAAATGTTTTCTGCTCGCGTCATAAACAGGCGCATTTTGTACGTTTTTTTGCTTTATTCTTTTTAAAAACGATACCAAAAGTTGCCCTCCATACATCAATAGCCAAAGTATTAATATGAGTAGTTTACTTAGGTAAAAAAGGGTCGTAAAACGCATTATGTACTTATTGATTCCCCAAAGTGGAATATCTGTTTTTGCCAAAAAAATCAATGCCAACCATAGGCACAAAATCCAACTGAGTTGTATGCTCCAAAAAACATAAAACAACCTACGGCGCAGTAAAACAGACAAGGAAGCAGTGAAGCGGCGCAACAATTGCCAAAGGAAAAAATCGACCAATAGCATAGAAAAAGTCAGCGGAATCAAAAAAAGCAAGCGTAGGTATGTCATTGGAAATCAGTGGAAATAAGATTGTGAAGGCAAAAATAGTAGAAAGTATTGAGAATAGTTTGGAACAATGTAGGTTTTTTACTAATTTTGCCCCTCGAAAAACAGATATACCCTTTTTCCCCATCATTTATGCAAAGCATCCGCAATATTGCTATCATAGCACACGTAGACCATGGTAAAACAACCTTAGTAGATAAAATCATTAGATACTGCAAAATTTTTAGAGATAATCAAGAAACAGGCGACTTGATTTTGGATAATAATGACCTCGAGCGCGAAAGAGGTATTACTATAGTATCTAAAAATGTATCTGTTACTTACAAAGATGTAAAAGTAAACATTATAGATACACCCGGGCACGCCGATTTTGGTGGCGAAGTAGAACGCGTACTTAAACTGGCAGATGGTGTACTGCTTTTGGTAGATGCTTTTGAAGGTCCTATGCCTCAAACTCGTTTTGTACTTAGCAAAGCCTTGCAATTGGGCTTGAAACCAATAGTAGTAGTAAACAAAGTAGATAAACCTAACTGCCGCCCCGATGAGGTACACGAAGCCGTTTTTGACCTTATGTTTGCACTCGATGCTACTGAGCATCAACTTGATTTTGTTACTGTTTATGGCTCTGCCAAACAAAATTGGATGAGCTACGACTATAAAAACGTAACCGACAATATAGAGCCTCTTTTAGATGCCATCATTCAACATATCCCTGAAGCACCTTACCATGAGGGTACTTTGCAAATGCAAATTACTTCTTTAGATTATTCTTCGTTTGTAGGGCGTATAGCAATTGGGCGCGTATTCAGAGGAAGTATTCAGGAAGGTAAAGACGTAGCCCTTTGCAGAGCTGACGGCTCTACGGCGAAGGTACGCATCAAAGAATTGTATGTTTTTGAAGGTTTAGGACGCACACGCACGCAGGAGGTAAGAGCAGGCGATATTTGCGCAGTGATGGGCATAGAAGGTTTCGAAATCGGTGATACAATTGCTGACCTTGCTCAACCTGAACCTCTGCCACGCATTGCCGTTGATGAGCCTACAATGAGTATGCTTTTTACCATTAACAATTCTCCTTTTTATGGAAAAGAGGGCAAATTTGTAACTTCCAGACACCTCCGCGATAGACTTTTTAAAGAAACAGAGAAAAATTTGGCTCTTAAAATAGAAACTACTGAAAGCGAAGAAAAATTTATTGTTTACGGACGTGGTATTTTGCACTTGTCTGTACTCATAGAAACAATGCGCCGCGAAGGGTACGAGTTGCAAGTAGGACAACCTCAAGTGCTTTTCAAAGTCATAGATGGGCAAAGACACGAACCCATAGAAACGCTTATCATTGATACCCCCGAAGAAACTGCGGGCAAGGTGATAGAGTTAGTTACACAACGCAAAGGCGAACTTTTGATGATGCAACCTAAAAATGATTGGCAACACCTTGAATTTGAAATTCCTTCCAGAGGGCTTATCGGATTGCGCAGTAATATTCTTACCGTAACCGCAGGTGAAGCTGTAGTCAATCACCGCTTTTTGCGCTATGCTCCTTACAAAGGCGATATCGCTGGGCGTACAAGTGGTTCTTTGATTTCGATGGAAGCTGGTCCGAGCACTGCTTATGCCATAGATAAACTCCAAGATAGAGGCGTATTTTTCATAGACCCAGGCGATGAGGTATACACAGGACAGGTAATTGGTGAACACAGCCGCCAAAATGACTTAGTGGTGAACGTGCAAAAAGGAAAAAAACTAACGAATATGCGTGCCTCTGGCTCTGACGACAATGTAAAAATAGCTCCTAAAATTTCTTTTTCGCTGGAAGAGGCAATGGAGTATATCCAAAAAGATGAGTACTTAGAAGTTACCCCACAAAATGTACGTATGCGCAAAATATTCTTAGACGAAAACGAACGCAAGCGTATGGCTTCTACCTTAGGGTAATAAAGCAACATCAGAAATGATAGATTTTAGCGAAGGGGTTGCCACAAACGACTCCTTCACTTTTTTGATGTGAATACCTCTGGGTTAGTAACTTATAGCACCATTGACAAGGCAGAAGCTATTGCCAAGATTTTACCCCGAATAAAGCCACTAAACTATAAAACAAGCAACCGAAACCCAACGTTATCAGCGCGATCACTATGCACAGTGTTGAAGCGAGTAACTACATAGCAATCAACAGCATAGTAGTGCCAAGAGCCGCCGCGCAAAACACGATTGCCAGTAGTGTTATTATTCACAGGGTTCGTTTTTGTAGCTTCAGCACTGCTATAAAATTTTGAGTCGTACCCATCTTGACACCATTCCCATACGTTCCCGCTCATATCGTACAGACCCAATTCGTTTGGGGCTTTGGTCTTTACAGCGTATGTAGTGCCTGTGCTTTTCTGCCCTCCTCTTGCGGCATATTCCCATTCGGCTTCGGTAGGGAGTCGGTATTTTTTGCCTGTGAGTTTTTCGAGTTTGGGCAAAAAATCATGTACGATGTCGTCCCAACTGACATCTGTTACAGGACATTCGTCGCAGTTTTTATTTTCTGAGGGATTAGTCCCCATCACTGCCCGCCAAAGGGCTTGAGTTACTTCGGTTTCGGCGATGTAATAGTCCGTGAGGGTTACGGTGTGTATGGGTTTGGCATTATCCATATACTTATCCTCTCCGTCACGTCCCGCTTTGTAACCCATTTCAAAAGAACCACCTTTTACCTTTATCATCTTGAAGGCTACACCGTTGACGGTTACGGTGTAAGAAGAAGAATCAGTTTGGCTTTGGGCTACCTGCCAGTGCAGTATGCCTAATAATAAGAAGAATAAGCTCTTTTTCATACTTCTTTAATTGTTTATAAATTTATGTTTTTATAAATGTAATAATTTTTTTCATGTGGTGAGGTGATTTAAACTTTATTTTAGACAGAGAGTAATCCCAAATTTATAAATTAGTTTAAGCATCAATCAATTACAAAAGAAAAGTTGGCAGTAGAACTGCGTATTTATTGAGTTGGTGAAAAAATAGAACTGTCATTACAAAAAAAAGGATAGAGTTGTTAATGGAAAGGCTATCTTTTTTCGGGCAGTCTTTTTTTTATACTCGTATTGATAAAAACCTTTGTTTTTTTTTACTTTTTTATTAACATTTAAAAAATATTTTTTATCTTTACCTGAGTTATATTTTCATACATTCTAAAATCTTAACTTGGCTTATGTTAAATACTGGCGATAAAATTAGAAAAAAGAGAACGCAAAAGGGGCTTTCTCAACAACAAATGGCTGACTATTTGAATATTTCTCAAAATAGTTATCACAAAATAGAAACTAATGAAACTAATGTTAAGTTTGAAACTCTAATCAAAATAGCCGAAATGTTAGAGGCGGAAGTAACGGAGTTTATACCAGATGTAAAACTTCATTGTATTCAAAGCAAGCCATTTATAACTTCCTCAAAAAGTGAATTAATAACGAAACCTAATGATTATCAGCAAAAAGAAAATCTATTAGTACAAAGTTTGAGAGATAAAGACGAAATCATAAAAATGAAAGATGAGAAAATAGCACAGCTTCAACATCAGCTTTTAAAAATGTTATCTCGAATGGGCTATTCTCCAAAAAGTGACAATGAGAATTGTTAAGATTGGATTTGTTTTTTGGATAGAAAGGGAATCAAAAATACTGATGCAAGCAAAGCATCTATGACTAACTCTATAAGAAAATTTTTAGCCAAGCTATCTATGTTAGATGCATTAATTGCTTCAGTTCTTACTTTTTCCTTTTCTTCCGCAGATACTTTCACCACAGCATTCATTCTCTCTCCTAATGCTTCGGCTCTTTTTATCATTTTTTCTACTGCTCTCTCTGCATCTTCATACTTTTGATTAGGGTATATTTGATGTATCCCTACCTGAGTAAGGAATAAGGCACTACTATCTATTGCCAGTGCTAAATAGGCTATCGTCCAAATAGATGATAGTTTGTAAAAACTTTCCTTGAATACAAGAAAGTAAAAGATGAAAAACTTTGAGAATGACAATAAAAGAGTAAAATAGAACAAGTAGTCCGTTTGTTCAGGAATCACACTTTTTAGAATACTGATTAAAACAAAGATGAATCCTATTTTTACAATATGAGGAGTTAATTTTTTCATGCTCTATGAAGGTAAAAGTTTTGAATTTTCTTTTCAAAAATAAAAACAAATAATAGGGTTAATAGTAAAAACAATAAACTATAAAAAGGGTATTGTAAAAAATACCAATACTTTAATCTTTCTAACTCCTCTATAATAAAAGGCGGGTTAGGAGAATAATAAGATGTGTATGCCATTGTAAAGGAATAAGCATAGGAAGAGGGAACAAAAACATATTTACTTGGGACAAATAACACAAAAATAAATAATTGAATGATGCCAAAATAGGTTTTTATCAGAAATGAAAAAAGCGTAATGAGTGCCAGATAACCTAAATGAGATACCAAAAGATAATACAAAAGGTATAGAAAGTGGTTTATATATATCAATGTATCAGCGAACTTGAAAAGTAAAACCAAAAAACAAAGAATTCCTAAAAGAAAATAAAAGACAGAAAGCATAAGAACCACTATCAACAGCCGAATCAGGTACAACTGACTAAAAGTAAGCGGCAAAAAAACAAACCTCCTTTTTCCTTGCTCATTTTGTTCAATGGCTTCTAACCTATAGACAAGGAAAAAAAGAGGAAAGTTGATTACGAACAAGCTAACGAGTTTTAAAAGTGTTACGTATGACAACCATCTTGACAATGGAGTAGAAGAAGTCTCATAAAAAAACTTTCCCTCTACTGCAAGAATGACTATTAGCGCGGTATTTAAAAAGAAAACAGTACCCATAAAAATCAAGAAAAATTTATCTCTCGATATTAAAAGTAAGGTATTAGCAAACAAAGATTGAATCATTTTTTAGATTAGGTTTAATTTTTTAACATTATTGGTTTAAAATCAATCGCTTCCAGCGTGCAGAAAAGAGATAAAGACTAAGCACAAAAAAACACATATTCCCTAACAACCACTCCCATACAAAAGCATCAAAAGCAAGACTTTGGAGAAAGACCTTATGGGAAAAAAATGCGCCAGGGCAAATAGGCATATAATCAGCTAAGGGTGGAAAGGCAGAAAGCATAAATAAGATATATGCGCCTTGTTTGGTGGTAGTGTAGAGGAAGATACAAAAGAAAATATAAGCAACTGCACTCAAACCAAAATAAGTACCTATACACAAGTATTCCCAAATATCAGTACGAACCATGTAAATTTGTTGGGAAGCTAAATTATTGATTTGCAGTGCAAATGAAAATAAAAAAGCTACACTATAAAGCAATAAATAGAAAGTGATAATAAAAAACTTTGACCAAAAAACAGACATTGCATTGGCAGGCATCATCAGCAAAGGGCTCAATTTTCCAATACCTTTCTCTATAGAAAAAACATATACAACCAATACACAAACACCCAAAGAAAAAGGCAATCGCATTAGTGAAAGAAACTGATAATAGTAATAAATTTTGATGTTATTACTTTTTGTGGCTTCTAACCAACGGCTAAATTTGGTAGTAAAAAAACTTTCATCAATCATCAATAAATAACATAATGGAAATAAAAAGAATAATAACAATAACAAAAACACCAAAACAGATTTGCGTGTCTTGAGAAACTCTGCTTCCAAACAACGTAAAAAATTAGCAATCATAAAGTTGAATGATGAAAGGCTAAAAATATTTCTTCGGCAGTAGGTGTACTGATAGTCAAACCCTTTGCGCTTAGTTCTTCTTGTTTTTTGTCAAACAACTCATACCTACATTCATCTTTTGTGAAGTAACCAATTGGTTCGGCAGAGGCTTCGTTTTGGTGTTGTTCCCATTGTGCTTGGTTATAAGTTACTAAATAGTAGGCTTTGTTTTCGTCAGATTCGTATACTTTTTGCCCATTTTTTAGAATGATGAACCGCTTAGAAAGCTTCAAAGACTCTTCCAAATGGTGCGTATTGATGAGAAAAGTACAGCCAAACTCTTTGTTTAGTTTCAAAATGAGGTTTCGTAGTTGAATGATAGCCTCTGGGTCAAGTGTATTGTTGGGTTCGTCTAAAATAATGATTTCAGGTTGGTGCAAAATAGCCATACCCAAGCCAAGCCTTTGCTTCATACCCTGAGAGAAAAAACGAACTGGCTTGCTCTGTTCCTGCGCCAAACCCACCATCTCTAATACTTCATTAATCCTTTTTTTGTCTATTTTTTTATCTGTGTAGTACTTACTAATAACGCTTAAATTCTCATAAGCACTCAATTGTGGGTATAGCGCGGCTTGTTCTATAAGCGCGCCTATTCTTGATAAATAAACATTTCTTGGTTTTAATTCAATGTTCATTCCATCTATAATAATAATGCCCTCGAATTGGTCATAGATACCCAATATGGTTTTTATCAGTATAGACTTACCCGCTCCATTTTTACCAAGTACACAGAAAATATCCCCTTTTTTTACTTCAAAAGATATATTTTCCAAAATTTGCTTATTATTGATTTTGAGTGATAAATTGGTAATTTTCAGCATATAGATATTGTGTTTTTAGGATTATGATTTATATTTCTATTTTTTGATGCGTACTTAGTACAACATTTCTAATAATCTCCTGAAAGGATTATTTCTATCCCAAAATTGAAGTTAAAGAACCCCTCAAAATCTACATTTACCATATCCCATTCGTTAGAAAAGGTTTTTCTGTAGAAGGAATTTTTGTTTAGGTGCTTCCCTGAAAGGTCTGGTGAAAATTGTTTTTTTATATCTACATTATTAAAATCTGTGGGTATAAAATTTTCTTCCTCAAAATAGCCCAAAAACTCAACTGCCACAAACCCTCCCTCGGATGGAAAAAAAACTTTTTTATTTAACAAGTCTATACTCACCTTAGTATCCCCTGCCTTGAGTCTATAAGTGAGTTGTTGTCGTAACAGTTGAAGTGCTGGTTCAGATGTTAGTTTTGACCTATTGTATATTTGTATTGATAGCAATATATCTTTGTCTTTGATAGTTCCTACGCCGTCATCATCAAATTTTACGTTGCTAAAAGAAAAAAATACTTTATTAACCAAACAAGGCTTTCTAATAGGGTTTTCTATAAATAGGGCAGCCTCCTTGATACCCTCATATTGCATTTTTGATATTCCATTCCAAACGCCTAATTTTATAATTTCACTCTTCTTTATTTTTTCCTTATTTCTTTTGGAAGTAATCTCTATTGGGCTAAGTACAAACTCTTTTGGTATCAGAAAAACAGAATCGCCTACTTTGCTACAAGGTATTAATTGCATTTCGTAAAGAATATGAGATATCAATACACTACCTTGGCATTTGAGCGTAAAGTACCCTTTTTCATCAGAGTGCGTGCCATTTTTAGTAATGGAATCATAGACAGTAGCAAATGCAATAGGTTCTTTAGTTATTTTATCTATCAGGATAGCTTTTACCTGCCCAAAGCTATAACACGATAAAGTAAAACATAGAAAGATAAAAAATATTTTCCTCATAAACCATAAAAATAAGCACACAAACTAACCATATAATCGGTTAAAATTAATGTTTATTTTTTGTGTAAGTAAAAGAACATAGCAACCTTTTTTACTTTAATACAAATATATACAATTTATAGCATAGCCTCCTCATCGAAAAGCTATAAAAATAATAGCGTGTGTCTATTAATTTTATAGCTTTTAAATTTGCTTTTTTAAATCTACCTATCTCTGTATATCTGATTTTTTTTCATCAATTGTATTTACTTTTTTATTGCCAAAATTATATCTAAAATTCAATCTAAAATTTTTAAAGTAATCAATTTTCTTGTAGAAACCATATAATTCTTTAGCTTCCGAAAATTCTAAATCTGCTCTCAAAATATCATATACACTAAAAGAAGCACTAAAATTTTTATAGGTTTTAGTAAGCTCTAACCTTAGAGAATGTAGTGCATTCATCTGGCCTAATACACTTCTGTCGATGCTACTATATGCATAAATACAAGAAAAGTTTAAGTCTTTTTTCTTAGAAAGATTAATTTGATTTTTTAGTCTGAATGAGTAAAAGTGATTGGAATAACTCATGTCAAAATCATTGTAGTAGCCTTTGGAATCATTATATATATATTCAAAAGAAGCCGTAAAATTCAGGTTTTTGCTAAAAAATTGGTTTGTGTATATAAAATCAAGATAGAACTCATTACCACTGCCATAATTTGCTGTAGTTTTTTGAATCAGATTGGAAGGCAAAACAACATCAAATTCATTAAATAAATTTTCAGTATAGGCATACGATAAGTTAATAAAATAGGTATATTGAAATGCATAACCTAAAGTTAATTCATAACTTAATGACGGCAATAAATTAGGGTTGCTTATCGTATATGAATTTGTGGAGTTATATCTTATGAATGGGTTTAATTGAGAATAGTAAGGTCTGATAATGTAGGAGTTTAGGTCTAAGGAGATTTCATTGTCGTCGTTAGGCATAAATAAAAAAGACAATGAAGGAAACAAATAAGTGTTTTTTATATCTGTTTTATTAGCATTTGAGGCTGTAGTTCCTTTTCCTTCAAAATTTTCTAGTCTTAAACCTATTTTTCCTTCCCATTTTTCATTGAGTATTTCGTAGATTATATAACCTGCTATTGTTTTATCTGTGTAGGTAAAAATATTACTTTGTAGTGGGTCTGAAAGATAGTCAGTACCATCAAAATTGCCATGAAAAAAATCATTTTTTATATCACTATAGATAAAATTACCTCCAAAATATAGCGTACTATTATCATTAACGACTTTGGTAATATTGATTTTGGTAGCATTAATGTTAAATCTTTCATCTTGGCTTTGGATAAATTTCTCATTGGAAGTGTTAGAGTTAATGTAATCAAATTGATTGACAAAACTATTATTTCTTACTACTTGATTATTGTCTATATAAATACTCGAGCCTAAGTCGTCTAATTGATAGGTAATGTTAATGTTAGATGTAAATGAATTATTATTGGGGATTAGATTGTTAATAATATTCAGTGATGTTGAGTTAACTAAATCTGAGCCAATGTTCTTAAAAATATTGTTGGTTTCCGTATTTGATTTTATATCTCTTAGTTTATAAGTCAATTGTAAGCCAACAATGATTTTGTCATTTAGCTTGTACTCAGAATTAATAAAAAACGAGTAGTTTGTACCTCTATTAATTGTATAAGATTGTATCTCAGTTTGTTTATTCAGTGCGAGATTATCATATACATAACTAAAGCGACTAAAAGATTTGGTGTTGTCAATATTAATACCTGATGTGAGGGCTATTTTTTTCTTCGAGTATGATAAAAAACCACTGCCGTATTGCGAATTAAAATAAGCATGATTCATTGAAGCACTCACAGAACCTTTGAGTCCCTCATTGTCATTATTTTTTAATATTATATTGATAATACCATTTTTACTATTTGCTTCAAATTTACTATCAGGGTTTGTGATTATTTCTACCTTTTTAATACTAGTTGCTGGAATTGATTTGAGCATATTCAAAGCCGTTTCACTATCTCTAATAAGTTTTCCGTTGATAAAAATTGTGGCTTCACTTTTATTGAAAATACTGATGCCTTTTTCTGTAGAGTTCAATATAGGGACATAGTCCAAAATTTCATAGGAACTCTTCCCCTTTGCAAATGAAGACGTTGAAATATTATCAACTACAAATTTTCCTAATTCTTTTTGAAGTGCCGTTTTTTTTGAAGTAATCACTATTTCTTGAAGTATTCTCGAGTTGTCAATTTTTATATTGCCTAAATTGGCGTCTTCTATTAGTTCCATTTCTTTTGTAAAATAAATTTCGCCCAGTTGAGCAATCTCTAATTTTATATTTTTTAGAACAGTAGACAAACTAAAATAACCAATAGAATCGGTTAGAGCACTTCCAACAATAATATTTTCAGAGTCTTTAATTATTACATTTACATTCTCAATAGGATTGTTATTTTCATCAATTACCGTCCCCACCACTTTGGTTTGGCTAAAACCAAATGAGTAGAATAACATAATGAACAAGAGTGTTAAGCAATATTTTATAATCATTTTATCAGAAATTATACATAACATAATGTAATATCAAAAGTTAAGTTTATAAGATAGATTGATTTTTGAAACTAACTTACAAAATTTACTTTCCCAATTTAAGATAAAATTAAGATTAAGGTGTTGAATAGATTTAAAAAATTAGAATCATCTAAAATGCAAAGATTACTATAATACAAATATATACAATTTATAGCATAGCCTCCTAATCAAAAAGCTATAAAAATAATAGCGTGTGTCTATTAATTTTATAGCTTTTAAATTAGCAACCAAAATAATTGCTCATTTTTTGAGCATTATCACCATAATAAATAAACCCAATACAGGCAATATGCTCATCAAACCCGTCAGAATCCATACCGTAATAGAACTTCCTAAGAGCCAACCAAGCCAATTCATATACAAAATAAGAATAGCCGCATCAATATAAAGCACAAAAGCTCCAGGACAAAGCATATTTTCCCATTGCTCTTCGTGGAATAAAATAATTACCATAAGCATAGACATAGAAACACCATACAAAAGTGCGTCTAATTGCCTATCGCCCGAAAGCGACAAGGAAGGCGATAAAAGCAGAAAACTATTGCGAAGGACTACCATATTGAAGCAGATAATCAACAAAAGTACCAAGCCTTTGAAAGCCCGCGAGGTGAACAACTCAGCAAAATCAGCCGTAGGCGGCGGCGTTTTTATCACGCTTGCCTGCCCTTTTTTGTGGGGTAAAGCAGTTTTTTCAGTCATCGTTTTGTTTGAAATATTATGATTTGGTAATATTTTTTCAGTAAAGTGCCTATTTTTGGTAATATTTTTAATTTTTTTGACCTAACTCATTGATTTTTAAGCAAAAAAATTTGGTAATGTAGAAAATCATTGCTAAATTTGTTGGCAAATATAGGTAAAAAATTTGAATGTCAAAAATTTAAACAAAAAATTGGTATGTTTCTTAGCAAAAATTTAAAATATCTCCGCGAGCGCAACAAACGTCAAACCCAAGAAGGGTTGGCAGATGCCTTAGGCATTACGCGCAGTGCCATCAGCTCTTATGAAGATGGCAGAGCAGAACCCAAATTAGTGGTGATGGACAGAATCGCCCAATATTTCAATGTTACCTTAGACCAATTGCTCAAAGTAGATTTATCGCGCCTTACTGACGAAGAAATACAGCAACAAAAAGAAGTAAGCAAATATGTATCGGCGAGTAATCTACGTATCCTAACCATCACGGTAGACAAAGAAAACAACGAAAATGTAGAGTTAGTACCCGAAAAAGCAAGGGCAGGCTATGCGCAAGGCTACGCAGATAGAGAGTATCTGAGCAATTTACCCAAATATCAACTCCCTTTTTTGCCCAAAGGACGTACTTATAGGGCTTTCGAAATCACGGGAGATTCTATGTTGCCTCTTTTGCCCAATAGCATCGTCATTGGCGAATACGTAACCAATTGGAACGACATCCGCAATGGTCAAGTATGCATTGTGGTATCGCGCAATGAGGGCATTGTACTTAAAAAAGTATATTCACGAGTGCAAGAGCGAGGTGCTTTTTTGCTCAAATCTACCAACGTGAATTATCGTTCTTATGAAATTCCTGTAACCGATGTGATAGAAATGTGGCGATTTTCGGCATACATCAGCCGCGATTTTCCCGAAGAAACGCACTCTTATCATGAGTTAAAACAAGCAATAGAGCGTATAGAAGAGGAAATGCAAGAAATCAAAAGCATTCCGCGCAAATCGTAAGGAAAAAAAGTATTCGCTATATTTTTTCTTTATTCATCACTATAGCTTCCCCTATCAATACTACTTGTTGAGAGGCTATATGTATGATTTTTGTTTCCATTGTAGCCTTGTGTTTCTCCTTATCTACGGCAATGGCAGTGCATACGGCTTCGTATTTTTCATCTGCAAGCATCGGCTTTTTAAATTCCATTGTTTGTTTGAGGTAGATAGTGCCCTCACCGGGGAAAAGTGTTCCAAAAATTTTAGAAAAAACACTTCCGCCTAAAAAACCGTGCATAATAGGCTGTTTGAAAATGGTTTTAGCGGCATATTCCTTATCTATATGAATCGGATTTTTGTCGCCCGTTACGGCAGCAAACTGCTCTACTTCGGTTTGTGAAAAAGAAAATGGGTGTTGGTAAGTAGTTCCTTGTTCTATCATAACATTCGTCCTGCTGTTAAAAATGCTAATTCTTTAAAAGGTATATCAAATTTTCTGGCAATGTAAGGGTTTGTCAGATGCCCTCTATAGGCATAAACCCCCTTCATAAACCAAGTATTGGCAAAAATCATATCTTCAATACCTCCTGTTTCGCCTATTTCTATCAAATAAGGCGTAAGAATATTACTGAGTGCAGTAGCAGAAGTACGCGCTACTCTGGAGGCTATGTTTGGCACGCAATAGTGAATCACACCAAATTTTTTGAAAGTAGGGCTTTTGAGCGTTCGCAATTCAGAAGTTTCGAAACACCCCCCTTGGTCTATGCTTACGTCTACAATTACAGAGTTAGGCTTCATGCTCGCTACCATATCTTCCGTAACGATAAAGGGACTTCTCACGCCTTCGCCACGCATAGCCCCAATGACTACATCGGCGCGGCTGATGGCTTCGGAAAGCATCATGGTATCGAGGGTGGAAGTAAATATTTGATGGCTATTGATGGCATATTTCAATCGGCGAAGGCGGTAAATACTTTTGTCAAAAACTTTGAGCTCTGCACCCATTCCTAAGGCAGTACGTGCAGCATATTCGCCTACAGTGCCCGCCCCTATGATGACAACCTTGCTGGGGGGTACGCCTGTTACACCTCCCAAAATGAGCCCTTTTCCGTCATTTTCGCTACTCAAATACTCAGCAGCTATCAACATCACGGTAGAGCCTGCTATTTCGCTCATTGCTCTTACTATAGGCATAGCCCCTACTTGGTCTTCTAAAAATTCGAAGGCGATGGCAATGATTTTTTTTCTGATAAGTGTTTTGAGGTATTCAGGGTTCAGTTTGGCTATTTGCAATGCCGAGATGATGGTCGTTCCCGGCTTCATATATTCTACTTCTTCGAGGGTGGGTGGCTCTATTTTGATGATAATATCACACTCATATATTTCTTTATCGCTGTATACAATCATCGCCCCTGCTTCGCTGTATTGTTGGTCGGTAAATTTTCCGCCTTCTCCTGCTTGAGTTTCTACGATAAATTCGTGTCCGTTATTCACCAATATTTCTACGGCTTCGGGGCGCAGTGCTACGCGTTTTTCGTTGCTACTTTTTTCGCGGGGTATGCCAATAGTGAGTTTTTTTCGGTCTTTTTTGACCATTGCTAACTGTTCTTGCGGATAGAGTAATTGTTCTTTGGCTAAGGACTCGAAACCTTCTTGTTTGTACTGTTGCTTGCTCATGGTATCGCAGATAAGGGGGCTTTAGTGAGTGTAAATATACGTATATTTTCTATGTTCTTGATTGTTATTTTCAAATAATCTTCAGGCAAAAGAGGGGTTATTTTTTCCGCCCATTCTATAAGGCAAAGGCAATTGCTGTCTAAGTATTCTTCTATTCCCATATCTAAGGCTTCGTGCCAATGTTTTAGCCTATAAAAGTCGAAATGATAAAGCGTTTGGTTTTTTGTTGTATGATACTCATTTACAAGGCTAAAAGTAGGGCTTTGTACGGTATTGAGTACGCCAAAAACTTTACAAAGTGCCTTGATGAGTGTGGTTTTGCCTGCGCCCATCTCGCCTTCGAATAACCATATTTTCTTTTCTTCGCCAAAGATAATCATTTTTTCGGCAATGGCAGGCAATTCGTCTAAAGATTGGCAGGTAAATTCGAGCATAAATATCCGTTAGAGTGGAATGTTAGTCTTGAATATTTTTACAGAGATAGCCAACAATATTACTCCGAAGACTTTTCGTAAGACAGCCGCCCCCGACTGCCCCAATTTGGACTCTATCCAGCCAGAGGCTTTGAGTACGATATACACCAATACTAAATTGAGCAATATGCCTATCAAGACATTCAGTTGGGCATATTCGGCACGTAGTGAAATGATGGTGGTGATAGTGCCTGCGCCTGCAATCACGGGAAAAGCCAATGGAACAATGGCTGATGATTTGGTGCTGTACTCTTCACGGAAAATGCGTATGCCTAATACCATTTCCACACCCAATAAAAACAGGATAAAAGCCCCAACGATAGCGAAAGAAGACACATCTACGCCAAATAACAATAAAATGGACTCTCCAAGAAGGAGGAAAACAATCATCAGTAAACCTGCTACGAGGGTAGCTCTTTCAGAATGTATTTTGCCTGTACGCTTTTTGATATCGATAATAATGGGGATAGAACCTAAAATATCAATGACCGAAAACAAGACAAGTGATACAGAAAAAATCTCTTTGAAGTCCATATTGCTTTATTTTTCTGCAAAAATAGAGAAAAAAAGGAAAAAATCTTTCAACTGTTGTATTTCTTCTTGGTCAATGGCGGGGAAATTGGCAATTCTCAAAGTATTTTCTTTCCATTTGCCATAGCCATTGCCCAATATGATGCCTTTTTTTGAGGCTTCTTGTTTGCATTTTTGTACTATATTGGGGGATTGTTCTATGACAATGACCGTATCTGAACGTACTTCTGGCGTGTGGATAAGGGGTTTCGTATAGCCTAAATGACTAAAAAAAGTATAATATTCTTTGGCGCGTTGCTGAAGTAATGTACTTTGTTTTTCTATAGAGGGTAATTCTTGAAGTATTTTTTCTAATAAATAAATGCCTAAAATATTGGGGGTATGTGTAGTTTGTTGTTTCTGTGCGTTTTCGTGTAACGACAATACATTATTATAGTGCTGTTTATCATCTATCTCTATGGCTCTTTCTAAGGCTTTGGGCGAATAAATGAGTACGCCCAACCCCGAAGGTAAGCCAAAACACTTTTGAACGGACGCAAAGACAACATCAAAATGGGCTATTGGTAAGTTTCGCCCTGCTAAAGAAGAGGTAGCATCAGTGCAAAAAAGGATTTCAGGAAAATTTTTCTGCAATGCGGGCATCATCTCATTAGAGAGCATTGTGCCATTAGAAGTTTCATTGTCTATGAAGCAAATAGTATCGGGTTTTGAAACCTGTATGCTATCTGCTAATTTTTGATAAGTCAGTATTTCGTTTGCTTCAAAGACATTCTTTTCTATCTCTTTGCCTTTGTATGCTAAAATTTTTTGTGCATTCTGCGCCCATTTTTCCCCAAAACTACCATTGTAGATGTGCAAAGACTTCTTTTGCACCCAAGATTGGGGCACTATTTCCCAACACTCTGTGGCAGAACTCACAAAGGCAATCCAATAATTTGCTGGAATTTGAAGGTGTTGCCTCAATGCATTTGTTGTTGATTCGTAAAGATGCATAAAAGTACTACTTCTGTGATTGAGGCTTAGTATGCCACTTGCGAAGGCTTCTTGGGCATAATGCATCACTTGAGGGTATACTTTAGAAGGACCGGGATAAAAATTCATCTTTTTTTAGGCGAAATTTGCACTTTTTTTGTATTATTGCCAAAGATAAAAACCTAATTTTTTTATGTTCGGAATCAAATATATCAAATTCGATGCTACTACTTACGTTATTCGCTATAGTGGTGGGAAAATTGTAAAAGAAGGAAGAGGCTTGTCTTTCTTTTACTTAGCCTATAACACCTCTATCGTGGCTATCCCAATGGGTAGTAATGATGTGCAGTTCTACTTCAACGAATCTACTGCCGATTTTCAAACCATTTCCATTCAAGGACAGATTACCTATAGAGTTGTCAATCCTAAACAACTTTCAGAACTACTTGATTTTAGTGTAGATAACAAAGGCATTAACAAGACTGATGATGCCGAAAAAATTACACAACGCCTCAGCAACGAAGCACAAACGGCAACCTCCTCACTCATTCAATCCCTCAACTTGAAAGAAGCACTCCGAAGCGCGAAAAAAATAGAAGAAGCCATCAAAAATGGTGTACAGAACTCCGAAGCCATCAAACTTTTAGGCATAGAACCCATCAACGTAAATATTACTGCCGTAAAAGCAACTCCCGAAATGGAAAGAGCCTTAGAAGCAGAAGCCCGCGAAAACGTACAAAAAGAAGCCGACCAAGCCATTTATAACCGCCGCAATTTTGCCGTAGAACAAGAAAGAAAAATAAAAGAAAGCGAACTTAACACAGAAATAGCAGTAGAGGAAAAACGCAAACAAATCGTAGAAAAACAAATGGAAACCAAACTAATGACTGAAGAAAGCAACAAAAAAATCAACGATTTGCGCATGCAAGCAGACATTAACTTGGAGGAGCAACGAAAAAATCTGATTTCGCTCAAAAGTACTAACCAAAAACAAGAAGCTGATGCATTCAACTATAGCCTCAAGGCACAATTAGAGCCCTACCAAAGCCTCGATTGGAAAACCATTATGGCTATCAAAGGCGGAGGCAATGCCCAAACCAATATCGCCATTGCTTTTAGAGAGTTGGCAGAAAATAGCCAAAAAATAGCCAATCTCAATATATCGCCCGATTTGCTGAGCAACCTCCTCCAAAATGACGAAGATTGAACATGAGCAATAACATAGAAAATATAGTGATTGTAAGAACCAAAACCAAACTGCAACAAATCAAAGAACAGTTTAATACGGTTTCTCAAGCTAAATTTGCCATCGAAAGGCAGCGTTCTAACATAGAAGTACAAGAAAATTTTTTGAGAAAAGAAGTAGCTAAAAAAATAGCCGAAAACAGAGCCGTTAGAAATGCCGAAGTAGGCAGCGGCGACTTTCAAGATTTTGAACGCGAAGATGAACAATACCACCAAATATTTGAAAAATTATACCTAATCGTTACCAAATATTTCCCAAGACCTAAAATCGTAGAGCAAAATTTTCTGCCCTCTTTTATATTTACCGAAAATGATTTGGTCATTGTCATTGGGCAAGATGGCTTGGTGGCAAACACAGCCAAATATACCAAAAACTGCCCCATCATTGGCATCAATCCTGACCCAAAACGCTATGATGGTGTGCTACTTCCTTTCCAAATTCATACAGTAGAAAGAGGAATACAACAGGTTTTGAATCAAAAACACATATATACACTCATTACAATGGCAGAGGTACAAATGAATGACGGGCAACGCCTTTTGGCTTTCAACGACTTCTTCATCGGTCCTACTTCGCATACTTCTGCAAGGTATCTGATTACGTACAACGGACAAACTGAAACACATTCCTCAAGCGGGCTCATCGTTTCCACAGGGGCAGGTGCTACAGGTTGGCTTAGCTCCCTTTTCAATATGGCAAATGGAATACATCAGAACTTCGGCAATCCACACAACTGCCTAAAACCTGTTATGAATTGGGATAGTAACAATTTGGTTTTCATTGTCAGAGAACCTTTTTTGAGTAGAACCTCCCAAATCAATGTAAGTGCTGGAATCATCACACAAGACAATGAATTAGTAGTAGAATCATTGATGGCGAACAATGGCATCATTTTCAGCGATGGGGTAGAAGCCGACAAACTTAGGTTCAACTCAGGTAACATAGCCAAAATAGGCATCGCTCCCGAAAAAGCGCATTTGGTAAGACTAAACTAATGGCAAACAAAAAATTATGGAAGAAAAAATTGTAATTGAAAACATATTTCATAAATTTGCGACCGAATTAAACAAGAAATCCAAATCATTATCGTGAAAAATTTATCTATCATTCTCAATGCCGTTTTGGGCGTAGCTGTTTTAGTATTATATATTTTATTCTTTACCTCTTCTAACAATGGCAGCGGAACGCAAAACCCTCCAGTAAGTGTAGAAATCAAGGGTAAAAAAGAAGGCATACAGCCAATTGTCTATGTCAATACTGATAGCTTATTACTCAATTATGAATTTGCTAAAAAAGCCCGTAAAGAATTAGAAGGAAAACAAGCTACTATTCAAACTGACTTAGAATCGCGTGGCAAACAATTAGAAGCAGAAATTCAAACGTTCCAAAAAACCTATACTTCTATGTCAGTGCAACAAGCACAAAACACAGAAAAAGCTTTAGGTCAAAAACAACAAGATTTATTAAACTACCGCGATATTGTAGGCAGACAATACCTGGAAGAAGAGCAAAAATTGAACGAAAAATTATTTAACAACGTTCAAGACTACCTTAAAAGATATGCTGCCGAAAAAGGACACGTATATATTATGGGTTATACTAAAGTAAATCCTATTATTTTATATGCAGAGGCTTCTTTAGACATTACCAAAGAGGTTCTTAAAGGACTTAACGATGAATACAAAGAAAAAGGAACTAAATAAATTATAGGTATTTAGTTGTCAAATTCTTTGTTTTATCTAAAGATTGCCACAAAATAAACGAGTCTTTATTTTGTGGTTTTTTGTATCAAATTGATTATAAGCACATTCTCTCAATGCAAACAGACGATATAGCCCAAAAACTCCTTGAGCAATTTTGGCAAAGACACCCCAAAACTTATGTAGAAGGCAAAGACCTTACTGCTTTTTCTGAAAGCAAACAAATTAACTTATTCATTATCAAACATTTATATGATGTTTGGCAAGCAGAGAGCGCGCAATTACAAAGCCCTTTTTTCGACTACTCAGCACCCGAAGTCAAAAAAGCACTCCAAAACTTACTCAACTTGCTTTCACAACATATCAATATAGAGCGCACTGATTTTGACCGTTTGGTATTGCAAGCTACTTCCCAAACTTTGTCGTGGCTCTATGCCCCCGAAGCAACGCTTACGCAATGGTTGGAAAAATTCAAATTACAATTTATTCCCATTAGTATTTTCAAAGAGTGGAGTAAATATATTGTTTTTCATAAGGTGGTATACAGTACTTTTTTTCAGAAAATAACAGAACGCCACATTTCTGAAATTTACTATGAAGATGCGCTTCAAACTTGGCAGGAAACCTGCCAATATATGCCCTACGCCTTCGACAAGCCCGAAGTAGTAGCTCCTTGGCTTTTTTCTCCTTCTTCTACTGATGCCACAGAAACGACAATGGAAAACATCGAGGAAAACGCCCCAAAAGAAGACTCCCCCTCCCCTACTCTATCCCCTTCCGAAACTACGCCAACATATACCGCTACAACAGAAAAGGAAAAGGAAAAGGAAGAAGAAGCTCCTCTTACTATTAACGATTTGCACAAACACGACCAAAAGCCTACCCTATTAGATAAACTCAATAGCCGAAAAATAAGTCAATTACGCGAAAACATAAATATTAATCAACGTTTTCTTTTTACACAACAATTATTTGCTGGTGATAACATTGCCCTGCAAGCAACGCTCACAGAGTTAGATACTACTATTCATACTTGGCAACAAGCAGAACAGTACCTCAGTACATTAGCAAAAAACTACCAATGGAATTGGGAGGAAAAAAATGCACAAGCCTTTTTAGAGTTCGTACACAAACGATTTTTGGACTGATTAGAGTGCCAATCGCTCTGAAATATAATGAATCATAGATTGTTCGGCATTGGAAACACTCTGCGAAACCTGCGCAATGAGATGTATTAAATCATTGATGAGTGTTTTATTTTGTGGGTGAATTTGAAGATGCTCATGTAGAACTACCAAAAACTCATCTTTCCAATCGTCTATGTTATTTGCCAAATATTCTAACTCATTCTTAAATTTTTCTTGCATATCTTCCGAAGAATAGAGCCTAATATCATCTTGTGCTAAAAAAAGACTCATATTTTGAGAAAGTTTATTCACATACACCTTTTCCTCTTCGTCATATATTCCATCACTCATAATGACCATCATCGCGGGGAAAAATTCTAACAAAAGAATAAACTCCTCAATATTCCATTGTAAATGACGTGTATTTTTATATTTTTGATATAAATGTTGCAAATGATTCACAATACATTAATGGTTTGTTTGTTCGGAAGAACCTACCGTTTGTACTTCTACTTTTTGTTTTGACTTTCTTAGTTTCTCTTGTCTTGCGGTCATACGAAGGTTGAGCACCTCTACAAATAAAGAAAAACCCATTGCAAAGTAAACATACCCTTTAGGCACTTCTACCTCAAAGGCTTCTAAAACTAACAAGAACCCAATCATCAAAAGAAACGAGAGAGCCAACATTTTTACTGTAGGGTGTTTATTAACAAAATCACTGATATAGCCTGCAAAAAGCATCATGATGAGCGAGGAAAAAATAACGGCAAAAATCATAATCTCTACGTGCTCTGCAAGTCCTACGGCAGTAAGAACGGAATCGAAGGAGAAGATAATATTGAGTAAAATAATCTGTAGAATGGCTTTACTGAAAGAGAGTTTTTTGGCATTTTGCGCATCTTCGTGGTGTTCGTGTGCACCTTCTAATTTATGATGTATTTCATTGGTACTACTATAGAGTAAGAAAAGCCCTCCTAAAAGGAGTATTAAGCCCTTGCCTGTCATTTCTATGTGAAAGCCTAATAGCTCGAATTGAAATAGAGGTTCTTTCAAACCTATGAGCCAAGAAATGGACAAAAGCAAAAGAATACGTGGTAATAATGCTAAAATTAAACCCCAATTTCTTGCCTTCTTTTGTTGTTCTTGTGGCAATCTTCCCGATACGATAGAAATAAATACTATGTTATCAATGCCTAAAACTATTTCCATTACAGTAAGTGTTAGTAGGCTTATGATTGCTCCTGTTTCTAATAGGTGTTCCATGTGAAATACAAAAAATAAATAATTTATGAGTATAGATATGGCAAAAATAAACGAATTTTATGGAATAAATTCATATTTTTGAAAAAAAACTTAAAAATATTACACCAAGCCCCAAAAACTCTACTATGTTAAGATTATTCATCTGTCTACTTTTATGTTATTGTATTGTATCTTGTAATATCAACACTTCACAACAAGGTTACCATGAACAAGAAACTTACAAGATGCTAAATCTCAAATATGCCAAATGCTTCCAAATTGCTTATCATAAGAACTATACCCTAATCAAGATTTTTGCCAATCAAAGTCCACAAATAGATACGCTTATTTATGTATTAGTACGCTCTAATGAAACCCCTCCCGATGAATATTCGCAAGCACAAATCATAGAAACGCCTATTAATTCTTTTCTACTCACCTCTACCACACAAATACCTGCTTTTGAAATGTTGCTATCATCTTCTAAAATCATTGCCATCACACAAGCACAGTTAGTATATAGCCCTCACATTAGGGGATTGGTAGAAAAAGGAAAGATTCAAAATTTGGGCTTTTCAGCAGAAATAGATAAGGAAAAATTATTAACACATACCCAATCTATATTATTAAGCAGTGATGCAAATATAGAAAAGAACCCCATATTGCAGTTTTTTCAACGCTCAGGGGGTACTTTTATCCCCATTCAAGAATGGTTAGAGCAACATCCTTTGGGGCGTGCCGAATGGATTAAACTCTATGGGGTATTACTTAACAGAGAAAAAGAAGCCGAAGCCATCTTTAATACTATTGAAAGTGAATACATAGAAGCAAAAAATTTGGCAAAAAAAGCCTCCTTGCGCCCTAAAATGTTATTAGGGTTGCCTTACAAAGAAATTTGGTATATGCCCGGAGGCAAAAGTTATATGGCGCAACTACTCCGAGATGCTGCCATAGCTTATGCTTGGGAAAATGATACTAATACAGGAAGTCTACCTTTAGATTTGGAAAAAGTATATGCTTGGGCTCTTGGTGCCGATTATTGGCTCAACATAGGAACTTTAACACAGCGAAAAAATTTACTTTCTTTAGATACACGCTACAAAGATTTTCGTGCTGTGAAAACGGGTAACCTTTACCATAATTTAAAAAGAAGTACCAAAGCAGGCGGTATGGATTTTTGGGAGTCAGGGGCTATGAATCCGCATTTGATACTGAAAGATTTTATCAAAATAGCACACCCCGATTTACTGCCTGCACATTCGCTTTATTATTATGAAAAAATGAAAGAGTAGAAGAAAAAATTAGTGATCTCTTTCTTTGAGCCACTGTGCGATGGTAGGTGCTAATTCAGCTTGTGAACGCCTGCCTGTAAACACGCCTACGTGCCCTCCCGGAAATTCGTACAAGGTTTTATCTGCCGAACTCACCAAATCATTGAGCGGTTTGGTAGTGGCTGGAGGCACTAAATGGTCTTCAGCGGCATAAATAGTAAGAATAGGCATGTCTATTGCTGAAAGATTCACTGGCTTTTGGGCTATCTCCAATCCTCCTTTGATGAGTAAATTCTGCTGAAACATAGCTTTTATAAACTCTTTTGCAGCTTCTCCAGCCAAAGAAGGTTGGTCATTGTTCCATTTTTCCATTCTTAGGTAGTTGAGCATGGCTTCTTTATTGTCCATAATCTCTAATAAAGTTCGTGCTTTTCTAAATTTAAGCATTGGTTTTGCCATCTGAAAACCTACATCAGCTACATAACCCGGTATAACACCTCGCATACCATCTACTAAAATATCTGCGTCTATGTATTTGAGCCATTTAAAAATAATTCCCTCCTCATTATCAAAATCAATAGGGGTAACCATTGTGATTAAGTTTTTAATTTTTTGAGGGTGTAATGCTGCATACATCACTGCATAAGTGCCTCCTTGACAAATACCCAAGAGGTTGATTTTTTCTAATTGGTATTGCTTTCTCAAAAAATCTATAGCACCGCCCAAATAACCATTCACATAATCATTCATGGTGAGGTAGCGGTCAGTATGATTGGGGTAGCCTGTGTCTAAAACATAAATATCTGCCCCATATTGTTGGAGTTTTTTTACCAAACTTCTGTCCGATTGCAAATCCATCATGTGATAGCGATTGATGAGTGCATAGGATACTAATAAGGGGGTGCGATAAGTAGTAGTTTGGGGGCTTAAATAATGCATTAGGCGTACTTTATCACGTTGCCAAACTGTTTTGCGAGGAGTTTCGCCTACTTCTGCCTCGTGGAGCTCCTGCCAAGTATAAAAAGTTTGAATATATTTGTTAATTCTTTGTTTGATATTTTGAAGCAAAGTATTATTTTCCATATTGCATTTTTTGCTGTTTTTCTATATCAAAAATACGATTTTATTCTTACAAAAGTAGTATTTTAGGATAAATCTTTCATCATTTTTGCTTGAGTAAATAGTATTCACAATAAAAAAATGATAGCAATGAAAAAAATTCTCTCCTTATTATGCCTGTTTATCTTTGTATTAGTATGTATGAATACTATACAAGCCCAACCCAAAGCAGACTTACAAACCTCTATGGTTACGGGGCGCAGTAGTCAGAGCAGTAATTTTACAGGAGGTAAAGAGTTATACGCCTTTGAAAAAGAAGATAAACAATCTAACAACAAGAAAAAGTTACCCATTGAAATTTATATTCGCAACCCTGAGAATACTTCATTGGGCAATCCTTGTGTGCAAGATATTATGCAAAAATACCAAGTGAATTATGTTCTTATTCCTAAAACTTTGGGCATTAGCAACAGTAAGTTTAGAAGACATAATAGAAAAGCGAATTGGCAACTGATGTGGCTCAATGGTTTTAGATGGAAAAAAAATATGCAGAAAGATATAGAACATTGCCGCCGCGAATTGGGTGATATGGTGGAGGAATAAACTTAGGAAAAAAGATTGAAGATTTGCAGTAAGGCATTGCATAATATCACAATCAAAACCACATAACGAAATGCTTTTTGAGAAGTGTATTCAAGTACTACTTTACCTACATAAGTCCCTAAAAAACTAATAAACATTAGCATAAAAATCAAAGGCAAGTATGCTACTAAAAAATATCCATTCCATATATACACTACTGCACGGCTAAAATCAACACCTAAATCAATCAACGCAGAAGTAGCAACAAATACATTTTTTTCTAAATTAAAAGCGATTAACGTAATCCCTCTGATGGCTCCTCCTGTGCCAATAAGCCCTGCTAAAAAACCCGATAAAACTCCTCCTAAGTAAAGATTGAGGTTGTTTTTGGGCAATGAAAAATGGTCTGTAATGAGTAAAAGTACAGATAATACAATCAATAAAATACTCATCAAAAAAGCGATTTTTTCTTGTTCTATATATGCCGTGAGCCAAGCCCCTACAAGGACAAACAAGATAGCAGGTATCCCTAATTTAAAAGCGATAGATTGATCTATGTTTTTCCCAAATAGGGCTACTTTAGATATATTACTGAAAACATGGAAAATCGCCGTAATTCCCAAGACTGTTTTAAAATCGAAGAATAAAGTTGCCAAAGGCACAAACAAAATAGAGGAGCCAAAACCTGACAAAGTGCCTATGATTTCGGCAAAAAATGCCAATCCTAAGAATAAAACATAGTGCTCTACGGTCATGAGGTATCTGCTAAATTTCCTTTTTTTAGAAAGTAACGCCTACAGTCAGTGCAACATTGCGTCCATCGGCAGGAATAATTCCCGGACCGGGGTAGCCTTCGGCGCGCCTTGTGAAGTATCGAGCATCAAAAATATTGTGCATACTTGCTTCTATTTGTAGGTACTTCCATTGATAAGCCACCGAGCAGTCTGCCACCTGATAAGTAGGAATAATGCCATTGACGGCAGTGCTTGTGCGCAAGGCATTGCTCGCATCGGTGTAGTGCTCTTGCGTGTAGAGCCATTGAAAACCCATTTTCCAATGCGTAGATTTGAAATTAATACCCAAACGCAACATCAAAGGGGGAACAAACTCTACCTTTTTACCTGCTATGCTTTTGTCTTGTGTAGCCAAATAGCGCGCATCTATCCACGAAAAATTAGCAAAAATGGAAAGCAAATGATTGGTTTCGGGAAGGATAAGCGGTAGAAAATTGAACTCCACAAAGCTCTCTAACCCAATATTATAGGCATCGGCAATATTCGTGCGATAGCGGTATTCGTTGAAAAGTGGTGGTACATCGTTTTTCAACAATACACCAATGCGATTGTTATAAGCCATATAAAATGCCGATACATCGAATTGTAGCCATTTCTTCACAGTACCTCTAAAACCCATATCGGCACTGTATCCGTTTTCGTCTTGTATATTGGCATCTACTATAAAGTTAGGATTCTGAATGCGCAAATCTGAAAAATTAATCGCTCTATAGTTTTGCGACCAATTGGCGTACAATTCTACTTTACTATTGGGTTTGAAACTCAAACCTAAACCCAATAACACAAAATTTCTCGTTCTACTTTGTGCATCTTCTATGCGTGCATCTGAAATGATATTGCCTGCAAAATCAAATACCCGCTGCCTATAGTAGCCCTCCGATTGAGTACGGATATACTCCCAACGAATGCCCGGTGTAAGACTCCATTTTTCAGACAAACTAATGATGTTTTCAGCAAAAAAAGCTATATTATCATTCGGGAAAGTATAGTCAGAATTTTCTAAATTATTGGGGTTTAGGAAATAAAAATCGGGGTTCGCGCTGTTGTTCGCATCGCCTTGCCTTGCCGAAGTAATCCCTCTATACAAACGCGCCCCAATGACCAATGCCGACATTTGCCTTCCCCATTGATAGCGTTGCAACCATCGCGCCTCCGCGCCTATGTTCTGAAACTCGCCTGCAATCAAACTTCTATTGTAGCCAAAGTCAGCCACATTGATGCGTTCCAAATTGCCCAATGCTTGTCTGCTCGCATAAAGCCCAAAAGTACGCAAATTGAGCTGTGCGTTAGGGCTTAAGGCATAGGTGAGGTGCATCGCCCATAAGTTCCAATTTACTTTGAACCAATTGCGCGCCCTGACCGACTGTTGAGGGTTTTGTGCAAACATAAGGTCTGTTAAACCTCCTGCTTGTTGGGCTAAATAATCCATATAGGTATATTCTAAGGCTATTTTCCAGCGGTTAGACAATTGGTATTGTGTGAAAAGGTAGAAATTATTGGCTTCAAAAACAGAATTAGGTCGCCACCCTCCACCTTGTTTTCTTTGAAAAAAAGAATAATAATTGAGTTTTCCTTTAGCTATTGTACCTCCTATACTATTGAAAGTGCCCCAAAACCCAAAAGAACCTATTGTTTGGCGTAGATTCACGGTAAAAGGTTTTTCTTCGCCTTTTTTCATTACAAAATTGAGCATTCCACCAAATTGAGTACCATATTGAAGTGAGGCAGCCCCTCTGATGATTTCAATTTTTTCTAAGGCTTCGGCAGGGGGTGTATAGTAGCTCTCGGGGTAGCCAAGCGCATCGGCACTGATGTCGTATCCGTTTTGGCGAGTGTTGAAATTTGCTGTCCTATTGGGACTCAAACCACGTCCTCCGATGCCTAACTGCAAACCTGCTCTATCGCTCTCCCAAATATTTAGCCCTGCTATGCGTGCAAAAAGCTGGCGCGGATTGTTGGTTGATAAATTGGCACTAATATCTTTCAAAACAATTACTTCAGTCTTTTTGGCTTCATAAATTCCAAAATTCTCGACACCTTGCAGGTATTTTTTACCCAACTGTGTAGAAGATGCCTCTACGGTAATGCCTTCTAAAGTTTTATTCTGCTCCTCCATGAGTATTTCTTGCACCAATTCAGGGGTAGAAAGGTTGATAGATTGCTCAAAAGTATTGTATCCTGCTGCTTCTACCACCAACCTATACTGACCATAGGGAATTTGGCTAAGGAGAAATTTCTCATTTTTTACAGGACTTATCACTCCATACGATGTGCCTTTAAGGAAAATACGTACTTCGGCAGGAGGCTGCTCTCCCACCCAAGCAATCTGACTGATGATGTCCCCTTTTTGCGCATATACAAAGTTAGAAGTAGAGATTAGGAGCAAAAAAAAGAGCAATAAGGTGCAATGGAATCGTTTCATAGGATAGATATCAGAAATTCGGAGTAAAATTATTATTTTTATTTAAAATAAGTCTAAATCGTTTTGAAAAAATATTCCTACAATGACATATATCATCTCTTGAAAAAAAATAATAAATTGCAAAAAACATCACTCAAACTACTTTACATTCTCTATGCAAACTCTTCAAGATTGGGAAAAACAGGGGCGTTTTTTTTCTTATCGCTCACATCGTATTTTTTACCAATACGAAACCACGCAAACAAACACCGATGAAATACTTCTATGTATTCATGGCTACCCTACTGCTTCTTGGGATTGGGTGAAAATGTGGCAATCGCTTACTACTCATTTTCAGGTAGTTGCACCTGATATGATTGGGTTTGGTTTCTCCGACAAGCCTTTGTCTTATCCCTACCATATCATAGACCAAGCCGAACTACACGAACAACTTTTGCATCATTTGGGCATCAAAAAAGTGCATATTTTAGCCCACGACTATGGCGACACTGTAGCTCAAGAACTATTAGCACGCTACGAAGACCGCCAAAAAAATAAACAAGAAGGTATAAACATTCAGAGCATTGCGTTTCTCAACGGAGGGCTTTTCCCTGAAACTCATAGAGCGCGTTTTGCCCAAAAATTACTCCTTAGCCCCATAGGGAGTTGGGTGGCACGTCTTTTTACAGAAAAACGCTTCAGAGCCACTTTTAAGGGTATATTTGGAGCACAAACATCTCCTACCGAACAAGAATACAAGGATTTTTGGTATTTGGCTACACGTGAGGGCGGCAAAAAAATTCAGCATAAACTAATCCGTTATATGGAAGACCGCCGCCAAAACCGCGCGCGTTGGGTTGGCGCACTACAAAGTACACAAGTACCGCTTTGTGTGATTGATGGCGCAGATGACCCCGTTTCGGGCGCGCACATGGTAGACCGCTATCGCGAATTAGTCCCAAACCCCAATACAGTGCTTCTGAAAGGCATAGGGCATTATCCACAAGTAGAAGCCCCCGAATTGGTTTGGAATGCTTTTTGGCAATTCATAGCCCCACTTTCCGAAAAGAAATTGTAACTATACTTATGCTTGTAAAGACTAAAGCCATTGTGCTGAATTATATCAAATACAAAGAAAGTTCTATCATCGTAAGAGCTTATACTGAAGCATTGGGCATACAAAGTTATTTGGTCAATGGTGTCAGAAGTAGCAAAGCCAAATCGAATAAAATCGCTTTTTATCAGCCGCTGAGCCTTTTAGATATGGTGGTTTATTATAAAAAAAATAGCACACAAGGACTTTTTAGGGTTTCAGAAGTGCGCTATAGTGCCATTTTTCAATCTTTCCATAGTGATATTCGCAAAATGATGATTGCGCTTTTTTTAGCCGAATTGCTCTCAAAAACGCTTCAGGAGGAAGAAACAAATCCTACTTTATTTCATTTTTTGCATTCGAGTATCTCTTTTTTGGCAGAACAAAAAGAAAATACTGAAAATTTCCATCTTTCTTTTTTATACCAACTGGCAGGCTATTTGGGTTTTCAGCCTTCCCAAAGCAATGACTTTTTTGAGCCTTTGCAAATACCTATGACACCCTCTCAGCAGACTGTTTTTGAACAACTTACACAAAGCAACTACCATACACCGCTCTCTCTCACCGCCTCCGAACGAAGCCAATGGATAGATTGGTGGTTGTTGTTTTATAGCTTACACATTGATAATTTTGGAGAAATGCGCTCTTTGGCTGTTTTAAGGGCTTTGTGAGGAGATATTTGCATTGATGAGATAAATAAATTATATTTGCATGCCTAATCAACATAATGCCTATGACCTTAGAACAATATATCCAGAATATCAACGCAGCTTATAAAAGAGGTACTGCAACCGAACATACATACAGAGGAGATTTAAAACAACTGATTGAAAGTATGGTGCCTGATATTGCAGCCACTAACGAGCCTAAACGAATTGCTTGTGGGGCTCCTGATTATGTTCTGACCAGAAAAGATGTACCTGTAGGATTTATTGAGGCAAAAGATGTAGCAGATAAAGACTTAGAAGGGGCAAAAAAAACGGGCAATAAAGAGCAATTTGATAGGTATAAAACTTCGCTCAATAATCTTATTTTTACAGATTACATAGACTTTCATATTTATAGAAATGGTGTTTTAGTTAATAAAATTGCGATTGCAGAACTCAAAAACGGTGCTATTGTACCTTTGAAAGAGAATTTTGCAACCTTTACAAATTTACTCAAAGACTTTTGTTCGCAAATTTCACAAACCATTACAAGCCCTAAAAAGTTGGCAGAAATGATGGCTGGTAAAGCTAAGTTATTGGCTGATGTGATAGAAAAAGCCTTATTAAGTGATGAAGATACGCAAGAAAATTCTACCCTAAAAGACCAATTAACTGCTTTTAAAGACATTCTTATTCACGATATTACCCCAAAAAGTTTTGCTGATGTCTATGCTCAAACTATTGCTTATGGTATGTTTGCTGCACGTTATCACGACCCTACCTTACCTACTTTTAGCAGACAAGAGGCGTATGAACTCATACCAAAATCAAACCCTTTTCTTAAAAAACTATTTGGCTACATTGCAGGATTAGACGTAGATGACCGTATCAAATGGATAGTTGATGATTTGGTAAACATATTTTTGGCTTGCAATGTCGCAGAAATTCTGAAAGACTACGGAAAAGCTACCAAAATGGAAGACCCAATTATTCACTTCTACGAGGACTTTTTGAGCGAATATGACCCTACTTTGCGCAAAGCACGTGGCGTATGGTATACCCCTGCGCCTGTAGTGAATTTTATTGTGCGTGCCGTTGATGATATTCTCAAAATAGAATTTGGCTTACAAAAAGGTTTGGCAGATACAAGTAAAACTAAGGTAAAGACAGAAAAGCAAGGCAAAAAGACAGAACAGGAAGTGCACAAAGTACAAATACTTGACCCTGCTACAGGCACAGGTACGTTTTTAGCCGAAGTAGTCAAACATATTTATCAAAACTTCAAAGGACAACAAGGTGTTTGGAATCAATATGTAACCACTGATCTACTGCCACGCCTGAATGGTTTTGAATTATTAATGGCAAGTTATGCAATGGCACATCTGAAATTAGATTTATTATTGACTGAAACAGGCTACCAACCCCAATCCAACGAACGTTTAAGAATATATCTGACCAATAGTTTAGAAGAAAGCCACCCCGATACAGGTACTTTATTCGCTCAATGGTTGAGTAATGAAGCAAACGAAGCAAACCAAATTAAAAGAGATGCACCCGTGATGTGTGTAATAGGCAATCCGCCGTATAGTGGAGAAAGCCAAAACAAAGGAGAATGGATAATGAAATTGATGGAAGATTACAAAAAAGAACCAGAAGGCAAAGAAAAACTCAAAGAACGTAATTCAAAGACCCTTAATGATGACTACGTAAAATTTTTACGCTATGGGCAGTATTTTATCGAGAAAAATGGCAGTGGAATTTTGGCTTTTATTAATCCTCACGGTTTTTTAGATAACATAACATACAGAGGTATGCGTTGGAATTTGCTCAAAACCTATGATAAAATTTATACCATAGACTTGCATGGCAACAGTAAGAAAAAAGAAACTACCCCCGACGGGAATACTGACCAAAATGTTTTTGAAATTATGCAAGGGGTAAGTATCAATCTATTTGTGAAAACAGGAAAGAAAAAAGCCAATGAATTAGGCAAAGTATTTCACTTTGATTTATTTGGAAAAAGGGAATTGAAATATGATTTTCTTTTAGAAAACTCTCTAAAAACAATTTCTTTCAAAGAATTAGAAATCAGTAAACCTAATTTCTTTTTTATTTCAAAAACTAATAATGGAAGTGATAAATACAATGATGGAATTTCTATAGATAGCTTATTTTTAACTTCTACAAGCGGAATAAAAACGCATAGTGATTCCACATTAATTAGTTTCGAAAAATACAAATCATTTAACCAATATTACCATTACAGACCATTTGATATTAGAAATATTGAATACGATTTGAGTAAAGTTCAAAGGCATAGATATAATGTAATGAAAAATATGTTAGAAAATAACTTGGCAATTATGACAAGCAGACAATTATCTACGTATGATTTTCAACATATTTTAGTTTCAAAATATTTAGTTGATATGTGTGCTGTTTCTCTTCAAACAAAAGAAACAACGTATGCCTTCCCTCTCTATCTTTATCCAGGCAATAAATTACAGACTAACACAAGTAAAAAATATGAATTAGACGAAATACAACTTTTGGAGTTACGTAAAGAAGAATTGCTTACTTTGATTGACAGTTCTGAAAAGTCTTTCCGAATCATTCAAAAAATGTATGAGAGTGTCAAAAATCCTGATAAGGAAATTCAAAAACTATACAACACTCAAGTAAAAAGCCTCCAAAAACTCAAACTTGAACTAAAAGAAGTACAAGATAAACTAAAAAGTAACGCTACACAAACTCAAACAGTTGTTCCGTTTATAGTATCCCAAGAAAGAATACCAAATCTACACAAAGAAATCGTAAAGCAAATTGCAGAAAAATTAGGTTTGACTTTCACCAACGAAAAGGAAAATAAAGAAAATACTTTTGCCCCTATTGATTTGTTAGATTACATTTATGCAGTCTTACATTCGCCAACATACAGAGAAAAATACAAGGAGTTCTTAAAAATAGACTTTCCAAGAGTTCCCTATCCAAAAGATGTAACCACTTTTTGGAATTTGGTAAAATTAGGCGGACAAATACGCCAAATCCATCTGTTAGAAAGCCCAACCGTAGAAAATTATATTACGCAATATCTCATAGATGGAGATAATACGGTAAGTAAAGTGAAATACCAAGACGGAAAAGTCTATATCAATGACACGCAATATTTTGACAATGTTCCGCAAATTGCGTGGGAGTTTTACATTGGCGGTTATCAACCAGCCCAAAAATGGCTCAAAGACCGTAAAGACCGCCAACTTGATTTCGATGATATTTTCCATTATCAAAAAATTATTGTGGCTCTTTCGGAAACGGATAGGTTGATGAAGGAGATTGATAAAATTGAGATTGAATAAGCCAAAAATCAAACATTCCTGTTTTCTTAGCGGTTATCTTTACTATGCAGATTTGTATTCGTACTCGTGTAAGCCAAGAAGCGAAAGCGGTTTTTCATCAATTTGATGCGCAGTTATTTATGCGTTTGGCTCCTCCCCTACCCCGCGTGAAGTTATTGCGTTTCGATGGCTGTAAAAAAGAGGATTGGGTGGAAATAGAACTTAATTTTATATTTTTCAAACAACGGTGGCGTAGCCTTATCACTTCACAAGCGGAAGATGATGCGATGATTTTTTTTGTAGATGAGGGTGTGCAATTGCCTTTTTTTCTTCGTTATTGGCATCACGAACATCAAATAGTGAAGCAAAGCCCTACGGAAAGTATCATTGTAGATAAAATCAACTTTCGAACGCCTTTTCTTTTATTCGATTATCTGCTGTACCCAAGTTTGTATTTGCAATTTTTGTATAGAATTCCTATTTACAAACGCACTTTTTCATCTAAGGCTAAGGCATAATCATAGCCTAAGGAGGTCATCAGGAAAGAAGTTTGGTGCTGTTGCCTATATTGTTGCAATAGTTTTGAGGCTTTTTCTATGTTTGCGGGGTCAAGATGACTGAAAGGCTCGTCTAAAAGCAAAAAAGAGGCGGGTTGCATAGTAGCTCTAATGATGGCAATGCGTTGCCTTTCGCCATAGGAAAGTAATTGTGCTTTTTTGGAAAGCAAGGGGGCAACTCCCAAAAATTCGGCTTTGTCTTCTATCTGTTTTTTCAACTCAGGTGTATTTTTTTGCGTAAGTTGTGCTTTTAGGAGTATGTTTTCGTAGGCAGTAAGCTCCATAAATAACCTCAAATCTTGAAAAATGACACTGATTTGGGTTTGTCGAAATTTTGCCCACTGTGTTGCATTTATTTTTTTTGTGTTTTGCCCTTCTATGAAAATATTGCCCTTAAAATCGTTTCTTAAACCATAAATGAGGTGTATAAAGGTAGATTTTCCTTTGCCAGAGGGGGCATAGATTTGGTAACTTTTGTTGTTTTCGAAGGTGATATTTTTAGCCCAAATTTCAGATTCGGGGTCTATAGTTGCTTCTATAGGCGCGGGCAGTACGTTGTCGAAAACAATTTGCATGGTGTTTATTGTGCTACTTTTTGCGCGTTAGTTGCCTTAAAAAAGTCTGCTAACAGTGAAAGTGCGTTTTTATCGGCAGAGGTCATTTTGATGATTGTTCGCGAAGGTATTACATTATTTTTTATGGTAGAAGCACCAAACATAAAGTTTTCAATAGGGGTATCTACTTTTTTGACAATTTGCTCAGAAAGTTTATCCTCACCAAAAATAATAGAAGGAAGTCTGTTTCTATTGTCTTTTTCTACATTGCTGAATGTGATAAGGAAGTTTGTTTTAGCCATTTCCCTAAATTTACCGTCCATAGTAAGTGCTTCTTTTTTGAAGAAGTCATTTTTGTAGGTTTCGTTGGTAAATACATAGAGGTAGTTATCTTTTTCTAATAGGTATAAAAATTGCCCTACTTTCCATTCTACCATATAAATTTCGTTTTTCTTAATGATTTTATCTTGTTCTAACAAGGTAGTTAGCAGTTTTTGTAGTGCGGGTTTATCACGAAGTGCAAACCCTGCTATGAATTGATAATCCAATCGGTTTTGTACTTCCGATTCGGTTTCGCCGGTTTGTTGGTTGATGGTCGTGGTAGTAAAGGTAGTTTTCTTAACATCTTTGAGTGCATAAGCCATATCGCCCGTAAAAATTTGCAAGAGCCCTTCTAAGGAGGTAAATCCTATTTCGTTCAGTGCAGGTTTTAAGAAAAGAGCTATGATAGGGTTTGATTGTATCATTTTGGCTACCTCGCTTGTATTGAGTGCTACGGCGGCAAAATTCATAGGTTTTTGGACAGGTATGTTGGCTACCAACTTTTCGTCTATATTGGTTTTGAAAAGAGTAGAAAATTTAGCGTAGTTTTCGGTGAGGTATAGTTTTGAATCGATGACGATTTCGCCTTTCTCAAAGTTCAGCACGGAGGTAAAATAGGTATCTTTGAAATTAATGGCGGGCAATATGGTGCCAAAAAGAGGAATCATATTGTCGTTGAAGGCTTCTTCGGTAAATTTGCTGAAGTTTACTAAGTTTATCCAAAAATTGATGTCGTATTTTTCTTTGCCTAAATTTCTAAATTCTTGGTTGTTTTCGTAGAGAGGCTTATCGGTAGGTTTTTCAGCGAGAGAAAATAACAAGGTTTTAAGTTTGTCTTCGGCTACTTTTCCTTCTTTGTTAATAATCCAAGCATTTTGATTGCTCCAAGCGAGTACGGTATTTTCTTGTAGTATAACAAAATTGAATCCTTTTTCTTGTCTTGCTATTACTTTGAGTCCTTTTTCTACAAAATTTTTAAATTTTTCAATTTCTTTTACCCCTATAATGAGTGCTTGGTAGTTGTCGGCTTTGTTGTCGGAGAGGAATCCGAATTGGTAGGCTTGTTTAGTCCAGTCTATGCCACTGTCTTTCCATTCTTGGCTGTCGATGGTGGCAAAAATACGCATAATGCCTTGTGCTAAAACTTGGGGCAATTCGGGGGTTTTGGTGGTCATGTTTTGGAGTTGAAAACTCACTACCCATGTTACATTATCGGGTATATATCGTACATATTCGGGAGGGCTATTGAAAAAACTACATGTTTGTAATAAGAATAGAGGCAGCAATGCCATCAGGGTTCTAAATTTTCTCATCGGGTTTTTATGATTCTTCATTTTTTTTGCAATAATAAACAGAATTTTTATTTCTTTAAAATATCTATTGCTACATTTTTCAAAAGGTGATAAATTACTAATAAAGTGTTTGCTTCTTTGTCTTTCATGGAGAGTATCATTTCTCCTTTCAATACATTTTTATCGAAGTCTTCCATCACGATATCTGCCGTAGACATTGGTATTTGGCTAGCAATATTCCACCAAAGGTCGGCTGTTTTGTTTGCTTCTGTATTTTCGCCTATTCTTTGCATTTTATCGGGCAATAGATGATTTAGATAAAGCAATAGACTGTTTTCTTGTGATAGTTTGGTCATGGTAAGGTCTTTGAAGAGTGCGCCATTTTTGAAGTCGTTGTGCAATTCTTCGCTATTTGTAAAGTAGAGTGTATGTCCTTTCTCTATAAGAAAAAGTTCATCGAAAAATATATAACCATCGCCTTCTTTTTTAAGTAAGCCACTTTCGATAAAGAGTTTGAATATTTTATCTAAAATTTCTTGGTTGCCTATTCCTACTCCTATGGCATAGTCGTAGCGTCTTTTCTTGGGGGTAAGATTGTTTTCGTCAGGGATTTTGAGGTTTGCTCTTACATCTTTGAGTAGTAGTACCATATCGCCATTGAACATTTGGAAAAGTTCATCGGGGGTAGTATTGGCAAAACTACACGCCTTTTCTACTTTTTCCATGAGTTGCATTTCGGCTATCATTTGTGGCAAGGCTGTAGCTTCGAAACCTGTAGCAAGTACGGCGAGAGGGTTTTCTACGGGTGCATCATAGACGGTTTCTTCATTGATAAAGCCCTTAAAAATATCTTTATTTTTCTTGTATTGGTCTTTAGGAATATGGTATTGGGTTTCTAAGGTTATTTCACCTTTGTTAAATTTACAAATACCACTGAAATAGTTTTCATCAAATTTTTTATATTTTGTAAAAGGGTTGCTTTGCAATAGTTGCTCTACGGGTTTAATTTTGGTAAACTCTTCCATATTGAGCCACAACATAGCTTCTGCCCATAATTTATCGGCATTGCGAAAATTTTCATTATTCACAAAAAGCGAATTTTTGGGGTCAATTACCAAAATAGAATCTAAGGCTACAATGGCTTCATTCCCTGAAAGGCTATCCAATGAATGATAAAGCATTACTACTTCGTGATCCCAGCCGATGACTGTTTTGTCGTTGATTTTGATGAATTTTCTGATGTCTTCTTGTAGGTGTAGTTTTTCGGGGGGCAGCATGTGGTTGATGAATTTCTCAAAGCGTTTGGGGTTCATCAGTGGAAATGCCATTGCTATATAATTACTATCGGGTTTGCTTAGTTGCCCAAAGGTATAAACCCTCAAAAAATTGATTCCTGATTTATTGGCTTTGCCCAAAATATGTTCCACATGGTTGGTATCTTTGATGAAGTTTGCAATGTCTTCTTTGACCTCATATTCTGCATGTACTAATTTGAGTGCCACACTGAGCATATTGGTTTCTATTACAAAGGGGGTATTTTGAGGTATGTGCATGGCGGCTTTTCGCGAGCTAAAGCAGCTTGTAAGCACAGTAAGAAGGCATAAAAGAGAAATAGAAGTGTAACGAGTGAGGTGCTTCATGGGGTTAGCAATGATAATTATTGAAGTTCTTGAGCAAAAATGATGTAAATTTTAATAAGTTGTACCTTTTCAAAGAAAAAAGATATTTTTTTCATCATTTTTTTTGAGGTAAATTCGGAATTATAATCACTATTAACACTATTAATGCTGTAATTAGCTTTAACCAATTTGGGTCTATGCCTATGGCTAAGGTAAAGGCTAAAATAAACCTGAAGAGTATTGCCCCCAAGACCACTCCTAAGAGCCTCATGGTGAGCGAATTCCATCGCAATACTTGGCTAAATGCTTCGCCTATCATCACTGAGCCCAAACCAACTATGACAATTCCTATGCCCATGTTGATGTCTGCAAAACCTTGGTATTGGACAATAAGTGCTCCCGTGAGGGCTACTATGCCATTAGAAAAAGCCAAGCCAAAGAGTTTCATCAGTGTAGTATTTGTTCCATTGGCGCGCATCATAGTTTCGGCTACGCCTGTGGCGCGCATCGCTAAGCCAAAATCTGTTTTTAGGAGGTAATCTATTGCCATAAAAAGCAATAAAAGAATTGCCAATGCCCAAGCAAGGGTAGTATAAACATTAGAGGGAAGAAAGGTGATGACCTGAAACAAGGTAGTTTGTTGGAGTAATGGCAAATTAGAACGCCCCATGAGCATCAAATTGATAGAATAGAGCGCAGTCATCACGAGTATGCCCGCCAATAGCGCATTTACTTTTAGGTAGCTGTGTAAATAACCCGTAATGGCACCTGCCAAGGCACCTGCCGCAAATGCAACGATAAGTACCGCTCCTACGGGTAATTGATTGATGAGCCATACTGCGGCAATAGCACCACCTAAGGTGTAACTGCCATCAGTAGTAATGTCGGGAATATCAAAAATACGCATGGAGATGAAAATGCCCAAAGCTAACACGGCAATAATGCTCCCTAAGGTGAGTGTGCTAAGATAAAAATAGACCATATTGTTTAAATAAACTTGCTAATAGGTTGGTTTGTTTGCACTATTTTTCATCTTCCCAAAACATAGGATTCTCATTTTCATAAATATTGCCTATGATGAGTAATTTTTCGGCATAACTATGTGCCATATAGGTATTCCATTCTTGGGGAAAAAATTGTAATTGCCCATTTTCTGTATTTCTTTGCACTCTTACTACCTCTTTTTTGGTTTCATCAATGATGATTTGCACAATATCGCCTTCAAAAATTTCGTGTTTTTTTGCATCTAAAATTCCTGTATTTTGTTGTATTATGAGTTTAGGGTTGTGCACCCCTGCTATAGGAATCATCATTCCTTCATAATTGAGATGAAAACCGTCCCAAATTCTAAAGCGTAGTTTATACATGTAGTTTATTTTCGTTTTCTGATGGCTTCGTATTGTTGTTGTCGCATTTTTTCTGCTTTGGTGAGTCCATTCTTTTGTATTTTTTGTCTTTTTGCTACTTGTTTTTGCATTTTCCAGTCACTATTCATTTTTTGTTCGGCGGCTTTAGTGAGAAATTCTTTTTTGAGTTTTCTCATTTTTTTGTTCGCCTTTATGGTGGTTTTATCTGTAAACTTTTGGCTTTTGTCTTTTTCTTTCTTTTGTTTTTCCATTACTACTGTGGTAGTTTGGGCAATGGCACTTTGCGTACTTAGGTAGAAACAGAAAAGTAGAAAAAAGGGAAATATGTGTTTTTTCATGGTTCTTTGGTATTTTATTTTCCTTAGAACGAATTTTGGTTGTCCATTATTTTCTACCATACTTCACAAGTTCTATTTCAACTTCCCAAATACCTGTATTGGAAATAATATTACTCACGCGTGTATCTATCCGAAGTCTGTTCATGAGTCTTGGTTTGAGTTCTATGGCTAATTCTCTACCAATAAATCCTATCTGCTCGCCATTGAGCCTTACTACTTTGATAGCATCTTTGTCATAGGGGTTTAGCACATCGGGAATGAGCATGAGTGTTTCACCGATTTGGGTTCTGCGGATAATTTCTTGTCTTTCAGCCCCTGTATCGTCATTTTTGTATCTTGTACCTGCTACCATTGCATATACTGGAGGGAGTTTTTTGTTTTTTTCGCTTTCTTCAAATTGTTTTAGGTAGTGTTTGTAGGCTATTGTTTCGGAGCTTGCTTTTTGGAGTATTTTATTAGCTGATTTATTGGGTTCATTCTTTTTGGATTTTGTGGTAGTATTTTTATTTTTTAGGTTTTGTGTTTTTGTTTTTTCTTCTGCTTTGGGGGCAAAAAGTAACATCACGATAACCAAACCTACAATTATCCAAATCAGCTCTGCCATTGTTTAGGAGTTTTAACCTTGAAATGTGTTACAAAAATAACAAAAAAGATTATTCATATTGTGTTCTGCTCAAAATACTTTTTCCTAAAGTAAGTTCGTCTGTGTATTCTATTTCACTTCCTATGGGTATGCCTCGTGCGATGGTCGTGATTTTGATTGAAAAGTTTTTTAGTTTTTTGGCTATATAAAAAATCGTTGTATCTCCTTCCATCGTGGGGCTCAGTGCAAAAATAATTTCTTTGATGGCTAATTCTTCCACTCTTTGTAATAGGCTGTCAATGCGTAGTTGGGTCGGTGATATGCCTTCCATGGGCGATATTACGCCTCCTAAAATGTGGTAGAGCCCTTTGTATTGTGCTGTATTTTCTATTGCGATAATATCTTGTGAATTTTCAACAATGCAAAGAGTGGTTTGGTCGCGGAGAGGATTTGTGCAAAAATTACAAAGTGGTGTATCTGCTATAAAATGGCACTTTTGACAGTATTGAATATCTTTCCGAAGTTTGATGAGTGCGTTGGCAAGTTGAATTGTTTTTGTTTCGTCTTGTTTTAGCAGATGAAAAGCCAGTCGAAGGGCTGTTTTTTTGCCTATACCGGGGAGTTTGGCTATTTCGGTTACTGCTTCCTCTATCAGTTTAGATGAGAACTCCATAAATAATGTGTATGATAAAAATTTAGAATACTTCTGCCCATATCCCCCTATCGCAAATGGCATCGCGCATGGGCTTTAGTTCAGAGAAATCGCCTATTTTTACGGTACATTTGCCTTTGTAGTGAATAATGAGCGTACATTGTTCTGCTTGTTCAGGGGTGTGCTGACAAACTTCTATGAGGGTTTGAATGACATGGTCGAAAGTATTCACATCATCATTGAAGACGATTAGTTCGTGTTCTTCTAAATCTACTACTTCTAATTCGAGTTGTTCACTTTCTTGTTCTTTGTAAAAAGGCTTTCCCATTGTGCATTTGGCGTTTTTCCCATTGCAAATATACTAAAAAAGTGTGAAATTACTACTGAATAATAATTTTTTCTTGTAAACTGTTTTGGTTACCCTTAGAACTTATGATGTATTGTCCTGCGGCAAGTGTGGGCATAAAATGGAGTTCTTTTTCAAAAACACCGTCAGCATTGGTGATGATGGTTTCTGAAAAAACGACTCTTCCTAATGCATCTGTAATTATTAGGCTTCTCTCTTCGTTGGGTTCTCCTTGTATGAAAACCCTCATTTTATCGCCTTTATTAGGGTTAGGATTTACCAGTAGATAGTTTTCCGATACGCCAACTCTTACGGCTATTATTTTTGAGTAGGTAAACGTTCCATCTTTGTCTGTTTGTTTTAAACGATAGTAATGCACCCCTGTTGTAGGGTTTTTATCTATGTATTGGTATTTTTTATTACTCATTATTTGTTTGTTAGCAGGCACATTTACCAATGTTTTAAATGATCTGTTGTCCAAAGAATGTTCTATAGTAAAGTATTCATTGTCTATTTCATACAGTGTTTGCCAATCTAAAATAGTATTGGCTAAGCCATCGTATTTGCCTCTAAAATAGAGCAATTCTATGGGCAAAGGGGTTGCCTCTACTGAAATGACATGGGGCGAAAATTTGGTAAGATTGACTGCCGTAACAGCCCCTATGCCGGTAGTTACACCTGCTGCCGAATTGTTATATGGAGATTCCCAATCGTTGATGAGATTGCTAAAATGTTGCACAGCAATATTAACCGTAGGCGAAGGCAAGGTGTTTTCGACAGCACGATAGCGGAAAGTTACATCAGCACCGGGTAAGGGCAAGGGGTCTATACTTGTGCTGATGTCCCACCAACGGTCTATTACGTGTAAGGCTGTTGCGCCTGATACGCCCACCATATTAGTACCTGGCACCAAAGGCAAATTATTCACTCCTGTAGCTCTTGTAGAAATACAAACATTGCTATTTGCATTGGTTTTTTTATCAAATGTTACAGGTATGTATTCTGTAAAAGATACTCCAAAAGGGAAAGTATAAGCAGCAACATTTGTAGATGCATTCCAACAAATGATACTTGGATTGGTGCCTAAATTTGTTTCACTTTTAATAAATGCATTCCCTAAACGATTAATAGCCGTAGCAGATGAATTGTTAATAGTGAGGCTATTCCCATTCAAATCTAAGGCAACTTGGTTGAGTGTAAGGATATTATTCACCTGAATATTCCCTGTCATGAGTACATTGAGGGAAGGTTTATCAAGGTTGAGATTGTAGAAACTGCCTACAGTGCTTTTTAATTCTACGTTATTGGCAGTATTCATCAAATTAATAGTACTATTGTTTGCAACAAAAGTACCTTCATTGACAAAACCTTCATTGACATCTAATTGGTAACTGCCATTGATGGTAAGTGTCGCACCTGTTGTAACCGTAATTTTTCTACAAACTGCACCATTGGCATTGATAGTAGGCATAAAGCTCACCCCCGCACCGGGAATAATCACATCTGTATTCGCATCAGGGTAGCTTGGACACCAATTCAGCGCATTGAACCAATCTGTATTATTGGCATTGCCTGTCCATATAGCCGTAGTAGCACTTGCCAAAGAAAACCCTATACTCAAACTTCCTGAAGAACCGCCTGAGCCATCTTGCCATTGAAATTCTACGGTAGAGGTTTCATTTAATAAACCTGACCACACATTAGGCCATGTTTGGCAACAACCATTATTGAAAGAAACCAATGTCCCATTCACATACAAACGATAACCATCATCGTGGTTGGCTATGCTGATAGTATAATAACCACAAGGAAAATTAGTGCGTTTGTATACTACTGAGTGGTTGTCATTATTTACCGTACAACCCGTATAACCCAAAGAACCATCTGCTTGCAAAGTTGCATTGGCTGGATTAGTGTTGATGTCCCAACGATTTGCGGAATTAAAACTAATACTTTTTTCAGTATAATACCCACGTAACGTTGCAGAAGCAGGTGTAGAAATATAGTTTCCATTGTAAGCAAATGCATACCAATAGCCATCTCCGAATTCTGCTCCAGTGAGTCCGCCGTTATTCAATACATTAATAGTTACGGAACCATCTACTGTTGCACAATTGTTATTTCCTGAAACAGTGTAAGTAGTGGTAGTAGTAGGATTTACAGTGATGGTAGTTCCTGTAGCACCCGTAGACCAACTATAAGTATTTGCTCCTGTGGCAGAAAGAATTACAGGCTCTCCTGCGCAAACTGTTAAAATATTGGCAGAAACGGCTGTAGTAGGCAGTGGGTCTATTGTGATGAGTATATCGCGAACAACGGTACAACCTGTCGTAGGGTCGGTGTAGGTGCATCTTACGGTGTTGTCATTAGTAGTAAGAGCCGTAGCCACAATACTATTGCCTGTGGTAGCACTGATGGAAATATCAGTAGGGGAAAGCGATTGCCATGTGATAGTCGCATTAGGCGCACCAGCTACTGAAGAAATAGGTAAGTTTGCTGCGGTGAGTGTAGTAGTAGAAGTTTCGCAAATGGTAACGGGGAGGCTTGTGAGCGAAATAGTGCTTCCTATATCTGTGAAGCGTAACCCTGCATGAGCACTTCCTGTCAATTCTCTAACCCTCAATTCTACGGTAGAATTAGCACCTAAAAAGCCTCTCCAAATATTGTTTGTTGCCAAACAACAAGTACTATTTTGTGCTGAAACCAATACTCCGTCTATATACAATTGATAAAAATCATCATAATTTGTTATGTCTATTTGATAATATCCACAAGTAAAATTTCTCCTTTTATGGATATGCGAAAAATTATCACTTGAAGTAAGCGCACAACCTGAGTAACCCGATGCCGTACTTGGTCTTGAGTTAGTCGCCCATCTATTTCTTGTATCAAAAGTAAGTAAGGGCTCTACATAATAGCCATAATAATTACCAAAATTATTGGTATTATAACAGTATACATTCCATACTCCATTCCCAAAATCTCCAGGACTTCCCGAACCCACTGTTACGGTTACAAGGGTAGGATTACTATAATTACAACCATCAAAACCTATTACGCTATAAGTAGTTGTTACAGCGGGATTTACTGTTAAGGTATTTGTAGTGCTTATGGTGGGTGTTGTGCCAAAAATGGGAGTGGTAGATTGATACCAAGTATAAGACGTTGCTCCCGTAGCAGTCAATGTTGTACTTTGCCCCCCACATATTGTAGGCGATGCTGGAGTTACTACCACTACAGGATTTACCAAAGTAAGCGTTACATTGGCAGTAGCCGTAAATGTGCAACCCGTAGCAGCGTGTGTAGCGGTGAGTACATACGCCCCAGCCACCCCTACAGGTGTAGTAATAGTAGAAGTATTGGCAGTAAAACCACCCGGACCAGTCCAACTATAAGTCATACCAGCCACATTAGTAGCTACAATAGTTGCTGAGGAGGTTGGGCATATTACATAGTCAGTAATAGGGATAAGAGGCAAGACCGTAAAATTCAATGCGCCACGCGAGTTACCCGTAGTTTCTATCCATCTCAATTCCACTTGTGAAGGACTACCCAAAACACCTGTCCAAGCAGTTGCAGTAGTAGTAGTAGAGCCTGCACGACTATAAGCCAATGCACCATCTATATAAATCTCCGCGTTATTATCGTTGGCTACTAAATCTATTTGGTAAATATTACAAGTAAAATTAGTGCGTTTATAACTTACGGAGTGATTATCAGCAGGCACAACACAGCCTACATAGCCTGAAGCATTAGAAGGAGTACTATTCAAATTCCATCTGTTATTAGAAGCAAAACTTAAATTGTTTTCTGTATAATATCCCAAATAAATACTTGAAGCAGGCGCACTAATAATATTACCCTGATAAGCATATACATTCCATACATTATTACCAAATACTGTTGGATTTCCGGAGGCTGTCCCTACATTGACAGTAACCGTAGCAGTGCTTGTAGCACAACCATCATCGCCCGTTACAGTATAAGTGGTAGTAGCAGTAGGATTTGCAGTAACTATTGCCCCAGAAGTACTACTAAGACCCGTCGAAGGCGACCAAGTGTAATTAACTGCTCCCGAAGCAGTAAGGGTGGTACTTTGCCCTGGGCAAATCAAAACATTAGTAGGAGAAACAATGGTTGTTCCTACAGCTATTTGTACATCTATGCTGGCTGTAAAAGTACAACCTGTAGCAGGGTCAGTACCTGTTACGGTATAAGTAGTATTGGTAGGTGGTGTAGCTATTACTGTGGCTCCTGTAGTTGTATTCAAGTTAGTTGCAGGAGACCAACTATAATCTAAAGTAATACCTGTAGGTACAGTGGCGGTCAATGTTACACTCGAGCCCGCATTACATTTAATGGCAGTAGCTGGCAAACTAATCAATGGCAATGACACAAAAGACAAACTGGCTTGGTTATTACCTGTAGTTTCCTTAATTCTTAATTCTACCGTAGAGGTCGGTCCTAAGATGCCTCGCCAAACGTTATTATTTGTAAAAGGTCCTCCTGTTCCACCAGCCACGCCACCCACTGCTGCACCATCAATCAACAATTCAAGTGCTACATCATTATATCCTACATTGATTTGGTAATACCCACAAGGAAAGTTTGTACGTTTGAAAGTAATTGAGTGATTGTCAGAAGTTACTAAAGGACAACCTGAATAACCTGCTGCCGAACTTGGCGAACCATTGGTTGCATAGTAAGTAGAGGTATTAAAATTAAGTGCGGCTGTGGTATTAAAAGTACCACGATAGGTGTCAAAATTATTTCCACTGTATACGTAAGCATTCCATTGCCCACTTCCGAAGACAGTAGGGTTGCCTACAGGTCCTGAAATGGTGATGATACCGCTTACATTAGAACTGATGACGGTAGGGTCGTTAGATACAAGTCTGATTCTGTAGCCTGTACCCATGAGGGCACTAGGAATAGTGGCAAATAATGTTCCTGAGGAAGTACCAATGAGCGTACCGATATTGGTGGGGGAAGTAAAACTACCTGTGTTGTCAGATATTTGAGCTGTAAATACATTTCCTGAATTAAAAGTCCCTGTGATGGTAAAAGGAACGGCTAATACACTTCCAGGGCAAGTGGTGGTATTGCCTAAGGTGAGAGAAATATTTTGTGCTGAATTGTGTTTTGGTAGGCATATACTCAATACGAAAAAAAGGAAAATATATCCTATTTGGTGTCTTACTGCTGTCATGATATATCAAGAGTTAAAGCTCAAGTTGATTTTGTCGTTAATACTTTAACAAAGATACATGTAACCCAAAATTTTTATCTATTGCTCATCTGGTTTTTTTTTCATTTTTTGTGCTAACTCTTCTGTTTTTTGTTTGCTTTCTTCCAGTAAGGTTTGCCCTTGTAAAGCCAAGATTTCCTTGTCCATACTTGTAATGATAATTTCTAAATTTTCAATCCTTTTTTGCAAATCCTCGTTCTTGTGAAGTGCATTGTAAAGCAACTTTTTATCTTCATTAGTAAGCCCTTGCGAAGTGTTTGCTTGTGCTTTTAACTTCAATGCTTTCAGATAAGTACTGCTTAGAACACCCAAAATAGGGAGGGAAAATATAATGCCTATTATCAATACAGGTTCCATTTGAGATTTTTAATTTTGTATATTAGTTATATCTTTGCTTAAAGTTTAAGGACAAAGTTAGCCAATTTGTACCATGATTCCAAAAAAAATTACAATTCTACAAAGGTTTTATCTTTATTTTATCTATATAAATTTGTTATTTATATCAATTGGCTTTATTCCAATCACTGTTGCATTAGCACAAGTACCCTTTGAAGAAAGTGCTCATTTTATAAATGCTTCTCAATTTGTAAAAACGCACCAAAAGGATATTCAATTTTTCCTTTCTAAAGCAGGGGCAGAAACACCCTTAGTCATTGCCATTGCCTTTCCCGAATTATTGCGTTTTAATCAGTTGCAAAATCATGCCGAAGTTACTTCTTTAGAGTTTCTTTATGTCAATTTTGGAGAGAATTATGCCGATTTTTCCATCGGTTATTTCCAAATGAAACCTTCTTTTGTTCAAAAAATAGAGGAGCTATTAGCTAGTCAACAACTTTCTTCTTTCCAAAAAATTTACTCATATAATACCGCAAAAAGCGACATTGAAATCAGAAAAGCACGCATAGAAAGACTTAACAATATTGAATGGCAACTTCAGTACCTCAATGCTTTTTATTGGCTTATGGAAATTTCGTACCGCACTAAGTATTGGACTAATACTGAAGAAAAACTTCGTTTCTATGCGGCTGCCTACAATTATGGTTTTTGGAAACCCGAAAAAGAAATTGTACAATGGCGTTTGTCTTCTAAGTTCAAATACGACAATCAATATTACAACTATACTACGCTTGCTTGGCTATTTTATGAAAAATCTGCAAAATTTTGGTTCAAATGAAAAAAACTCATAATTTTACCCAAAAAAAGTTATGAACGCATATTCAATTACCCTATTCCTACACTCTTGGCTCCGTTGGGCAGTTTTAGTATTAGCCCTTATTGTTATTGTAAAATCCCTCATGGGCGTACTCAATAAATCTAATTATACTAAACAAGATAATATATTTTCTGCCTCATTAACAGGATTAATGCACTTACAATTACTCATTGGTCTTTTGCTTTATTTTGTTCTTAGTCCTATCACTACACAAAACTTGGGCAATATGAGCGCGATGATGAAAATAGCCGCAATTCGTTATTGGGCAGTCGAACACATTACAGTAATGATAGCCGCCGTAGTATTGGTTCAGGTAGGCAGAAGCATCTCGAAAAAGGCAACTGCGAGCCTCAAAAAGCATAGAACTATGCTTCTATTCACGACTATAGCATTGGTATTGATTCTTTCAAGAATTCCTTGGGATAGCGTAAGATTGTTCAGAGGGCTTTAATTATTTTCAATATGTTATTAGCTGACCTAAAAACACCACGCAAAGAGGGATACTATTTCCCTGCTGAATGGGCACGCCATACAGCTACTTGGCTGAGTTATCCGCACAACGAAAACTCTTTTCCTAATAAAATAAATACCATATACCCTTCTTACTTCGAATTTGTGAAGCAAGTAGCGCAGAGCGAAATTGTCAATATCAATGTCAAAGATGAACGCATGAGATTGCTTGTAAAAAAGCAGTTGCAAGAATATGCCGTACCTACAGAAAATATAAAAATACATATTTTCCCAAACAATGACGCTTGGTGTCGCGACCATGGTCCTGCTTTTGTCATCAACCCCGAACACCCCGAACATAAAAAAGCTGTTGTTAAATGGGATTATAATGCTTGGGGAGATAAATATCCCCCTTATGATTTAGACAATCAAATCCCTTATCATATTGCCGAATATCTCCAATTGCCACTTTATGAAGCGGGTATTGTCATGGAAGGTGGCTCTGTAGATTTCAACGGAGAGGGTACGCTCATCACCTCTACCGCTTGCCTACTAAATCCTAATCGCAATCCTGCCCTATCGCGTCAGGACATAGAAACCTATCTTTGCGAATACTATGGAGTAGCCCAAATACTTTGGGTAGCCGATGGCATTGTTGGTGATGATACCGATGGACACATAGACGACATCACACGCTTTATAAATGAGGATACTGTGGTTACTGTTATTGAGAAAAATAAAAATGATGAAAATTACTTACCCTTGCAGGAAAATTTGCAACTGCTCTCCAAAATGCGATTGCTCAATGATAAACAACTCAATATCATAGAGTTACCTATGCCTTCGCCTGTAATATGGGAAGAACAAAGACTGCCCGCCTCTTATGCCAATTTTTACATCTGCAATGCTGGTGTAATAGTGCCTACTTTTCAGTGTCCCGAAGACCAAATAGCTATAGATACCCTTGAAAAATGCTTCCCCGAAAAGAAAGTTATTCCCATTGATTCCGTTGAAATCATTTGGGGGTTGGGAAGTTTTCATTGTCTTAGCCAACAAGAACCTGCCGTCTAAAATTTTTGATTAGCATACAACATGGAAAATGAGGAAATAAACCAAGACCCTTATGGCATAGAGGAACTCAAAAAAAGAACCCAAATAGCTTTACAAATGGGGGGTGAGGAAAAAATTAAAAAACAACATAGCCTCAAAAGACTTACCGCTCGCGAACGAATACAAAAACTATTGGATAAAAACTCTTTCTATGAGATAGGTTTATTGGCACATAGCCCATTGAAAGAGGTAAAAGATAAAACACCTGCTGATGGCAAAATATGTGGCTATGGCACTATAGATACTCAAATGGTGGCAATCTCAGCAGATGATGCTACCGTATTGGCAGGTGCAGGAGGGTTGGTAGGCTACGAAAAAGAATACCATATTCACGAAATGGCGCGCAAAAAAGGTTTCCCAAGCATACACTTAGGCGATGGTGGTGGCGCACGTATCCCCGATATTATGGGGGCAGTCGGAATGATGAGTTATTCATTGAGCCATATTACACATCATCAACCGCGCGCACGCGAAACGCCTCTTATCACAGCGATTCTTGGAGAGTGTTACGGTGGTCCTACTTGGAAAGCCTCTGTTTCTGATATTGTTATACAAGTCAAAGGTACTATAATGGCAGTGGCAAGCCCCGCTATTTTAGAAATAGCCACAACAGAACAAAGTGAAAAAGATGCCTTAGGAGGTTGGGAATTGCACGCTTACAAAACAGGTTTGGTAGACCTTTTTGCCAAAAATGACCAAGAAGCCTTGTCATTAATCAAAAAAATATTTCAGTATCTCCCACCCAATGCGGAAAGTACTCCTCCAAATGCCTCTTTTTTTGAAGCCCCCTCCCCTTTCAAAGCCAATAAAATACTGGATATTATCCCTACGGATAGTAAATATAGTTATGATATGCATGAATTACTACAATGTATTTTTGATGTTGGCAGCATTCTCGAACTTAAACCTTATTATGACGGAAGTCTTATCACCGCCTTCGCCCGTTTGGAAGGGCAAGTAGTAGGTGTTTTGGCAAATAACCCTAAAGTAAATGCAGGAGCGATGGGTGCAGGAGCTTGTGAAAAAGCACTCCATTTTCTTATTACTTGCGATTCTTATCATATTCCATTGATATTCTTGCACGATACTCCCGGTTTTTATGTAGGAAAACAAGCCGAAGAAAATAAAATGCCTGTCCGAATTATGAATTTTATCAATGCACTTCACTATAGTACAGTGCCAAAAATAGCTCTTATCATAAGAAAATCTTACGGAATGGCGCATAATAATATGCTTGGGGCAAAAATGGGTGCCGATTTTATGTTGGCTTTCCCTAAAGCCGAAATTTCTTTTATGGCACCCGAAGTAGCTTGCAATGTAGTTTTGGGAAGGAAATTACAGAGCAGTGATAATCCTGCCCTAATGAAAGCGCTTTTTTTACAAGAAATGGCAAAAATGAATGCTCCTTGGGAAGCAGCAGGCAATAACAGTATTGACCGCATTATAGACCCACGCCAAACGAGAATGGAATTAGTCAAAGCACTCCAAATCTCATTTAATCAAAAAGGGAAAATGAGTCAAAGAAAATTAGCCACTTGGAATAAATTATAGAAAAATTCGGTTGTGGTTCAAAATGTATGATAATCATAATTTCGCTGTTGAAACATAATTTTAATGGCTGCCTCGTGGTATTGGTCTTTTTTTGAAAAGCAACACGT
>RDZE01000047.1 GCA_004293905.1 Cytophagales bacterium | reverse complement strand
ACTACAAAAATAAGCTTTTGCAACAATATATCCAAAAAAATAGTCATAATTTATTGATTTTCAATAAATTGTGGCTATTTTAATAATTACAAATTAAACCTAAAAAAAACTTTTAGGTTTAATATATACTATCAATCAATTATTTACCAAATATTCAACCCAAATTTTTCTCCTGTTTCTTTGGCAATATCATAACCTGCGTCTGAATGTCTTAAAACGCCCATCGCTGGGTCATTATTCAAAACTCTTGTAATACAATTTTTGGCTCTTTCCGTTCCGTCTGCTACAATAACCATTCCTGCGTGTTGTGAATAGCCCATACCTACGCCTCCGCCATGATGCAATGAAACCCAAGTGGCACCGCCTGCTGTATTGACCATCAAATTTAACAATGCCCAATCTGATACTGCATCTGAACCATCTAACATAGCTTCGGTTTCTCTGTTGGGAGAAGCCACCGAGCCACAATCGAGATGGTCGCGTCCGATAATAATAGGTGCTTTTACTTTTCCAGTTCGTACTAATTCATTGAAAATCAAACCTGCTTTTTGTCTTTCGCCCATTCCTAACCAACAAATTCGGGCAGGGAGTCCTTGAAAAGCAACTCTTTCTTCTGCCGCATTGAGCCATTTTATCATATTTATATTTTCAGGGAAGGCATTTTTTAAAGCCTCATCTGTAACTTTGATGTCGTTTTCATCACCTGACAAAGCCACCCAACGAAAAGGACCTTTGCCTTCACAAAAAAGAGGTCTGATATATTCGGGAACAAAACCTTTGAAATCAAAAGCGTTTTCACAGCCACCTTGTTTAGCAAATTCACGTAAATTATTTCCATAATCAAAAACTTTTGCGCCTCTTTTTTTCATTTCGAGCATAAAATTTACGTGGCGAGCCATACTTTTATATGACTTTTCTCTGTATTCATTAGGAAATTCATTGCGATAAGATTCTAATTCGTGTACGTCAAGATGTTGAAGTGTGTTAGGTATATACCCAAATAGTGGGTCGTGTGCGGAAGTCTGGTCAGTCAAAACATCAGGAATAATATTATCTTTCAATAATTTTTCTAATACATCACCAATATCGCCCACCAAACCAATAGAAATAGCTTGCGATTTTGCTTTTGCTTCTAATGCCCAATTTTTTGCTTCTTCATAATCTTCGGTAATTTTATCGATATATCTATCTTTTAGTCTTTTTTCGATTCGGGTTTTATCAATATCTACGCCTAAAAAAGTTGCTCCTGCGATGGTTGCCGCCAGTGGTTGCGCTCCGCCCATTCCACCAATTCCACCTGTTACCAACAAACGTCCTTTCAAATCTCCGCCAAAATGTTGCCTGCCACATTCTGCAAAAGTTTCATAAGTACCCTGTAAAATTCCTTGTGTGCCAATATAAATCCAACTTCCTGCGGTCATTTGTCCATACATCATCAATCCGCGTTGTTTTAGTTCTTCAAAATGCTCCCAAGTTGCCCATTTTGGGACTAAATTTGAGTTAGCAATCAATACGCGTGGTGCTTGCGGGTGTGTAGGTAATACGCCTACGGGCTTTCCTGATTGGACTAAAAGGCTATGTTCGTCGTCTAATTCTAATAAAATTTCGATAATTTTTTGGACAGATTCACGATTGCGTGCCGCTTGCCCTGTACCTCCATAGACTACTAATTCTGCGGGATTTTCTGCCACTTCTTTATCCAAATTATTCAAAAACATACGCAATGCGGCTTCTGTTTGCCACGATTTTGCATTGAGTTGGTTTCCTCTTGGTGCTTGATAATTTGGGTGATTGGCGTATTTTTCTAAAAAAGTTTCGAGTTTTGTTTTTTTTTCTTCTGCGATTATCATTATTATTTATTTTTAAATTTTTTTATGCAAAAATAACTAAAATATCTATGAAGTACAAGAAAATATTAGAAAAGTCCTAAAAATTTTGATATATTTTAAATTTATGGTGAATAAATTTTAATATTGTATTGGTAAATTGGCTTTAAAATAGTGTTATTTCTTTCATTTTGGCACTTTTATAAAGTTTGTCGGAGGCTTTTTTTATTTTTTTAAAGAATTTCTACTATTTTAAAGTTATAAAAATGTAACTAAAAAATAAACAAATACAAAAATGTATTTTTATTTTTAGTTTTTTTAATTTTACCCCCCCCAACTGGCTTAAGTATATTCTAAAATAAAAAAAATAAAATACTGGCGCAAGTTTGAGCGCAGCGGAAACTTGTGCCTTGTATTGATAGAAGTCTCC
>RDZE01000048.1 GCA_004293905.1 Cytophagales bacterium | reverse complement strand
GATGAATAATATCAAATTGGGTCTAACGCTCACAGGCATCAAAGTAGCCAAAGGCGGCTGTATTGTAGCGGGTAGTGCCGAGTTGAGCGGCGTGAGTGCGTCTATTCTCAACGAGCAGCAGCGTGCCAATCTCCAAAAAGCCTACGCCGCCTACAACCAAGTACTCGACGTAGCCGCCGAGAATGCAGGAGCCATTGCCGAGACTTACAACACCATAGCCGACCTACTCAAAGCCCTACGACAGAAGGCCAAAGCTGTGGTAGATAAAATCAATAGCGGCCAAAAACCTAGCTCACAAGAACTCAAAGCCCTGCAACAGATGGCCAAAACGGCCACCGAAGCCAAAAAGAAAGAGTTAGCGCTATGGAAGGAAAAGCCAGGGGCAGATACCTCACCTTACGTATCTACCCTTAGCACTTGGCTTGACCAACAGCAGCAAGGCATAAACTGCGTCAATGATTTAGTAGCCCAAGCCCCCGCCCCCAAGAAAGGCGGTCCCAACCAAGAATGGAGTTTCTTTGTAGCCGATTGTGTGCCCAATCAACTACTGCTCGAAGAACCTGCTGCGCCTAAATCCTTGCCCTGTCTTGGCTTGTTTGACGATTGTGACGATATTCAAACCAATCTCAAATTGATGCACACTGCTTTAGTTTCTGGTGGTACAAAAGGCGTTTTAGTCAAAACGGCTCAGGCCAATAAAACACTTGCAGGCAATAATTTTTCGGTAGAAGGCATTGATATTTCAGAAATGCAAATGGTATTTGTAGGCCAAGTCGATGTAGCCCACACCCTGACCATGAAAGAATACGAAGAAACCGCAACAGGCTTTATCATCAAAGCCGACGGTAAAAACGTGGTTGAAATAAAACTCTCGCCAAACGACTTGTCGGGTACACCAAGTACCAAAGATAAGTTGAGAGAATATTTGTTTGGAGTCAAGAAAAAAACAGACCCAACAGCCAAGTTTCCTATCACTGGCAAAGATTTGAAGGAGATATTCTCTGGCACTGACCAAAGTAGGTGCGACGAGGTGGCAGAGCTGATAAACAAATACAGTGATAAATTTGAAATCAATACACCTCTGAGAATGAGCCATTTTCTGGGACAGATTGGCGTAGAAACGGGTGGATTGTTAGAATTAGAGGAAAAAACTTGTTACCAGAGTAAAGCGCGTATAAAAGAGGTGTTTGGGAAAGTGAAATATTGTGATTTGTTTAAAGGTTATGAGGCCGATTTGACACAATGCGATGGAGATAAGCCAATGCCCTGTATCCCACCATTGAAAAGTGTAACAAGTAGTTTAGAAGTCAAAGACAAATATGTTTGTACCGCTGCGCTCATAGATTACACGTACTCTTGTCGAATGGGAAACGGGGCGGCAAATACTGGCGATGGCTCGAAGTTTTTAGGGAAAGGTTTTATACATTTAACAGGAAAATCGGAATTTGAATCCATCTCAACTTTATGGAATAACGACAAAGAAAATGCAGGAAATTCTAAGGACTTTGCAGGTAAAGATATAGAACAAATAACAAATGATTTAGGAATAGCTATCAAAGCGAGTATGTATTACTGGAAAAAAAAGAGTTTAAATTCGTTTGCTGATAGTGGAAGTAAGGACGAGGATATAGATAAATTAGGCGCAAGAGTCAATGGTACAATATATCCTGCATTACCAAATGCCTATAAAATGAGACGAGATTTAACGAATAAATTCTATAACATTTTTAAAAAATAAATTTCATGAAAAAAATACTTTCAATCTTTGTTTTCACAGTTTCAATATCAATGGTAATGAGCCAAAATAGCCAATCAATACTTTATGGCATTTGGGAGGGGCGAATTTCATCAGATCCTAACTCTACACAAATCTACTACAATCTAATAAACCAGCCTCAATTATTGAGCATAACTACTGATAGAGGTAAAATAATAGCATTAGGCGAGAATTTTGTCGGATTTGCCTCTAATCAAAAAGACACATTATCGTTAAATGAATTAAAAAATAAGGGAATATTCTTTTGTATTTGTAGTAAACAAGACACCTTATTTCTGTGTGATTATCCCAAATTTAACATATTCGACTCGACATATTTTACAAATGGAACAGACGTGTTTGATTATGATAAAATTCAATCATTGTCCATGGATATGCAACGTCAACTGCTACAATTATCCAAAATAAAAAAAACCAATTATTTTAAAATTTACCTAAATAAAGAAATGAAGTTGGTAAAGGTAAAATCCACTCTACATGACGATTTTATAAGTATTTGATTATGAGATATTTAATTTAATTTTTTAGGATTAAAAAAGGGGATTATCTTTGGAGTCTGAAAA
>RDZE01000015.1 GCA_004293905.1 Cytophagales bacterium | reverse complement strand
AGAAAATAACTTTAAAAAGACCCAAGAAGCGGCGAAAACACAATTATTGGACTACCTAAAAAACGATGCATTGCTGAAAAGCAAACAGGATTTAGTTGCCTATGTAGTCGTTTTTGTCAAAGATACTTTGCATTGGGAAAGGGTGAATTAGACTTATTAGACTAAATTACTTAAAAAATGAACATAATTTTTACTTGTATTATACTATGTATTCTTAATCTAATGATTTATGTTGCCAATGCCCAACCTACTGCTCAACAAGATAGTTTAAGTAGGCTAAAAAGTCAATCGGACAGTGCTTACTTTGCTCAAAAAGGATTTATTTTGAACCAACAAGACAGTAATTTAAACAATAATAAAGCACAACTTTCCGATGAGTCTATTATTTCTACCCTCTCATTGGTAGACAAAAAAATATTTGACAATTGGGAAGAAGAACTTGGCAAAATAAAAAGTCAATACAACAACACAAATTTATTGGTTACCGTTTCTGCCCATGATAGCGAACAAAGGACTACTTTTGTAAGTATTTTTTATGAAAAAATGATGTTTATGGATATAGAAAAAGCATACTTAAAAGCCATTAGATTTGTGAAAAAACAATTTAACTCAAACTTAGATTTTAAATATTACTTTCATAAAATGAGGTAATATTTGGGTGTTTAAGATTAGGTTTTATTTCTCCACAATATGTCAAATCCTACTCTAAAATACTTTTGAGAAGTTTTAGAAATAGGATTTGTGAACGCCAATTGAAAGTATATGCTTGTTAGATATTGTTGATCATTTAATAATGTGTGTCATTTCTGCAAAAATGTATTTTTAACGGAAAAATATTTGTGTAGGGCAGGTTTGATAGCACTTTCCTTGTGATAATGCATAAAAGTAAATGAAAAGCATAAAAACCTAAATTACGCATACATATTAGCCCGCCTTTTCGCAAACATAATATACTTTTGATAAAAAGGTTATAGTTTTTACAACCTATCGCATTCTACCCTCTTCTGGCATTTTACTATATTTTGCCCAATGATAAGCCGCATTAATGGCTGCGTTTTTGTCAATATAATAGACTTCACCAACAGCAGTACTGACAAAAAATCTGTCATTTTTTTGATTTTGACAAAATTCACCCCAAGTGCCATCTGTAAATCTAACACTCCAAGACCAATAACGGAAGCCAAACATACCCAAACGGTTTTGTGCATCACCAATTTTTCTAACTTGTACCATAGAATTAAATTCAATAATTTATACCTACTCTCTTATTGGCTTTTCGGTTTCCGCCTTTTAGGGCTATTTCTAAGATATATTCTAACAACATAGTTTAAAATAATACAAAAATACTTTTATTAACCTTTGCTAAGTTTTTTAATGTTTTAGCAGAAGGTTGAAATTTTCGAGAAGTTTTATTAGTAAAGTATCCTATTATTAGCCAATCTTGGTTCTTGAAGATTTCGCAAATATCTTTCAATGAATACTGAGTAGTAAAACGAGAGTAAAATAGGTCTTTGCGTTTTTCTACAAATAAGAATTGTATGTTTTTTGTCTGAATACGACCGATTGGATTTATGATATGTAAAGAATCTATTTGCTTTATAACCTCTTTGGATATGAGAAAAAAGTTCACAGTAGCTGAATCTTTAATTTCATTTTTATAGCGAAATGTAATATCAATCTCTAAGGTAGTCTTGGCAAGATTATCTTCAAAACTGATAGGTTTAATAAAATACTGTAAGCCGCGCTCACCTATAAAAAAGGTTTCATACAAATCGCTTGGATTTTGAGCCTTAAGGTTTAACATAATACCAATACTAAACAATACAATATGTAATATTTTTAATAACATCATATTTCTTTAATAATGAGGCTGTCTCTAATAAATGTATATTTTTATGTTAGACAACCTCATTGAGATAGATTTTAAGAATTACTCTCCAGTTACGATAGTTTCATAGGTAACATAAAGTCCCATAATAGAAGTACGTTTTAAGTCTACTGTTGAAATAGTAGTAATTCCTCCATTTTTAGCAGCTTTTTGAATACTTGCGTCTTGGTTGAAAAATAAAACTGTAAAGTACCCTTGTGCTGTAGCACGACCTACCTTTGATCCTACAGGGTTGCTTGTCGCATTGATAGGTAGTGTTAATGAACAACTTGATAATAAACTTATTAATGCAATAGTTACTGTGAAAAATTTGATAGATTTTAACATTTTTAAAAAAAAATTATAGTAATCCCTACTCTCTTATTTGGCTTTTCGGTTTCCGCCTTTTCTTTTGCAATACTAAGTGTATTTTTTTAAATGTTAGCAAAAAAATATAACTTTATCTCACCCAAAAAAATAGCCATAAATATACTGTTAGTAAGCTGTGTGAGCTATTTTTTATTAATGCAAACAAACTTGTTGGAGTTAAAAACAACGATAATATTTAAACCATGTTATTTTTTCATTATATTTACCATCAAAATAGGATACTTAGGATTGTTGGAGATAATGAAAGCTGGTATTTTCTAAAATTCATTAAACATGCAAGAGAAAAATTTTGACATTTTACGGTATTTATTCGTGTTAAAATTAAAGGAAGATTGGGCAGTCATTATAGATGATTTGAGGCTTTCTACGCATCGCTTCAATAATCCGCTGCTGAAACAACAAATTAAAAATCCAATTCCCCCCACATCTTTAGAAGAACTAAAAACACTTACCAATAATGGCGAAGCACTTTTTACAAGCATACAAGAAGTGTTGAAAAAACGTTTGGTAGATATAATAAAAGAACGCAACGAACCTCATAGAATCTCCCAAGCAGCCATCAGTAGAAAATGGTTACAAGAGTTTATAGACCCTACTAAGAAAAGAGGAAAAAATAAACTCCAATATAAAATGGAAAACTTAGAACTCATCACCTTGTATGTAGGAGTAAAAGAGGGCTACCATAAATTTGAGGAGTTTTGCGAGTGTTATGAAATTTACAAAAATGTAAGAGAGTGGTATTTGGTTATCATGAAAATGATAAACATAAAAAATAAAGAAGATTCACAAAATACCATAAATATACTCCACGAAAAAGTACAAACCTTAAAGCACTTCAAGGAAGAACACAAAGCTCTGCTTATAGGTGATTTGGCTATTAATGAAGATTTTGATGCAATACCTGCTATTTTAGAACAAGAACAACTTCCGCCTTCTGAAAAAAACATAGCAGAATGGACACTAATAGAATTTTTAGTGTACATCAAGACCTACAAAGAGTCTTTTCAGTTAGTACATATAGGACATGAGATATACAATAGAGAACTTGCACCAAAAACACCTAAAAAGTATTTTTGGTTGTCATTTATGATCATCATTGCGGCAGTGTTTTTGGGAACAATACTTACTATTTTTTATTACAATTACAGACCGCACCAATACCATATTTACACACCTGAAGAATGCAAAAAAATCACTTTTAAGATATTAAAACAAGATAGTAACGGTAAGCAGTCCAGTTTTGTGTTGTACTACGACTTCGGAAACCTTCCCCTTGATGATAGTCTAAACTTAGAAGTAGATACTAGCACAGATTGGTTTTTATCCTCTTATGGTAAAAATGGATTTGCCAAAAGAACAGATACACTGTATTTGCATTTACAACACCCTATTAACTATATCTATCTTCGTACTAAAAATACGAATCAATTTCTTATAGTGCTAAATATTGATACCCCTACTGATTGGGTAGGCTATGCCACTGAGGTAGGGAAAGACGTTTTTACAACGTTATTCAGTGATAGTAGCCTTATCAATAAAGGCACTATGCAGTTTCCAGCACAGTTTTTACCCGAATTTCCTCATATAAATACCAATGCCTATTATACAAGACTTATTAAAAAACATCCTTTTGGTATTCCTATAGATGAGGCAACCTTAGAAATTAGATTAAAACCTTCGGAGCGTCTTCGAGGAAATAACTGTATGGATTTATCAATAGGTATGGTAGCAAATGAAAAAGGGATTTTTATTAAGAAAGTTACGCAGGGGTGTAGCACTTTTGGGGTTTGGTATGTAGCAAGGGATTATTTTTCAGGCGGCGTTCAAATAAAAAGCACACCAGAATATTATCAGGGTAAAAAATATTTTTTGGAGCGAGAGCATAAAATAGACGCTGATGCACTCACTCAGCCCAATACTAAATGGGCTGTTTGGCAAACTTGGAGAATTACAATCAAAGATAAAAAGTTTTATTTTTATATTGATGGCAAATTGCAACACCAAGCACTTAGTTATGGTGAATCTATAGGTATGTTCAAATCCATTCGCATTGATGGAAAAGGAAGCATCGCCGTAGATTGGATAAGAGTTTTAGATGGACAAAACAAAGAGATATACTTCAAAGACTTCTAACCTCTACATCGCCACCACAATGCCCTTTTGTGGGGAAAGTTTTCCCATAAGAGTTTCCTCGTACATGGTTTTAAGCCTTGTTTCTTCTTTTACCAATTCTACTTCTAAGGTATTTCCGTAGTGTTGGCTGAAAAAATGCCAAGCCTCTCCTGAGCGTTGTTGAAAAACCTCCTGTCCCCAAGCCTTATTATAATTCATGGCGTGTTGTGGTGCAAAAAATAACTCTCCTATCACTTTTTCGCCAGCCTGACCTTGCCTTTGTTCCCAGTGCACCATACCAACAAAGCAAGTGTATCGAATCAAGTCTTGTAGTCTTTGTTGTAATTGATAAAGCAATTTATGATTGCCCGCAAAGTCTACAATACACGAAGCCTCAAACTGCTTTTCTGATAAGGCATCATAACTGATTACTTCATCGTATAGATTCAATTTTTCTACAAAAGCAAGATTGTTATTTGAAGTAATCCCTACAATTTTATAAGGGCTATGATGTTCTTGTTGGCGTTTTTTGAGCAAAGCCGCCAATGAGAACGCTGTCTTGCTTGAGGCACTTGTGAGAATGATATGCTTGGCTGAAAAAAAATCTTTTTCTGCCAAAAAAACATCTATAAGAAAAGAAGTAAGGAAAAGCGGACGCATAAGCATCTGAAAAGCCTCTTGTGCTTTCTGATACGAGGGGTCGTGTTGGGTATTGATATAGTAGTTATACACAGGTGCTAACATGCTACGATGTGCAGAAGTATCTTGAAAACCATTAGGTTTTACCTTATCGCTCTCTAAAATACAATAAGAAGCCATAGGATAATAACCATAAAAGCGTTCTCCCACTTTGATTTGGTCATTTTGCGAAGCTACCACATCGGCAAACCCCCAAACAGGGATAATACCCCACTCGGCATCGGAGGTAGGAAAAAACTGCCAATAACCAAACTTATCACCAATGATACCATAAGTAATATTGTTTGCAGTGAAGGCAAATTGGTCTATTTTCATCAATACTTCGCCTGTTTTGAGGGCAGCAGCATCGGCAATAGGGGAGGAAATAAGTTCTGATTGGTGCAAATTGTTTTTTTGCACTCTAAAGATACGATTTTCGAGCATTGTCAAATAAGTGGTTATAGTAGTTTTTGAATGATTTCGTCTACGCTTTTGCCTTCGGCTTCGGCTTTGAAATTGCGAATGATACGATGGCGCAAAACAGGTTTGGCTACTGCCTTTACCTCTTCTATATCGGGCGAATATTTCCCTTTCAATAGGGCTTCGCATTTGGCAGCAATGATGAGGTTTTGAGAAGCACGCGGACCCGCTCCCCATTCCAAATAGTCATTGGCTTCTTTGGCAGCAAGGGCAGTATTGGGGCGGGTTTTATGCACAAGTTTTACGGCATATTCCACTACATTATCGGCTACGGGCACACGCCTTACTAACTCCTGAAATTGTAAAATATCTTCGGCAGAAATGACCTTTTTTACCTCAGGTTTTAACGATTGAGTCGTATTTTTTACCACCAAAAGTTCCTCTTCATAAGTAGGGTAGTCAAGCAATAAATTGAACATAAACCTATCTTGTTGTGCTTCGGGTAGTGGGTAAGTACCTTCTTGTTCAATAGGGTTTTGGGTAGCCAATACGAAAAAAGGCTTCTGTAAAGCATATCTTTTTCCCGAAACCGTAACCCCATACTCTTGCATTGCTTCAAGAAGTGCCGATTGTGTTTTTGGAGGAGTACGATTGATTTCATCAGCCAATATAATATTGGCAAAAATAGCCCCTTTCAAAAATTGGAAATTTCGCTCTTTGTCCAAAGTTTCTGAGCCCACAATATCAGAAGGCATCAAATCGGGGGTAAATTGAATTCTATTAAAAGAAAGCTCCAAACAAGAAGCAATGGTTTGTACTAAAAGTGTTTTTGCTAAACCGGGCACACCTACCAGTAAACAATGCCCTTGACAAAACAAGGAAACCAGTAGCAAATGTACCGTATCGTTCTGACCTATAATGACTTGTGAAATTTCTTTGCGTATATTTTGGTAAGAAGCATACATCGCCTTGGCAGCTTCTACATCAGAGGTATATTTTTCCATTTATGCATTTTATTTTGAACAAAAAAACATAATTTTTTGTAATTTTGCAACTCTATACAAATTTTAACATAAAAAACAATCTCATGGGCGACGAGTTTCAAACCACAAAAGACACACAAACAGGGAAAAAGAAAAAACTATACATAGAAAGTTATGGCTGTCAAATGAATTTTTCGGACAGCGAAATTGTGGCTTCAGTGATGCAAAACGGAGGCTATGATACCACCTCAAACCCCGAAGAAGCCGATGTCATTTTTTTGAATACTTGTGCTATTCGCGACAATGCCGAGCAAAAAGTACGAAACCGCCTACAACACCTCAACCACCTAAAGAAAAAAAATACAGACCTTACCATTGGTGTTTTGGGCTGTATGGCTGAACGATTGAAAACCAAACTATTCGAAGAAGAAAAAATGGTAGACATCGTTGCCGGTCCTGATACTTACCGAACACTACCCGCCCTACTGACCGAAGTAGAAGATGGAAGAAAAGCCGTCAATGTATTTTTGTCAAGAGAAGAAACCTACGAAAACATTACTCCCGTTCGCCTCAATAGCAACGGCGTTTCTGCTTTTATATCCATCTCAAGAGGTTGCGATAATATGTGTACTTTTTGTGTAGTCCCCTTTACCAGAGGCAGAGAGCGTAGCCGAAGTCCTTATTCTATAGTAGATGAAGCCCAAGACCTTTTCCAAAAAGGATACCGCGAAGTAACCCTTTTGGGGCAAAATGTGGACTCTTATCTTTGGAGCGAAAACCCAGAAGTGATTTCATTATTAGGAGAAAAAAAAGCAATCAAACAAGGTGCTGATATTTCCAAAGTAGAAATTGTCAATTTTGCACAACTTTTAGAAAGAGTAGCCCAAGTGAGCCCACTGCTAAGAGTCCGTTTTTCTACCTCGCACCCCAAAGACATGACCGATGAAGTGCTTCAAGTAATGAAAAAATACGACAACATCTGCAAATACATACACCTACCCGTACAAAGTGGTAGCACACGCATACTCGAAATGATGAATAGAGGATACACCCAAGAATGGTATGAGCAAAGAATAGCAGCCATCAGAAATATTTTAGGCGATACTTGTGGTATTTCTACCGATATTATCACGGGTTTCTGTTCCGAAACCGAAGAAGACCACCAAGCAACGCTTAACCTTATGCGAAAAACTGCCTACGATTTTGCGTATATGTTTTACTATTCTGAAAGACCCAACACCCCCGCCGCCAAAAAATACGCAGATGATATAGACCTCGAAACCAAAAAACGCCGATTACAAGAAGTGATAGACTTGCAAAATGAACTCTCCTTGAAAAGAAATCAATTAGATGTAGGCAAAACTTTTGAAGTGTTGGTAGAAGGGTTCTCAAAACGCTCAGAAGATTTTTTGATGGGGCGCAACTCTGCCAATAAAGTAGTCATTTTCCCTAAAAAACAATTTAAAAAAGGGGACTATGTGTCCGTAAAAATTCACGATTGCTCGGCAGCAACCCTATTTGGCGAAACGTTCTGATAGTGCAGCAAAATAAGGATAAGAGTACAAAAGCCTATTACCATACCACGAAAACAATTCCCCATCTACCTTAATGATTTTACTTTGTGGGAGTTGTTTTTGATAATAATCAATATGATGCGCCTTAAAGGGAAAAGGTTCTGAAGAAAGCATTACTACATCAGGCTTTGTAGCCACCAAATCAGTAATCTTAAGCATAGGATAGCGAATTAAATCGCTAAATACATTCTTGAAACCTGCCTCTTCAAGCATACAATCTATGAAAGTATTTTTTGCAGCCACCATCAAAGGCTCATGCCATATCAAATAAGCCACTCTTAATGTACCCAAAGTAGTTTTCAATGTTTGATAATTGCTTCGCAAGTTTAAAAGTTGTGCTATCAATGTTTGTGCTTTCTCTTCTACTGACAGCACTCCACCCAAAACACGAAACATTTCCAAACTATCTTCCAAGTTATAAATATCGCTCATAAGTAAGGGAAACTCTTTTGCTAATGCTAAAATACCCTCTTCATAGTTTTCCTCCTTATTGCCTATAATTAAGTCGGGTTGCAGGGCACGTATGCGCGCCAAATGAAAATTTTTAGTGCCTCCGATGACGGTAGCTTCTTTTTTAGCCTCTTTTGGGTGAATGCAAAACTTGGTAAGCCCCACCACCCGATGCCCTAACCCCCAATAATACAACAATTCTGTTTGAGAGGGCACCAAAGAAACAACCCGTTGAGGGAAGTCAGGAAGTGCTCTATGAGAGATATTTTTCATACATTATGATCTTGTTTTCCAGCCTTTCAGCCATGTAAACATCCGCCTTTTTCAACTGTCTATGTATCAAACGCGCCTCTTCCTGATAACTTTTTCTTTTGTCAATAGTCCAATAATGAGGAGGTTCTTTCAAATTCACTATTCTATCCGCCATTTTTACTATAGCCACCTCAGTAGGTTGTGCCAAAATACGAGATAGGCTGTCTTCCATTTGTGCATCTTTTGGGAGAGTTGCATTCTTGGAAAGAGCCTGAACACCCTCCGCTGTAGCCCTTCCAAACTGCTCAGCAAGTGTAGCAAAGGCTACAGATGTATCCTCTAATACATCATGCAAAACAGCACAACTGACCAACAAGTCGCTATCCAAATCGGGGCGAAGAGGCATTACACAAATTACCTCCGCCGCCACTTCGGTTAAGTGTAATAAATAAGGCAGGTTACTACCCGGCATCATTTGTTTTTGGTGGGCAAAAGCCGCAAACGCCAAACAATCTCTATAAAGTTCTATTTGATACATAGGTTCAAAAATACTATCTTTTTTTTACATTTTTTACTATCTTTGCCCCAAAATTCAAAATACACCCCTCAAATTCTTATGCGCTTAGCCGAATCTGTACTTCTTTCCATCTCCGTAGCTTTTTTTATCATAGGCGTAAGCCAAGCCATGCGCAATAGTTTTGTAGGAAGCTATTGGGTATTTATGCTTTCTATACTTTGTTTGCTCGCGCTTCGATTGGTCAGAGCCAAAACCCAACCCGAAACCCAACAAGAAACCACTACTAACCCTACAAATAAAAAGAAAAAAAAATAGGCATTTCAAAACTAAGTTTCTATATTTGCACGGTTTTTTTGATAACCTTTACAACTTTCAAAAAGAAATTTTACACTCAATAGTTAGAATATACATCAAGCAAGATACAAAACAAGTAGTATGGCAATCATTTCCAAAATTAGACAACGTTTAGGCGTTGCGGTCGGAGTTATAGCAGTGGGCTTAGTGCTTTTCATTGTAGGAGGCGACATCTTAGGACCCAACTCCGTACTCATGGGCAGAGGTACGCAATATGTAGGCACCATCGCAGGCGAGCGAATCACCCTCAAAGAGTTCAATGACCAACTCGAAACCCTACGCCAAAATTATACTATCAGCACAGGGCAAAGCCCCAATGAGGAAACCCTCAATGCACTCAGAGAGCAAGCATGGAATTTTCTCATCTTCAAAAAAGCCTACCAAAAAGAATTTGATAGACTCGGTATAGTCGTAACAGACGAAGAACTAAAACAAATGGTTTTGGGCGACTCCGCTTTCATTCACCCACAAGTAAGAGCTGAATTTACAGACCCCAAAACAGGTATTTTCAACAGAGTATTGCTTGTTGAATATCTGAAAAACTTGGAAAAAATGCCTGCTGAAAGACGTTTGGCATGGAAAAATTTTGAAGAAAGCCTACGCCAAGACAGACTCAGGTCTAAATACGAAAATATAATGCGCGTATCGAACTATGTAACCAAAGCCGAAGCTGAAAAAGAATATAGAAACCAAAATACCAAAGCCGAAGTAGAATATGTTTATATTCCTTTCGCTTCTATAGTAGATAGCACGATCAAAGTAACAGACGAACAACTCAAAGAATACTTAGAGCAAAATAAAAACAAATACAAAGACAGAGCCATCGAAACCCGCACCATCGAATACATCACTTTCGACATCTCTCCCTCACCACAAGACAGCGCAAGTTTCTACAAAGAAATCAAAGACTTAGCAAAACAACTTGCTGTTTCTACATCTGACTCTACTTTCGCCATCACTAACTCCGACATCAACACTATTCCTTATACTTTCGTAAGTGTAGATAAACTTCCCTTGTCATTTTTCCAAGAAGTACCCACACTACTCAAAGGAGGCGTTTATGGACCTTTTGTAGAAGGCAGAAAAAACTATAAAATATTCAAAGTAACAGATGTAAAAGAAGACACTAACTTCTATGCTCGCGCAAGCCATATCTTAGTAAAACCCGCCAGCACTTCTGACAAAGACAAAGAAATAGCACGCGAAAAAGCCGAAAAAATACTCAAAGAAATCCAAGACGGAGCCTCTTTTACTGAAATGGCAAGAAAACACAGCCAAGATGAATCCAATCGCGACAAAGGAGGCGATTTAGGTTTCTTCGGTAGAGGAAGAATGGTAAAATCTTTTGATGCAGCAGTTTTTGATGTAGAAGACCAAATCAAAGTAATTCCTAAAATCGTAGAAACAGAGTTTGGTTACCATATCATCAAAGTAACACACCCCAAAACAAACAAACTCTATAAATTAGCCGTAGTAGAACGTATCCTTGAACCAAGTGATGCCACTCGCGATGCCGCTTACCGCAAAGCAGAAGAATTAGTAAGTAAAATTACAGCTCCCGAACAATTCAAAGCAGCAGTAGCAAAAAATCCTTCCTTAGTACTCAAACGAGCCGATAAAATGCTTTCTAATGCTACATTCGTCAATGATATTCCCAATGCTCGTGAGGTAGTAAGATGGGCATTCAATGATGCAAAAGTAAACAGTATTTCACCCGTAATCACACTACAAGAGCAAAACCAGTATCTTATTGCCACCTTAGTAGCAATGACCGAAAAAGACAAACTCGATATTGACTTCTTCCGTGAAGAACTTACTGCTGAAGTACGCAAAAAAATAAAAGCAGAGCGAATCCTTGCCAAAGTGCCCAAAACAGGTACTCCTACCGAAATAGCCAAAACCTATGGCAAAGATGCAATTTTCAACACAGCCAATGATGTAGCTTTAGGAGCTAATGTATTCGGAAATGTTGGTTACAATCCCTTAGCCATCGGGTACTCTTTAGGTTTAAAAGCAGGACAGCAAACCGCCGCATTTGCCGACGAAACTGGTGTTTTTGTAATAAAACTCAAAAAAATAACCCCTGCTGTAGATGTAGCAGACTATAGCCAATACAAAAATAACTTACTACAATCACTTCTTGCTCGCACTGCCTTCTTAGTGAACGAAGCCATCAAAGAAGCCGCCGCCATCGTAGACGAAAGATACAAATTCTATTAATTGAACATACTTAAAGAAATGACATCTCAAAAAGATGTCATTTTTTTTATACCTAATCCCTCTCTGAAAATATGAAATACAAAAGAATACTACTAAAATTAAGTGGTGAAGCATTACAAGGCTCACAAGAATATGGCATAGACCCAAGAATGCTTGAACAATACGCCATTGAAATCAAAAAAGTAGCCGATAAAAACATACAAGTAGCCGTTGTAATAGGTGGAGGCAATATCTTCAGAGGAGGCGAAGCTGCTGCCTTAGGAATAGACCGCACACAAGGCGACTACATGGGCATGATGGCTACCCTCATCAATGGAATGGCACTCCAAAATGCTTTAGAAAAACAAGGGCTTTACACCAGATTGATGTCTGCTATTAAAGTAGAACAAGTCTGCGAACCCTTCATCACACGCCGCGCCGTAAGACACTTAGAAAAAGGAAGAATTGTGATATTTGGTGCAGGCACAGGCAACCCTTATTTTACTACTGATTCTGCCGCAAGCCTTAGAGCCATAGAGATAAAAGCCGAAGTAGTACTCAAAGGAACAAGAGTTGATGGTGTATACACCGCTGACCCCGAAAAAGACCTTAGCGCAACGAGATACTCTAATATTTCTTTCGAAGAGGTGTATGCCAAAGGACTCAATGTAATGGACATGACTGCCTTCACGCTTTGTAAAGAAAACGGACTGCCTATCATCGTTTTTGATATGAACAAACCCGATAATCTACTTAATCTGGTAAAAGGAGAAGAAGTAGGGACACTTATTACAATGGAATAAGAAAAACTCATAATTTTGCAATCTATTTTTTATTTACTCAAAAAACGTATCAAATAATATGGAAGAAGAAATTCAACTATACCTCGACGAAGCCAAAGAGCTTATGGAAAAAGCCTTGTTACACACACAACAAGAACTCAATAAAGTGAGAGCAGGCAAAGCGCAACCCTCCGTTTTAGATGGCTTAAAAGTAGAATACTATGGAGTAGAAACACCCGTCAATCAAGTAAGTTCGGTTACTACCCCCGATGCACGTACTATCCTCATCAAACCTTTCGAAAGGTCGCTTATCAATATCATAGAAAAAGCAATTAAAGAAAGTGATTTGGGCTTCAATCCTCAAAATGATGGCGATAGCATAAGAATCAACATGCCGCCACTCACCGAAGAAAGAAGAAAACAACTTGTAAAGCAAGTAAAAACAGAAATCGAGAACGGAAAAGTAAGCATCAGAAATGTACGCAAAGAAAGCAATGAAAGCCTTAAAAAACTTCAAAAAGAAGGTGCTTCCGAAGATGCAATCAAAAGAGCTGAAGAAAAAGTCCAAAAGTTTACAGATACTTACATAAGCAAAGTAGATGAACTTTTGGTGAAAAAAGAACAAGAAATTATGACCGTATAATAAAAAAATAAATACGAATTCTATCAAGAGGCTATTAACATAAAAATTTAGGTAGCCTCTTAATTTTTATCGTCTGTTGTCATCATTATCGAGCATACTCAAATAACTCTCATAACGCGTAAGAGCAATTTTGCCTGCCTCCACTGCCTCTTTTACTGCACATTGAGGCTCATTTACATGAAGACAATTATGATAACGACACTCTCCCAATAAATCGCGCATCTCAGGAAAGTAGTGCCCTATTTCACTCACCTCCATATCTATCAAGCCTAACTCTTTGATACCTGGCGTATCTATAATAAAACTTTCATCATTTAACAAAAACATTTCGGCAAAAGTAGTTGTATGCACTCCTTTGTTTGCATAGTCCGAAATTTCAGAGGTTTTTAAGGCTAAATGAGGCGCAATCTGATTCACTAAACTCGATTTGCCAACCCCTGAATGTCCCGAAAGTAGGCTAATTTTTCCAGATAATAAATTTCTAAATTCTTCTAAACCAACCCCTTGCGCTACCGAAGTTTGCAAAGCAGGGTAACCTATCGAGGCATACATAGCACAAAGGTCTTGCTGATAAGCCAACTCTTCCTCATCTAATAAATCTGTTTTATTGAAAATAATACAAGTAGGGATTCTAAAACTTTCAGAACTAACCAAAAAACGGTCAATAAACCCCAAAGAAGTACGTGGTTTGGTCAGTGTAGCAATCAAAATAGCTTGGTCTATGTTAGCAGCTATCAAATGCCCATGTGCGGTTTTATGCACCGATTTTCTGATGATGTAATTTTCTCTCGCACGAATATCATTGATATTTACTGTATTTTCCGATTCATCTTCTATACTACAATCTACCCAATCGCCCACAGCTATTGGATTGGTTACTTTCAAACCCTGCATCTTGAATTTGCCGCGCAAGCGACCTTTCCATAGCTCGCCTGTTTCGCTTCGAAGTTCGTACCAAGAACCCGTAGAACGCATAACGAGTGCTTCAAAATTTATTTTTTTTTCTGATTTCAAAATAATAACTTTGGTTTTCTGTTTGCTCTAAAATAAGTCTTACGACCAATACCTATTTTTCATTGGGTATAAAAGACAAAGATATGAAAAAAAATAGCTATACATGGGTTGCCTACTTTTATTTTTTTGCCATACTCCCATTTTCCGTATCTGCACAAGGTGTAATTCCTATTACTGTTCCTACTTGGCAAGTTTGGACAGAATGGGCAGACCCGCATTCATTTGCATATAAATATTTTGGCAATAAAAAAATGCATTTAGGGGCTGATATTAAAGCCAACAAAGGTGATAATGTCTGTGCATTGGGCAATGGGATTGTGCTTGAGGTTTTCAGGGAAGGCGACTATGAGAAAATAGGCAATGGTGTTCATATTGTTTATCCTTTAATAGGCAAAGACAATCAGTACCTATATGCTTTGTATGCACACCTCTGCGAAGTTCCTACGCTCAAAAAAGGGCAGTGGGTGAGCAGAGGGCAAGTGATTGGAAAAGTAGGTAAAAGCGGACTCACTTTCCAAGGTGCAAGAGAGCATTTACATTTAGAACTACGTTATTTTCCTACTATTTTTCACCCTGATTTTGGTAAAATAATGCCTGAATTGGATTTAAGAAATGAAAAATGGGTAGATGAACAATGGGAAAATCCTGTTGTTTTCATTCCTTACGCACCTACACTACTCAAAAAAGAGGGATTTCGCACGCTGAGTTTGCAACAAAATACACTTATGCAACAATTAAAGCCCTATTATCTCTCTTTGAAAGTGCACAAAAAACAAAAAACTTCTTAGGGTTGTAGGCTTTTTATCCAGTTTTTGATGAGTAATGCCCCTTCTTGATGAACAATGGTTCGTCCTAATTCGGGCATCATTACGCCTGGGTCTGTGCTATTGATACGGTAGTACAAGATAGATTCTTCTGGTTTGGCAGGCACGATGCTGTATTGCAACCCCCCTGAACCTCTGCCCGCTGCTACTGGTGTTTTGAAAACGCCAAATTTGATAGGGTCTTTTTCGTTGTAGGACAAAAACAAGCCTGAAGTGCGTGCAGGTCCTTGTGGGTGATGGCAATGTGCACAGTTGATTTCTAACCAAGCACGTGCGCGCTGGTCTATACTTCCTGTATTAGGGTCATTCCAAATAGGTATTTTTCCCCAAGTAGTACTATCTGTGGGTAATTGACTAATCAGTTGATGCTTTTGCCAATAAACCAATTGATTCATTGTACCCTCATTGGTGTATTCGAATGTTCCATTAAGCTGACGTATGCTAAGACCAATGGGAGTCATTTTTTCATCTCTATTGTGGCAGCCTTTGCATTGGTTGATATTGGGTATGCTATATTGTATTGTTTTTTTCTTTCCATCAGTGTGTATCCAACTTATTTCTTTGGTTTCGCCTGCTACCTCCAAAAAAGCATCTGTTTGCGTGTCGTTCCAGATGTAAGTCCAAGCAGACCAAGTATTTTCTTCTTTGACGAGCAGGCGCGTTTCTACAATTTGCCTCCCTTTGAGAGGGTTGCGAAAGTCTTTGGGGTAATAAAATGTTTTGATAATGACAGTACCCACAGGGAAATCAATTACTTCTTCGGGCTGATAGGTTGCCTTTGCACCTATAGGTAGGCGTACAAAGCGCAATTTTTCGGCATAGTCAGAAAAAAGAGGAGTATTGAGTTGGTAAGGGATAACATCTTCTTGTGGATTTTGCTCGGCTATATTACCTTTGAAGAAATCATAGTCAGAAAGTTTTTCTTTGGGCGCAAAAACATAAGGTGTTTTGATTTTGGCTTGGGAAAAGATGGCAAGGCAAAATAAGGCTATCACAAACGCTATTACTTGATGCTGTCTGGACATAAAGCAGAGGTTTTTGAGTGGTTATAATATATAGAGAGAGAAATAAAGACTGCCTTTTTTCAGACAGTCTTGTTTTGTTTTAGCTATTTAGAAAATGCATAAAAGTATCGCCACGCAAGCCCAAGCGAATTGTTTCGAGTGGAATCACTTCGTTCGGGGCTATATTGCCTAAATTAACATTAGCACCTACAAGTTTAATAAACCAAACTTGTTGAGATTTTTGTGGTGCTTCCCAGATGATTTTATCAGCGGGTATGCTATGTATAATTTCTTTTACCAAACCTTGTCTTACTTCGCCTGTTTCTCTGAAAAGACCTACATTGCCTGCTTCACGCGCTTCGCCAATTACCTTCCAAGCACCTGCTTCGAGTTCGGCTTTCATGAGTTCTATCCATTGGTAAGGAGCAAGTATTTTTTCGGCATCTTTTGAGCCTACTTCTGAGAGTACTTGTGTTTGTTGAGATAGTTGATGAATCATTTTGCATTTTTCATCGTGTGGCATTTCTATAGAGCCATCAGATACTTCTGCCAAAGGCATTTGGTATTTGTCAAGTACTTTTCTATAGTCATCAAATTGCCCTCTGATATAGAAAGCCTCGAAGAGTGTTCCTCCGAAATAAAAAGGAATGCCCGCTTGTCGGTATACTTCTAATTTTTGCCTCAATACTTGGGTAGGGGTAACATAAGAGGTTGCCCAACCCAATTTGATAATATCAATCAAATCTCCTGAAACTTGTACGAGGTCTTCGGCTTCGCGAGTGCTTAAGCCTTTGTCCATTACCATTGTAAGCCCGTTTTGCCTTGGTTTTAAAGTTCTTTCAGGGACATTTTTGAGTACATAATTAGGGTGTTCTTGATAGGTCATAAATTTTCTTTTCTGTATTGTTCTATAATTCTGTATAAAGCCTTCTGCATTTCGAGCTCAGGAAAGAACTCGAAGAGAGAGGTGTGTTTATCAAAGTCCAAAATTAATGCTTTTTCTAAATAAACAAATGCTTCTTTGTATCTTCCGCTCATAATGAGGTAGGCGGCAAGGCGATAAATGAGCAAAGCAGAGTCAGGTAGTTCGTCTAAGCCTTCTAAAACGATATTGATGGCTTTGTTTTCATTGCCACTTTCGTAGTGTAGCATAGACCAATGCAACCATAACTCTTCGAAAGAGGGATAAATTTCGCTTGAGCGCATATAAGCCTCATCGCTTGAGTGTACATTACCCATTTGGTGCTCGGCTCTGGCTAATAGAAACCAATAGTTTTCTTGAAAAGCATTGATTTGTAAGGCTTTTTTTGCGTAGTGAATGGCATCGTGCCAACGTTCTTTTGCCATCATACAAGTTGCCATTCCGTACCAAGCCTCGTCCCATTCGGGGCTTTCGCTAAGTGCTTTTTTATAATAATGCTGGGCAGGTGGAAATTGTTTGTTTTTCTCATAAGCGGCTGCAATATGGCAGTACAATTCAGCGTTCGGGCTAAGATGCTTGAGAGCTTGTTCGTAAGATTGTATGGCATTTTTATACATTTTTGCATTCATGTATACATGCCCTATCTCGACGTAGGCTTCTGCAAAATCTTCGCGAATGATGGTGGCATAGTCTAAGGCAAAAAGTGCGTCTTCGTATTGTTGAAAATGATGATGTAATAGTCCGATATAATACCAAGCCTGATAACAATAAGGGTCTTCGTCTAAAAGAGTATTAAAAAAAGTTTTGCCTTCTTCATAACTTTCTGTGAGGTGCAGGCAGTATATGAGTTCTTGAGCGGCTTCGTCGTGGCTAATATTTAGTTGCAGTATTTTGAAGAGATAAGCAGTAGCTTGTTTGTGTTTTTCTTCTTGCATAAGCAATTGAGCAAGTCTATAGTAGGCTTCTTCTTTCTCATTATTTTGTATGCTTACTTCTTGGAGTATTCTAATAGCTTCTTGCGCGCGCCCTGTATATTGATAAATTTGGGCTTTGAGCATTAAAATATCGGCATCATTGGGGTGTACTAACGATAGTTTCTCGACAATGAAAAGAGCCTTGCCATATTTTTCTTGGTGTGTAAGTATCGATGCTTTTTCCAATAGTAACTCGGCTGAAAAGGGGTGTTGTTTGAGCGCAATTTCACAAGTTTGGAGGGCACGTTCTAGTTTATTTTTTGATTTATAATAGTCTATAATCATTTCATAAACTTCGGCATCAAAGAAAAAATTTTGGTTTTCGCGCAGCATTTTTTCAAACCGTTCTACAGCCTCCATTACTCCACTTTCGCTATCATGGTCATAGTATTTTTCCATATCTTTTCATCTCTTTGTTTCAAAACTACATATTTTTATTGAAAAAAAAGCATGATTTTTCCTTTTTTTATGTTTTTAGGCTCATTACACCGCTCAATGAGTGATTTAACATTTTTTTAGGTTTCTTTAACACTCTTTAACAGTTAAAATGAATACAACTACGAAAACTATCGTACATTTGTCTTATAATTGAAAATTAGATTTTTCACCATTAAACATCTTTTATTATTTTATGAAAAACTTAACCATTTTAGCTTTTTTGTTGCCAATTGCTTTGTTTCAGCAACAAACTACACAAGCACAAGAAATTAAGAAAGAAAACAAAGTCGTCATTATTAAAAACGGGGAGAAACTTGTCGATGAAACTTTCAACGGCGAGCTACCCGAACATGTCAAAAAAGACTTAGAAGAAAAAGGTATCCAATTTTCTTTTGAGGAAAAAGAGGGCAAAATGACTTTTAACTTAGATGAGGAAGAACTCAAAGACCTAAAAAAAATTGACACTCAGAAAGGGAATGTACATGTTTTTATCAGAAAAGGAGATGAAGACAATGTTAAGGTCTTTAATGAATTACCCGAACATGTCAAAAAAGACTTAGAAGAGAAAGGTATTCACTTCTCTTTTGAAGAAAAAGACGGCAAAATGACTTTTAATTTAGATGAGGAGGAACTCAAAAATCTTTCTGGCGATGAAATCAAAGTATTCAAATGGGAGTCAAACAAAGACAGCGCGAGCGAAAAAACCATACGTATTATCATTAGAAATGATGAAGTAAAAACAGAGCAAAATAATACAAACATTAGTACAGAACAACCTTTTACCCAAAATCTCTCAATTTATCCTAATCCTAATGATGGCAGTTTTAAACTCAGCTTTCAGACGCAGAAAAAAGGAGATGTATGGATAGAAATTGCAGACTTGCAGGGCAATAAAGTATATGAAGAAACCATTGAGGACTTTGCAGGTAGTTATGAAGGTACAATACAAATTAACAAAGCAAACAAGGGCTTACATGTACTCAAAATCTCTCAAAATGGCAAAGTCGTAAGCCAAGAAATTATTGTTAATTAGTTGTTTTCATTTTCAAAACCATAGGAAAGTAAAATTGAAGAAAAAGGTATAGGCATTTTGCTTATACCTTTTTATTTTTTGGTTCTTTTTCTTGTTCTTCTTCCAAGTAAACCTCTATTAGACCTTCAGGAAGATTTACAAATAACTTTTTCTCATTGTGATTCACTTTCTTAAACACTTGTGCTATCAACGGAATTAGTATTTCTTTGCTTTGGTACTCCATTGCCAAAATATCTTGAAAGCCTGTTTCATAAATAGCTTTCACAGTACCAAGCGCGCCTTTTTCTTCGTCAAATACGGTGTAGCCAATCACCTGATGATGATAGAAATTATCTTCGCCTATATCGGGGAGCATGTGCAGGGGCAAATAAATTTTTTTGCTTGCCAATGCGCGCGCCTGTTCTTGTGAGGCTATGTCTTGCAAATGTACGTGGGCATACTCGCCTTGTATTTTGATGCGCTCAACGGTATAAGGAATCAATACATTGGGTTGGTTTTCTACCAAAATGGTTTGTAATTTCTTATAATAGGTAGGGTCGTCTACATCTAAAAAAATCACTAAATCGCCTTTTAATCCTACGCTACGGCTGATATGCCCTAACTCGAAACAATCCTCTTTTTGCATATTCTAAAATAAATATTGTTTGATACAATCGCCTAAAATAGTAATAAGTTTATAATATAGTTTTACATCAATGACTTCTAAAATATCTGAATCGATACAAATTTCTACAATATTAGCCTGCCGCGTGTACCAAAGGTAGTGTTTGAGATGTTTGGTACTGAAAGGGTCATACTGTTGATGCGCGGCATAGCTGTATTTAAAACCCTCTTTTTCCATTCTTTTCTTAAATTCTTGGTAAAATTTATTCACCTTTTCCACATCTCCAAAAGTAGCATCTGTGCTGCCATCTTCCATCATCATAGCTCCGAAAGAGATATGAAAATCGCCTAAGTTGGAAGGGTTAGTACGTAAAATAATCACAGTACTATTCATACTAACAATATCGTGCAAGTCATTACGAAAATCAATAAAAGCCTTTGGCGGTGGATTTTCCATCAAAGCCCAATCATCGGGGGTTTGTTGATAGGCATCATTTTCAGTAAAGCAAAAAGCCGCCTCAAAATTGAGCGTGTCCTCTTCTCCAAACATCTCATTAGACATATAGTTCGTATTGAGATAGTGAGAAAGATGTACCGAAAAATGCCCTGCAAAGTGGTCAACATAACTCATCGGTGCTATGATTGCATAGGGTGAATTGCGTTGGTAAAAAGTGCCATAGAGGGTATTAAAATCGAAATACTCAATTACTAAAATACTCGCAAAACGCGCCTTAATATCATTTTTTTTGTAGCGTACTCGCAAACCAGCCCTATGGCTACGAACCGCTTGGAATATGTCTTGTTCTGAAAGTTCTAATTGACTTGTAGCCGTCATTACATCTATAAAACGACGTTTGGCAGGTATACTTCCTACTTTCTGATTGCTTCTATTGAATGCATTAATGAGTTTGGCTATAGTTTCTCCCAAAAATTTATTCTCTTTTTGGCTTTCAAACTCTTGTATAAAGCCCGCCGAAATGATACCCGCAGGCAAGGCAATCAAACAAACCCCCAACAAAGCCACAAATGCGCCCAAAGATTTTCCTAAAGGCGTAATAGGATATACATCTCCATAGCCCACTGTTGTAAGGGTAATAATAGCCCACCACATCGTTTGCGGAATACTAGAATAAGCCTCACGTTGTGCATCGTGCTCTATATAAAACATAAGACTTGAAGAAATAATCAATAAAATAACAATAGTAAAAAATACAATCTGTAAATCTGCTTTTTTAGAATTGATAATACGCCCCAGAGTTTTCAGTGCATTAGAATAACGCCATAACTTAAGCAAGCGAAAAAGCCTGAATGTCGTGAAAATGCTCAAATCGGCATATACATAAATGAGTAAGGCAGGCAAAAAAGCCACCAAATCGATAATGGCTATCCAAGTGAGTGCATAATGAATGCGCCCTCTTAAAGGGTGAGAGAATTTTTCATCTTCGGTAATACACCAAAGATGCGCAAAATATTCTAAAGTAAAGATAATCAGCGAGCATAGTTCAAATATATCAAGAAACAGCCCTATGCGAACTTGAAAGTACTCTACAGTGCTAATTGTAAAGGCAATCAGATTAAGAAAAATAAGTGTAAGCATAAAAAAATCAAACCTACGACTCATCAATCTATACTCATCAGCCGCCTCATCTGATTCTCTTAAAATTTGATACAACTTGTATTTAAAAGTCACTTTTGTATTCATTTTATTATTTTTAGAAGAGAAGGAAAGGTCATTTTGTGCAATACGTAACATATATAAACGTTTAAATATATTTTAAAACACATAGCTTTTCCTTCTTGTAAAGCAAATTGTTTGCTATATTTGGTGAAATTTAGAAAAAAAAATTGAAATATGAAATATTCTTTAGATTGGTTGATAGAAAATGACCCCAATTCGAAAATATTTTTACTCTTTTGGGGACACCAACCCCACAAAAGTGGCAAAATTACAAGCACTTGTCTTAGTCAATGGTGGTTGTGCAATTTTATGGTACAAGGAGTTCAATACAATACTGCCGAACATTGGATGATGGCAGAAAAAGCACGTTTATTCAAAGACTTTACCACATTAGAAAAAATTTTAACCGCCCCTACTCCCAAAGATGCTAAAGCTTTAGGGCGAAAAGTAAGCCCTTTTGATGGGCAGATTTGGTCAGAAAGATGCTACGATATAGTAGTAGAAGGCAATTTTCATAAATTTTCTCAAAATGAACCATTACAAAATTTTCTACTTGAAACTCAAAATGCAATCTTAGTAGAAGCAAGCCCTTATGATAAAATTTGGGGTATAGGACTCAGTGCCGCTGACCCTAATAGCCAAAATCCTGCTCATTGGCAAGGAAAAAATCTACTCGGATTTGCGCTCATGGAGGTAAGAGATAGACTCATGCAACTTGCATAATTCAAAGAAAAAAAGTATCTTTGGTTTTCGTTCAATTAGACATTAAGTAAGCGCAAAAAAATGGAAACAACAGAACTCACCGCCGCCCAACGTGCCGTATTAGCACAGGGCTTTGGACCCCCTCAATTTGCTTCGCACGAAGAAACGCGCCAATACCGAAAACGTATGTTAGCTGCTGCTTTTCGCCTTTTCTCAAAATTTGGTTTCGATGAGGGTGTCGCAGGGCACATCACCGTCAGAGACCCCGAAAAGGAAGACTGTTTTTGGGTCAATCCTTTTGGCTTACATTTTGGGCATATCAAAGTTTCTGACCTAATACTCGTTAATAAACAAGGCGAAATAGTGGAAGGAAAGCACCCGATGGTCAATAGAGCCGCTTTTGCTATTCACTCACAAATCCACGAAGCCCGCCCCGAAATCATTGCTGCTGCACACTCTCACTCTACCTATGGTCGTGCTTTTTCTACCTTAGGGCAATCTCTCAAACCTATTACTCAAGATGCTTGTGCTTTCTATGAAGACCACGCACTTTTTGACGATTATACGGGAGTAGTCAATGAGCTTGAGGAGGGGCAACGCATCGCCCATGCATTAGGCAAAAACAAAGCCTGTATTCTTCAAAATCACGGATTACTTACCGTAGGCTACACCGTAGAAGAAGCTGCTTGGTGGTTTATTACGATGGAGAGAAGTTGTCAAGTACAAATGTTGGCACTTTCAACAGGAATAGCACCCAGCGAAATACGGCACGAGGTAGCAGCCAAAACCAAACAAGAATTAGGCAATCCCTTAGCGGGCTGGTTTCAGTTTCAGCCTCTTTTGCAACGCATCAGCCGCGAACAACCTGATTTTATAGATTAGTACTTTTTTTATGCCTATGGGTTTTACTGCTTTTCAGTGTGGTAAAACCCATATTTTTACTCGTATACCTTCTCTATTTCCAATACCGTACAAGCATCAATACTAATGGGATAAGCACCTTTTTTTTGGCTTTCTTTGATAGGTTTGTCAATGATTTTGCCCTCTATTTTCACTTTCTTGCCCTCCCAACCCTCAAGTTTCACTTTTTTGTCATTAGAAAGCATCAAAGTTTCCTCCTCGCTCACTACCAATACATACCCTGCCGAAGCGCAGAAACTTTCAATGGACATAGTCGGAGGGACGCGCTCTAAAGTGCCCTCATACACCATATTTTGAGTATTTTCAGATGATAACATAGATAATAATATACTAAAGACTAAATGATAGAACATAAGATAAAAATAAATTACAATTTTTTGATACGCACAAGCAACCTTTCATCACTAAGAGGTGTCTTTCCTACAAACTTATACGATAAAAACGATTTTTCATCATTAAACTTTATACAATATGCAATCTATCATCAAAAAACTATCTTTATTGACCATTTTAGCAGTCCTTCATACAGTTACTTGGGCACAAATCAAAGGCAGTCGAAATGTTATTAAAGAAGAAAGAAGCATCAGCGGTGTAGAAAAATTAGTGCTTCGCGGGGCAGCAAATCTTTATCTTACACAAGGCAACAACGAATCATTGACTATAGAAGCTGATGATAACATAGTGCCCATCGTCATCACAGAGGTCAATGGCGGTGTACTCGAAATAGGCATGGATAAATGGGTAAGGGACTATGAGAAGTTTAATATTTACCTCACTGTAAAACAACTTAACAGCATCAAAGTATCAGGGGCTTGCGACATAGAGGCTAAAAGCCTTTTTAAAAGCAACGAATCTTTTGTATTAGAAGTATCAGGAGCTACCGATGTAGATTTGATATTGGAAGTGCCCTCAATAAAATGCTCAGTATCAGGGGCTTCTGATGTAACACTAAAAGGCAACAGTACACAAATGGAGGTCGATATCAATGGTGCATCTGACTTTAAGGCAGTAGAATTTTTAGTACAAAAAGCTACCGTATTGGTATCAGGGGCTTCTAATGCCGATGTCAATGTGGCTCAGGAAATTACCTACGATGAACGCGGTGCCTCAGACATTCGCTACAAAGGCAGTCCTAACCTCATCAAGTACCAAAAGTAAAACCAATAATGTAACTTCTAAGATTTTAATTTATTTTGTTATCAAAAACATGTCTTTGTATGAAGCGCATGTTTTTTTATTTCTCCCTAACTTTTTCTTCAATAATATGTTTTATAGGTATTATATGCTATTTTCTCAATAAATATTGCTAAATTTGAGAAATTTTTTAATGTTGTTATTTTATGTTGCATTATAAAACCTATGAACTCGCCAAAGACAAAGATTGGGTCATTTTTATTCATGGCGCAGGCGGTAGCTCCTCTATTTGGTACAAACAAATACGCGAATTTAAACCCCATTTCAATATCTTATTGGTAGATTTGAGAGGGCATGGAAAATCTAAACAATTCATAGAAAGATATATGCAAAATAAATATACCTTTCATGACATTGGGCTTGATGTAATAGAAGTAATGGACTTTTTGAAAATTCAATCGGCTCATTTTGTAAGTATTTCCTTAGGAAGTATCATTGTTAGGTCTATCGGTGAAGTACAACCCAACCGTATTCTCTCTATGACTTTAGGTGGGGCAATTATCCGCTTGAATATTCGCTCGAAAATATTGATGAACATAGCCAACAAGATAAAAAAAATGGTACCCTACATGTGGATATATACTCTTTTTGCTTGGATTATTATGCCCCGAAGCCGACATAAAGAATCGAGGTCTATGTTCATTAGAGAAGCCAAAAGACTATACCAGAAAGAGTTTTTGCGCTGGTATCAACTTACAGCCGAAGTAAATCCGCTATTGCGTTTTTTTCACGAAAAAGAACTCCCTGTACCTACTTTATACATCATGGGCGATGAAGACCACATGTTTTTACCACAAGTAAAACAAGTAATCAAAAAGCATCAATACGGACTACTCGAAGTGCTTCAAGATTGTGGGCATGTAGTTAATATAGACCAATCAGATATATTTAACAAAATAGCTATTCGCTTTATCCAAAACCCACAAAAATATGAATTGGGTTTTTATGAAAAAATTTCATAATTTGCACAAAAATTGTAATTTCACGTATAAAAAAAATACCTATTAATTTGATAACTGTTTCGCTTCAAATTTCCAGTAATTATGACCAACTCCCAATATCCCGATGACCAAATAAAAGCCTATATAGAGCAACTCTTGAAAGTACAACAGCAAGATAAACCCGTTGATGAACTCATGCTTAGAAAAATTGCTTTAGATATGGGTATCTCGGCAGAGGATATGGCGATGCTTCAAAAAGAGTTTAACGATTCACTATTGCGTGGGCAAGGGTATAGCCGCTATGAAGATTGGGAAAGTGCGGTAGAAGAGCTTGAGCGTGCCGTAATGCTGAACCCCGTGCACGTGGAAGCGATGTATAGCTTAGCCAATGCTTACAAACACCGTTGGTTATTGAAAAAAAGTAAAGATGATTTGAACAAAGCAAAATCACTTTGCAAAAGGGTATTGCAAATTAATCCTGCGCACGAACCTTCTTTGCGCATTAGTAGCGAGTTGAATAGGGGAGTAGCTAACTATAACCCCAAAAAAATGGCAGATTCTTTTACTACTTTCAAACAACATCTTCCTACACAAACAACTACCTATATCCCTGATAAAAGACTCAAAAGGTCTGTTTTCAATAAAAAAATAGCGGGTGTATGCGGAGGCATTGCCGAGTATTTTGGCATAGATAGTACCTTAGTACGCATTGCATTTGTATTAGGCACGTTTGTTTTTGGAGGCGTTTTTATCCCTCTCTATGTTGTCTTAGCTCTTGTTTTGCCTAAAAGATAGATAGTAATTGTCAGTATTATTGATTGGGCTAAGGTCTTGTTTTGAAACTAATCATATCCCCATAATACATACGTTCCTCTTTAACACCATTCAATAAAAAGCTAACCTTCATATAAGAGCGAACACCATAATTAGTGTTTGCTTCCAAGCTATTCATATCGCTTGTGAAAGACAATGAGAAAAGATTTGTGCCTACAGTAGGCTTATTAGATTTGAAACCTTCATTACTCTCAAACACCAATAGGCTGGCATCTGTAACATTTTTTTTCCAAATATGCCCATATTCCATTACTACATTTGAGTTTCCTGACACGTTTAATTCTCCTTTTGCCGTAGCACTTTGCGATTGTATGTTCAGCACAGCAATATTCCTTATGACACGTTGGCTATTAATATCTTTGGTTGAGAATACGATTTCATTTCCATACACCGTTTCCTTACTACTTTTTACATAACTTCGGACATAATAAGCAGTGCCGGGCACTAATCTTTGTATCAAAGTTTCAAAAACAATAGGTTCAAGAGTTGCGCCCTTGCGAGAGTAACTATTGGTATCGCTGCCTATAGTAGGCGAGGGGTTCAACGACCATACATGCCCATAGTCTATGATTTGTCCATCAATAACACTTTTAATATCAATGATTTCTCCCTTGATAGTTGCTTGTGTAGGTAACACATTTTCATCAGTAGGCTCAAATGTAATGATAAGATTTCGCCTTTCGAGTTCAAAAGGGTTACTCTTGCATTGTACTAAAAAAAGTGTAAAGAGTAGAAAAACAATTATTGTCAAAAATTTAGTTTGATGCCCATGTTCCATTGTTGAAAATTCCAGTTATAATATCCATTGAAAGAGGTAATGATAGGTTGTGTATTTTTTTGAATGATTTGTTGCTCTATGCGTTTATTTTTAAATCCTCTGCCTACCACTCGTGCAATATCTATAGCCCATAGGGTTGCGCCTGCAAATAGGCAAGAGGTTGCTATGATTTTTTGCTGTTGTGCTATCTCGAAATTACGTAAAGCCTCCGAAGTTGTTCTTGAATTGAGGTATTTTTGGTAGTTTGCATCTGATTGGGTTTCAAAATATACACCTGTACCAATGAGCGCATACGTAAAAAATGTAGTAATGAGCCAATGCCAGCGTACATAGCGTACTTTTCTTTGCCCCAAACCCGGCAAAAGTAAAGACCAAGCCGCATTGCCCGGACCGCCCAACACTAAAGGCTCGTACTCTGCTACTATTTTAAATTTAATAGGTTTGCCTATGATTTCAGAAGGCTCTTTTTGGTATTGCCAAACTATTTTTTTGTCATTGCCTTCTATGATAGATTTCCCTACTTGCCCTGCTACTTCGCGGAGCGGACCCTGAAAAGTACGACCACTATCTAAAGAATAAAAAAGATTGACGGTATATAAATTTTTGCGTGTGTTGTAGTCTTCTAAATGATAAGGAATTTGGACGATACTTTTTTTAGTATCTATATTTGGGGCAAATTGGGTTATTTTTTGAGCAAGAGAAGTTTCAATACCCAAAAACACCATTACCACAATAGTAGTATAAATCCATAGTTTCACTAAAAAATAAGGCATAACTTTTTACTTTTATAGGTCAAAAATTATGCTATCTTACTTTGAAAATAGCTTATGTCATCTCTAAGACACTTTTCTTGTATTTTTATCTTAAGCATTCCGCCTGAGTTGAGTTGTACTTTGAATTCGAACCCTTTTGCTCCTAATAGATATGTCAAAGTAGTAGATTTTACACTGATTATATTAGCCCAAGGAATGAGTAAATCGGGGTGATTGGGACGAAATAGCAGGAGGGAAATGCCTAAAAAGAGTCCTTCTTTTGTTGCTCTTACATTTATAATTCCATTGTAATTTCCTAAAAAGCCTATTTGTATGTATTCGAATCTGTGCAAATGCGCTGGTTTTTCGCCTACATATCTAAAATTGTTTGCCAAACGTGCCCAACCCGATAGCCAACCGATGAGGTACACAACAGCCATAAAGTAGAGTGGTATGACAATGAGCGCGCCCAATACAATCAATATGATTGCAACAAGAGGTAAATCGTTTTCCATAGTTTATAATAAAAAAAGCGTTCCGTTTTTTATTCAAACGCAACGCTTTTTTGAAAGTTTGTCAAGCAGTATGTTAGTTGGTAGCGATGCCCAATTTTTTCAATACTAATTTAGACAAATCATGGTCAGGTGAATCAAAAACCAAGGCTTCTTTTTTGAAAACCAATGTATAGCCATTTTCTTTAGCTACTTCATTAAGAGCCGTTTCCAGTTTCATAAGAATAGGTTCTAATAATTTGGCTTGTTTTTCTTGAAATTTTTGTCCAGCCTCTTGTTGAAAATTTTGCAAAGCAAGTTCTAGCTGTTGTAGCTCGGCTTGTTTTTCTTTCACCATCGCCATAGACCATTCTGTTTCGGCTTTTAGTTTGTATTCTTCTATTTTTGCTTGGAACTCTTGTTCTTTTGCTTTGAATTCATTTTCCAATTGTTGTTGGTAGGTTTTTAGTTCTGATTCTGCCAATTTGTATTCAGGCATTTGTGCCAATGCATATTGTGCATCGAATACACCAAATTTTTGTGCGTTTGTGGTCAGTGTAGTTACTAAAGAGAGTACCAAAGCCAAACCTATGAGTTTAAGAGATTTCATGTTCATTGATATTTAATTTAAAATTTTGAAATGTGTACTACAAAGTTTTTTTTTAATTACTTAATAAAATGTTAATGATTAATTGTTGCCATTATTGTTTGTGTTATCTTCTTTAAGTAGCCCCAATTCACGCAATACATCTTCGGTATAGTCGTGTCGGGGTTCGTGATAAATCATGATTAAATCGGCTGATTTGTCAAACATAATTTGTATTTTCTTTTGTCTTGATACCTTAGCTACGGCTTTGTAGAGTTGTTCTTGTACGGGTTTCATTAGCTCGTTTTGTTTATTGAAAAGTTGCCCTTGATAGCCAAAAATTTGCCTTTGGTATTCGCGTGCTTCTTGTTCTTTTTTTTCAATATCTGCCAATCTTTCTTGTTTCATTTCATCAGTGAGTAGTATTTCTTCTTGCAAATACTTTTTTTTGAGGTCATCTACACTTTTGAGTTTAGCATCTACATCTTTTTGCCATATCTGTACGGCTTTGTCTATTTCGCTTTGTACTTTTTGGTAGTCAGGCATTTGCTTCAGTACATAGTCCGCATCTATGTAGCCTATTTTTTGTGCTTGCGTTTTTGTGGGCAAAAACAGTATAAATAGGAATAGATAACACGAATAGTATTTATAATGCATTATTTTCATAAAAGCCTATCTAATTTGTTGACCTATGGTAAAGTGAAATTGACCACCTGCGGCACCAGGGTTGCCCGGTACGGCATCGAAACCGTATGCCCAATCAATACCCAATAAGCCAAAGGCAGGCATCAAAATACGTACTCCTGCCCCTGCCGAGCGATACATACGGAAGGGATTTACATCTGAATACGTACCCCAGTTGTTACCCGCTTCTAAGAATGCCAAACCATAGATGGTAGCAGCAGGGTTGAGCGAAAAAGGATAGCGAAGTTCGAAAACATATTTATTAAAAACGATACCTCCTTGGTCAGATTCGAAAGGGCGGATAGAGTTATCGCGATAGCCACGCAAAGCCACTATTTCTGTTCCTAATAAGAAATTAAAGCCTGCTAACCCTGCACCTCCTAATAAGAACCTTTCAAAAGGACCTACTCCTAAGGCGGCATTATAATAGCCGATATAGCCAATGTGCATGCGTGCATTGATAACTAATTTGCCGATGAGGGTAGTGAACCAAGAGTTATCAAACATCCATTTGTGGTATTCTACCAATCTGTATCTTTCTGCGGCATCTATTTGGCTATAATCTTTGTTCTCGAACAAAGACCAAGGCGGCGTAAGTGTAAGGCTCAATGACATAGATGAGCCACTGCGTGCAAAGGCTGGGTTGTCTATGCTATTTCTTGAAAGTGTAAAATTGAGGTTAAGGTTTTGTGCTATACCATTAGAAAAGCCGGGTAAGCCTCCAAAATTGAACAAATCATAGTAAGAGTAGCTAACGGAGTTACTTAGTACAAAAAAGTCATCAGGCCATCTCAAACGGCGCGCCAAACTCAGGGAAACAGAGTAGAGTTTGAAAGAACCAATAGTAACGCCATTGAAGATAGTTCTTTGCAAAGAGTGGCTAAAACTTACGGTAAAGGCTTGTGGCTTTCTGCCGCCGAGCCAGGGTTCTGTAAATACTACGCTGTAGGTCTGAAAACGAGGTCCATTGGCTTGAAAACGTATTTGCAGGCGTTGTCCATCACCAGTAGGGAGCGGTCGCCAAGTTTTGAAATTGAAGAAATTACGTGTAGAGAAGTTATTGAACACTAAACCCAATGTACCTACAAACCCAAAAGCACCTCCCCAACCACCAGAGAGTTCTATCTGGTCGCTTGGTTTTTCTTCTACTGTATATTCTATATCTACAGTGCCATTAGCAATATCAGGAATGGGGTTAAGCCCTGTTTTTTCGGGGTCAAAGTAGCCCAAATTAGCGATTTCTCTTTGTGAGCGAATAAGGTCAGAGCGGCTGAATTTATTACCTGGAAGAGTTCTCAATTCTCTAAGCACCACAAAGTCATTTGTTTTTGTATTGCCATTCAATACTATTTTATTGACATTGGCTTGTGGTCCTTCAAAAATGCGTATTTCTATGTCTATGGAGTCATTTTCTACGGCAACTTCTACGGGCTCAACCCTGAAAAACAAGTAACCATCGTCCATATAAAGTGATGAAATATCTAATTCAGTTTGGCTAAAACTTAATTTTTTGTCTAACTTTTCTACATCATATACTTCCCCTTTTTTGATACCCAATACTTTGTCAAGCGTTTCATCGCTGTAGAGATAGTTGCCTTCCCAAGAGATATTGCGGAAATAGTATTTTTTGCCTTCCTCTATATTCATTTGAACATTGAGTCTTTTTCTATTAACACTATAAACTGAATCGTAGGTGATGCGTGCATCTCTGTAACCTTTAGTGTTGTAGAAGGCTATTAGTTTTTGTTTGTCTTCTTCGTACTTATCGGGGAGGTATTTCGAGACACGAAAGGAAAAGCCTTTTGCTTCTTTCGTGCCTTTTAGTTTTTTCTTTACTTTTTTAGTTTTAATGGCACTATTGCCCGTGATAAGTATTTTTTCTATTTTTACTTTATTTTTCTTATCCACATTTACCTTCAGCCAAGCTCCATTGGTGATTTTTGTACTGGAGTCTGCTACTACCTCTATATTCACTTCTACATTGTGAAAGCCTTTGTTTTTATAGTATTTTTTGATGTTATTTTGTGCATTTTTCAGCAATACGTCAGAAAGTGTTTTTCCTTTAATGATGCCTATTTTATCATTTAAGGTGCTTGTTTCAGATTTTCGGACACCTGTAAAGGTGTATTTCACCACACGCGGACGCTCGCTGAGGTGTATATTAAGGTATACTTTTGTTCCTTCTGTTTTTACGACTGCTATTTTCACATCACCTAAAATCCCTTGTTTCCAAAGTTTTTTGATGGCTTCGCTCAATGCATCGCCAGGTATTCTGATTTTATCACCTACTTTGAGCCCCGAAATAGACACAATGGCGTTAGGGTCTAAGAAATTGGCTCCTGTAACTGTGATAGAGGCTATTTCATAATCTTTGGGTGTTTGATAAACTTGAGCGTTGCTATAAAAACTGTGCAATAATAATAAAACAAACAGAGTACTAAGTGATAAAACTTTCATTGGGATAATCAAATTAATGGGTTTTGAGTTGTTCGCTGGTCTTTCCGAATCTTCTTTCTCTTTTTTGATACTCAATAACGGCTTCGAAAAGATGTGCACGCCTAAAATCAGGCCAAAGGATAGAACTAATATATATTTCTGAATAAGCCAATTGCCATAACATAAAATTGCTAATACGCATTTCCCCGCTTGTTCTTATGAGGAGTTCGGGGTCGGGAATTAATTGTTTTTGTGTACTTAAAAAACGCTCAAATGTTTCAGCCGTAATTTCTTCAAAAGGTTGCCCTTCTTTGTTTTGCAGAAGTTGGTTCACTGCTTGCAGTATATCCCATCTTCCGCTGTAGTTAAGAGCCAAAGTAAGTGTTAAGCCATCATTTCTGCTAGTGATTTCGATGGCTTCTTTCAGTTCTTTTTGGCATACCTTGGGCAATAAACTATCATCGCCAATAAAAGAGAGACGAACATTATTTTCCATCAATCCTTTTACTTCCTTTCTGATGGTAGAAACCAATAACTGCATCAATGCGCGTACTTCGGCACGTGGTCTGCCCCAATTTTCAGTAGAAAAAGCATATAAAGTAAGGTATTTGACACCAATCTCTGCCGCACCTTCAGTTGCTTCACGTACAGCAGTGATTGCGTTTCGATGCCCAAATACGCGTTCCGCGCCTTTTTGCTTAGCCCAACGCCCGTTGCCGTCCATAATAATAGCAATGTGTTGGGGAATATTGTTGTAATCTATGGCTGTTTTCATTTGGCTCGCAAATATACGACAAAAATCGTATTTCTTTGTATATTTACCTCAAAAAGGTTCGTTTTTTTGTATTTTCTTAAAATACTTATTATTATTGTTCTTCTATTATAATGCAACAATTAAACTCTTATTATATGATTGAAATGATACGAATTAGAAAATTACTACTTCTTTTTGCTTTTTTTTGTTGGTTTTTTACTGATGAATTGCATGCGCAAACTAAAAAAAATGCAACCAACACCCAATCTAACTACCAATACGAAGAAAAATACTTCAATATGATGCGTTGGCGGTCTATAGGCCCTTATCGTGGGGGGCGTTCTGCCGCCGTAACAGGGGTAGCAGGCAAACCCAACCTTTTTTTCTTTGGTAGCACAGGCGGAGGTGTTTGGAAAAGTATAGATGCAGGTGGAACTTGGTCTAATATTACAGATGGTTTCTTTGGAGGTTCTATAGGCGCAGTAGCCATAAGCGAATCCGATAACAATATTATCTATGTAGGTGGAGGTGAAAAAACCGTCAGAGGCAATGTTTCACACGGTGATGGTATGTGGAAAAGTTTAGATGGAGGAAAAACATGGAAATCCATTGGTTTAACCGATTCGCGCCATATCACACGCATCAGAATACACCCCCAAAATCCAGATATTGTTTATGTTGCGGCATTGGGACATCTTTTCGGACCGAATGAAGAAAGAGGAGTGTTCAGAACTAAAGATGGAGGAAAAACTTGGGAAAAAGTACTTTTTGCCAATAGTCAAGCAGGGGCAATAGACCTAATTATAGACCCCAATAATGCAAGAGTGCTTTATGCTTCCACATGGCGCGTCATCAGAACGCCCTATAGTTTAGAAAGTGGAGGAGAGGGCTCTGCTCTTTGGAAAAGTACTGATGGTGGCGATACTTGGGTAGAGCTTACAAAAAATAGCAAAGGGCTTCCCAAAACTGCCTTAGGAATCATAGGCATTACTGTTTCGCCCGCTAATTCTGATAGGCTTTGGGCTATCATAGAAGCCCAAGAAGGAGGCGTTTTTCGTTCTGATGATGGCGGAAATAGTTGGACAAAAGTAAACGAGGAGCGAAAACTTCGTCAAAGAGCTTGGTATTATTCACGCATTTATGCAGACCCTAAAAACCAAGATATGGTTTATGTGCTCAATGTAGATTTTCACCGCTCGAAAGACGGGGGACGTACCTATGAAAGTATAGATACACCACACGGCGACCACCACGATTTATGGATAGACCCGAACGAACCCTTAAGAATGATTATCGGCGATGACGGTGGCGCACAAGTATCAATGGACGGCGGCGAAAGTTGGTCTACTTATATGAACCAACCTACAGGGCAATTCTATAGAGTAGTTACTGATAATGCTTTCCCCTATAGAATTTATGGAGGACAACAAGATAATTCGGCTATTCGTATCAGTTCTTTTTCCGTAGATGGAGCTATCACAGAGGCTAATTGGCAAAACACAGCAGGGGGCGAAAGTGCGCATCTTGCTCCTCACCCTACCAAAAAAGATGTAGTATTTGGAACTTCTTATGGAGGATATTTTACACGTTACGACCACGCCACAGGAGAAGAAAAAGCCGTAGACATCTATCCCGATAACCCTATGGGACACGGTGCAATAGATAGCAAATACCGTTTCCAATGGAATTTTCCCATCGCTTTCTCGCCTCACCAAGCCCAACGATTGTATGCGGGTGCAAATGTGCTTTTCCAATCCGATGATGAAGGCATCTCTTGGACTGCCATCAGCCCTGACCTTACGCGCAATGACCCCGAAAAACTAAAATCTTCAGGCGGTCCCATCACTCAAGACAATACAAGTGTGGAATACTACTGTACTATATTTGCCTTCGCTGAATCGCCTATTGCTGAAGGCTTAATTTGGGTAGGCTCTGATGATGGATTGGTACACATCACCCAAGACGGAGGAAAAAATTGGCAAAATGTTACACCCAAAGATATGCCTGAGTGGATGATGATTAATTGTGTAGAACCTGACCCATTCAATAAAGCAGTAGCCTATATTGCAGGAACTAAATACAAATCAGATGATTTTCAACCCTATCTTTACAAGACTGAAGACTATGGTAAAACTTGGAAAAAAATAACCAATGGCATAGACCAAAGCCATTTTACAAGAGCCATTAGAGCCGATAAGGTAAAAAAAGACTTACTTTATGCAGGTACAGAGCGTGGCATGTATGTTTCTTTTGATGGAGGGCAAAATTGGCAACCCTTGCAACTCAATCTGCCCATAGTACCTATTACCGATTTAGCAGTAAAAAATAATGACCTTATTGCTGCCACACAAGGACGCTCTTTTTGGATATTGGACGACCTCACGCCTCTACATCAATTAGCAGAAGCAAAGCAAAATCCTGATTTTTATCTTTATAAACCCCGCGATGTATACAACACCATTAGAAGCACTTGGGGGCATAATCCTAAGTTCAATGGCAAAAACCCTCCTAATGGAGTAGTGGTTAATTTTTACTTACCCGAGTTGCCCGACACTGCCAAAACAGTTACCTTAGAATTTTTAGATAACAATAATCAAGTTATCCGAAAATTTACCAATAAACCAGCAAAAGACAAGGCTAAAGATAAATTAGAGTTCAAGAAAGGTGCTAATCAATTCATTTGGGATATGCGCCACGAAGATGCAGTACGGTTCGATGGGTTAGTTTTATGGTCAGGAGGGACACAAGGACCCCGCATCGCGCCTAATATGTATCAAGTAAGGCTTAGCATAGGAGATAAAGTACAAACACAAAATTTTCAACTGCTCAAAGACCCACGCTCAGAGGCTACTGATGAAGATTTAAAAATGCAACTCTCGTTTTTACTCGAAATTAGAGATAAACTCTCACAAACACACCGTGCCATTATACAAATCAGAAAAATCAGAAAAGATATAGAGAATATTAATAAACGATTTGAAGGGCAAGCCGCAGCCAAAGAGGTAATGGAGAAAACTAAAGACCTCAATACGAAAATTACAGCTATAGAAGAGGTGCTTTACCAAACCAAAAACCAAAGCTCACAAGACCCTTTGAACTATCCTATACGACTTAACAATAAATTAAGTTCGTTGGCTTCCTTGTGTGGAATGAGCAATGGCAGACCTACTCAAAGCATGGTAGTAGTAAAAAATGAAATTACTAAATTGATTGATATTGAGTTAGAGAAGTTGAAAACAATAGTAGATACAGAAATTCCTGCTTTTAATCAATGGATTAAAGAAAAAGATTTGCCTGCAATTTCTACCGAGATGAATAAATAAAACCAATGTCCAATAATTTAAGGTAAGAAAAAAACCACTCTGTTGAAGGAGTGGTTTTTTTATGTTTAAGATTCTTTTTTCTTGCTGCTGCTACTGCTTCCGCTGGTAGCTTTAGGAGAAATCATTACCAACATTCGTTTTCCTTCTAATTTGGGTAGTTGTTCTACCTTACCGTATTCGTCTAATTCTTTCAAAAATTTGAGTAAAAGAGCTTCTCCACGCTCTTTGTATACGATTGCTCTACCTACAAATTGTACGTATGCTTTTATTTTCGCGCCTTCTTCCAAAAAATTGATGGCGTGTTTTAGTTTAAAATTAAAATCATGCTCACTTGTATTGGGTCCGAAACGAATTTCCTTTACTACACTTTTTTGAGTTTTGGCTTTCAGTTCCTTCTGTTTTTTCTTTTGTTCGTACTTAAACTTTGAATAGTCTATAATCTTACAAATAGTAGGGGTTGCCTTATTAGATATCTCTACTAAGTCTAAGTTTTGCTCACGTGCCATAGAGAGGGCATCTTCTATGCTATAGATACCAGCCTCTATATTGTCGCCTACCAAACGTACTTCTTTCTCTTTGATGAGTTGGTTAATACGATAGGGTTCGGGTTGTCTTCTGTTGTTATTTCTATTAAAACTTCTGTTTTCTTCCACTTTTAATGATAAACTGTTTTGATGATAAAAAGAATGTATAAATGTATAAATCAAGTTTTAAAACGCAAAACAGAGATGTAATGTTCAACATTTTTCATCTCTGTTTTTACATATATTTTTTATGAGGTTAAGTTTTATTACTTAAGGTCGAAGTAGGTATTACTATCTATTTGTTGGGTATTACCTGAGTCGGCATCACTTGCAAATATTTTTACCGTATAGCGACCACGTTTGAATTTATAATCTTCGGGTACTTCTATCATAAAACTCTTAGTAGTTTCATTTACATTGTCGAGTTTTGTTTGGATAGCTACCTCTGTATTAGCAGCATCAAATAGCTTAACATTCAATGTTTCACCTTGTTTGAGGGAGCGGCTTAGATTGAAATTCACTTTTACAAGTTTCACTCTTGTATTGTTACTGTTGGCTTCAAATTTTTGATTGCGTATCATACCCGGAATAGCTACTGGACCTTGTGCGCGTAACGGGCGTTGATTGTCTTCTTTGAGTTGGACGGTTTTCCCTTGCAATTCTGCAATGATTTGGTCTTTTGACTCCAGCAGGGCTTCCAATTCACTGATACGGGCTTTGTATGTTTCGGCAATGGCAGCACTTTGCGATACTACTTCGTTGTATTTGCGTTCTGCTTCGTTGAGTTTGCCTTGTAAATCTTTCAACTGTTTTTGAAGTTGAGCTACTTTAGCATTAGAGCTATTAGCACTGCTGCGCGCCATGTAAAGTAGTTTAGAAACAGAATCTACAGAGTTTTGTAATTTTTCTTTGAGGGTTAGCAAACTATCTGCTTCTTTTTGAAGAGAGTCGCTTCGTTGGTTCAGTTCAAAAACTTGTCTGCCTAACTCTGCTGAGTCAGAGAGTAAATCTTTGATTTGATTCTTTTGACGGTCGTAGTTTCCTTTTAACGATGATTGTGTATAGACTTGGAAGGCTATCACTGCGAAAGAAATTAACAACAATACAAATAATGCTAATGTTGTAAAGTTAGCTCCTCCTCCTATGTTGCGAAAGAATCCTTGATTTTGTGTGTCGCTCATATTGCAATAAATTTTATAATTACTTGATTTTCAATGTTTTGTATTTTAATAGATAGCTTACTCATTGATATTCAGGCATAAACATACAAAGAAAAAATAGAATACAAAAATTTTTTTGAAAAAATCTTACTTTTTATTACTTTTTAGCCCTGTACCACTTAGCATAGACACTATTATTTCGTCAGTATTTGTTTTATTATTTTTGTATTGATGTATGCCTGCTACTATGGCGGCTGTGGTGGTTTCTACATAGTATCCTTTTTTAGCTATTTTGTGCCAATGTAGTAGTATATCTTCTTCTTCTACACAAATAATATCGCCTTGTGTAGTTTGTATGGCTTCTATAATTTCGGTCATTCGTAAGGGTTCAGCAATGGCGATGCCTTCGGCTATAGTTTTTTGGGGGGTAGGAGGGAGGGTTGTTTTATGTAAAAGATGATAAGCAGGGGCACAGTTTGCGGCTTGTATGCCTATTATTTTGGGTATTTTTTTGATAATCCCCAATTCATAAAGCTCTCTGAAGCCTATAAAAGCACCTAAGAGTGCAGTGCCATTGCCTAAGGGTAGTATCAATGTATCGGGGGCTTGCCATTGCATTTGTTCGGCTATCTCATAAGCCATCGTTTTTGTGCCTTGTAAGAAAAAAGGATTCCAAACGTGGCTTGCATAGTAAGTATTTTGGGCAGCTTCAAGAGCGGCTTTGGCTGTAGCTTCGCGGTTTCCTACGATTTTATGCAAATTAGCCCCATACATTTCTATTTGTTGTAGTTTGGCAGCAGAAGTGTCAGCAGGCACATAAATATCGCAGTTGATGTTGGCAGCCGCAGCATAACAAGCAATAGAACAGCCTGCGTTGCCCGATGAATCTTGGACGATATGCGAAACAGAAAGATTTTTGGCTTGAGTCAATAATACAGTTGCGCCTCTATCTTTATAAGAACCCGAAGGGAACAAAAACTCTAACTTGAAATAAACGGAGAAGCCTTCGAATGTTATTTTCTGTAAGGGTGTAAATCCTTCTCCCATGCTTACTATTTCGGCTTCAGGGGCTATAGGCAGTGCTTCACGATAACGCCAAAGACTTGGAGGGCGTTGCGCCAACAATTCAGGTTGGAAGTGTGTAGGTAAAAATGCGATTTGTAATAGCCCACCACTATCACTTTTCCAGATAGGTGCATTCAGTGGATATTGTGTTCGGGTATGATTACAAACCAACATAGTTTTAATTATTGTGTTGATGATGCGCTAATTTGCGCTTCTTTAAGTTGTTTTTTTTCTACATACCTACAGATAGAAATACTAATTTCGTACAACACTTGTAAGGGCATGGCTACCAATATTTGGCTAAAAATATCGGGAGGGGTGATGATGGCTGCAATGATTAGTATTATTACTATAGAGTGTCTTCTGTAGGTAATCATTAGTTGGGGAGTGATAAGTCCCATAGAAGCCAAAAAGAAAACCAAAACTGGCAACTGAAACAGTATTCCACAAGCTAAAACCAAAGTAATAAGCGTGGAAACATAAGATACGATGTCAAACTCATTGAGAATATCGGGTGAAAGTTGGTAGCTTGCCAAAAAATTGATAGAAAGAGGAGCTACTACCCAATACCCAAACATGATACCAAGTAGGAACAACAGGCTTACCCAAAAAACTACCCCACGCGCCGATCTTTGTTCTTTGGGGTACAAACCCGGCTTGATAAAACGCCACAACTCCCAAACAATATAAGGAAACGAAACCACAATACCCATAATGACCGAAGAAGTAAGGTGCATCATAAACTGTCCGCTTAGGAGACGGCTTTGTAATTTGAAATTTAACTTACCAATGCATAAGATAGGAGAATTCAGCCAATCAGCCATCTGGCACAAAAATTTATAAGTAACAAAATCAGGGCGTGAAGGTCCTAATATAATTTGTTGGAAAACAATTTGTGTGGCAAAAAAAGCCGCAATCGTTACAATAGATACCACAATCAATGAGCGAATGAAATGCCAACGTAGTTCCTCCAAATGGTCAATAAAAGACATTTCTTTTTCCTCTTCTATCTTGGCATTTTTTCCTTCATTGCGTCTTTCTAATAGTCCTTTTATCATAGTGAGTTATTGGGTTGGTTTGTTTTCTAAAATTGAATCATAAGGTGTTTTCTACTACTTTGCGGTGTAAGTGGCTCATTAATAAAATGCGCCCTAAGGTTTTGTTTCTCAATAATTGTCGCCCATTCATCAGCCGATATTTGCAACAATCCTTGTTTTTGTCGCATTTGATAATACTGAGAAAACCGCGCTTGCCACATAAAACGTAAGAATGTAAATAATTTACCTCGCTTAAGACAATAAGCACTGATAGTAAATAAGTCTTTAAATGGTTTATCATCTACTATCAAGTCTGCCAAAATACAAACCGCATTTGGAGCAGCTAAGTTTTTAAGTTCAGTAATTAAAAGGTGTACTTCTTCTATGTTTTTATAATATTGCAACACACTCATCACCCAAATAAAATTAAATTTACCGTGTTTTTCTAAGAATGAAAAATTGAGATAGTCGTCTTCGGGTAAGGGATAGAGATGAATATGTGGATAAGCTGAAAATTGTTGTTTTACTTTTGTTACATAGCTCTCTGATACATCTACCCCGCAGTAAGTAGCTACTTGCCCCTGCCAAGCCTCTATAAAATGCCCCTCTCCAAAGCCAATCTCCAATACACGGTCAGTAGAGGTTAGACGATGCACCTTAGACATTTTTTGAAGACAATACTCGGCATTGAAACGCATAAGTGCGTTGAAAATATCTCCTTTTTGCCAATAATTACTCCAAGAAGAGGTTGCGAATAGGTGGGTATACATGAGAAAAATAGTGAGTGCTAAAGAATTATGAGGGCAAAATTAATATATTATTTTCCATATTCCGAATAATTTGATGATGTTTGGCATCTACAAAAGTCAAAATTTTGAGTGCATCAGGCAGTAATTTATACAAAGCGCGCACCCGTGCAAAAGGTACTACAGTATCGTGGTTGCCTATTACAAAGTGCGTAACAATTTGGTATTTACAAAGCAGCTCCGCCACAACAATAGGTTGAAAAAAAAGCCCGCGCGTCAACTGCCAAGTACGATACAGTTTTTTTCTATTTTCGGGCGATTGCCATTGTTGTTGTATGAAATGGTGTGTTTTGGTAGGGATAAGCCTCATTTTTTGAGCACCATCAAGTAGCCAAGGGATAGGGCTATGCGCTTGATGCGTAAATTTTTTGAAGAAAAAACGCCCCCAACTGTTTCGTGTCGCTATTTTATATACACGATGTTCCTCAATGCCTTCAGAAGCCACTAAAACCATTTTTTTTACCCTCTGAGGCTGTGCCAAAAGAGTAGCCAAAGCAAATTTACCCCCTAAACTATAGCCCAATACTGAAAAAGTATTGATAGAAGATTCTTGCAAAAAAAATACTTCCAAACATTGCTGCCAAAAAACACTACTGATAGCCTCTGAAGCCTCTTCCCAATGACTTTGCCCATGAAAAAACATATCGAAACTGTAAAATGTGCATGCTTTTTGCAATGAGTGAACCAACGGCATAATAAAACTGTGGTCTTGCCCAAAACCATGAAAGCAAAGCCAAATTTCGGCACCTTCACCATATTTTTGGTAAGATAGTTTTGACTGCCCTATCGTAATGAAATGAGTACTTGCTTGCATCAATACAAAAAAATATTCGTAAAGTTAAAATCTTTTTTTGTACTTTTGTAGGGCAATTCAAAAAAGATTTGATTATTTTGCACAAAACAAACATAAAAAATATAAATCTTACGTTATCATTACACATCAAAAACAAAGTAACGTATAAGCAATAAAACAATTACATCTCTAAATCACTTTTCCTGATGGGTTACAACGAATTTTTCTTTTTCTTAGGCTTCTTATTATTTATCTTTACTATGTTAATGCTTGACTTGGGGCTTTTTAACCGTAAGCAACATGTCATCTCTTTCAAAGAAGCCGCTGCTTGGAGTTTTGTATGGGTCGTTTGCGCATTGGTATTTTACACCATTCTACTCAACTATGGACATCTTATACACGGCATTGATAATTTTAAAGAGTTAGATAAAATCGTACTCGAATACCTTGATGACCCCGAAGACGTAACCCTCAACCCCAACGATTTTGAAGCCAGTTTAGCAAGTTACCGCTCCAATATGGCTATAGAATTTATTACAGGTTATTTATTAGAGTACTCACTTTCTGTAGATAATATTTTTGTCATCATTCTTATTTTTACCTCTTTTGGCGTTCGCGAAAAATACTATAAAAAAGTGCTCATGTGGGGTATATTAGGAGCCGTAGTGATGCGTTTTATTTTCATATTTGTAGGCTCAGCCCTGATACATAACTTTCATTTTATCCTTTATATTTTTGGTGGATTTTTGATAATATCGGGTGCAAAAATGTTTTTTGACAAAGAAGATGAAGAAATAGACACCGAAAAAAACCCAATTGTACGCTTTGCCTCTCGCTATTTCACGGTCATTCCTCGCTATGTGAATGATAAATTCTTTGTACGCAATAGACAAGGCGTTTTTATGATTACTCCTTTGTTTTTGGTAGTACTCATCATCGAATTCACAGATTTGCTTTTCGCTGTAGATTCCGTTCCTGCTGTATTTGCCGTAACCAAAGACCCCTATATCGTCTTTTTCTCCAATATATTTGCCATTATGGGCTTGCGCTCTATGTTCTTTTTCCTCTCTAATGTGATGCATATTTTTCACTATCTGAAAACAGGGCTCGCTTTCTTACTAATGTTTATTGGCGTAAAAATGATTGCCTACGAAAATGTACTCAAACCTATAGGCTTCAAATCACACTATTCACTCATTGTTATATTAGGTATTCTTGCTATCAGTGTCATCGCTTCATTACTTTTTCCTCCCAAGAAAAAAGTACACGGTGCCGCCACACAAGCCAATGACGGTACGGAGGCTACTTCAGTACAAATAGAAAAATAGTGAAATAAACATTATTCAACCCAAAACAGTTATGACTATACTTATTAGCCATTAAATCATAACTATATATGTATATCATCAAAGTAAAGGGAAAAGCCAAAATACCTGACTACATACAACTAAGAGATGAAAAATTTGTCTTAGTTGCTTACTTCCGTGCCGACCGCCCCATCAAAAATTTAGACAAATTTGGCTTAGAAGGAAAAGAAGAAGCCCTCAGCAATGTAATCCAACAACTGCCTTTTGGTAAATTGCAAAAATTAGAACTCTAAAAATTGACTTTTTTAGTTTATTTTTCGTTTATTTACATCAAAACCCTCAATGATATGTTTAATTGGTTTAAAAAGAAAAAAAAGGAAGAATACAAACCTAATTTTGACCCCTCAGACCTTAGCGTAAGCAAACTGAAAAAGGGAGCGTTCTTAGACTATAATTTAGAAACTTGGCAAGTAACAGCACAGTACGAATATGACTGGGGAAACGAATACTTTACAGATGAATTCCAACTCAAAAATATAGACCAAGTCTACTATTTATATCTTCAAGAAGATGATGAATTGCAATGTCAGTGGTTGCAGAAAATAAATCCACGACAAATAGACCCACAACTTACCCAACACATTAAAACTCACGATGTACCCCCCAGTGAAATTCTTTATGAAGGAACTCGCTATTTTAGAGGTAGAGAAAGTGTAGGTTATTTCCGAAATATAGAAAATGACAATTGGGAAGAATTTATCGTATGGGTGTATTATGATGAGAAAGATGAAAAAGTAATGCATATCGAACGTTGGGACGAAGATGAATTCGAAGCCACCGTAGGTATTATACTAAAAGAATATGAATTTTCAAATATTATTCTACCCTAACACAACAGCTTTATCAATTCACCAAAACAAAAAACACAATGAAAGATTATCTTAAAAATGTATTATTAATATTTACACTTGCTTTTTTAGCCGCTTGTAGTGGAAGTGCTGAAAAGAAGTATGTTCAAAACCCTGTAGATGGGCTTATAAAATCATTAGACAAAGAAAAAACATTTTCTATCGTATTATACGATATGGATTTTGATGATAACCAATACAGACATAAATACAAAGTGATTAAAAATCTGACTGATAGTACCAAAAAGAAAGAAGAAATCACAGAATGGAAAGAAGTAGATCAAGAATTCTTTGTTCGCAATGAAGATAATTTAGGATTAGAATTAGCCTCAAAAGGCGAAGATGGTAAAATATCTAAAATACCTGCACCTCCGGGCTATAGCAATTATGTAGGTAACAAGCAATATGGACAATGGCGTACAGACAACAGCGGTAATTCATTTTGGGAGTTTTATGGAAAATATGCCTTTATGAGTTCTATGTTCAATCTGATGACTGCGCCCGTATATCGTTCTTCTTATTATGATTATCGCGATAACTATATGGGGCGTTCTCCTTATTATGGACAACGCATCAATGGACGCTACCAATATGGTACTTCGGGTTCTTTAACTACTCGTACCAACCCAGATTTTCACTCGCGCAATACAGGCGGTAGTTCGTCTTTCAAAAGCAAACTCCGCAGCCGTGTAGCTCAGTCCAACAGCAGTACTACACGTTCTACCTCACGTTATGGTTCAGGGAGCAATAGCAGCAGTAGTAGTAGTAGTAGTAGCTCGCGCTCAAGAAGTGGAAGCTATGGTAAATAGCATTCTCTCATTAAATAAGATTCAATATACCCTTTCTTTAAGACCTTGTGAGTAAATTACAAGGTCTTTTTAAAATTAATCCAATATGAAAAAGTCTTTCTCTCGTCGCCGTTTTCTTACCCACATCACACTTACTTCATTGGGGTTTAGTTTATTACCACCCACGCAAACTTTTGCCTCCACACTTGCCCAAAAACTATCTTTACCCTTCAATCCTATACAACCTTCAGAAGAAGATTTTCTTATTTTCCCTTCTAAAATCATATATACTATTTTATTTCAAGAAGGTGAAACCTTAGCCAATCAAGATAAAATTTGGGCAAACCATAGCGGAATAGGCTTTTTGCCTGTGCTGAAAGGAAGTAATGAAGGCTATTTATGGATTAATTTTGAAAAACCCAATGCTTGGAAGCGACCCACAAATATTGAAGAACTTCAACCCACACTCATAGAAAAAGAAATGAAACAAACAGGGGGTGTACTGTTGCCACTTAAGAATAGTGGCAACGGTTGGGAGTTTAAAAAAGATGAGAACAAAGGAAGTTTTGCGATTAATGCCTTTTCAGAAGTATCCTTCGCTCCTAATAACACTGTCATAGATGGCTACCCCAAAGCAATGGGATTGGTTGGAGCTAAAACGGTCAGCATTACTCCTTGGCGAACAATCTTAGTATCAGAGCATAATTCTGAAGAATTATGGGACAAACAATTGTATGCTTGGGAATTGGCATATACTCCTCCTCTTAGACACTATGGTTGGGTTACACAATTATTACCTAATGAGCAAAGTGCCCAAAAATTAGTTACATTAGGGCGTTGTAATCATGCAGGGTTAGATTTTAGTGCAGATGGAAGTGTATTGTATTTTGTAGATGCACAACCCAATGGGTGTTTGTATAAATACATACTTCGAACTGCGCAAAGTTTTGATGAGGGGCAACTTTTTGTGGCAAACCTAACTCAAAATCGTTGGGAATTGATTGCAGAGCAGAATAAAGCATCTATACCATTGGCTACTCTCCACCAAACGGCTCTCGAAAAAGGAGGAACACCTCTACCTTATCCGCAAGATCTGAAAATAGACCCTATTAGTCATAACATTTTTATAGCAAACAAAGGTTATGGACAAGGAGAATACCCTATGGGCAATCTTCTTAGAATCAGGGAGGAAAAAGCCAATCACAAGGCAACTTCTTTCACACAAGAAATATTTTTGAAAGGAGGAGAGCATTTTGCCGCTCCTGCTTTTTTACTCTTCGACCACCAAAATAATTTATGGTTAGCTACTGCTATGAGCATCAATGAGATGAAACAGAGTGCCTACAAAAAATTTAAGAATAATGGTATTTTTTATGTCCCGATGCAAGGCATAGATCAAGGTGAAATTTTTCAGGTAGGGAGTGCCCCCATAGATGCCTACTTCTCGGCAATGGCACTCGCCCCTGATAGAAAGGCAATGTTTTTGAGCCTACAGCCACAAGCTGAATGGGGTAAAAACAACAAAGATATGAAACCCAAAAGTCATTTTCCAGAAGGCAATGAAAGTCTTCCCAAATCTTTAATCATAGTGTTGGCAGGAGAAGCCATTGAGAAATTATTTACTTAGAAAAGAGATAAAATGGCATGATTTATGAAATATTTTCATAAAATCACTATAGACAATGCAAACTATATTTCAGGACGTAGAAGTATCTGCTAAAATGCTTTCGCAACTACAATGGGTCATGAGCCCTGAAACACCACAAGAAAACGATTCCTCTGCCGAAAGATGGGTGTTAATGCATAGCATTTGGAAATTATTTGAAAAAATGACACCTACGCAAAGTTTCCAAGTAGGGAAATTATTTGCACAATCTTTATATTTTCCTGCACGTATTCAAAATTTTGATGCTGCGGTTACTCATTTGCATCTACATTTCAGAAAAATGCACCGCAATAGATATGCAGGGTATTTTCAAATTCACTATATAGATATACAAAAGCGAGAAATAAAAATAGAATGTTGTACGCCCTATCCTTCTTATTTCAATAGAGGTATGCTTACAGCATTGTTCAAGAAATACAAACAAGGCAATATAGAGTTTTTCGAGGTAATGCCTGACCCTAATCATAGACCGAACCAAAGCAATATTACCCAACCAGATGTATATTTGATTATGTGGGGTTAGCCATTTGCCCACTCTTGTAGCTTTTCTGCACATTTTTCTCCATCTATAGCCGCAGACATAATACCTCCTGCATAGCCAGCCCCTTCGCCACAAGGGAACAATCCTTTGATTTGAGGGTGTTGCCAAGTATCTTTATCACGAGGTATTTTTACAGGAGAAGAAGTTCGACTTTCTACTCCTACGATTTGCGCTTCATTGCTTAAATAACCTTTCATTTTTTTACCAATGGCTTTAAAACCCTTGCGTAGGCTATTGGCTATCCAAGCAGGAAGTACACTGTCCATATCTACAGATACCAAACCCGGTTGGTAAGAAGTAATTAGTAGGCTATCTGAAACTTTTTTATTGACAAAATCTTCTAAACGTTGTGCAGGGGCTTTTTGAGTACCACCAGCAATATGACAGGCTTTTTGCTCTACTTCTTGCTGAAAGTGTAAAGCTGCTAAGGCTTCGTACTGCCAATAAGGTTTTAAATCTGCCCACTCGACTGATACCACAATGCCTGAGTTTGCGAACTTAGAGTTACGGCGCGAGGGAGACATTCCATTGACAACAACCTCACCCATAGCAGTAGCTGAAGGCACAATAAACCCACCGGGGCACATACAAAATGAGAATACTCCTTTTTGTTGTTGGTTATGGTCTACTTGTTCTACCCAACTATAGGCAGCAGCAGGAAGATAAGGGTTGGCTGCTTCTTTTTTGTATTGTATTTCATTAATAAGCATTTGATTATGCTCTACTCTCACGCCTAAGGCAAAAGGTTTGGCTTCTATGTGTATTTTTTTGTGTGCTAAGAGCTGAAAAATATCACGTGCAGAGTGCCCTGTGGCTAAAATGACCCCTATGCCTTTGAGGGTGTCTTGGTTTTGAGTAATGACTCCTTTAATTTGTGCTTTGTCTATAATGAGGTCAATGACTTGGGTATCAAAGTGTACTTCGCCACCTGCATCTATAATACTTTGACGAAGGTTTTCTACTATTTTAGGAAGTTTGTTAGTGCCTATATGAGGGTGTGCTTCTATCAAAATTTCTTCTTGTGCGCCATGTCTTACTAATATTTCGAGAATACGGCGAATATCACCTCTCTTTTTGGAGCGTGTATAAAGTTTTCCGTCTGAATAAGTACCTGCGCCTCCTTCACCAAAACAATAGTTAGAATGAGGATTAACAATTTGTGCTTTGTTGATAGCAGCTAAATCGCGGCGGCGACTTCTTACGTCTTTGCCTCTTTCTAGCACAATGGGCTTGATGCCTAATTCTATGAGGCGTAGAGCAGCAAAAAGCCCTGCCGGACCCGCCCCTACGATAATAGCTTGTGGTTTTTGGCTTACATTTGTATAGTTATTTTGGGCAATATAAAGAGGAGTAAGAGGCTCATTTTGGCTTATTTCTATCTGCAAATTGACCTTAATAGGATTGTGCCTTGCATCGATAGAGCGTTTCAGAATCTGAAACTCCCATGTAGCATTTTGTTGTATATATTGTTTTTGGAGATATTGTCGTAATGCTTCGGGTTCGTAAGCAATTTCAGGGCTAAGTGTATGCTCTACTATTTTCTTCATTGAAGATTTTTAGTGCTTCACTACTAATTTTTTGGTAATGATGGATTTATTATCAATACTGAGTGTATAGAAATATACGCCTGATTCGTATTGTGTGGTAGGAATGATGATTTTATTATCGTTAAAATCTAAATTAAAAGTATTAAGCGTATTTCCTAACACATTAGATACAGTAATTTTAGCATTTACAGGTGAGAACATTTGGTATTCTAAGGTCGCATTGATGCTTGCAGGATTAGGAAATGCAGTGGTAATGCGTAATTGTTCGTTCTCGAAAAGTATTTCGGCAGTGGTGCGAAATTTGAAATAATGATTTTGGTATTGATTTTCGGGTTCGCTTTCGGGTGTAAACGAATAGGCAAAACGAATAGGAAAAAATAACATAAAGGTTATTATCCCTATGGAAAGTGTTTTGTGAATGTGTATTTTTGTCTGCCTTTTCATTTTTATTATAAAAATCTTACGAAATTAATACTTTTTTTTTGTTTTTCCAAATAATTATGGGTTTTTAACTAAAAAATAAGTAATCGTCTTCTGAGCATTTCTTCTTTGCTTGGTCTTTCTTCTTTTCTCCAGACAAACCCCTTTATTTTTTTCTGAGGTTCTTGGAGCTCATGTGGGGGAATCATTTCGGCATCGGGTTTAGTGATGTAGTTAATGATTTCAAGTTTATTGTCTTCTTTAAACAAAAAATACATATCTGTACAAATGGCTCTATTCATACCTAAGAGGGTGGTATCGCCTTCTTCCAATACAAAATATATACTTTCCCCATTGCCTTTTACGTCTATTCTTTGAATTTGGTTGCTTTGGTTGAAATGTGCGGTGATATATTTTCCTTTTAACTGGTTGAAATTCAGGACAGTATCTTGTGAAATTACAAAAGATTTATTTTTGAGATACATTTTGTGTATTTTATTATTTGCCAATGCAATGTCTATGGAATCGGCGGTCATTTGGTTGCCTTTACTCCACACTACGGGGTCGCGGAAGAATTGTATGACGGAGTCGCGGCGGTTATAAACTAAGGAGTCGCAAATGGCTTGTAAATCTTTTCTGTAAATCCGTGTTTTGTAATAGGCTTTTAGTAATTTTGTGTTTTCATTATTGATAGAAAGTAATGTGTCAGCGGTAAGGTAAAGGGTATCTTTTTCGGCTATTTGACGCATGATGGCATTGCCATATACTTTACTGATACCTTCGCGATTCCAAAATCTACCTACATCTCCATCGATGATAACGCTATCGAGTTTGGCTGTGAGGCGTACATTGCCTAAGGCTACTCCTATTTTTTTCTGGTCATCGTAGTAGAGCGAGTCGCCGCTGAGTATGTATTTATCATCTTCTATGCGTGGTCGTCCGCGAAAGTTAGATTCTTTGGTTCTTGTGTTGTAAGTGCCATTGTCGGAGTAAAGCACTGCACCATCTTTAGTCGTAATTTTACTTGGACCTTGGAAATAGGAAATACCTGTTACACTGTTGTATTGCAGATTATTGGTTTCCAATCGGTCGCCGTCTTTAAGACTTTGTAAGACTACATTTTGGGTGAAGTAATAAATTTTACTATTGACATCATAAGTACCTGTTTGGCTGGTAAGAAGGTTTTCGGCATCTACGATTTTTCCGCCTGTACTGTAGTAAATAAGTTTTCCGTTGAGGTCGTAGTCAAGTTCTTCGGTGTAGAGGGTTTTGCCTTCGTCAGTAACTACTACATCTCCGATTGCTTTTGCCATGCGTACATTTCCTTCATAAAACATTTTGTTGCTGGTAACTGTAGCCCCATCGCTGTTGATGAGTCTTGACCTTCCGAATGCATCTATATTGTTTTCCTTCAGATATTGGTATGCAGAGTCGCAATAGAGGGTCATACCTTGATGTCTTACGATAACATTGCGCCTTAGTATCCGCACTTCTACGCCATTGATAATGCCTCCAGCGAGGGCTTCTGCTTGTACTATTTCTATTTGGCTTTCTTGGGCTTGTAGTTTTTCAGGGAAAATGAGCGTATAGCAAATGAGTAGTAGAAAGATGATTGCGCGCATAAAAAATGAAATTATTATTCCGCAAAAATACTATTTCTTTCATTAGAATTAGGGCTTAATGGAAAGATAAAAATTTAGTAGAGTAAGAATTGAAGATTTTTTGCATTTTCTTTTTTAAAAACCACCATTTTCTGGGCTTCTTTGAATGTGATAATACCCAATGCTTTCCTGTTTTTATTTATGTTTTTAGTGTTGGTGCTAGACATCAAATTTCCATTGCCTTCAGTAACAAAACTAAAAAAGTGGTCGGGTTCTATTATAAACGAGGCATAATAAGTATTTTTTCGGATAATGTTTGGAGGCATACGTTGAATATCGAGATGATCCAAGCTGTGGTAAAAAAAATCGTATTGTTTGGCATATACATAGGGTGATATCTTGCCTTTTTTGGCGGCTTCTTTGAGCAAATTAATCCACTCGAAACTATAATTGAATTTCAATAAATTATAATCGGGGCGTGGAGAAAGCCCTTTTTTGATTTCGTAATCGTTTAAAAAGCCTTTTTCTTTGATAAATTCTCTGAATCTATCCATGTGATCTGGTGTATCTTTTTGAGCTTTTGGGTTCATGCAAGTTGAATGCATGTTTTGATAAGACAAGCTATCTAAATATTGATAATCTTCCTGTCTGAATATTTTTTGATGTATTTGCAATAGGCTATCTGTTTTTTGTGTTAGCTTTTGCCAATGAGAAGTATTGAGATACAAACCAAAAACAGGGTGTTGTGATAACAAATGAGGGGTACTTCCCATACTGACAAGTTTTTCTAAATATCGGAATCCTTCTAAAGTGTCATTTTGTAAAAAAGCACAAATGGTATAGTTATGACAATCTTTGTAGGGTATGTTTTGGTATTTCACTTTTTGGAAACCTTTTTTGTAGTATTGCATTGCCTTGTCGTATTGTTGTTGCATAATACATATTTCGGCTTGGCTAATGTAGGGGTAGTAATTTTTGAAATAATTAGGGGTTGAGAACAGCGAAAATGAGAGTATGACTAAGTTTAGCATATAAGATTAGTTTAATTTTTACTTATTGTGTTACGAAACTTGTTGATTATGAGTTTCGTTTTCAAAACAAAATTTATGGAAAAAAAAATAGCGCATTATCTCCAAACGATATTGTTTTGCCCACCGCAAAAACGCTTATTAGTAGCCATCAGCGGAGGCATAGATTCAGTAGTGTTATTACATTTGCTTCATTCTTTGGGCTACAAACAAATAAAAGTATTGCACGTTAATTTTGGCTTGCGTGGCGAAGAATCGGCAGGTGATGAGGCTTTTGTAGTAACATTAGCAAAGCAATACGGCTATGCCTATGAAGTAAAAGCCATTGACCTCGCAACTTACCAAATGGAAAATGGTGCATCAATACAGATGGCAGCCCGCGATTTGCGCTACCAATGGTTTGAGGAACTAAGGCAGAAGGAAAAATATGACTACATACTCACGGCTCACCATCAGAACGACAAAATAGAAACCTTTTTTTTGAACCTTATTCGGGGTACAGGCATCGCAGGTTTGCAGGCACTTAAGCCCAAACAAGGTTGTTTGCTTCGTCCTTTACTTTCCGTCAATAGGCAAGAAATACAACAATATGCCGCAGAAAATGGGCTTTCGTGGCGCGAAGATAGCTCAAATGCAAGCAATAAGTACAAGCGAAATTTGCTCAGAAATGAAATCATTCCACTAATGAGGAAAATGAATCCCAATTTGGAAGAAACATTTGCCCAAACCCTCGAAAAACTTGACTATGTGGGCACCATTTTTTGGGACGAAACTACAAAATTAGAGAAACAAATTTTAACACAAAAAGAAGACGGTTGGTATTTAGTGCTTGATGCTCTCGTTGATGCGCCTCACAGAATAGTACAACTCTACGAAATAGTACGCCGTTTTGGGTTTAGTTATGACCAATGCAAGCGAATGTTACAAGAGAAAAAAATGCAAACAGGTAAAAAAATGATAAGCCATACGCATGTGGCACTCTACGACCGAAAACGATGGATGATTGCGCCTATAGAGCAGTGGCAAGAGATACCCGAAACTCCTCGCTTAGAATACATTGCTCAGCCTCCCTACACCCAATTAAGTTCGTTGCCTCAAAGCAACCGTATTGCACATTTTGACCTCCAAAAATTAGAACTGCCCCTACAACTACGTATTTGGCAAGCAGGTGATTGGTTTTGCCCTTTGGGTATGGCTGGAAAACGAAAAAAAATAAGCGATTTACTCATTGACCAAAAGCTAACCACTCTCGAAAAACAACAAATATGGGTGCTTACTTCTGCCGATACGATTGTTTGGGTGGTAGGTTTGCGCATAGACGAACGATACAAAGTAGAAAAAAATACCCAACAAATATATACTGTAGCGTGGATTTAAACCTTCGCGCTTTTTTTAGGTCAAACCTCTTAAAAAAACAACTTTAAAATTATGAGTGCTACCCCTTCACAACAACGACAACTACAACACCTATACCACCGAGCCGCTTTTGGCATCTCTTTGGCAGAAATGCGTACCAAAATTACACAAAACAGAAGCCAATGGGTAGAAGAATTATTCAAAGAAGCCAATAATTACACCCCTATCAACGAGGTAGATGAATTTACGAGCAGAGCAGAAGCAAGGCAAGAGTTTTTACAAATGACCCCCGAACAACGCAAAGAAGCCATCAAAAAAGCACTTAAAGAGGGGCGCGAACGCATCAAACGCATCAACGAAGTATGGCTTACGCGTATGTATAGCAACACTGCGGCACTCCGAGAGCGTATGACACTCTTTTGGCATGGGCATTTTGCTTGTCAATTCAAAGATGCTTTTTTAGCACAAGAGCAAATCAACATCATCAGACAAAACGCCTTAGGAAAATTAAAAGATTTGATGATGGCAGTGGCAAAAAACCCCGCCATGATTTTATTTCTCAATAATCAACAAAATAAAAAAGCCCACCCCAACGAAAATTTTGCCCGCGAACTAATGGAGTTATTCACCATTGGTAGAGGAAACTACACCGAACAAGACATCAAGGAGGCTGCAAGAGCTTTCACAGGCTGGGCTATCAACAAAGATACAGGCAAATACCAATTCAACGAAAAAACGCACGATTTCGACCCAAAAACATTTATGGGAAAAACAGGCAACTTCAATGGAGACGAAATTATTGACATCATCTTAGAGCAACCGCAAACAGCCCTATACATCACCAAAAAAATTTATCAATATTTTGTAAAAGATGACATCACACAAAAAAATCATCAAACACGTATAGAACAGTTAGCCAAAACATTCAAGCAAAATAGCTATGACATAGGCGCACTAATGAAGCAAATTTTTATGGCAGATTGGTTTTATGAGGAAGAAAACATAGGAAGCAAGATAAAATCGCCCGTAGACCTTATGATGAGTCTGCAAAAACATTTTAACCTACAATACCTTGACCATAGCGCACCCATGTTTATCCAAAAAGTATTGGGGCAAATGATTTTATACCCACCCAATGTAGCAGGCTGGGCAGGCGGACGTGCTTGGATTGATAGCAACACCTTATTGTTTAGGCTTCAACTCCCCGAATTTCTACTCAAAGCCGCTGAACTCAACGTGAGTGCCAAAGACGATGGCGATGTAAACAATGACGGATTGGTTAATAATAAACTCAAAAAATTGCAAGTTTCCAATGATTGGAGTGTACTTCTAACGCATTTCAAAGCCATAGAGAACCCCGAAACACGGTTTGCAAAAATGACCGAATACCTACTCCAAACCACACAACAACCCGATTGGACTACCATGAAAACCTTTCTCGATATTAGCTCCGATGAAACACACATACAAAGCCTTGCTTTAGCTATTGCCTCTCTGCCCGAATATCAAATGTGTTAGAATAGAAATAATAAAACTTTTCTACTGTTTTTTTGTTTTATTCGAAGTTTCTTATCTATTTTTGAAAAAAATTAACATACAATTCAAACACAAAAAAAGTTATGAGCTTAGAAGCTACTACTCAAAAAATATCAGGAAGAGCCGCCGCAACTGCTGACTTAGGTTCTTCAGTGAAATTCGTATTTGGCGAAGGTGTTATTTACCTTGATGGAAAAGGTGGCATCACTAATGACAACACTGACGCAGCTTGTACTGTATCTATGGATATTGCAGATTTCAATGCGATGCTTGAGGGCTCTTTGAACCCTATGAGTGCTTTCATGGGTGGCAAAATGCGTATAGATGGCGACATGAGTGTAGCCATGAAATTGCAATCTATTTTTGGCTAAAAAATCTCTGAAAAGATTTTGAAAAAAAATGAAACTATTTTGTCATAAATAGTTTCATTTTTTTTGTACCAAATTACAAATTGAGCCAATAATTAATTTTTAAGACGATTCCTCTATTTTTCTCTTTAAAATTTTCAGCCACATAATTATCCGTATAAACAATGAACAAATCGGACATAGGTTTGAAACGCCACTGAAAACGGCTATTGATATTGAAGTTATCGGCTTGAGTGTTGTATTGTAAAAAAGTAGTCCAAAACATATTGTTGGTAAATGAAATCTCTACCTTAGGACTAATCAAAGTAAGGCTTGCTGTACCGTAGTTTTCAGGCAAATAAACTTCATTTTGATTGAAATCTACCCCGAAATTACCCCAAGGCTGTTGTCTGAAATTGATACCACCTCCATAACTAACACGTGTGCCATTGTAAAAACCACCATAACTACCAAACACCCGCCAAGAGAATTTTTTTCGGGGGTCAGAGCCATAGTTCAACGATACCCCGCCGTACTCGTACTCAGTAGCAGGCAAAGGGTCGCCATCGATAATGGAAGTAGCATAGGGCAGAGCCACACGAGTAATGTTAAGATTCAAATTGAACCAACTTCTACTTTTAAAATTAACTCCCCACCCGCCATAAATACCGCCTTCGTTAAAAGAGCCATCTTTGTTTAGAATTACTTCAGTAGTAAAGCCAAACCATTGCATATTGATGAGTTTACTATTTTTAGAATATAAATTCACATAAAAGTCATTCCAATATTGGCTATAACCTCTGCGTATGGTAGTATCACGGCTTGCATCATAATTATACAAACGTGGCACAAAACCCAGATCAGCAATAAAATTATCCCCTACCTTATTCATGCCCATTCCCCAGTTGATGTTTCTGCCTTGTCTATTGAATGTACCTGCTACATAATCATTGTCTACTAAAGAAGAAGTATTAAAAGAATAATGATAGCGCAAACTACCACGCCATTTGTTACTTTCCGATACGAAATCAAATTCAGCACCTGCCACACGGTTATAATCCTCTGCTTTCATTTCATCGTTGCCATGCGCAAAAGCCTGACGATTAATGAAGAAAGTTTTCAAATTAGAACGTTTCAAAAGACGGCGTTGCAAGGCAGCTACAGCATAATTTTGTCCATCATAATCACCACTCGAAGCCGTTTGTATGTTCATGATGCCAATGCGCCAATTTTTTGATAAATTGCCACTCAATCGCGCCCCAAATACTATCGGCACACTTTTGCCATTGCTCAACCCTATGCGCCGCGAGAAGAAAGGACGAATATCGCCACTACCCAAATCGGCGACCAAATCGCTATTTTCTAAGAAAAAAGAACGCCTTTCAGGAAAAAAGATACTGAAACGGCTCAGATTCGTAACCTGCACATCGACATCTACTTGCGAAAAATCAGGATTGACCGTTAAATCCAAATTCAAAGACGAGCTTACGGCTATTTTTGCGTCTAAACCCGCATTGTAAGTATATTCGGCAGGGCGTTCGTTCTGAATATCTTGTGAAGCTCCCCCTGTAAGGTAGGGTATCAAAACCACATTGCCATTCATGCTTGGGGGTTGATATGTCCAATCTAAGGCACCTGTAAAGCCCAAATCAATAGTTCTTTGCTGAATAGGCACTTTTGCCCAAGCTGAAACAATATTTTGTTGCATATCAATACGATTGAAATTAATGCCCCACTGCGTGTTATTGGGGTCATAACGGAGTGTTTTGAAAGGAATTGCTATTTCAGCCACCCATCTATCTCCTTCGCGGCTTACGGCAGAGTACCATTTAGCGTCCCAATCCCAAGAATCTTCATTGACTGCAATGGTAGCATCAAATTGCGCGCCTCCTGCATTTACTCCAAAGGCAAAACCTGTGGTACGCTCATTCATAGGGTCTAACATGATAGTAAAAGCATCGCTTTCCCAATGCCCTACATCACGCTTAAGGTTTTGTATGACCCGTTTTCCATTGTCATAACAAATAGCACTGATGTATAAAAAATTATCATCAGCCATCACCCTTATTTCGGTTTGTTTTTCGGCTAAGGCAGTATCCGTAGGCCACTTTTGCCAAAAATTAGTAGCCAACCCCGCTTCCAGCCAGTCGCTTTCGTCCAATTTTCCATCTATTCTGATAGAAGACTTCACAGTACCTACTTTGAGTTGATAGTTCAAACGATTGTCCTCATCGCCCGGAGGGGTAGGCTTTGCAAAAACAGCCTGAATTGTATAGAAGACAATGATAAATAGTAAGAGTAGAATCTTAATTTTAGAAAAAAATTTCATAATATTGTATAGTTTAATGGTGCAGCAAAATCACCTTGTTTGATACAAAGACAGACAACTTTTAGAAAGGTTGCATATCTTTTCACAAATTTACGATAGCACAATTGAAATCGTTATCTAAATAAAAGTTAAAAACTTTTTGTTAATATGAAAATGAGATAATAAAATACCAAACTTAATGTTTTAACCTAATAAGTTATTAAGAGAAGAAAAAGTAATATTAGTCATAAATAACAAGTTGTAAATACATTAAAATAGCAAAGCATGAAAAAAATAGTAGTATTGACAGGAGCAGGCATCAGTGCGGAAAGCGGTTTAAAAACCTTTCGTGATGCAGGCGGATTGTGGGAAAACCACGACATTATGGAAGTAGCCTCCATAGACGGTTGGCACAAAAACCCTGAGTTAGTTTTGCAGTTTTATAACGAACGTAGAAAACAAGCCTATTCCACAATGCCCAATGAAGGACACAAAGCCTTAGCCGATTTGGAAAAAGATTTCGACGTTACCATTATCACCCAAAATGTAGATAATTTGCACGAAAAAGCAGGCTCTACTAAAGTAATACACCTGCACGGAGAACTTTCCAAAGTGCGTAGTACGGGCGATGCCAAACTCATCTACGAATATGCGGACAAGCCTATTCATTGGGGTGATACTTGCGAAAAAGGACATCAACTCCGACCACACATTGTATGGTTTGGCGAAGCAGTCCCAATGATGCAAGTAGCCGCTACCATTACCGAAAAAGCCGATATATTTTTGGTGGTAGGCACTTCATTAGTAGTCTATCCAGCGGCTAGTCTGATTGATTTCGTACCGACCAATGCGCCAAAATACATCATAGACCCCCATAAACCTACAGTAAGTAAACAGAACAATCACCTTTTTTTCATAGAAGAAAAAGCCACTACAGGCGTGCCCAAAGTAGCTAAAGAATTAAGAGAAAAATATAAATAACATATACATAAAATTCTAAAAATTCCATTTTTTTGAAATGGAATTTTTGTTTTAACAATGCTAAACAGTGCTTTTAGTACGAATAGTAAGAAAATACAAAAGACTTACAGCCGCTACTGTATGCATCAGATTCAACACAATAATCATAGACATAGGAGCATCGGGAATGCTTAATGGACTGCCAAAAGAAAGAAGCAGGAAAAGAATAGCAATTACTTGAAAAATAATAATCCCATAACGATTGCTCAAGCGATGCAAGCCAAAAGCCAACAAACTCCCTATTAATAAAGGAACAATAGAAGCGAAAATAACAGGAAAAATAGTCATAGGGGCGTTGGCATTCGGTATAATCACAGTAGAGGGTATCCAATTCAAGGAAGAACCAATAAAAAACAAAATACCATTGAGAGTAGCAGCTACAACACCAGCAGTAGCTCCTGATTTGAGTGAAAAAGAAAACGTCATAATAAATAGGTTTTAGTTATAGATATTCAATGTTCAAACATTGAAATTGCAATAAAAGTTCATAGCCTATTTTAAGAAGCAAATAAAAAAGCCCACAAACAGTCGTTTATGGGCTTAACATATAATCAAGTAAAAAAAATCAAAAAAGAAATGTAAAGAGTTTAGTCATGCAGTTCCCCCAAAAATGATTTAAGTTGAGAAAGATATTTACCATAAAAAGCATTAAGGTATTTTTTGAAAAACCACATAGTGAGAATGGTAATACCAAAATAGTAGCTCAAAAATACTGTAGAAACGACAGAGAAATAATCAAATGAAATCTCATTTTTGAGGTGTTTTTGGTATTGATCTACAATCAAGCCCATATACAAAACCCCAGAGCCCAGTACTATAGCCCAAACGACCACCCAATAAGCATTCATATAACCACCCATAATACGTACATATTGTTCAAGGTTTTCACGGAAATTCTCTTCGGGGTGAATCATACTATTTCTGAGCATATTGTATTTAATAATATAATTAATCAGAAATACTGTAGCAAAACAAGCAATTGTTAGGCTGAACAATGGTAGAATATTGAGTAACCAACAAACACCACAGATCAATACCAAACTACTATTGATGAGTAGTTCAATGAATATACCTCGATGTATTTTTGCAAAAATGCCCTTAGCCCGGCGTTTAGTCATTTGCAAAATCTCAGTTTGTGTGTGTATAGGTGTTTTTGGTATAGTTTGTTTGTGGTATTGATTCCACAAGGTTTTTAGTTCATCAAGTTCCATATACAGAGGGAGTTAAAAGTTCTTTTAATTTTTTCTTTATTCGGTTGATTTTCACCCCTACATTCGTTTCAGTGATACCTACTATCTGGCTTATTTCCTGATAGTTGTATTCATCTAAGTAGAGTGTCATGATGGCTTTTTCAATATCAGTAAGTTGGTTTATTGCTTTGTAAAGCATTTGTATCTGCTCTTCTATTTCTTTATGCTGTGTATACTCAGGAAGTTGTAAAATTCTTTCGTTGATATCCTGTTTATTTTTTTGCTTTTGAAATTTTTTGAAGTCTGTTAAAGCAGTATTGAGGGCAACTCTATACATCCAAGTTGTAAATTTGGATTGATGCTTAAAGGTCGGATAGGATTTCCAAAGTTGGTATACCACCTCTTGGAATAAATCTTCTCGGTCGCTTTCAGTGTGCGTGTATAGATTTACTATTTTGTATATAATCGCCTGATTCTCGGTGATTAACGATACAAATTCTTTTTCACTTGTGGGGCTATCTTTCACAACAATTACAACAAATGGTTACTGTATTCCTTAGTATAGCAAATATACGAAATATTACAAAAAATAGCTTTATTTTTAAGACTAATTGTGAAAAAATTCTAATTAATCTTTGAAAAATGAAATTTTTTATTTATCTTTGTTTTAAATAACCAATATTTCAATTAACCAAGTACTTATATGGAAAAATTATTTGAAACACATTATGCTTATATAGAACATGACAATAAGAATGATTTGATTTTTCTTAAAATGAAAAATGTAGTAGAACACGAAGAATACAAAACTATGTTTTTGACTGTTTTAGAAAAATTTGTTGAGAAAAAATGCTATAGATTGTTAGTAGACCAAAGCGATGTACAAAAAAGTAGTATGGAATCACGTGCTTGGTTAGTAACCAAATGGATTCCAATGGTACGCCAAGAAATAGGTGAAAATGCAAAATGTGCAGTAGTATTGGCAAGGAATATGTTTTCTAAAATAGGTGCGCAATATGTAGTAGGTTTAGTAGGTACTATTACACGCCTCGATATTAAATCATTTAGCAACCATGAAGATGCCATGCATTGGCTTGTAGAAGATTAATTTTGACTATCTTTGCACTGTCAATGAAAAAAAAAATCTTCTTTTCTTTTGTTTGTATCATATTTACGTATTTGTTTGCATCGGCTCAAGAAATAGCCGTAGGCACTTGGCGTATGCATGCCTCTTACCAAAATGCAAAGAAAATCACTATTAGCCCTGAAGCTATCTATGCCATCACTGAAAACGGCTGTTTTGTGCGTTATTTTGCAGATGCCAACTTGGTAACACTCAGCAAAATACAAGGCTTAAGCAGTACCCAAACCAGTGAAGTATTTCATCATTTTGCTACCCAAAAAACCGTTTTTGCCTACAAAGACGGAAGCATAGACATACTCCAAAATCAGAAGATTAGTAGCCTAAATGCCATCAAAGAGGCTACTTCTTTGCTTAAAAAAGAACTCTACGAGGCAGTTGCTTACCAAAATCAGACCTACATAGGAGCGGGGTTTGGCATAGCAGTTTTAGACATGACTAAAAACACCCTTCGCGAAACCTATCAAAACATAGGCAAAAATGGTGCTTCTGTGTCTATATTAGGCTTATGCGTATCGCGCGATAGTTTGTTTGCATTGAGCAGTCAAGGAGTGCAAAGGGGGAGTTTGGCAGCCCAAAACAACCTGAAAGACTATAACAATTGGCAGTTTTTTCCTATCAATGCAGGACTTCCCACTGGAAATATTACTGCAATGGTTAGTTTTAACCAAGAAATATGGGTAGCAGTCGCAAATCAAGGTATTTACAAGTATGCTCATCAAGGAAATTGGCAACTTGTGTGGGCTTCTGCATTACCTATCAAGGCAATGACTACGCATGAACAAACTTGTTATGCGGCAACTACGAACAGCATCATTCCTATTCAAGCCAATGGAACTGTACTCCCTACGATTCAAAATGGGTTATATGCCCAAATCCAAGACCTTCAAGTAGATACAAAAGGAAGTATTTGGGTTGCTGATGGTAAAAATGGACTTATCAATGCACAGAATACATTTGTGCCCAATGGCATTTACCCTGCCTATAGTCAATATTTACACGCCCAAGACCAACAAATCTATAGTTGTGAAGGAGGGTATGTACCTGCCTCGGGCGTTGCAATGAACAAAGCAGAGGGGTTGGCTATTTTTGAAAAAGGCACTTGGAAAAACCTACAAATGACAAATTTCAAGGATTTGATGGTGGCTAAAAAATACAACCAACAAATTTATGTGGCTTCTTTTCAATCAGGATTATGGATTCAGAAAGACAATACTACATGGGAAAATTGGAATAGTGCCAATAGTCCATTACGTGCTACACTTACAGAAACACGTGTTACAGATTTTGCATTTGACAATAAAGGCAGCTTATGGCTACTGAATCCCAATTCTGTGGGGGCAGTTTTGCACCAAAGACGCACAGACGGCACTTGGCAAAGTTTTTCGCCTATCAGTACTGCTGCTAATTTTCCTACGAAATTAATCATAGATGCCAATAGCGAACAAAAATGGATGTTGCTCAACCCCTCACAAGGTGGAGGTATTTGGATTACGGACACCAAAAATAGTAGAACGCTGAGCAGTAGCCCCGAAAATGGCAATCTTCCTGCCATACCTACTTGTTTGGTACAAGACAAAGCAGGTATTATTTGGATAGGAACTGCTAAAGGAATAGCTACTGTCAGCAATACGAGCCGCATTTTTACAACAGGTTTTACTGTCAGCCGCCCTATTTATGAAAACAGACCACTTTTGAGAGAAGAAACCATCAATACTATAGCTGTAGATGGTGGCGACCGTAAATGGATAGGCACCAATAGTGGTGTTTGGCTTTTTGATGCCGAAGGCGAAAATCTGCTTGAGTATTTTAATACCGATAATAGCCCTCTGCCCTCCGATAGTGTATTGAGTATCAGTGTAATGCCTATTTCGGGAGAAGTTTTCATAGCAACCACTCAAGGAGTGATTTCATACAGAGGAACAGCAACTGAGGCTACGGAAAGCTATAGCAATGTGCTCGCATTTCCGAACCCTGCTTCACAACAATTTCATAATTATGTTTCCGTTTCGGGATTAGCCGAGAATGCAAACGTTAAAATTACGACTATCAGTGGTCAATTAATTTATAACACAAAGGCAAATGGGGGTACTGCTGTTTGGGAAATGCAAGACCAAGAGGGGCGAAGAGTGCCTACGGGTATTTATTTGGTTTTTACCATCAAAACTGATGGCTCGGAGTGGCTTTGTACTAAAATAGCTGTGGTAGAATAAACACTTACCAAGATTCTTCCCATACAAAAGCAGTTTTGGCGGCAAGTGAACCTATAGGAGGATTGTGTTTGCTAACTTTTAAATAGATATAGGAGATTTGAGGATATGTTTTTTTGAGTATTTGCACCATTTTGTACGCCAAGTGCTCCAATAAATGTGAAGGTGTTTTCATTTCTTGCGCTAATAGTTGGTATACTTCAGCATAATCTATGGTATGTTGAACATTGTCGGTTTGACAGGCTTTCAACAAATCTGCGCTTAGTTTCAGGTCTAAAGTATACCTATTCCCTACTTGTTGTTCGGCAGCTCCTACGCCATGATAAGCAAAAAAATCAACACCAATAAGTTCTATAGTGCCTTTTTGCATTAGTTTTCTAAGGTATCAAAAAAAGAGTTGTTATTATTGGAAGTATTATTTTCTTCGCTGCTATTGATGAGTACTGTGCTGTTATTTTCTTCTTGAATAATTGCTTCGGCTTTGTCATGCACCAATCCTTTGGCTTCTTGCACTTTATTAGCAATCATATCGCGGGCGTTTTTGTCTTCTATTTTCTCCACCTTTTCCAACATTTCTTTGATAAAAGTTTTGATATTGACCAACAAGCTATCGCGGTAGTTATCTAATAGATGGTATTCTCTTTCTTTTTCTTTGATTTCATCTACCACATCTTTCAATATTTGTTGTGCTTTAAGATGGGCTTTTTGTACTATATTTTTGGCTTGGTTGCGTGAATCATTCATAATAGCATCAGACTTCATTTGCGCATCTCTCATTTTAAGTTCTGCATTGCGTCTTGCTTGTTCCACCATGTTCGCGCTTGTGTCTTCTGCCGTTTTTAAAGTCTTGAACAAAGAGGTTTCCACTTCTTTGAGTTTTGCGATTTCTTTCTCTAAGAATTCTACTTTTATTTTATATTCTCTGTTTTCATCAGTGATTTTATCCCATTCTTGAGCCAAAAAAACCAAGAAACCGCTTACTTCGTCTATGTCATAACCACTTCCAAAAGATTTCTTTTTGAATGTTTTTTGTTTGATTTCTACAGGTGAAATTTTCATAAGTCCTTCTTTTACCTAATTGATAAAATAAAATTGTTTGTATATGTTGGTACGAAATTAAGAATTAATCTCTGTATTTGCAACTCTTTTTGAAAAAATATATCGAACTACTACTCAAAAGACCGTACCAAGCCAATGGAAGCCATACTATTTTGTACCGAACCAAACTACCATAGTTAGGGGAAGCCAAAGCAAGTACTGTAGCCAAAAGTAAGCAATAGGCTAATAAACTGAACTGCAAGGGAAAATGATAAACGTGTTTTTTTGCAAAAAAAATCCAAAAGACAAAATAACAAATAAGCAGTGTGTTTTCAAGGCTTGCTAACAGGGCTAATGTGCCGTAGGCTTCGTAGGGCAGTGGGCGAAATAAACCCGAAAACAATGCCAATGGGATATTGGGCAACCAACTGGAGTAGTGTGGGTGTAGGGCATAAAAACCATAAGGGGTGTATTTATAGTATTGAATGGCAGTATTAGGCAAAGAAAAATGATAACTGCTGTTGTGATTGTCTATGATTGCATATATCCAACCAGTATGAAAACGCAACCAAAATACTTCAACAACTAATGCGCTTAAAAGCACAAAAAACATTAAAATACGTATTTGTAAGGTGGCTTTTTGTCCATATAGTAACACAAAAAAAACGAATATAAAAAATAGGATACCAATGAGGTAATAAAATTTTAAGACCCAAAGTCCATAACTACAGACAAGGCTTACACCAAAAAGAGTATATATATTGCTTTTATTACTTGCATAGCGCAAACTATACGCCCCCCAAAAGCCAATGAATGTCCATGCCAAACTCTCTTTTTGCAAACCCGAACTCCAAACTATCACAGAAGGAATCGCCAAAAAACTCGCTACAATCACCATTTTGTGCGTAGGAAATAAGAGTGCCCAATTGTTCGCAAAATACCACATAGCCCAAGCACTAAACAGAGAAAAATAAATGCTCATAAGCCAATAGTTGTTTTGTGTTAAGAGGTTGAAAAGGCTTACTAATTTCACAAAAAAAAGCGCACGGGGTTGCTCCCAAGGAAGCATTACATCGGGGCTATAAGTATCAAAACAAACTATTTGAGTGTATAAGAGAGGCGATTTGTAGATAACATCTGCCAACAAACTACCTTGTTCGTAGTAAAGCCAAGTATCGCCGCCGCGATGATAGGCATGTAAATACAACAGACCAACACCCAATCCAGCTATTATTTTTAGAAACACAAAATAATACCAATAACTACCCAAAGGAGTATTTTCATAGCGTTTTTTCAAAAAAGCTATCAAAATGCTTAAGAAAAAAGCATGAATACCCAATAAAATCATATATCTTTGCGACTCTAAAAAGCTATCAAAATGATGAAAAAGTTCTTATTTTCTTTGCTAATGCTACTATTAAGCATTACCATTGCGTCTGCTCAAACACTGACAAGCTCCCTCCAAACAACCAATCCTGCCACACAATTGAACCTTAATCCTGAAGCTACCCAACCCGAAATTAGCTTCGTGGAAAGAGATATGCAATTTGGACAAATAAAACATGGAGAGCAAATAAAAACAACTTTTTATTTCAAAAATACAGGCAAACTGCCACTCATTATTTTCGATGTGCAAACCAGTTGCGGCTGTACAGCTACCCAATGGGATCGCAAACCCATAGCCCCCAACGAAACAGGCATGATAGAAGTGATTTATAGCTCTGGTGAAAATGCCAATCAAATGGGCGCACAAAAAAAGGTAATTATTGTATTCTCTAATGCCACTAACAAAGAAGAAAAACTAACCCTTACTGGAGAAGTGCTTCCAAAATAAAAAAAGAGCAAAAATTGTTTCTACCAAAAAAAATCGTAACTTTGCACCCTAATTTTGTAATATCAATCATCAAAATACATTAGTGCCGTGAAAAAAGAGATATTAGAACAACTCAATCAATACAAAACTGAGTTATCAAACGAGTGGAAAAAAAGAAAAAAATCAAATGGCGGAGAAAGAGATGAAGCCAAAATCAAAGAAATACAAAGCAAAATTTCTGATTTGAAAAAAAGCCTCAACGCCTAATTTTTTACTAAATCTCCAAAGATACCGAGCTGCACACAAGCAGCTCTTTTTTTTGCCCTATCTGTCTATGTAAGTTTATTTTTATAATAAAAAGGGTATGATTTTTGATTATTTTATATAAAACAACTAAATTTGTGCAAAAATATCAAAAAACGGTTAACAAAAAGTTTTAGATATAGCCAGCAAGCGTACAAAATAGATGTAAGTTTTATTTCAAAAAACATAAAAATGAAAACTAAAATATACATAGTACTATTATTTATCACTTATATAGGCTTTTATACCAACCTGCAAGCCCAAACGACTTACTATGTGAAAGCCAATGCAAGCACCAATACAGGTAATTCTTGGGCAAATGCTACTACCTTACAAGATGCTTTAGACCGCTCAAGCAACCAAGACCAAATATGGATTGCGGCAGGTACTTATAAACCTACTAATACGAATGATAGAGATGCCCACTTTTTTATGGCAGCCAATACCAATGGCGTAAAAATCTATGGCGGATTTGTGGGCAATGAAACCCAACTATCACAAAGAAATCCCAATGACAACAAAACAATACTAAGCGGCGATATAGGTACAACCAATCTTGGTACTGACAATAGTTATCGTATCTTGATTATCGTTTCTACACTCAGCAGAAACACGCTCATAGATGGTATCATCTTCGAAAAAGCCTATAATTGCACAGGGAGTGGCTTAGGTGGCGCAGTAGCTAACTATGGCTCTCCTACATTTGCCAATTGCACCTTCAGAGAGAACCAAGCCGATTGGGGTGCTGCTATTTTCAACAGCAATACAGCATTTCCTTGGATTAATAATTGCAAATTTATTAGCAATACAGCCAAACAAGATGCCGCAGGAATTTATAATTATCTCAACTTCCAAAACGCATTTAACCCTAACACTAATACTGAAGTGGGCTTTGTGGTAGAAAACTGCCTATTTAGCCAAAATACCTCTTTGGGTACTACTGGTGGAAGCTCTTTATTTGGTGGTGCTGCTATTTTTAATGACAATGCAAGTGGTACTATTCGCAATTCACAATTCTTAGGAAATCAAAATACAGGTGCAGAAGCCTTCGGTGGTGCTATTTTCAATATCACACACAACCAATACGGAGGAAGTAACAACAAAAGAAAATTTGATATATTGGTAGAAAATTGCGCTTTCCAAGAAAATGTAACTACGGCTTCTGGCGGGGCTATCCAAAATACGCAACAGACGGCAGGAGGGCTCGCAAGGCTCACACTACGCAACAGTCAATTTAAAAACAATGCACCTAACCATTTAGGCAATACCGGAACAGTGAGCATACTGCCTGCCAATCTGCCAGAAAGCAATCTCACGATGGAAACAGGGCAAGCCATTTGCACAGGCGAATTAGGAACAGTAAAATTGTTGGCTTCACAAGTAGCTGTCAATTATCAACTATTTGATAAAAACACCAACCAACCTATCAGTGCAACTGTAACAGGCAATGGCTCCGCGCTTATTCTCAATACCGAACAAGCACTTCAAAATACGACTGATGCCTATTTGATGGCTACCTCAACTGTTTCAGGGGTGAGTTTGAAGGTAGGTAGTGATTTTGCTTTTCAAGTGAACCCTTTTCCTACTGCCCTTCTTTCGCACCCTACTCAAGGGCTCATTTGTCAAGAAGAGCCGACTACTTTTAGTGGTGCTGGTGGTATTGAGTATGAATTTATAGTCAATGGCAAAATTGTACAGAAAGGCTTACAAAACACTTTCACTACTACAAACTTACAAAATGGAGATGTAGTAACTTTGCGTACTTACTCCGCAGGAGGATGCACACAAACCTCTACACCTATTACCATACAGAAAAATATACTACCTACACCACAAGTTTCCATGATTTGTAGTACACACCACAATCAAGAAGCTAAAGAAGGGGAAGAGGTTACTTTTTCAGCAGAAGCCACGCATTTAGAAGCCATGACTAAAAATACGACTAATCAGGGTACTGTGCAGGCAAATAACTATCAATGGTATATCAATAATAATTTAGTAGCAACAACTACTGCACCACAATACACCACCAAAAGACTCAAAAATGGTGATGAAGTAACGGTGGAAGTTAGTTATGATTTTGCTTGCAAAAAAAATTGGGTAATTCGTACACAGCCCTTCAAAATGATGATTCATACTGTTTTAGAAACCAATCCTGAACTCAATATTGTTATATTCCCTAATCCTACGGCAGATTATCTCTATATCAATAGCACAAACCATGCAATGGATAATTTAAAAATAACGATTGTAGACTTACAAGGCAATGTATTGATAGAGAGTACAAAAAATAGCCATACAGATACATTTTCCTTAGATGTGCGTCAGCTCAAAGCAGGTAACTATCAAATGCTGGTACAATCAGGAAAACAAATTTTCCAAAAAAGATTCTTGAAATTCTAAGCCTTTCCTATAGCTTTTTTCAGAATAAAAAGCATCCATATTAGGTTGCCATGGTCGCGTTCGCCCGTATTATTTTCGCGAATGATGCGTTCTATACTTGGATTGTGTAACCCAAAGTCTTGTTTCAAACTATCTAAGCGTTGTTCAAAACTTTTATCCTTGAACCATTCGCGCAGTGGAACGCCAAAACCTTTTTTGCCTGCCTTTAATAAATTAGGTGGGAGTTTGCGTGCTACAGTTTTTCTCAATACTGATTTGCGCTCATAGCCTTCCATCTTTACTTTTTTGTGCACTTGCACCATTAACTCTACCAAACGATAATCTAAAAACGGAACGCGAGTTTCTAAGGAATGTGCCATGCTCATGCGGTCTACCTTTACTAACATATCATAGGGTAATGAGTTTTTGAGGTTGAAGTACATCATTTTATAAAAATTATCTTCATAAGGGCAATCTTTATAAAAATCATGTAAATAGTCTTCAATACGAATAGTAGGGAGGTGTTGCGTGAGTTCTTTGGCTATTTTTTTACCATAAAAACCCGCTTTGTCAGCCAATCGGTCAATAAAAGGCTGTTGCGAAACTTCAGTAAGGTTCTGAACGCGGCGCATACCGTACCCAATGCGATTGCCTTTGTTGATTTTTGCTATTTGGTTCGCCACTTTGGGAATGGCTTTTTGGAATATGCGAGGGAGTTTTTGAAATTGAGAAGCAAATTTTTCGCCCTGATAGGTAGTATAGCCCGAAAGCACCTCATCACCTCCATCGCCCGTAAGCACCATTTTTACGTGTTTGCGCGCAAATGCAGATACATAGCCTGTCGGGATAGCCGAACTATCACCAAAAGGCTCATCGTAGTGATGGGCTATTTTTTGGAGTGCCTCGTCAAAAGAAGTAGGGGTTACTATTTGTACTTGATGGTTGGTATTGAATTTTTGGGCTACTTCTGCGGCTAAAGCCGTTTCATCGAATTCTTTTTCGGCAAATCCTATGGTAAAAGTTTGAATTGGGTAATTGACAATTTCGCTCATGAGGGCTACTATGGAGGAGGAATCTAAACCTCCACTAAGAAAAGCCCCAAAAGGCACATCGCTACGCATACGAATTCGGATTGCATCATAAAACAATGCCTCAAAATCGCGGTGTACTTGTGCTTTATCGGTGCGCATGTCTTTGTCGCGGCAGGCAGGTAATTGCCAATAAGGGCGTTGCACGATGGTATTGTTCTCGAAAGGTCGAATGATAATACAATGTGCGGGTTGTAGTTTGTGTATGTTTTTATAAAAAGAAAAAGGAGCGGGAATATACAGCAAAGAAAAATAAAGTTCGGCAAGCTCCCAATGAAGGGCTAAGGGTACGCCAAAGGCTTCAAGGGTTTTGATTTCTGAGCCAAAAAGTAAGGTATTCTCGTAGAGGGTATAGTAGAGCGGTTTTTCTCCCATACGGTCTATGGAAAGAATAAGTTGTTTTTGTTGATTATCCCAAAGAGCCAAAGCCCACATTCCATTGAGTTTGTTTTGAAAATCAATGCCCCACTGTTGATATGCCTTAATGATGACTTCCGTATCAGAGGTAGTTTTGAAAGAATGCCCCAACTGTCGTAGTTCTTCTTTGAGTTCTATGTAGTTGTATATTTCGCCATTAAAAACCACTTGTATTGTTCCTTCATCACTTTGCATGGGTTGTGCGCCAGTATTGAGGTCTATGATAGAAAGGCGGCGATGCCCCAATGCAATGTTATTTTGGCAGAAAAAACCTTCTCCATCAGGACCACGATGGGCAATGCTATCGGTCATTTTTTTAAGAGAGGCTAATGAGGCTTCTTTTTGCGTGTCGAAATGAACAAAACCCGTAATCCCACACATAATTGTTATTGTTTTTGGTCAGTAGAAATATTTTCTTGCGAATTTTTAGGTATTGTTGGTAGTAAAGACATACTGATGATAGTAGAAATACCACCTACTAACAAGATGATTAATATTTGTGTAGTGTGCATAAAAGTAGCCATAATTTGCCCTTCAACTGCCGTAAGTCCATAAAAAGTAAAGGCTTTGCCTACCAAAAGATGATAAGTACCAATGCCTCCTTGTACGGGAGCAGCCATGCCAATGCCGCCTAAAACCAGCATTACAAATCCTACTCTTAGTCCTAAGTTTTCGGTATGCTCGAAGCAGAAAAACAAGATATAAGACATCCAAAAATACATAACCCATATCAGGAGTGAATGAAACCAAAAAGCAGTTTGGTTTTTTACTTTTCTGATGCTTGTAAGTCCTTGTAAGAGATTCACAATGAAGGTACGAATATTTTGGACGATGCGGTTATTTTTCCATTTTTGGTAAAGAAAATAAATAATGACCACTACAAAAAGACCAACAAAGCCCAAAAGAAGTATGGTATAAAGGTCAAAGGTGATTTTTTGGAAGCTATTGCCTAAGAAACTGCTTAAAAGTTCGTTTACTTTCCCTGACTCTACAAGCAATAAGGCAATGATGAGTGAAAATAGGAAAAATACATCGATGACACGCTCTAAGATGATAGTACCCAATACGGTAGTCAAAGGTATACCTTCTAAGCGTTGTATGGTTGCGGCGCGGCTTATTTCGCCTGCTCTCGGAAAAACCAAATTGATGAAATACCCTACCATTACAGATAGAAAAGACCTTTTGAAAGAGGGTTTATAGCCCATAGGCTCTACCAACAAAAGCCAACGATAAGCGCGTGCCATATTGCTGATAGTGAAAAAAAGAATACCTAACAATAAATAGCCATATTTGGCTTCTCCAAATTGCTGCATTACTGAGGCAAAACTAATGTCTTTGGTTGCATAAAAAAACATAGCAATGCCAATACCCAAAGGCAATAAGTATTTTAAAATGCTCAATAATGTTTTTTTCATATTATTCGGTTGTTTTCATCAGGAAAAAGAAGGGTAGGCTTGAATTTTTTGGCATCTTCCAAAGGCATAGAAGCATAAGCAATGACAATGATAATATCGCCTACTTGTACACGGCGTGCAGCAGGTCCGTTGAGGCATATTTGCCCAGAGTTGCGTTCGCCTTTGATGATGTAGGTTTCGAAGCGTTCGCCATTATTGATATTTACAATTTGCACTTTTTGATTTTCTATCATACCAGAGGCTTCCAAGAGTGCTTCGTCGATAGTGATGCTTCCTACATAGTGCAACTCGGCTTGAGTTACTTTTACTCTATGAATTTTGGAGTAGAGAACTTCTATGTACATGTTTTTTTGAGAAATAAGATGTTATTTATCGGATTCTATCCATGGAGCGTACCAGCATTTCATCGCGTCTGATGAAGCGATTAGCGAGTAAGTTGCACATCATGGCAATCACGGGGAGGTAAAATCCTGTTTGGTAATAACGCCAAGGCTCTGTTTGTGGTTCTATAAGAAGTTGTTCGGCTTGTTGTGCAAAATAAACCGAAAGCCCTAATGTTGATGCCAGCAGAAGCGTATTGAAAAACCCTAATTTCATTTGCAGGAGTCTGTTATCGTAACGAGTAGTTGAATAAAGAGCTACTGCGGCGGCGGCGAATGCTAAGATTGCGGCGTAGAAAGTAGGTATTTGAGCAATGGGTTGGCTTCCTTTGAATTTTTTAAGACTCAAAAAAGTAAGGTGTGCCATTTCGTTGGTGTTTGGGTTTTCTTTATGCCAAACAGTAGAAAAGATAGCGGCTATCATACAGACAGCCACTAAGACTAAAAATAAGGTTTGTACGCGTTGCCACATAGTTTAAGAGATGCTAAAAGGAGTCGCAAAGGAACAATATATTTTATTATTATCCAAAAAAAATTATCCTTTTCCTGCTGAGAGTGAAAGGTATTGTAGAAGTTCGTTTCTTTTGTTTTCTTCCTCAAAAATGCCACTGTAAAAAGAAGTAATGGTAGAGCTATTGACATCTTGCACGCCACGCGTAGATACGCACATGTGAAAAGCATCTACAATCACGGCTACGCTGTCGGTTTTGAGGGCTTTTTTTAGCTCATTGCCTATTTGCACGGTCATGCGTTCTTGTACTTGGGGGCGTTTAGCAAAATATTGAACAATTCTATTGATTTTAGAAAGCCCTATTACTTGTCCGCTTGATACATAGGCTACGTGTACTTTGCCATAAATGGGTACAAAATGGTGTTCGCAACAAGAGTGAAAAGTGATGTCTTTTTCTACTAACATTTCATTGTAGCGGTATTTATTATCAAAAAGTGTAACAGCGGGCTTGTTTGCAGGGTTTAAACCGCTGAAAATCTCTTTTACATACATTTTGGCTACACGTTTGGGGGTTCCTTTGAGGCTATCGTCTTGGAGGTCTAAGCCTAAAATGTTCATGATTTCTTTGAAATGCTCTGTTATTTTGGCAATTTTATCTTCATCTGAGATTGCAAAAGCATCTTCGCGGAGGGGCGTATCTAAAGAGGTAAGGAGGTGAGCATCGCCAAAGTCATCTTCATCGTGGCAATCGCAATGGTCATTGGAGTGGTCTATTTTGAGGGTTTGTCCGTTGAGGTTTTTAGGCGGGATACTCAACAAAATTTCTTTCTGTTTCATATAATTTTATTTTTAAATCCAGTTTTTTATCTATTTGACTTCTTAAAATATCATAAATCACGATGGCAATGTTCTCGGCGGTAGGGTTGAGGTTTTTAAATTCATCTACATCGAGATTGAGGTTCTTGTGGTCAAATCGTTCGGTGATATGCTCTTTGATTAAATCACTGAGTAGTTTCATATCCATGAGATAACCTGTTTCGGGGTCTATTTCGCCCGAAAGTTGTACGATAAGGTCGTAGTTGTGTCCGTGATAATGAGCATTGTTACAAAGTCCAAAGGTTTCTTTGTTTTTTTCATCGCTCCAATTGGGGTTGTGCAATCGGTGTGCGGCGTTGAAATGCTCTTTTCTAAATACAGCAATTTTCATGGGTTGGGTTGTTGCGTTTGCGCCCTTATTTAACCAATAAAAAAAATCTTTGTTTAAGATATTCTATAAAAAAATTAAACAAAATAAGCGAGGATTAGGCATCTTCTGTTTAATGAGTTACTCTTTTTAAACAACTCTTTTGGGGGAAAGGTTCAACAAAAAAGGCTCTTTTTTAGAGTCTTTGCATCATAACAGGTAATATTTGGGCTTTCCATGTAGTAAAGTCGCCCGTGATGATATGTTTCCTTGCTTCTTTGACGAGCCAAAGATAAAAGCTAAGATTTTGCACGGAGGCAATTTGTGCTCCGAGCATTTCTCCGCTAATGATAAGATGTCGGAGGTAGGCTTTTGTATATTGTTGGCTATTTCTATTATCGGGCATGCCTGCATCTATAGGTGTATGGTCGGCTTGCCATTTTTTATTTTTGATATTGATGATGCCTTGTGTGGTGAAAATCATGCCATTTCTGCCGTTGCGTGTAGGCATTACACAGTCGAACATATCTACTCCTAAGGCTATACATTCTAATAAGTTAGCAGGTGTACCGACTCCCATCAGATAGCGAGGTTTTTCAACAGGTAAAATATCGCATACCCATTCGGTCATTTCGTACATTTTTTCGGCAGGCTCGCCTACCGAGAGCCCTCCTATGGCATTTCCTTCGGCTTGGTGTTGTGCTATTACTTCGGCTGACTGTTGTCTGAGGTCTTTGAATACGCTGCCTTGTACTATTGGAAAAAGCATTTGTTGATAGCCATAAAGAGGGGTTGTTTTTTCAAAAGCATTCATACAACGTTGCAACCAACGATGCGTCATTTCCATAGATTTTTTTGCATAGCCATACTCGCAAGGGTAAGGGGGGCACTCATCGAAAGCCATCATAATATCTGCACCTATGCTTCGCTGTATCTCTATTACTTTTTCAGGAGTGAAAGTATGTTTTGAGCCGTCTATGTGCGATTGAAACGTTACGCCTTCTTCCTTGATTTTACGCATTCCTGACAAAGAATATACTTGATAACCGCCACTATCAGTAAGGATAGGTTTTTTCCAACCATTGAATTGGTGCAGTCCGCCTACTTTTTCTAATATTTCGGTGGTAGGTCGTAAATAGAGATGGTAAGTATTGCCCAAAATAATCTGGGCTTTGATTTCTTCTTGAAGTTCGTGCAAGTGCACTCCTTTGACAGTGCCTGCTGTGCCTACAGGCATAAAAATAGGGGTTTCTATGTTGCCATGAGCAGTTTGCAAAAGTCCTGCACGCGCTTTAGAAATAGGGTCTTTATGGATTAGTTGGAAGCTCATCAAGATTTTTAGTATAGTGTTCTACGGCTATGTCGTAGGTTTTTAGAAATTCTATTCCTTCTTCAGTTGGCAGTCCTTTGTATTCGGCATAAGATTGCAAATAGATTACTTTTTTGATGCCCACACTGAATATGATGCGTGCACAAGGCAAACAAGGCGATAAAGTGAGGTAAAGCGTTGCCCCTTCGAGCGAAGTACCGTTTTTGGTAGCATAGATAATGGCGTTTTCTTCGGCATGGAGTGCCAAAGAGCAACTACCTCTGCTATCACGAGGGCAACCTTCTACGGGAAATTCTTCGTCGCAGTTGTGCGTACCCGCAGGCGGTCCGTTGTAGCCTATAGATACAATGCGTGTATCTTTGGTGAGCACTGCCCCTACTTTTCTCTTTACACATCGGGAGCGTTTGGCTAAGTCGTTTGCCAAACGCATAAAAATATCATCGAAACTGGGTCGCATTTGTAGGGTTTTATTTAGTAGAGTAATTGGGTGCTTCTTTCGTGATTTGTATGTCGTGTGGGTGGCTTTCGCGCACGCCAGCAGCCGTTATTTTTACGAACTTGGCTTCTTTGAGTGCTGCGATGTCTTTAGCTCCGCAATAGCCCATCCCTGCTTTGAGCCCGCCTACCAATTGATACAGTACTTCGGCTACTTTTCCTTTGTAAGGCACACGCCCTACGATGCCTTCGGGTACGAGTTTTTTTACATCTACTTCGTTGTCTTGAAAGTAGCGGTCTTTTGAGCCGTCTTCCATTGCTTCTACAGAGCCCATACCGCGATAACTTTTGAATTTTCTGCCTTCATAGATGAGTATTTCGCCGGGTGCTTCTTCTGTGCCCGCCAAAAGAGAACCTATCATAATGCTACTTGCGCCCCCTGCAATGGCTTTTACTAAATCGCCTGAAAAGCGAATACCACCATCGGCAATGACAGGAATCCCCATTTTTTGGAGTACTTTGGCGGCTTCTACTACTGCCGAAAGTTGGGGCATACCTACTCCGGCAATGATGCGCGTAGTACAGATACTGCCCGGTCCGATGCCTACTTTTACGGCATTGGCACCTGCATCGGCTAAGGCTTTTGCACCTTCGCCTGTGGCTACATTGCCTGCGATGATTTCTAAGTGCTTGAATTGTGCTCTTATGTTTTTGAGTGCATTGATAACACCTGCTGAATGTCCGTGAGCGGTATCAATACTGATGACATCTACGCCTGCTTTTTGAAGGGCATCTACTCTTTCTATCACATCGGCAGTAATGCCTACTGCTGCCCCTACTCTGAGTCTGCCAATATCGTCTTTGCAAGCAAAAGGGAGGTCTTTTTTCTTGATGATGTCTTTGTAGGTGATGAGCCCAACAAGTTTGTTGTCTTTATTGATGATGGGTAATTTTTCTATTTTGTATTGTTGTAGTATTTCTTCAGCTTGGGAAAGGTCTATGCCTTCGGGGGCAGTAATGAGTCTTTCGTGTGTCATGATTTCTTTGATGGGCGTTTTCAGATTTTTTTGGAATCGTAAATCGCGGTTGGTGATGATACCTACCAATTCATTCTTATCGTTGGTAATGGGTATTCCTCCTATTTTAAAATCCTGCATTAGTTTTTGGGCTTCTGCGAGGGTAGCATCGGGCGATAGGGTGATGGGGTCTAAAATCATACCGCTTTGTGAGCGTTTCACTTTTCTGACCTGTTCGGCTTGTGCCTGAATGCTCATGTTTTTGTGAATGATGCCTATACCTCCTTCTTGGGCTAATGTGATAGCCATGTCTGCTTCAGTAACGGTATCCATAGCAGCAGAAACAAGGGGAATACTCATTGAAATATTGCGGGTGAGTTGTGTAGTAGTATCTACATCTCTTGGCAAAACATCGGAATAAGCAGGAATGAGGAGTACGTCGTCGTAGGTGAGTGCTTCGAAAAGTAGTTTGGAAGAATCTATGTTCATTTGGCAAATAATTTAAGATGACTATTTGCCGTACAAATGTAGTGCGTTTCTTTGGAATACCATTACTTTTCAGAAAATATTTCTTTTTTGCCTACAATTTGTCCCTTTCTAATGACTCAACTCGGCAGTGGCTTTTGTCCTGCGAAGGGGTCGCTCCAAGCGACCGTTTCGCTAAAATAAGGTGCATAGCCCCAAACCATCGGCAAGGTCTTCGACCATTTCCGAGGTTTAAGGGGTCGCAAAAGTCCATTTCAAATATATAACTTTTTATAGCAGAAAATACCCTTAGTATTGTAAAATCACTAACTTTGTTGTAATTATACAGTAGTATTTGAATAAAAGTAAAGAAATATGAAAAAGACCTTATTCTTCTTATTATTAGGCATACTGCACTGGCAGGTAGCCCAAAGCCAAACCGATTCTTCTTCCTACACCGTAACCGTCAATGGCGTATCTTTCAAAATGATAAAAGTAAAAGGAGGCTCTTTTGAAATGGGTTACAAAGCAGGACGTGATGGAGAGGATAAGTATATGGATGATGCCAAACCCATACACACCGTAACCCTCACAGACTACTACATAGCCGAAACCGAAGTAACTCAAGCCCTTTGGCGGGCAGTGATGGGGCAAGACCCTCCTGATTTGTACAACAAAGGCTGTGATGACTGCCCTGTGGAGCGTGTCAGTTGGAACGACATCGTGAATGAGTTTTTACCCAAACTTGAGCAGCTCACAGGCAAAAAATACCGCCTCCCTACCGAAGCCGAATGGGAATACGCTGCAAGAGGAGGGCAGAAAAGCAAAGGCTATACCTACGCAGGGAGTAACGACCTCAACGCAGTAGCTTGGTATGGTGTAAACTACAGCCAAGTCAAATATGGCAGCGCAGGCAGTACACACCCCGTAAAGACCAAAGCCCCAAACGAATTGGGCTTGTACGATATGACGGGGAACGTGTGGGAATGGTGTCAGGATGGGTGCGACTCAAAATTTTATGGCAGTGCCGAAGCCACAAAAACGAACCCTGCGAATAATAATATTGCTTTTTGCCGTGTTTTGCGCGGCGGCTCTTGGCTCTACTATGTTCCTGCTTGCCGCGTAGCTGTTCGCCTTAACAACACGCCAGGTCTTCGCGCCTATGACATTGGGCTGCGGTTGCTTGTTTTATAGTTTAGTGGTGTTATTCGGGCTATTCTTTGAGCTAAAAAAAATAACTTTTTCGGGCATAGCTTTAAAGTGTGTTAGTGACGACGCACACAAAAAGCTATGTTGGAAAAAGTTTCTTAAATCAATGGTTTTAAATACGGGCTAAAGCGAAGGGGTCACTCCAAGCGACCGTTTCGCTAAAATAAGGCGCATAACCCAAAAACCCAAAACCATCGGCAAGGTCTGCGACCATTTCCGAGGTTTATCCTTCTCAACTTAAAAAAACCGTCTTACTAAAGTTCTGACGATGAGCGCGCCTATTTGATAAAAAAAAATCGTATGCAATACCTCCCTGAGCAGTATTTGGCACACCTCTACCAAATAATACAGCTCATGGCTTCGCCTTTTAAAGAAACAAAAACAGTAGACAAAGAAACTTTACAGGTGTATGTAAATTTTTTTAGGCAGAGTTTTGAGCTGATTATGCAAGAAGGTCTGCATCTCACAGCGCATTACCGACTTTCAGAAGAAAAAGGAATTGTTCTAATTCAATGGGTAGAAACTCAAGAAAAAAACACTGAATTGAGCGAAATCATGGAAGATATAGATTTATTAACACTTGTGAAAGAAAATAAACAAGAGTATGAAGCCTTTATAGAAAATATTCAGACCAACACCCAGATTTTTTTTAGCGAAAAAAACATCATATTTTGTAAAACTACAAAAATGACACAATGGACTGAAGAGCAGGCACAAACCGATTCAAGGGACTTGTTTGGTATTCTTATACAAAATATGCCACAATATAAGACAGAAACCTATGGAATTAGTTGAAAGAATCAAACAGAGAATTTTGTCAGCTTTAGGGCATCAAAGCGAATATGAAATCATAGAGGAAAGATTTTTAAAGGCTATCATAGATGCTTTCACACGAATAAAAATAGACACTACTTTTGAAGAAAAAATTAGGGATAATATTGTCCGCGATTTAGAACTGCACAATCCATATACAAAAGATTTTTTAGCAGTTAAATTCTTTTTTCTGTCTTTTGAGGATTGGGAAAATATTTCAGATAATGAAAGAAGCAGGTCAGATATGGCTTTTCGCACCACAGGATTAAAATTTGTATTAGAATGCAAAACCCTCAAATTTGCCGATAAAAAGTATTTGGAAGAGGGTTTACAAAGATTTATAGAGTTGAAATATGCCGAAAGAGATAATTTTGCAGGCATGTTAGGCTTCATCATTGCAGGAAAGCCCGAAAACATTGTCAAAAACCTCAAAAAAAAAGTCCGTACTTTTCACCCCGCCTCCGATATTGAGGCATGGCTCAGTAAAAAATGCTTAGACCAACCACTTAGTTTCCAATCCAAACACCTAAGAAACAACAATACCGAAATCCATATTTTTCATTTGTTTTTCGATGTAAGGGCAGAGAAAAAATAAAAAGAATATTATTTTTAGGTTAGGCAAGTTCTTTTTGCGTGTTGCTCACTTTTTTACTTTCCTTGTCTTCCATCTTAAAAAACTCACGATAACGGCGATAAATAGCAATGCAAAAACCAAACATCACCACACCCGTACCCAACCAAAGCACATTAATCATAGGCTTTTCCATAGCCTTCATAATGATATAATCTTTTTGAGTAGTATTGATGGCAAAAGTAAAGGCAGTTTGTTGAGGGTCTTTTTCAGGTTTTATATTTTTAAGTGCCATTCTGAGTCCTATTTCTTTGATTACGTCAGGTTCAAAACCTATCATATTGTCTTTCACATAGAATTTAGGCTTAATTGTATATTGTTTTCCACCCTCTGCCAATACCAATATTTCTGCCTCCATTGCTGCATCTTGCGCCGAAAGTTGTATAAGTTTATCGGCTTTGATAGGGTTTATTTTTTTGAAAATAGCCACATAGTCATTCAAAAAAAGCGTATCGCCAAGTTGTATGGTTTTCTCTTCGGCTTCGCTCCATTCCTTTTCGGCAGTAGGGTCAGGAATAGAAGAAACGTGTGTATAAAGGTCTTTTCCCCAGAATTTTTTGATGTCGGGCGATGCCAAAAGTCCCATTTGAGGGTTCACTTGCGCACGTGGGTAAAGCACAAATTTCTGCCCCGATTCGGTTTGGTATTCCACTTCATAGTAAGTATTTTCGGGATAAGTATGCAGCGTATCGCCACGCTTGAAATACACTTTGCCCTCTTTTTCTACATCTGCTATTACTAAGGCTTTGTAGGGGTTATTGGTAGGGAAAATATTTTTTTTCTGAATATAATAAGGGTATTGATTGGTTTCTATACAATCGCCTTTGTAGGTTACGGTATAGTTTTCCATTTTGATAGGTTTGTTTAGCCACAAAAGTACATTTTCTTGGTTCATTTCCGTAGAAAACTCTTTGGAATATAACAATCCAGAAGTATTCACAGAAACTACCTTAGAATAACCCGCTGAAAACAGAATACCCAAAAACATCATCGCAATACCAATATGCGTAACAGAACCACCTGCCAAATAAATACCACTATTGCGAACGATGCTGATAAAAATTTGCAAATTGGCGATGATAGAGTAAATAGAAGTAGTGAGCAAAACAATAAAAGCAATATTTTGTATACCTCCTAAGGCTATCAACAAAGCAGAAAACAATAGAGAAACTACCAAAGGAGTAGAGAGCGTATTGAATAGTACTTTTTTGTCCATTTTATTCCACCAAAAATACTGCCCTGTGCCTGAGAGAATTGCCACTAACACCGCAAACCATATTTGGAATTTGGTATAGTGTTCTATTTGGTTGGCAGGAGGCGCAATATCGAGTAGGTAGCCAAACCATTGAGCAATGGCATTATAAACAGGAATAGACGTAGTAGCCAATACCTGAAAACCTGCCAAACAAAGCGTAATAGCACCAATGAGTATCCAAAACTCGCGTGAGTAGGCAGAGTTTGAGTTTTCTTGAATTTTAGGGAGCGATTTCCAGCGAATGATGAGCAAGAGAATAGCCATAATGCTGAAGAACAACATATAAAGTAGCAATTGCCCCGAAAGCCCTAAATCGGTAAATGAGTGCACCGAAGCATTGCCTAATACACCACTTCGAGTAAGGAATGTAGAGTACAAAATGAGTAAAAAAGTAGCTACATTCAAAATAATAGCCGCTTTGAGTGTAGTTTCACTCTTTTTGTGTGCTACCATCGTATGAATCGCTGCTACCAACACGAGCCAAGGCACATACACGGCATTTTCTACGGGATCCCAATTCCAATAGCCACCAAAATTGAGAGTTTCATACGCCCAAACCCCCCCCATCATAATGCCTATTCCCAAAATAGCCGCGCCTACCAATGCCCAAGGCAAGGCAGGACGTACCCATTCTTTGTATTTTTTTTGCCACATACCCGCCAAAACATAAGCAAAGGGAACTAAGGTGAGTGCGAAGCCTAAAAATAGGGTAGGAGGGTGAATCACCATCCAATAATTTTGCAATAAAGGGTTCAATCCGCGACCATCTTCGGGAGTAAAATTAGGGTTGGTTTGAAAAATAGGGGCTTCCATCGCATCGCGTAGGAGAATAAAAGGCGAGCTGCCAATTTTTGCATCGCCCAATACAATGCCTAAAATCATAGACACCAAAAAGGCTTGTACTAAGGCAAAAATAGTCATTAGGGGAGCTTCCCAAGTTTTATTGGTATGAATCAAGATAAGACCTAAGCAAGTATGCCAAAATATCCAAAGCAAAAAACTGCCTTCTTGTCCTTCCCAGAAGCAGGAAATCATATAATAAACAGGCAAATTGCGCGAGGAATGACTCCATGCGTAGTGGTATTCGAAGAGGTGATTATAAATGATGTAAAAAAGCACCAAAATAACTCCCCAAGTGCTGAGTGTATGTATATAAAAGGAGAAACGTGAGAAATTGCGCCAAGCTATAGTAGAATGATTGGCTAAAGATAGCTGTTGAGTAGTGATAGCATAACTGATAGCGGCTACTATAGCCGTGATGAATGAGGCGACAACGAACAAGTGCCCTAAGTCGCCTATGAAAGTATTAATCATAGTAAGAGAATTCAGATAAATTTTATTTCAAAACAAACCGATGCTTATTGTTCATCAGTATTGATAGCATTGGCTACTTTGGCTAAAGCATCGCTGAGTGATTGACGGTCAACGTGTGCTCTATCAAGCCTTTGCAGTTCTTGTTCTGTATATTGTTGTAATTCTTGGATTTTGGCAAGCATATTATTTTCTGCATTGCCAATAGCACTAAGGAGTTGGTTTTTCAGGTCTTCTATTGTGTTCAGTATTGCGGTTTGGTTTTGCTCTACATTGGTGCGTACTTGGCTTATTTTGCTTTCTATTTCGCGTAGGCTTTGTCCAAATACAATTTCTCTGATTTGTTCTACTCCATTACCATTCATTGTATATCCGTTTTCCATAAAGAACTTGATTTTTAATAAGTATGTTTTATTATTATTATATTTATTGTTTACTATTTAAAAGTGATCTTAGAGTTGCCTCGTCTATCACCCCTGTAGGGCGTAATTTATTTTTTTGTTGAAATTTTTTGAGTGCGTCTTCTGTAATATCAATGAATTTTCCATCATAAGGCATCAAATAGCCCAACTTGATGAGTTTTTCTTGTGTAGTCCAGATGATTTCGCCTGTATCGCCTTTATTAAAGGTATTTTTTTCTACTATCTTGAATAAGTGGTAGTGCGCTGGGTTAATTCCTTTTTTCTCTATAAATATGATTTCTTCGTTTCCGAAGCCTTGTTTTTTTAATTCTTTAGAAGTAAGTAATTTATTTTCTAAAAATTTAACTCTTGCAAGCATTTGATTGTATTTTTTGATAGCATTTTGGCTTTGCGCGTCAGTGTTATCTATATAAAGAACATCTATGCCATCGCTATACCAAGCATTTCTGGCGAAGCTACCAATTTCATAGGTCAATTCATAGTATTCTTTTACCATTTGTGGATTATGATAGTTCGCATCTACATTGTCATTAGGTTGATAAGTGTAGTTGTTGGCTGGGTTATAACGCCTATATGTAATATATTGATTAATGGCAATATAAATAATTGAGGCGGCAGCGGCAATAAGTAGGATTCGTTTCATCTTTACTATTTTGTGGTAAATATGGTAAAAAAAGTTTATTATTCAAAATTAATCAAAGATTTTTCATTCATTGTTGTAGGTTGTGCAATTCCCATCAGGGCTAAAACAGTAGGGGCTATGTTGGCTAATTTTCCTTTATTGAGGGTATGCGCAGGGATAGCTTTATCTACCCACCAACAAGGTACTAAGTTAGTAGTATGTGCTGTATTAGGGCTTTGGTCGTCATTGCGCATATAGTCAGCATTGCCATGGTCAGCAATGATAAGGCAGGCGTAGTTTTTGGCTAAGGCTTTTTCTACTACTGTTTTTGCGCAAGCGTCTACGGTTTGGCAGGCTTTTACAGTTGCCTCGAAATCGCCTGTATGCCCTACCATATCAGGGTTTGCAAAATTGAGGCATATAAAATCGGTAGTGGCTTCTTCCAAGATAGGCAATACAGCCTCTTTGATTTCGTTCGCGCTCATTTCGGGTTGAAGGTCATAAGTAGGCACTTTGGGCGAGGGGCATAAAATACGTTTTTCGCCCTCAAAAACTACTTCGCGCCCACCTGAGAAAAAAAATGTAACGTGGGGATATTTTTCAGTTTCGGCTATGCGTAATTGTGTTTTGTTGTTTTTAGCTATTATTTCACCTAAGGTATCCTCTAAATTATCTTTTTGAAAAATCACCTCTACGGCTTCGAAACTATCATCATAGCTTGTTAGTGTAAGGTATTTGAGTGCCAAAGGGTGCATATTTTGCTCGTGAAAGGCTTTTTGGGTGAGTGCCTCCGTAATTTGCCTGCCTCGGTCGGTTCTGAAGTTGAAACAGATTACACAGTCCCCCTCTTTGATAGTAGCAATGGGTTTTTGTTGTTCATTAACGATGACTACAGGTGGTATAAATTCATCAGTAATATTATTTTTATAGGCATTTTCTATGGCTGTTTTGGCATCAGAAGCAGGACTTCCTATTCCATTGACCAATAAATCGTAGGCTAATTTCACCCTTTCCCATCGTTTATCTCTATCCATAGCATAGTATCGCCCTACTATAGAGGCAATTTTTCCTACTCCTATTTTTTTCAGGTGTGTTTCGAGCGCATCTATATAGTGTATCCCGCCTTGTGGGTCAGTATCGCGCCCATCGGTAAAGGCATGTATATAAAAACGTTCAACGCCTTGTTCTTTTGCTATTTCGCACAAGGCTTTTAGGTGTTCTATATGAGAGTGTACACCTCCATCGGATACCAAACCGATGAAATGCAGTGCCACATTTTGTTTTTTTGCGTATGCCAATGCCTCCAAAAGTGTAGTATTTTGGGCTAAGGTTTTTTGTTGAATGGCTTGGTTGATGCGTACTAAATCTTGGTAAACGACACGCCCTGCCCCTATGTTCATGTGCCCTACTTCGGAATTCCCCATTTGCCCTTCAGGAAGCCCTACCGCCAATCCAGAGGCTTCTAAGGTAGTGTAGGGGTATTGTTGGCTTAGGCTATCTATAAAAGGTGTATGCGCATGGTCAATGGCAGATACTTCAGGCTTTTGTGCAATGCCCCAGCCATCTAAAATCATCAATAATACTTTTTTGTTCATAGTCAAAATTCAAAATGTTGCAAATTTATGACCTTTTTTATGAAAACAATACAAAATAAATATATATCTTTGGAATCTATTATTAAGAATCGTATGCGCATTAAGCAAAGCAGTATTCAAACCATCAAAGCAGTAGCCAACGTACTCGAAATAGCTGAAGACTTTCTCACCTTGAAAAAAAAAGGCACCAATTGGTGGTCGCCCTGCCCATTTCATCACGAAAAAACAGCCTCTTTTTCCATTGCCCCCGCCAAAGGTATTTTCAAGTGTTTTGGTTGCGGAGCAGCAGGCGATGCCATTACTTTTCTGATGCGTTATGAAAATGCTACCTATACAGAAGCCCTTGAGTATATTGCCAAAAAATACAACATAGAAGTAGAATATGATAAAAACATAAACATAGACGAAGCCAAGAAAGAGCAAACCGAACGCGAAAGCCTGCTTATCATCTTAGATTTTGCCCGAAGCTATTACCAAGATATTTTACTCAATAGCCAAGAAGGAAAAATAGGGCTAAGCTACTTCAAAGAAAGAAACCTAAGACAACACACTATAGAAAGTTTTCAACTTGGCTATAGCCTACCTATGTGGGACGTATTCTCGCAAATGGCTATCAAAAAAGGCTACAACCCTGAAATGCTTCTCAAGGCAGGACTGAGTACTTTTCAAGAAGAAAAAAAACAATATTTAGACCGTTTTCGCGATAGAGTAATGTTTCCTATTCATAACCTATCGGGCAAAGTCATTGGCTTTGGAGGCAGGATATTGAGTAGTGGAGATAAAAAACAAGCCAAGTACATCAACTCTCCTGAAACAGCCGTTTATAAAAAAAGTGAAATTCTTTATGGACTTTTTCAAGCCAAAAAAAGCATACAGCAAAAAGACGAATGTATTTTAGTAGAAGGCTACATGGACGTAATATCGCTACACCAAGCGGGCATTACGCATGCGGTTGCCTCCTCAGGCACTTCGCTCACCAAAGAACAAATTAGGCTCATCAAACGATTTACACAACAAGTAATCCTAATCTACGACAACGACAACGCAGGCATCAAAGCCGCACTCAGGGGTTTAGATATGCTCTTAGAAGACGACCTAAATGTCCGAATTGTATTGCTACCCACAGGAGAAGACCCCGATAGTTATGTTAAGGAAGTAGGCGCGGAAAGTTTTTTACAATACATACAACAAACCGCACAAGATTTTATACACTTCAAAACACAATTTTATTTACAAGAAAGCAACAGCCCCCTCAAAAAAGCCGAAGCCGTAAAAGAAGTAGTAGCAAGCATCAGCAAAATAGCTGACCCACTCAAAAGAAACTACTACACCAAAGAGGTAGCCCAAAAAATGGACATTTCGGAAGAAATACTCATTGCCGAAGCTAATAAAATCATACTTAAAGAAAGCGAAAAAAACAACCAAAGCCCTGCTTGGCAAGACACTGAAACCGAAGACGAAAACTACTCCTCAACACCTCTTGAGGATACTGCCATAGCCGAAAGCCCACTTGCATACCAAGAAAAAGAAAGTATGCGCCTACTACTCAATTATGCCTACTATGAAGTAGAAAACAGCATAAGCCTTTGCCAATACCTGCTCACCGAAACCGAAGATATACACTATCAAAATCCGCTATACAACCAAATCCTACATATCTTCAGAACAGAGCTCGAGAAAGGAAACTTGGTCAATATGGATTATTTCCTCACACACGAAGACCCCCAAATAGCCACTACCGTAACCCAACTCATTGCCATGAAGTACCAAATGAGTGAAAATTGGCTACTTAAACACAACATAAAAACTACCACCGAAGAAGAAACCCTGCAACAATTAGCCTTCAAGAATATTCTTCGCCTCAAACAAAGGTTCGTCAATAAACACTATGAGCAACTCAACCAAGAACTTTCGAAAACCGATATCGAAGAAGACCAAGACTACTTACTCATCAAAGCCATAGAACTCAAACAAATAGAAGCTAACATCGCCAAATTATTAGGCAATGTAATCTTTAGATAAAAAAAGAATAAATATTTTTGCCCTAAAATTTGTATTTTTACCATACAAGGCACTAAATTTATACTTTAAAATAATAGAAAATATAATTTTTTAAATATTAAATTACTCTTTTAGCCTGAATTACAGTACATTAGAACTGAAAACAAAAAAAACGTAAAATATTTTTTGGTAAATCATTCTTTTTGCAGTAATTTAGAAGAAAAAGAATAAGAAACATCGTCTTACTTTATTTTAGCTATAAATATCATTATGGTAGAAGAAGAAAAAACAGTGGGCTATCCCATTCTAAAAGAAAAATTGAAAGAAGTATTTGGATATGGGCAATTCAGAGGTAATCAAGAAGAAATTATCAACAGCATTTTTTCTAAGCAACACACCTTTGTAATTATGCCCACAGGCGCAGGTAAATCACTCTGCTATCAACTACCCGCCATCATCAAAGAGGGTACTGCTATTGTTATATCACCTTTGATAGCACTGATGAAAAACCAAGTAGACCAACTCAATGCCATTGGTGTCAATGCGCAATTTCTTAACTCAACACTCAACAAGTCAGAAATGACGCGTGTGAAAAAAGGCGTACTCAATGGCGAAACCAAACTACTCTATGTAGCCCCTGAATCGCTTACCAAAGAAACCAATGTAGATTTTCTAAAAAAAGCCAATATCTCTTTTGTAGCCGTAGACGAAGCCCACTGTATCTCGGAATGGGGGCACGATTTCCGACCTGAATACCGTAAAATAAGAACCATTGTTGATAATTTAGGCAATTTACCCCTTATAGCCCTTACCGCTACCGCTACCCCAAAAGTACAGCAAGACATACAAAAAAACTTGCTCATGGAAAGTGCCAATACTTTCAAAAGTTCCTTTAACAGACCCAACCTCTACTATGAAGTAAGACCTAAAGTAGCTGTTAAAAAGCAACTCATCAAATACATCAAATCAAAAACAGGGCAATCGGGTATCATTTACTGCCTAAGTCGTAAAAAAGTAGAAGAAGTTTGCGAGTTTTTACAAGTCAATGACATCAAAGCCGCTCCCTACCACGCAGGTCTTGAGTCAGATATCAGAATGAATAACCAAGATGCATTCCTCAATGAAGAAGTAGACATCATCGTAGCCACTATAGCCTTCGGTATGGGAATCGATAAGCCAGATGTACGTTTTGTAATTCACTATGATGTGCCCAAATCGCTCGAAGGATACTACCAAGAAACAGGGCGCGCAGGGCGCGATGGACTTGAAGGCGATTGCATTATGTTCTATAGCCCCAATGATATTCTCAAATTAGAAAAATTCAACAAAGACAAAACCGTTACAGAAAGAGAAAACGCCCGACAGTTGCTCAACGAAATGATGGCTTATGCTACCTCAGCCGTCTGCCGAAGAAAACAACTACTCAACTACTTTGGCGAATACTTAGAAAAAGATTGTGGATTTTGCGACAACTGTATCAAAGAAAGAGAAAGCTACGAAGTGCAAAATGAAGCCGTAATAGCTATGCAAGTTGTTCTAAAAATAGACCAACGATTTGCCGCTCCACACGTTGCCGATATACTCACAGGTACAAAAAGCGACTATGTGATGAGTTATAACCACGACCAACTCCTCGAATTCGGAAAAGGCAACGAAAAAGAAGTAGAAAAAGACAATGCCTATTGGCAATCACTACTCCGACAACTTGTTATGTATGGACTGCTCGACAAAGACATAGATAACTACGGAGTACTCAAAATATCAGAAAAAGGGCAAGAATACTTAGACGACCCCTATACACTTACACTCTACAAAGACCACGACTACTCAAGCGTTACCGAAGAGCAAGAAGAAAAACAAGAAATAGGACACCGCTCCAATGGTGTAAAAGCCTACGACCCTACACTTTTCGACTTGCTCAAAAACCTTTGCAAACGCGTAGCCAAAGAAGCAGGATTACCTCCCTATGCTATTTTCCAAGAACCCTCCCTCGAAGAAATGGCTACCACTTATCCCGTAACCAAAGACGAGCTACTCCGCGTAAATGGGGTAGGAAAAGGAAAAGTAGACAAATTCGGGCAACCCTTCATAGACCTTATCGCCAAATATGTAGAAGAAAATGACATAGAAACTGCCAATGAAGTTGTTGTAAAATCGGCGATTAATAAATCAAAGGTAAAAATATTTATCATTCAACAAATTGATAAAAAAGTAGACCTTGAAGACATCAGCGAAGCCAAAAATATATCTATGTCCGAAATTTTAGACGAAATAGAAAGTATTTGTTACTCAGGTACAAAACTCAATCTCGATTACTACATAGACCAAATGATGGAAGCCGACCGACAAGACATCATCTATGATTATTTTATGACTGCTGAAAGCGATAACATACAGTTGGCGATGGAGTCTTTAGCAGAAGACGATTTTTCAGAAGAAGAAGTAAGGCTAATGCGAATAAAATTCTTATCCGAAGTAGCCAATTAAAATCTTCCAATAAAACCAAAATGAATTTTAGAGCGGCTAAAATCCAATGAGTTTTGAGCTGACTGCCCTAATGCATACACAAAATTAAAAATACCCCCTTCGGTACTAAGGCTAATCCCTAAACCCAAACCAAAGGGGGTATCTTCGTAAGAAGCACGCCTAAGTACATTCATCTGATAATAACTATAATCAAAGAATAGAAAAAAATAAGACTCTGCTTCTAAAAAAATACGATATTCGCTGCTTAATAACCCATAAAAATTAGCATAAAACTCATTCTGATTATGCCCACGCAACTGCATCAATCCCCCTAACCGATACAAATCATTCATAAATAAAATATTATTATTATCCACATAAGCCCATTGCATACGCCAAAGCCAAGTATTTTTTTTGCCCATCGGAATAAAATATTCTCCATTCAACTTAGCCCCAAATTGTAAACTTTTCTCACTAATACCCACCCAAAGACTATCTGCTAAAAAAGGATTGCGAGGGGTGCTCTTATCGCCCAATTCTGCCATCAATTGCAGTCTATAGCCTTTGGTTGCATACCAAAAATCATTCAAACGATTGTATTCATAACGCAAACCATACACCCAAAGCTCTTGGTCGCTTACTATAGGCGTTTCGCGCTGTTGTTGTATATTGTTCAATAGCAAAGAATTATTAGAACTACGTGCCGAAAAAGACAATCCCAACTCTTGAAAAGCACTTAAACGATACGATAACACAATACCTCTATCCAAAGTCAAAAAAGTGCTATCTTGGCGAAGTAGTGAAAAATATCCCTCCAATGCTACTTTTGTACCAAAAAGCTGAGGCTGTTTATAGCCTATCAACAAACGTTGCGATTCCGATTGAATGCGTTGCCATTCTACAGTAAGTCCTATACCTACGCCCAATATATTTTGCAGATGAAGATTGAACTCACCCGTAAACAATACTTCATCGGGGCGTTCCTGATTGGGCAAAATACCTAAAATACCATCTATTTGGCTCGCTTTGCGTTCTCCTATATAAAGAGTAGTATAGGCGCGCCCTAATTGAAAAAAAACTTTAGGTACTGCCTGCACACGCAAATAAGGCAAACGATTTAACAGTAAACTACTTCTATCTATCAAAGATTGATTGAAAGGAGCATCTGAAATTATTTGTAAATACTTACTAAGAAAGCGTGCCTTAATTTTGTTATTACCTGCAATAGCTATGCTGTCAAATACTATTCTATCATTAGGCTCAAAGCGAAGCCTTGCCACCAAGCCTTCCTCTTTTATCAGGATACTATCAACAAATACATTAGCAAAAGGATAGCCTCTATTTTCTGCATACTCCAAAAGACGTTCCTCCAACAATTGTAATCCTTCCCAATCAATAGGCGCACCCCGAAAATCTTTTTCTCTATAACCCATCATACTCAGGGCTGTCATCGGAATTTGTGAAACATCTAAATGAGCCCATCGGTACATTTTTTTTGCCTCAATAAAAACCTTCATCGTATCACTGACCCAGAAAATACGCTCGATTTGTGCCTCCCAATAGCCTTTTTTTTGCAAAAACAATAATGTATTCGTTATTTCTTTTCCTGCCGATAGGCTATCGAGGTGTAGGGTATTGTAAGAGGGAAGAGGTATTTCTTTTTCTGACTCAGTCGCACGGAGCAATAAAAAGATAGACTTAGATTGTGATTTTGCCTCATCAGGAAACCAAAAACACAATAAAAGAAGTAAGAAAAAATAAGTACTCTGCCTAAAAATTATACACAAGTTTATATTCTATTAGTTTGCCCATATCCGAAACCCAACCTCTGATAATTTCTACACGCGGCATTTTTTGTTTTTGACTATCCAAACGAGCTACAAAAAGGTCACATTTTTCTTTATCAAAAACAATTACAGTAGGCTTCTTTTGCGCATACAGCCCAAATACCTGTTCAAACTCTTGCTCCTCCAACCCTCTGTATTTTCTACCACTTTGCAACACATAAAAAGGCAGACTTGGCAAATAAAAAGGGCGAGCAAAAACAACTTCTACCGTATTAGGAGAGGTTTGTGCTATTTTCTCTGCTATACGTTTGGTAGCACCGCGGGGTTCTTCAAAAGAAGGAATAATAAGCAACCAAGCTAAAAACACAAATACTAAAACCTGCAAACTACCCCAACGGAATCCTGCTTCCCAATTTTTTTGATGATAAGCCCTATAACTAAAACCTGCCAATACTGACCAAACCAAAGCTGTAAAGGAAGCAACTGCTATCCCCCAAGTATCTAACAACAATACAGAGCCAATTACCAAGCCTAATGCGATAAGACTGCTGAAAAATAGGAATAAACCTTTGCCTATGCGCAGTGTTCCAAAGTCTTCTGTTTCTATACGAAGCATAATATCGGCTAATAAAAAAGCCACAGCCGCATAAGCTCCCAAACTATAAGAAGGCAATTTGCTCGGTATAATTTCATAAATCCACCAACCGCCTGCCAACCAACAAATAAGCAATAAGTACTGCTCATTGTGTAGTTTCCCTCTGATTTGGCGAACAATTTCGCGCAATGCTGCTGGAAAAAATACCGTAAAAGGAAGAAAAGAAAGCATAAACACAAGCAAAAAGTAACCCGGAGGTCCCCACTGCCCCAGCACAGTTTCGCCAGAAGCGCGTTTGGCTATGTACCAATCATAGAGCCAAGTGATAAAAACACCATTATCTGCCAGCCAAGCCGCTCTGCCCCAAAGCCATAAGGGTAACAAAGCCAAAGGGAAAAAGAACCAAGGATGAAGCATCAATAAACGCCACCTTGAGGAGTGAAATAATAATAATAAGCCACCTGTGCCTGCACTTACGATTAGAATAGGAGGACCCTTTACCAACATACCCGCGCTCACGGCTGCCCAAAATAAAAGATTATAATACCAACGATAGTGCACCAAAAAATTAAGCAGTGCCAAAACTGCTACCGTTTCAAAAAAGGTGAGCAATGCATCGGTTACGGCAATTTTTCCTAAATTCACTAAAAAAATAGAAGCGACTACAAGCAATGTTGCCAAAAGAGCTCTTTCTTTGCCAAATACGGAACGCCCTAAATAAAAAGTAGATACCCAAGTGAGTAAAACAGCCAATGCACTTGGGAAACGAAGTGCAAACTCATTTTCACCAAAAATACCATAACTCAGCGCAATTAACCAAAAATGGAGAGGTGTTTTCCGATGGATATCTGACCATAAAAAATCAGGAATTACCCAATTGCCTGTGCTGCGCATCACACTAGCAAAACCTGCATAAGCCGCCTCATCTTGATCCCATAATGAAATAAAACCATTGTTGAGGAATAAATTTACACAGCCGAAAAATAACAAAAAGCCAATAAAAAGGCGATTTGATAAGATTTTTTGCATACTTCGTTAAATTTTGAATGCAAAAATAACTTCTTTTCAAACAAATTTCGTATGTTTGGGTAAAACTTTACCTAACGAATTGTCTTTTACTAAATTATTATGCTATCTGAATTTGAAAAAACTCGATTAGCAGTGCGTGAGCTGGTTTTGAAAGCCGAGCTCATCACCTCCGATGATTTCTATAGAATCTTACGCAACCATCATGAATTTCTACAAGAAGGAGGTGCAGGAGGATACTGGCAAACTTTCTACATCGAAAACCTTATTTTTGGCACTTACCATGGCAGTTTTGCTGATGCCCATATATTGAAAAAGCAAGCCAAAATATCTTTTCGCAACCTATCTAAAGTTAACTTAGAGGCGTTGTTTATGCCCTACGCCGATTTCTCCTGCGTTTATGCAGAAGGGAAAGATTGGAAAAAATCTGATTTAGAAGGATCTTTGATGATAGATTCTTTGCTCAACCATTGCAACTTTAAGGAAGCCGATTTACAAGCTACTGATTTTTCACGCTCCGAACTGCGCTATGCCGACCTAAGCTATGCCAACCTTACCAATGCTGATTTTGAACGCTGCGACCTCACAGGGGCTGATTTGCGAAGTGCTGTCATAGACAATACCACATCTTTTAAAAATGCCATTCTAAAAGATACACTTTTGCCTCCTGCCTTTCAGTAGTAGCCTTTTCCTTATTTTGCACAGCAATTCACACAAATACCAAGCTGTTTGTAATTTGCTAAGCCAAAATAATAGTTTTGGGTATGATAGTACTCTAAATAGGCTTTATATGGGTTCGTGAACAAAAAACCATCAATAGTCATGTATTGATTGTATTTGTTAAATTCATTTTCTAATGATTTTCTGCGATTAGGGTCATTCAATTCTCGGCGATAGCTTTCTACACGTTGCCAATAGATGATTTTATCTTCATAACTTCCACCTCTGTATCTGAATACTTTATCTTGAAGAGTGCCGTTAGCAAGTGCCAAAATCCTCCCTACGGCATCTATATTCATGATAGGGTGCAATCTATCATCGCGGAGGTGCATTACTTTCATATCGCATTTGTCATACTGTTGAATGGCATATCCAAGTTCTTTTGCGTGTTTATAACAAGCAAAGGGTCTTCCGGGTTCTCCGCATTGAGTATTGCAAACTGTACTAAGCCCGTACTCTTCAGCCGTGAGCCCTTGCATGTGGCACAAACCAAAACCTCCATCGCCCCAAGAGTTGTTACCTGTTTGATTAGCCACACATTCCTGCCCCCAAGTTTCTTGAACTATCATAGCTAAAATGATGTTAGAAGGCAAGCAATAGCGTTGTTCTACGGCTTTAGTGATGTTCTCAAAGCGAAGTGCCTCTATGAGTTTTCCGTTGATGGTTTCGCGGTTGAAAAGGATTACATTCCAAATCTTTTTTTCTTTACTTGGAGAAATATAGCCTAAATGAATGGGTTTGCTTTTAAGATGTAGACATACATCAGTGAGGTAAGCAGAAGCGACAATAAGCGGAGTAGGAGTTGAAAACAGCATCAACCCTACCAATACAAATCGATACAATAGGTGCATTATTGTGTTAAATTTTAAGTGTCATACGTTCTTTGCACCCAAAAGTAAGGAAAAAAACAAGAAAAAAAAATTTTTATGAAATTTTTACACCCATAACTAACACGTCATCTAACTGTTCGCCTTTTCCTTTCCAACGCTCAAAAGCATTTTCTAATATTTTCATTTGTTCGGAAAGGCTTTTTTGATGAATATCTAAAAGGAGTGTGGCGAGGCGAGGTCTTGTAAATTTTTTTCTACCGACATCGCTCAATTGGTCTTCATAACCATCTGAAAACAGATAAATGGTTGTTTCTTTTGAGATATCGATGGTGTGTTTGGTGAATAAGCGTTCTTTTTCTTTTTGCACACCTCCAATAGATTTTTTATTACCCCTGATTTCGTAGAGTTTGCCTTCTTGAATATAAATCAAAGGACGTTTTGCCCCTGAAAACTCTAATGTTTTATCTATGTTGTCAATTACACAAATGGCTACGTCCATACCATCATCATTGTGGGTAACGTCTTGCTTGAGTGCATATCTAACTTTGTTGTGTAGGTTATCGAGTATTTTTTCGGGAGAAATTACTTCTTTTTCATTCACGATATTATCGAGCAGGTCATTGCCTATCATGCTCATAAATGCACCGGGTACGCCATGTCCTGTGCAATCTAAAGAAGCTATAATTTTTTTAGGATTGCTGAACCCCTGCAAGATTGGCACGACCCCTTTTTCACTTAAACTTTGTTTATAGATAGGTTTTGGGCTGGCTTCGTCTATCCAATAAAAATCGCCCGAAACAATATCTTTAGGCTTATAGAGTATAAAATAATCTTTAAGAATATGATTGATGCGTTCTGGAAAGGGTAACATAGCCTCTTGAATATGCTTAGCATAACGTATGCTGCTCGTCATATTGCGATTTTGTATTTCTATGTTATCTCTTTGTGCTTCTATTTCTTGTTTTTGGTTGGTAAGAGTCAGATTACTCATTTTTTGCTTTTGATTATTTCTTACGAGCAGTATAGCAATAATAACCGTTAAAAATAATACAGTCAAAGAAGCATATAGGGTTATAGTATTAATCAAGATTTCTTCTTCTTGAATTTTTTTATCTTTGTTAAGAGTTTTTATTTCATTTTCCTTCTCTAAGATTTGTAATTTATTGTACAGCTTTGCTATTTTTTCTATATTGTCTTGCCCATATAACGAATCGCGAAGGCTGAAATGTTTTTTATTGAAAAAATGGGCTTTTTCGTATTGATTTTGCCTTTCGTATAGTTCGCTGAGTCCTTTGTATGCTTTCATAAGTTCTTCCTTAAATCCTACTTTTTCGGCGATTTGTAGTGCTTGAGTATAGTAAAATATTGCCTGCGCATAATTTTGTTTTTTTAGATATAAACTACCAAAATTGTTGTAGTCATACACCAATTCATACTGACCACCATAGGTCGAGTCTAAGATAAACCCTTTTTGATAAAAGTACAAAGCACTGTCATATTTTTCTTGTTGTTCGTATATTTCGCCTATGTTTGTGTAGTTGTAGGCTTTGAGTACATGGTGGCGAGGGTTGTCGTTTTGTTCGTTGATAGTCAATGATTTGAACTGATAAATCAATGCTTCTTGTGTTCGCCCTTGTAGCCTATAGGTATCGCCCATATTATTGAAAATACGTGCCTTGCCGAGCGCGTTGTTTTTAAATTCATAGATTTTAAGAGCTTGTTCATAATTGTTAAGAGCGGTTTTATAGTCTTTTAGTTTGGCTTGAACATTGGCTATTAAGTTGTAAGTATTGGCTAAATAAAGTGATTGAGGGGCTATTTTTTTATACAATAACATTGCTTTTCGGGAAAAATCAATGGCTTCAAAAAAATCAGAACGACTAGAATAAGAGGAGGCTAATGAATAATATAGGGCAGCTTCGAGGAAAAGAGAAACCTGAACATTTCGTATTTTAGTGAGGGTTTCTAAGGCTATTTGAAGGCTTTTTTTATAGTTTTCTTTTTTTCTATAGTATTCTGCTTCTACTATGCGCGATTGTAAAATACCTTTTTCAAATTTATTTTTTTGGGCTAATTGCATCGCCTCATTGTTGAGTGTTTCGGCGAGCGAAAGTTGGCTCTCTTCTATTTGAGCTAAGGCTAATTGTTGTAAAATTTCTATACGAATAGTATCATTGAGAGCACTTTCATTGAGTTTTTTGCTGAGGTATGCCTTATCGAAAAAATCTTCTTGTGCTTGAGCTTTTATGCTCATCAGAAGAAGTATAACAATGACAATAGATATGTAGTAGTGCGTTTTTTTCATTTTAAAAGAGATACTGCGAAATTTATGCTAATTTTTTAATATATAGCAAAAAAAAACTACTTTTACAATAAAACTATCTCAAAATTTATGACGAATGAAATAACAAATTTAGTTCTTTTAGCATTTACCTCTTTTTTCACCCTGCTCAATCCTTTGGGGGTGATGCCTGTTTTTATGACCATGACCGCAAGCCTCAATCATCAGCAACGCACGAACACGGCGCGCAAGGCTGTAATTGTTGCTTTTTTTACCATTGTCGCCTTTGCTTATTCTGGGCAACTGTTGTTCAATTTTTTTGGTATTTCGGTCAATGGTTTTCGAATGGTAGGCGGTATTTTATTTTTTATAATGGGCTACGACATGCTTCAGGCGCGGCTTGTATCCATGAAAATTAGCGCGGAAGATATTCGCGAATATGTAGATGATATTTCTATTACACCTTTGGCTATTCCTATGCTTTGCGGTCCGGGGGCTATTACCAATGCCATAGTACTGATGGAAGATGCCAATAATATACCCTTGCAGATTGCTTTGATAGCCACAATTTTAGTAGTTTGTGCAATTACTTTTGTGATTCTTTGGAGTTCGAGCACTATTATTCGGCTTTTGGGTGATACAGGCAACAAAATTATGATGCGTTTGATGGGGCTTATTGTAATGGTGATAGCCATTGAATTCTTTTTTAGCGGCTTAAAACCCATCTTACAAGAGATTATACACAAAAAACCCTAAAGTCACTAACTTTAGGGTTTCACAAAATTAAACTAACCTACTATAATCTATTTCTCTCTTTTTGTCAAAATCTCAGTTATATCGCTGAAATATTTTTTGTTATTGAACGTCTAAAACGTAATAAGCTGTATTGTTGTAGAAAAGAACAAATAAACTGTTTTTAGGAAGTGAATCTAAAGAATGTTTAGACTCTAAAAATTGCTCTATTGTTACTTTATCTTTTACGATGATATTGCCTTTCAAATCTACTACTTTCACATCAATAATGCTGCCGGGCATTACAAAATCATCAATCACTGCGGGGATAGGGTCTTCATAGTAAAGGTTGAGGTCTTCCTCTTGAGTATTGATTTGAATTTGTTTTTTCGCTTTTTTACGTTTAGTGTTTTTTAATGAAGGGTTTTCATTATTGGCTAAACTGACAGAAGCAACTGACATTAAAATTGTGAATAAAATTAACCTGAACGTGTCCATAATATATAATTGTTAAAGTGTTATGTATTTATACGGTACTATGTAATAAAAGGTTCTTTGTTTTAACTTTTTTTAAGTTTTTATTTTTGAAGAACTCTTTGCCTCAAAGACAACTGATTTGAACTATTGGTTGCAAAGGCTTTCAAATTATTACACTTCTATAACGCAAGAAAGAAAGGGAAGGTTTCACGGTTCAAAATATTATTCTGTATGTAGAACGTTAAAAATACTTAAAATCCATTTTAAACCAAATATTATTGACGAAATAGAATTAATTCGGAATATTATTCTGTATAATATTTTTTTTATAAAATGAAAATTTTTTTTATTTTTTTTTATTTTTTTTCAAAAACCTAAAAAAAATGATGAAAGCCAAAAGATAGATGGTAAGACATTTAAAATAAATAGCAATACTATTATATGTTTATATAAAAAAAGCACAGCGGATTCACTGTGCTTTTCTTTTAATTGTATTGAAAAGATTGCCACAAGGCTATAGGTGGTGGCGTAGTATCGTAAAGCCAAACAAGATTTTTAGCAATATCATACACTACCCAACTATTTTCTTTTAGAAGATTTAAAGACAAACAATGTGCATCGGCATTGAGGTCATCGTGTAGTTGTTCTATAGTATTAGGGCGGCGCGCATAGATGATTTTTTTGGAAATATCGAGCGGAATAAAAAGTTCAAAATTTTCAGGTGATAAAAAGGAGGAGGGTTTATGAAAACTATTAGCATCTTGGAATACAAAACCGCCATAAGAAATCATCATTTTTTCGGTTTCGAAGAAGTAAGCCATGCTTTGCAATAGTTGTTCGTATTTTGGTTTTAGTTGCCCATTGTCCAATAAATTTTCAAATCCTTTGATTTCGGCATAGCACTCCAGTAGTTCCTCATCTTGTCGTTGCGCTTCCAAAAGCAATTGTTCTTCGGCTTCTCCTCTGAGCAAAAAAATTTGATAGCCTCGCTCGCGGAGTGCCATAAGCCAATCAAGCCATTGCGCTGCTACCCCTTCATGTAGATAATTGCCCATAAAAAACAATTGGTCTTGAAGTGTAACTTTTATCTGAGAAAATAAAAGTGCCTCCATTTCTGCAATAGAAGAGAGTGTAGCCCCTATGACTAATTGGCGACCTTGACCTTTTTCGGGGGAAAGTATATAATTATTGAACTGTTGCATAGTACTGAAATAGTATGCAATTTGAAAGCCAAAGTTGAAAGAAAATCAAAGCAAAATTTGTGTATTCAGGCAAATAATTGTATCATTGCAAAATATCTTTTTTTATTACATTTAATAAAACCATTCATAGTCATCTAAATTACTGATAACAGAAATATAATTGTCATAATCCCCTATTTTTAATCAATAACATATAACATCACTCTGATTCAAATTATTCTAAAATAAAAAATGTTTTCATCGGCAGAACAATACTCTTTACTCAAAGCAATTAATCAAGCTCAAGAGCATTATATAGGGGGAGCAAAAACAGAAAAAGAAATATTTTATTATTTATTAGATACTTTGTTGGATATTACACAAAGTGAGTATGGTTTTATTGGCAGGGTATTTTACCACCCAGAAAAGCAACAACCTTATCTGAAAACCATAGCTGTTACAAACATTGCTTGGAACGACTATACGCGTCAATTCTATGAACAACAAGAAAGTGAAGGCATGGAGTTTTATAACCTCAAAACTCTTTTTGGGGAAGTGATGGTTACGCAAAATGTTGTTATAGCCAATCACCCTCCAACCGACCCACGCGCAGGCGGAACACCCAAAGGTCATCCTCCGCTCAATGCTTTTTTAGGAATACCCTTGTTAATAAATCAAAAAATAATAGGAATGATAGGCATTGCCAACCGACCTGATGGCTATTCTGAAGAAATAGTGCAATTCCTTACTCCGTTTACCAATACTTGTACGGTCATTATTCAAAGTCTAACTTTTCAGAGAGAAAAAGAAGCCGAAAATAATAATTACAAAGAACTTTATTTCAAACAACAAGAGTTGAACGAAGAACTTTCTGCAAGCGAAGCCGAACTAAGGGCTACCATTGAGAGCTATATAGAGGTGTTAGAAAAATTTAGACAAAGCGAGCAAAAACTTAAAGAAGCCTCAAGGATTAGCAAAATAGGTTATTGGGAATGGAATGTAAAAACGACAGATATTTTTTGGTCAGATGAGGTGTACGAAATCTTAAAAATTCGTGATAAAAGTTTTAAACCTACCATAGAAAATTTTTTCCAGTTTGTGCATCCTGAAGATGCGCCTATGCTTCAACAAAATTTAGACAGAACACAATCCGAAAACCAGATAGTTGCCTCTGAATACCGAATGATAGATATTGAAGGAGGAGTACACTATATATTTACGGAGGGCTATAGCGTAAAGAATGATAATGAAGAAGTAATTAGTTTTTTTGGTGTACTAAAAGATATTACCAAAGAAAAACAAGCCATTGAAGAAATCAGATATAAGAGCAAAACCCTTCAAGATTTTCGTACAGCACTTGATTCTTCTACAATTTTGGCTATTACCGACAAAAAAGGCATCATAGTGGAAGTAAACAATGCTTTTTGTATTATATCGGGCTATAGTAAAGAAGAATTACTTGGCAATAGTCATCAAATTATCAATTCGGGCTACCACGATAAAGAGTTTTTTGCGCGCATGTGGCGACAGATTAGCAAAGGGAAAATCTGGAAAGGAGAAGTGAAAAATAAAGCTAAAAATGGGCGTTATTATTGGGTTGATACTACCATTGTACCTATTTTGGACGATACTACAGGCAAACCCGAACAATATTTAGCCATACGTATAGAAATTACACGCCGAAAACAAGCCGAAGAACTGCTCAATCAACAAAATCAGCAATTTAGGAACTATGCATTTATTACCTCACACGAGTTACGCAAGCCTTTAGCTAATATTTTGGGATTAATCTCTCTTTTTAATGAAGAAGACCCTACAGATGGTTTTAACCTCGAAATTATTAAAAATTTGTATATTTCAGCCCAAGAACTCGATGGTGTAATCCATAAAATGAATAAAGCTTTAGAACAACAAAATGACCAAGAACAATTATGGGACACAACCTAATCCGTAAAATCATGTTGGTAGATGATGATAAAATCAATAATCTTATCAACCAAAAAATGCTTGCACGTTACGAAAGTCAACTGTCTATATCAGTCTATGATGCTGCCGAAGATGCTCTCGAGGCTATTTTAGGCGATACTGACCAGCCCGATTTGGTATTATTGGATATCAATATGCCTGTAATGAGTGGTTGGGAATTATTGGATAAACTCATTGCCCAAAATAAAACCAATTTTTTAGTGGTGATGCTTACTTCTTCTATAGACAGTAAAGATGTAAACAAAACCAGCCAATATGCAATGGTGAAGGGTTATATGGTGAAGCCGCTCAATAATGAAAAAATTGTAGATATTCTGACGCGTATGATAGTAGAATAACCCCATTCATTGTTTTATTTTAGATTTCTTTTACCTGAATGGGAAGTTGTAAATCGACATTTTCTAAATGAAATAGTAGTCTTAATTCTTCTATTTTCTCTTCCATTTTCATAAAAGTAAGCCCCATACGCTCTATTTGTTCTTCTGTGAGGCTTTCGTTTTCTATTCTACGAATGGCTTGTTTTTCTAATACATCTTTGAGTAGTTTTACTACACTCAATACCAATTGTACCAAACCATTGGCAGCATTTTCGGGGTCTGCATCTATATTAGGAAGGGGTATTTTGGCAAAATCTTCTGCGGTAATCATGATAGCGGTCTGTTTAAAGGGTGAAATTTAATTGAATTGTTTTATAAGGAAAGGGATAAACACTGAGGCTATACTGCCAATGCATATTTTTTTGCTGAAGAGTTGCTATGATTGATAAAAATCGTGCTTCTTCGGAGTTACTCACTAACCAACTACTATTAGACAAAAAACTATCCTGTTTTTTATGAAATACATATTTTTTGATGATTTCGGGGTATTGCAAAGGCAAATGCGATAATTCAGCTTCTATTTGTTGATGAGTTTTTAGTAATTCTTGTTTTTGTTTTAGGTATTCTGTGCCTGTTTGGGGAATTGCTTTTTCAGTGAGTGTTATTTTAAGGTCATATTCACAACAATTTTCTATTTGTGTTAGCAATGCTAATAAGGCATCTTGTTGGTTGGTAATCAATTGTGCTAAATCTTCTTCATTTTTGAGTATTGTCCCAAATTTACAAGGGAGTAATGCAGTCGTAGGAGCAATTTCGGAAAGGAGTGTATAGTGTTTGAGGGCAGCAGATTGTGTATCGGAGTATAGGTTTTTTTGTAATTCTTGAGGGTTGTTCAAATAACTCCAAATAGCGACTACCTTACCCTTCTGGGTATATTGTATAGGGCTCTCCTCTATACCTCTATAGACAAGCGTAGGTATTTTTTTTGCCGCAAAAGCATATATATAAAGTGTTGCATCATTCATTTTTAGGCTGATGAGGATTGGCAGATGTGATGAGTATATTGACACAAAGATAGATAAGATCAACCTCTGCCACCGAAATTACAAGCTCGCCTTGTATGACTACCCCGTGTGCCAATACTCTGTCTAAGATTTCGGCAAGCGATGTTTCTTGTTTTATTTGTACTGAGGGCTGAATACTTTGCATTTTTAGTTTTTTTAGGGTGTATCTGTCATAAAATGATACGCCGCCCAAGGACCTGTTAGGGTTAGAAATACGCCATTTGCTTGTGCTGCTTCGTTCATTTCTGTTATGGTATTAGCAAGTAACAATGATTGTTCTTTTCGCAATAACATAATAATTCTGAATAGCATGGTGCTTTCTTGTGTTTTGGCTTGCGTCATTTCTGTAGAAATAAGGCAAAGTTTGTTCCACAAATCTTGACAAAACTGATTGATTTGCGCTGTTTGGTTTTGTTTTTTTTCTTTTTCTTTTATTTTTTCCAAAAAATAGGACTTTCCTGTTTGGCTTTTTGGGGGAGCATCTTTGGTAGGTTGTGATGTAGGTTGTAGCCATACTTTTATATCCCACTCCTGTTTGTCTTGAAGGCGTTCGAAATTGTTTTTCAGCCAAAGTTGCCGCTCTACAAATTGAGTTTGTAGGCTTTCTTTTGAGGCAAAAAGAGTGGGGAATTTGGAGGGCAATATATCTTGTTGGGTAATAAAAAACTGTATTATCTCCTCATGTTGCCTAATTTTATGTTCTAACCAAGCCATGTTTTGGATATTTTCAGACCATTGAGGGTCTGTAAAATCTTGCGACTCTACTTGTGTTGTAAGAGCAAAATATTGACCTATAGGTACAAATTCTACCCCTTTCGGTGTTTGTGTTGGTAGTTGGGCAATGATACCATATAGGTAGGTAAGTAACTCATTCGTCATTGTCTTCTGAGGTTTCTTCTTCGGCTTCTTTTTGTCTTCTTTGTGCTTCTTTGAATCTTTCTAAGAGGGCTTCTTCTTTTTGTTCATACTCTTCTTCGGTTATTTTTTGCAAATCTAAGGAGAGTTGCAATTGCATCATTTCGGTTTTGATTTGGGCTATGTCATAGAGTTCTTTTTCGGCTTTTTCATAGACGATTTGTGCTATATTGCGAAGTGTGCGAGCGAAAAACATAATAAAATAAGGATTTAAGAAATCTGAAGATTCATGAACGATGTAGGCGCGGAAGGACCTATGTATTTGAATTGAATATTGTCGTTGTATTCTTCGGCTATATTTTGTATTGCTTCATCAAGGGCTTGTTCTTGCGTTTTATCTATCAGGAGAGCTACTTGCAAAAAAAGTACATCAAGATTGTTTTCTTCCATTTTGTAATGAATGACGTATGGCTTTATTTTTTCAATCATGTCTTTTGCAAGTGATTGTTTTTTCTGCTCTAATGCCATTTGAACTTGTTTGCCTACCTCTATCATAGCACTATTGGTAGGCACATTCTGGGCAGTAGCAATGATGTATTCTTTGAGTTCTCTGATGTGAGGATTTTCGGCTTCTATTTGTTCAAATATAAGACTTATTTCTTTCCAAAAGGCTTTTAGGTTGTATTCTACTTTTCCTTCGTATTGTTTTAGTTCCTGATAAAAAGCCTCTTTTCGTGTTTGTGAGATAATATTTAGGGTTTCTTCATTGGCTATAGTGCCAAATTTGAAGGGGGCGGCAGTGGTATGTGGCAAAAAAAACTCTATGACTTTTTGATGAGCGATGAGGTTTTTTCTTGTGCCTAACCAATCGCTTTCCGTACTTTCGAGAGGGCTATAAAGAATGGTTACGAGTTCGTTTTTGTGTTGTAATACGGGAAGTTCGGCTATTCCTAAGGTACTAAGGTGTTCTATAGGTTGCTCATGCAGGGCTATGCCATAGAGGTAGTAGTTATTTTCCATGCGTGTTTGTCTAAGGTTGTAAGGTTTTGATTTGGTTTTCTAAGGCTTCTATTTTTTGCGCCAAAATAGCGTTGTTTTCTTCTAAAGCTTGGGCTTTTGCGGAGAGGTAGGCATCTTTTTCCCACCAATTGATGCCTATTTCTTTGGCTTTGTCTACGGAGCAGATAACCAATCGGATTTTGATGGAGAGTAGTTCTACATCGGCAATATTGACTTTGATATCGCCTGCAATGACGATGCCCTTGTCTAACACTCGCTCCAAAATATCGGCTAAGTTGGTGGAGTCAGTAGTATGTACAATTCTTTTTTCATTCATGGTGTATTTTCATTAGTATTGAATTGTCTTCTTTTGCCATTTCTTTTCTATGGGTAGTTTTTGGGCAAAAGATTGCGTAAGCGTTTGCTGTTCTTTTTCTATATCGATGAGTCGTGCTTCGATGTATTGCTTTCTTTGCAAAAGTCTTTCCAACTCTTTTTTGTAGCGGTTTTTTTCTTTTTCGAGCATATACATTTGTACCTCATAAGAAATTTTTTTATGAGGAATGACGCTCAGTTTTCGGAAGTAAATGGCTTTATAACTCATATTTTATGATGCGTTTTGGTAGTTTTTGTTCCCAAAAAATTTGATTTGGTACTCTATAATTTCTTTGATAAGGTCTTTGACTGTTTTGAGGTGTTTGCTAATACTTCCTACGCGGCTGGTTTCAGAGCCCAAAATATCTTGGCAGATGGCTATGAATATGGCTAAATCTTTGGTAGGGAGTAGCTCCATTGTTTTGCTTGTTTTGGCTATCATGATGGCAGCGCGCACTGTGGGCGAAAATTCGCACTCGCCCGAATCGCGGAGTGCTCTTACAATATTGACGATGAAAATGGCTTCTTCTATACTGACTTCGCTTTTGGCTTTGGTAATGGCTACTTCGGTTTCGTAGTCGAAGAAATCTAAATCTATGGTTACCATTCTATCGCGGAGTGCATCTTGGGTTTTGTATACACCTGCATACTCTTCGGGGTTTGAGGTAAAGATGGCAGCAAAGTTTTCGTGTACGGGCAAGTAGGGGTCTTCGCCACCTCTTGATATAGGCAGGTTAATCATTTTTTCTTCTAAGATAGAAAGAAGAACATTGTTGGCTTCGGGTCTGGAGCGCGTAAATTCATCATAAATGAGCGTGAATCCATATCGGCATGCGACCGTAAGTCGATTGTCTATCCAATGTTTGGTAAAATTTTCTTCTTTTTTCACCACAGAAGCAATGTAATTGTCTATGATAGTTTTGGAACGAAAGCCATACTCACCGCCAATCATATTAGAGGTGGTGAGTTCTTCGTCTCCGTGAATCATCACCAAAGGCTGCCCCAATAAATTGGCGAGATGCTTCGCGATGGTCGTTTTTCCGGTGCCTGCGGGTCCTCTGAAATGGACAGCAAAGCCTGCCTTGATGTAGTGAAAGGCTCTATGTGTGATATTTTTCACATAGTCAGTTTCTACAAAGTTCTCAAGGGGTTTGAGTTCTAAGATGGTTCTATCTTCGGTGATCATGCGTGGCTAAGGCTTTATTTTTTAGTGCGAATAGAGAGAATAGGCATGCTTTTGATATTTTCCTGTGCAAACCACGCCTGTCTTTGCTCTTGGAATTGATGTAGTAGTTGGCTTACATACTGTCTAAGACTTTGTAGGTTGTCTTGTCTATTTTTCTTTTCATTTTGGCAGTGTTGAAACCACAGTTTTGTTTCACTTTTGAGTCTTTGTAAAGTATTTTTACGGTCTATTTGTGCTTGTTTGGCTTTTTCTTCGCGTTCTGCATGAATTTGACGCAGTAGTATGTGGGTTTGGCTCTTGAGTATTTGTGCCTGTTCTTGGAGTGTGTTCATGAGCGTAAAAGTGAAAATTGTGAATGTTACAAAAAATTGTGAATGTAATGATTGATGATTGATAAAAATGTAGGTGAAAAACTTGCCAAAGTCATTTGTAAATCTGATTTGGCAAGTTGTATCATAGAGAAGTTATCACGTTTAGGCGACTCTGCTCGTTAGTCCAATCGCTTCAGCGTATTTCAGGTAAGTTTCTACGGAAGCAATCACAATACGTGCCTCTATCGAAAGTAACTCAATACCTACTAATGAAACTCTTGCAAAGGCATCTATCACGATACCCTTATCTAAGATGCGGTCTACGACTTCTGCCAAACTGGAAGAAGCCATGTGTTTTTCTACTGCCATAAGATTATTTAATTTAAGGTTTGGTAAAAAAATTTAAACATGTGAATAAATCTATTAAAAACTGATAGTATCAATTATTTAGCCAATAGTAGTAAATGATAAAAAGTTTTTTTTGGGGAAAAAATTACATAAATAATCTTATCATATAAAGGAGTATTAGTGATAATACTGATATTAACAGGCTTAAAAACTACATTTTAATAAAATTCATTACATAAATAGTAAGAAAACAACCATCTGATTGATTTTGGAATCATTATTGTAATATTTCAAAAAAATCATTCACAACATCTATTAAGTACTCAAACTTATGAACACTAAACGAGAAGCACTTATTTTGAAACTAATAAGACACTTGGTAGATAGTGATGAAAGCACTGCCGAGATGCTTCATCATAATCCAAACAATGCCGTTAGTACTTTTCCCGAAATGAATACTAACACAGACCTAAACGGCTTTAAAAACCAAGTAAGCCAACAATTTCAATATGTGCAAGAAGCCATCGTACAGCTCAAAGAACAGATGGCTCACCTACAAAATGGAAATGCTCCTACGACTTCTTCTAATACAGTATCATCTTTGAATACTAATAATAAACAAACTAATGGGCACGAAAGCAGCACTTATACCCAAGTTTTAGAAGATACAGTGCTGCAAGCAGAATTTCAAATGCAAGCCATTTTGCCCAATGCTTTTATTGCTACACAACAACAACACAAAGAATACTTTTTGTGGTCGGGGATTGTCCAAAGTCAAATTCGGCTGGTATTTTTGCAAACTCCCAATGACTCAGTAAGTAATAGAGTGCTCAATATAGTAGGGCATCAATTACTCAATGAAATTTGTTATGCCGCCAAAGACACCATAGAAATGATGCGTTTTTTGAATCGAAAATGTGCAGAACTACTACAAAAATATGCGCAACTTTCAAAAGAAATCACAGCAAGCATTGTCATCGTAGACAAAAAACAAGCTAAAATATTCTGCAGCAATGCTCAAATGCACGCTTTTGTGATGGAAGACAAAAAACTACAAACCCATAAAGGCGCGGAAGCATTTTTAGGCAACACACAAGCCCAATTCACGATGCAGACTATAGATATTAAGCGCGGAATGAACCTATACATAGGGCATAAAGACCTCCCAACAACAGAGGTAGAAGCCACTACCAAAACCATTCAAGATGCTACCCTACCCGATAAAAAAGCAAAAATCAATGAATGGTTAGCCAAACAAAAACCCAAATATGCTGTATTAGGAATCGCTTTTTAACTTGTAATTATTATGTTTACGCCAAAACAAAATCAGAATACAAAAATTCAACAAGAAGAAACCTTCTTAGAGAAAAAAATATCATTGTCTGAATTTTTGCCACAAAGCAAAGAGGAAAACAATATCAATGGCTACCACCAAGAGGCATACGAACAAAAACCTACTGAAGAAAATTATACACAGACTTATACCGAAACGTATTCGCCACAGCAAAGTACCGCACAACAAAGTTATCAACAAGATGCTCTTTTGCAACAAACGCTCCAAGACATTAGCAATCAGTTGCGTACTCATAATCTATATATCTCCAAACTAAACCAACAAGTAGAACTTATAAAAAATACAGGGCAGAATGAGGGCAACCATCAGCAAATATTAGAAGAAATATACAGTCAGATACGTACTAATAGCCTTTACCTCTCAAAATTAGAAAGAAAATACGAAGCCAGCCAAGTAGCGCAAAGCACACAGCCCAATTCCCAGATTTTAGAAGATTTGCTCAATCAAATACGTACTAATAGCCTCTACCTTTCCAAATTAGACCGAAAAGTAGACCTTATGCAAGGGGGCGGTAGTACTACTCAGGAGTCTTCTTTGCAAAATTTCGCAGAGCAATTTCGTACCAATAGCCTTTATTTGTCAAAAGTAGAGAGAAAAATAGATACCATACTTTACCATATCGCTCAAACGAAAACAACTCAAAACTCAACACAACAAAACACTGAAAACCAACAAGATTTTAGCCACTTAGAACAAAAATTAGACGCACTACTCGAACAGCAAAAAAACCAACTCCAAAATAGCCAAGCACAATTTGAGCAAAGTCATGAAGCACTGCTCAAAAGCATCAGAGCAAATAACCTATACTTGTCAAAAATAGACCAACGCATTGAAGAATTGCTGACAAACCTAAACAAGTAATTTTTTTATCATAATCACATTCACAATGAACACAGACAAACTCACAACCACAAACATCTTGCTCGCCATTAAGCAAGCAACGACCCAAGCACACGACAAGATAGAACTAAATCCGCTTACAAAAGCAATTACAGACAACACTATCACCCAAGAAAACTATTTATTATTACTCAAAAAGTTTTATGGGTTTTATCAAGCCACCGAACCCCTACTCAAGGAGGGTACTTTTTGGCAACAAATGAATTTCGACATACAACAAAGAAGCAAAACGCCCTATTTACTCAAAGATTTGCAATATTTCGGGCTATCAACCAAAGAAATTCAGCAAATACCCATTTGTAAAAAAATACCAACCCTCGACACAACCGCTCAAAAAATAGCCTATCTATACGTCATAGAAGGATCAAGTTTAGGAGGGCAAGTACTGAGCCGACAACTACACCAAAAATTTCAATTTACAGCCCAACAAGGAGCGGCATACTTTAATAGTTATGGCAAAGAAAACCTAAAAAATATGTGGTTTGGGTTTCAAAACCTACTCACCAACTTTGCCGAGCAGCACCCCGAAGAAGAGGCACAAATGATAAAAACAGCCAAAGAAACTTTCGAAAAATTAGACCTTTGGTTGGCAACTTCTATCTAATAAATTTAATATCCACAAAAACAAATATCACAAATTACAAAACTTAAACAACTGAAAATGTAATTAAAATTATGATGAGTAATTTGAATTTATCACCCCGCGAAAGCATAGAAACCGAATGCGATCGCTACAACTTCGAAACCCCCGGCAAGATTCAATCACACGGAGCACTATTGGTTATGCAAGAACCAACACTCAAAATATTGCAACTTAGCCAAAATACACAAAAAATAATGGGAATCGACCACAAGCAAATGATTAACCAAAGCATCATTAGCTTCTTAGACCCACAAAGTGGTGAAAAACTCACCAAAAGCCTGCAATCCTCTAACTTCAGCATGATAAACCCACTCAGGCTACAATTCGGAACAATGGCTTGCGATGCCATACTCGCCCGAAGCGATGGTTTCTTGATTGCAGAAATAGAGCCAGTACGCTCTGAAATTGATAACAACGAAGCCTATCAAATGGGAGCAATGCAAGCAATGGAGAAATTTCAGAACGCAGTATTCGTAGAGCAACTCATAGAGATAGCCACCAACGAAATCCGCGACCTTACTGACTTTGACCGCGTGATGTATTACAAATTCGATGAAGAATACCACGGACAAGTAATAGCTGAAGCCACTGTAAGAGGGGTAGATTCATTCTTAGGCTTACACTTCCCCGCTTCCGATATTCCACAGCGAGTACGCCAACTCTATATGAATACTGCCAGCCGATACCTCCCCGACCTCGGAGAGCAGCAAGTACTATTGTTTCCCGAAATCAACCCGCTTACGCGCAAGCCACTCAATATGTCTAACTTTATCTTGCGTGCCGTAGCAGTTACTCACATAGAATACATGCGCAATTTAGGCATCAACTCCTCTATGTCTTTTACCATCATGCGCGATGGAAAAATGATAGGAATGTTTGCCTGCCACCACTACTCAGGCAAGTTTGTGCCCTATATCAATAGACTTGTTTGCGAACAAATCGTTGAAATGTTCGTCGCCATGCTCAATCAATTAGATGACGATACAACCCATACCAGTCGTCTCAAAGTCTATAAAGATGCTGCAATTCAAAGCCTTAAAAACAATGATGCAAACGGAGCTACGAACGCACTACTCGCACTCACTAATGCAGATGGAGTAGGTATTTTGCGCAACGGACAGCTCACGCTCGCAGGCTACACTCCTTCGCAAACGGAAGCAGAGGCACTCATGAAAGTATTCAGCAACCCCTCTTTCAATTTGCTCTACCAAGAAGACCCCAATGGCTTTTTCGTAACAAGTAGATTAGCAGCCCTCTTAGACGGAGCAGAATCCATCAAACATGCCGCAAGTGGGCTCATGCTCATTCCTATTTCTAAGGCAAAAAGCGAATACATCGTTTGGTTTCGCCCTGAAAGAATTTTAGCCGCTACTTGGGCAGGAAACCCCGACCAAGCATTGCACATTGACGAAAAAACAATGCGCGTATCGCCTCGCAAATCTTTTTCAGCTTGGAAAAAAGACGTAGAAAACACCTCCGAAAACTGGAGAAGCTATGAAATACAAATGGCAAAAGAATTAAGAGATGCTTTATTATCCATCTAAAATTGTCTCACTACCCAAAAAAAAGATACTATGAGTTACTTCGAGGAAGAATACATAATAATCAATACCGAAGAAGAATCCGTAGCAAATATGGAGTGGCTGGGGCTTGCCAAAACAGAGGCTTACAGAACAGGCATGGAGCAGTTTCTGAAACTCTTAGAAGAACATAAAAGTACCCTCTGGCTTCTCAATTATGCACAAGGAAAGGTGATTGATATCAAAGACCAAAAATGGACAACCGAAGAATGGTTGCCCGTTGCACTGAACCACATAGACCACAACTTGAAAAAAGTAGCCATCATACTTTCACAAGATATATTTAATAAAGTTGCGGTAAGACTCATCAGCGGTCAAATAGAACAAAATAGCACTGCCGAAATTGCTTATTTCGAAAATAAAAGTGATGCTATAGATTGGCTGCTCACCGCCGAACCACAAGACCAAGTGGAAGAAATGGAAATCACAGAATAAAAACAACAACCAATATAACTACATTCACAATGGAAACAGAAAACAATTATTTAAAAGTGCAAACCAACGATTCCATTGCCATTATGGAATGGTTAGGACTATTAGATACCATAGACTATCGCAAAGGGCATCAAGATTTTTTACAACTCATCGAAAAAAACGAAAATGCCCTATGGTTACTCAACTACAAAGAAAGTGAAAACATCATCAATGAAGACCAAGATTGGACAGTAGAAGAGTGGTTGCCCAAAGCGATACAAGCCGTTTCGTCAGGCGTAAAGAAAATAGCCGTAATTGTAGCAAAAAATATCTTCAACCGTATCTCTGTGCGCATCATTTCTACATACATTCAGAAATACCAAGTAGATATTGCCTTCTTCAATGACGAACTTGAGGCAAAAGCATGGCTACTGCCCGAAAAATATGCAGATACTGCACTAAGCAAGCCAGCTCTCGAAGTCTGACAATCATAAACGGAATAGAAACTCCTCATGATAACGCTTACCCAATTCTGTACCAAAGTAATGCATCAAAGGGTTTCTATCGTGCTCAACGGCTAAATGCGATGTATTATAGTCTTGCTGCCAATGCTGCACTAAAGATTGAAAATCTGCCGAAGTGTGTTGAGGCGTATTGTTCAAAAGTTGCCAATACAAAGAAAAATAAGCCTCCCATAACTCAAACAAAGCAGGCAATTGATTCAACTCTAATTGGGTAGCCATACAAGCATGAGGGCTCAAATAGCGAAAACTCCAATCCAATTTTCGCTCATACTGCACCGCCAAAGCCTTGCTTTTTGCATACAAAGGAGCAAAAGGAGTAACCCAATGCGCCTGATATTCGGCAGTATCTAATAAAGGCATAGCATCTATCAACCCTATCCTTAAACGGTCGCCCACTATCACAAAATCAGTCGCAAACATGGGAATTTCATACTCAATACGTGGGTAAAGAGTTAAATTGAGCATCTCTACGCGCTGTTTACTTCGAAAGTAACTCAGCCGAATGTAGTGAAAAAAATCTTGCTCCCAAGCCCAACTACGCATCTCAGCTTGCTCACCTTTGACTGTAGCCTCCATCAAAGCCAATTCAGAAGGTACTGCCAACGTCCGAGCTCCTATGCGTTCAAGCCAAGATAAAACAAGGCTATGTAATAAACTTAAATGTGATAACATATTTCGGTAAAGTAAAATAATTTTATAAATAATAACATTGACAAAAATAGACAAAATATTAGATTCTAATGCATCTACTACCTCCCAACAGGAGGAAATAGAAAAACTACGTGCATTATTGGCTGAAAAAGAGCTTGAAGTCAATCTTTTGTCTATAGAGCTAAAAGACACACAAAATACACTACAAAGAAAAGAAAACGAATATGATTATTTGAAGGAATATGTAGAAGCACAAAAAAATATGTTCATTCAAACCAGTGAATATATGGCAAAAGTCATTGAAGAAAATGAATTACAAAAAGAACAAGTAAAACAAAAAAACCAACAACTCAGAAGAAAAAACAAAAAAATAAAACTGCAATCAGAAGAACTACGCTCCACCATCAAAAAACTATTAGACAATAATGATGAAATAGAAATGCAGAAGCAGTATCTCGAGGCGATGATTAAAGAACTTCAAGATAACAATGATGAAATAGAAATGCAAAAGCAATACCTCGAAGTTACCATCAAAGAACTCGAGAAAAGCGAAATAGAACTGAGCCAACAGAAAAAAATCATCGAAGACGCTTTCGGCGAAATAGACCTTGCCTACTCCGACATCACGGCAAGCATCAACTATGCCCAAAGAATACAAGAAGCAATGCTTCCTAATACTAATATACTCAAAAGTTTCACCAAAGACGCATTCATTTTTTACCAACCCAAAGACATCGTATCAGGCGACTTCTATTGGTTTCAGGTAGAGGGTGAAAGAATTGTCATTATTGCCGCTGATTGCACAGGACACGGCGTGCCGGGAGCACTCATGAGCATGCTCTGCATCAACCTCATCAGAGAATTTACAAGAACTAAAAAAACAATAAGCCCCGCCAAATTACTTAACTACTTAGATAAAGGCTTAAATATCATATTGAAGCAAAATGCAGATGGAAACAACAATGATGGAATGGACGCAGCAGTTTGCATAATTGATAAAAACCAAAAAACAATCAAATATGCAGGTGCGCACAACCCTCTCATACTCATCAAAGATGGAGAACTCATAGAGTACAAAGCTGATAAAAGAGGTGTAGGCGGCTACAAAGAAAGGCAAATTGCCAAAAACTTTACAGACCAAACCATAATGCTCTCCGACCAAAGCGATTATACTATTTATATGTACTCCGATGGATACCAAGACCAATTCGGCGGACTCAGAGGAAGACGGTTTATGTCATCAAGATTGAAAGAACTTTTGCTCAACATACACCAAAAAAACTGTCAAGAACAAATAGAAATCATTGAAAATAATTTAGAAGAATGGTTAAATGGAGCTCAACAAATAGATGATATCTTAGTAATGGGAATAAAAATATAAAAAAAGTACTAAAAATATAAAAATGGAACAATATTAGATATACATAAAATATGGTTCGAAAACAATATAAAAATGGAAAATAATTCATACCAAAATAAAAAGAAATTTTTCGACTTTATCAACCAAAAAACTGATAACCTCAACATCGTTGATAATACTATCATAGATGTAGCTTCAGAAATGAGAAAGATAGATGAATTTTTAGGTCTCGAAAAAGATAATCAAAAACTTGATTATGAGATAAATAGCAACCATATAAAACCAAATGAAAACAATTGGGAGGCACTAAAACAAAACCAAGAAAACTTGCAAAAAGAAATCCATAAAAACAACGAAACAAACGAGAAAATATATACCAAAATAACAGAATTTAGCCAAATTATAAATAGCCTCGAAAACAAACTCAACCAAAACCAAAGCCCACAAGACCTCTCTACTTATATAGAGCAATACAACCCTCATGAAAAAATACAACAACTCTATGAAAAAATCAACCATATAGACCAAAATATCACCGCAATACAACAACCCAATCATACCAATAACCATTGGGAAGAAATAAAAGAACTTATACAACAAAATGCCAATAACACCAACCAAGAAGCCATCGCTCAAGATGTGCAATACCTGAAAGGAAAAGTCAATGAACTACACCACGTATTCAGCGATTTTCAAATCAATACCGAGAAGATAATGTCTGAAATTAGTGCCAATAGCTACTACATCACCAAATTGCTCAATAAAATAGAGATGCTCATCGAACACATTCATGGAACAGCCAAACAAAACAATAGCACAAATGAATAATACTGAACCATACAACCAAAACGATGAAAAAATGCAATGGTCAGAAGACCTCAACTTGGCTATTTTCCTCATAGACTATCTCATCGAGAAATACGAACCCTCATACAAACCTCAACCAATTCTCAAAACTAACCAACCGACCAATCATCAAATAATTAATAACAAACAAACACCACAGCACATATTAGAACTTATCAATGAAATACAAAAAAAGGACAACAAAGCTCCAATAGACGATAAAACCACATTTGACGATTTTGACTTTGATAGTTTCTAATTTTTTACCCAATCGAAGCCTTATGGAAAAAGAAGACATCATTATACTAAAAGTCATCAGAGAATTTTTGCAAGATTTGACCCTTTTAGGAGTTGCACAAATTCCTTCACAAGCCTACATAGAAGGCATGCATGAGCCTATACATCAAAAAATGATAGAAATAATAGAAGAAAACAAACAACTGCAAGAAAAAATAGTGGCTCAAGCTAAAATGTTCACACTCACAGTATCGCATTTAGAAAAAGAAAACGAACAACTTAAAAACAACTCAAAAAATGTTGCAAAACAAGATAGCAATGAACAAAATACAAATCCTAAACTACAAAAAGAGATAGCCCAACTCAAACAGCAACTCGCTACCGCAAACGGTCAAGCACAAGAACTCAATGAGCTTAAAAAAATAGCTACACAGCACCAAACACAAACTCAAGAGATAGCCCAACTCAAACGGCAACTTGCTACCGCAAACGGTCAAGCACAAGAACTCAATGAGCTTAAAAAAATAGCTACACAGCACCAAACACAAACTCAAGAGATAGCCCAACTCAAACAGCAACTTGCTACCGCAAACGGTCAAGCACAAGAACTCAATGAGCTTAAAAAAATAGTAGAGCAATATAAAACACAAACCCAAGAGTTATCACAACTCAAGCAACAACTTGCCACAGCAAACAGTCAAACACAAGAAATTAGTAGTATAAAACAAAAAAATACTGACCTACAAAACCAAAACCAAACGCTGAGCAAAGAAAAAGAAGAATTACAGCATATCATAGCTGAGCAAAGACAAGTTACACAACAACAAAAAGAAAACTTTGAGAGCATGCTCATTTCTCAACAGCAATTTGCCCAAAAAGAACGAGAAACGATGGAGCAAATACTTGCAGAATATAAAAACAACAATACCGCTGTCGATTGGGATATACTACGTCAAAATATATTCTGCTCACAAAAAGACCTCGAAAAAGCCATTACACAATCATACTATTGGCAACCCGAAAAACAACACAACTCATTCTTTTGGGTAGGCGAAAAAATGGGGCTCAACTACTTAGCAGTGGTGAATTGCGGAAATACAAGCCAACAAAGTTCAACACTAACCTTAACACTCAATTTTTTACTCAATCATATCATTTTAGAAAATAAAATCAGTATCGACATTGAGCGCATCATCGAAAGATTGCACTTCCGCATAGAAGAACTTTATAAAAGCGAAGCCATCTCACAAGAACAAGAAATAAAGATAGCCCTTTGCGTCATCGATTCGCTCAATACTACACTCTATTTTGCAGGTTTTGGCTTCAACCTAATGGTACAAAGAGCCGATAACTTCCAAATCATCAGTGGGCAAGATTGGAAATTGGGCAAAAATAGCCATAAAGTAAAAATCAATAAAACCATCATGCCTATCAGAAAAGGAACAAACTTCTTTCTGCCCGCCTTTTACCAAGAAAGTGTAGAAAAAAACAATTTCATAGAAACACTACAAACACAATTAGAAAAACAAAAACATCTACCCTTCAACGAACAAAAAGAAAACCTCGAAAACCTAACAGAAATACAAAAAAACAACTTAGACGATTTCATTTTACTTAGTTTCAGAATCTAAATACCAATAACGCTTTCATAATTATATGATGACTACAGATGATGAAAAGGCAATGCAAGAATATGGCTTTGAGCTCAAATACGAAGACAAAGTAGGTAAAATCTACGTAAGCCAACGTACCCAAATATTCATTTGCCAAATAATTCAACCCTATATACCCATCGAGGATTTTAAAAATTTGCTACTCCAAAAAGGGCTATTACTAAAACAATACCCCTGCGAAAAATTCATTTTCGACAAAAGAGCCATCAGCGTATTTCACCAACCCTCTATGGAATGGTACTACGTGGTTTGGAAACCCAAAATATACGAAAAATTTGGACTGCGTACTCACCGAAAACTCTTCACCAAAGACCTATGGTTCAGAAAAGCCATAGAAGCTGGAAGAAACGAAATAAAAAATAAATACCCCGATAGCCTTTGCCACCAGATGGATATTCAAAACACAGAAACCATTCGCGAAGCCATCGAGAACTAAAGATAAAATTTTTTCATTCACCCTAAACTCTATTTTATAACTATTATGGTCAATCTAATTTTTGAAAAAAAAATGATTCGTTTCAAAATCCTAATGGAACTTTACAAACGAAGCGATGCCAACGTAGATTTTGCCACTGACCTACAGTCATTAGCCATCAACGAAGGCATAGGATTGCGCTCTTTCATGACCGCTTGGAAATACCTACACATGGAAGAACTCATCAAAATACGCCCCATGAGTAGCTACGGTAGTTTTCAAGGAAACCCGCACTACTACGCCAGCATCACACACAAAGGCATCAAAGCCATAGAAGATGTTTATAACAACGACCAAGAGCCTACCTATTATTTCCCTCCTTACCGTGAGATGATTTTTTAGGCTTTAGCTCCTAACAATTGTTGCAAAATAGTAGACAAATCACTATGAATAAAGTGAAAAGCCCTGTACTTGTCAGCACCTACATAGCCACTATCATGCGTCAAATTAAACCAATAGTGAGCCTTGTTCAAAGTGCTGAGTGCTTCTACCAAAATAGCGCGCCGTTTTTGTGGCTCTGTATGCGTTACAGCCTCTATAATAAGCTCGCCCACAGTAGTAGCACGCTCAAGAAGGCGCACCGTTAGAAAGTCTTCCTTATAGTTCAGATGAATATCTTTACACAAGGAAACCACCTCTAAAGACAAGTCATAAGCCTTATTTTGAAGCAATTTATGTACTCTTTGTAAATCCATTTTAAATTTTTATATTAGTCAATTATTTATTCACACTTTTCAAATTTTTTTTAAATATATGCAAATGAACGTTGTAAACGAAAATCAAATGTATCGTTTCCAAATTTTAATGGAAATGTACCGTCAAAGCCAGTCTGATATTGATTATATCATGGACATTCAACAATTAGCTATGCAAATAGGCATTAGTAACAAAAATTTCCAATCTGCTTACAAATACCTATATATGCACGATTTTATTCAAATGCACGCACAAGGTAATTTTAATGGCAACGGAGGCATGTACCAAGCCAATATCACGCACAAAGGCGTTAAAGCCGTTGAAGATGTATTCCGCGACATCAACCGCGCTACGGAGTTTTTCCCTCCTTACCGCGAAATGATGATGTAAAAATACTTTTTTACCAACTGACAAACCAAAAAAGACCTTCCCGAAAGAAGGTCTTTTTTTTATATAAACTTTTTGATGTAAGATATTTTAGTAAAAAGACTGAAAGTAAAATGTTGAATATCTAAAAACCTTATTTTGTTTTATTTTTTATCATTATAGTTAAACAAAACTACTCTAAAAATCAATAAAAGCAAAATTTTGTTTAACTATTTAGCCAAAAGACTATATTCTTACATAAATCTAAAAACACCATTTATTGTATTTATAAATTTATTCATACATTTACTCTCCGTTATTAATAATTCATTCACAAACATTCATTTTCACAAAACTATTTATCTGATGACGACCAATACAAACTCTCACATTTATCAAGGCGAAAAAACTTGGGTAGAATGCGACAATTCACAACAAATAATCCTATTACACTGCCACGCATATACCGATATGACAGAGTATAAAACAGCACTCCTCGAAAGTCTGAACTACGCACACAACCACCATATCAAAAAATATATCTTTGACCACCGACAACTGCAACTCCTTGCCGAAGGGCATCTTTGGTTTGAGCAAAAATGGCTACCCGAAGCCCTCAAAAAATTAGGAAATATCTCTATGGCATTTTTAGTATCACAAAAAACCAATGGCGAAACAGCCCTCAAAAAAACCATGCCAAACCGCTTTCCCCCCAACAGTTTTCAAGTCGGATTTTTTCAACAAGAGAACGCCGCCCATAAGTGGTTGCAAGAACACTAAACAAACCCACAAAAAACTACTGACCTACTACTCATAAAACCTAATCAATTTTATGAGTTTTTTTATATACCCAAAAGCAGTAAGAGTAGCAAATATTTTTTACATTTGCAACCATAAAAAATCTTCTCCATGAATCTACTTGAAACTGCACAACAACTGGGCTTAAACCCCGAAGAATACCAAAAAATTAAGGAATTTTTAGGGCGCGAACCCAATTTCACCGAACTCAGTGCCTACTCCGTAATGTGGTCAGAGCATTGCAGTTACAAAAACTCTATTTTTTGGCTCAAAACCCTACCCAAAGATTCAGAACGTATGCTCGCCAAAGCAGGCGAAGAAAATGCAGGCGTTGTAGACATTGGCAATGGCTGGGGCTGTGCTTTCAAGATAGAATCTCATAACCACCCCTCTGCACTCGAACCCTATCAAGGAGCAGCCACAGGAGTAGGAGGCATCAACCGCGATATCTTCACAATGGGCGCAAGACCCATAGCCCAAATGAATACACTTCGATTTGGCGACATCAAACATCCTCGTACTCAGTACCTTATGCGGGGCGTAGTAAAAGGCATAGGCGACTATGGCAATGCCTTTGGCGTACCTACCGTAGGAGGAGAGGTTTTCTTTGATAGTTGTTACCAAACCAACCCATTGGTCAATGCATTTTCAGCAGGAATCGTAGAAAAACACAAAATAGCACGTGCCATAGCCATCGGCAAAGACAACCCCGTATTCATTGTAGGTTCTTCCACTGGCAAAGATGGCATACACGGAGCAGCATTTGCTTCCAAAGACCTCACAGAAGACTCTATCAAAGACCTTCCTGCGGTACAAGTAGGAGACCCCTTCCAAGAAAAATTACTCCTTGAAGCCACCCTCGAAATCATAGCGCAAGACCTCATCATAGGCATACAAGATATGGGCGCGGCAGGCATCATCTGCTCCACCTCTGAAATGAGTGCCAAAGGCAAAGCAGGAATGGACATTGACCTCGATTTAGTACCCCTACGACAACCCAATATGTTGGCTTGGGAAATTTTGCTCTCCGAATCGCAAGAAAGAATGTTGGTAGTAGGCAAAAAAGGGCTTGAAAAAGAAATCACCGAAATATTCAAAAAATGGGACTTAAACTGCGTACAAATAGGAAAAGTAACCGATAGTACTCAACTTCGCTTCTATCAACATGGGGAATTAGTAGCGGAACTCCCCGCAGATAGTTTAGTATTAGGAGGAGGAGCACCCATTTATGAGCGTGAATACAGAGAGCCTGCCTATTTCAAAACACTCCAAAAATTTGACATACAACAAATTAGCGAACCACAAGAAGACGCTTACTCTACAATCGCCCAGTTTCTACTCACACACGAAAATATATGCTCTAAAAAATGGGTATATGAACAATATGATTCTATGGTAGGCACTGCCAACCTAAGCACCAATAAACCCGCTGATGCAGCAGTAGTATTAGTAAAACCATTGGATAAGGCACTTGTAATGAGTGTTGATTGCAATGGACGCTATGTATATGCAAACCCTGAAATAGGTGCGATGATTGCAGTTTGCGAAGCCGCAAGAAATGTAGTATGCGCAGGAGGAGAGCCTGTAGCCATCACCAACAACCTCAATTTCGGAAATCCCTATAACCCAGAAGTATATTGGCAATTTGTAGGAAGTATAAAAGGTATCAAACAAGCATGCGAAAAACTGAAAACCCCCGTAACAGGTGGTAATGTGAGTTTTTATAACCAATCAAGCAGTGTCAATAAAGCAGGTGGAGATGTGAGCAATGCTGTTTTCCCTACGCCTACAATCGGAATGTTGGGTATTATGGATAATTTGGCATGGCAAACCACACTGAATTTTCAAAAAACAGGAGATAAAATCTACCTTTTGGGCAAAACCCATAATGATATTGCCTCTTCAGAATATCTCTATAGTTATTGTCAAGTGAAAGAATCCCCAGCCCCTTATTTCGATATAGAGGAAGAATTACTGCTTCAAAATACGCTCAAGAAAGCCATTCAAGGAGGCAAAATCCTATCAGCGCACGATGTTTCAGAAGGAGGACTTTTCATTGCTTTGGCAGAGTCAGCAATGGCAGGTAGAGTAGGTTTTAAGATTAATACCTCTAAACAAATTCGCAAAGATGCTTACCTCTTCGGAGAGTCGCAAAGCAGGGCAATAGTATCAATAAAAGCAGAGCAAACTGCCGAATGGGAGCTTTTTTTACAACAAGAAGGCTGTACTTATGAATATTTGGGCGAGGTGATAGAAAACAATTTTATTGTAGATGAACAATGGCTCATGACAGTGCAAGAAGCACAGCATTTGTACCAAAATGCCTTAGAAAAACACCTCACTCAGTAGAATAAAAATTTACCAAGCAGTAAAAAAGAATAAAAAAAGAGCAAAACTTTGGAAGGTTTTGCTCTTTTGTGTAATAATATGTTGCAGTAAAAAAATATGCCTAACTATTGATTTTAATCATCTGAATAATGATTTCTATGGCATTTTCTACATAAGCATCTTTTACCTTATTGGGGTCTTGGTCGCTTTCAAGTGCTTTTTTCTTTTCATTTTGTCTTTGTTCAAACTCTTGTTGCTCTATTTTCCTTTTTTCCTCATTGAGCGATATAATAGTGTTTTCACGGTCTTTTCTTTGTTCCTCTATATCAGCAATGAGCTTACGAAGATGAGGGTCATTTTGGAGACGTTGTTGATAAAATTTATTCACTTTTTCCAACATTTGTGGTGTAACATCGCTGTAAGGCGTAAATTTCGTACCCTTGATAACGTCCCAAGTCAATGCGCTTTTTTCGGCACTTTCGCCAAATCTTGCCTTATCGTAGGGCATAGGCAGTTCTATATCAGGAGTTACGCCTTTGTGTTGTGTGCTACTACCTGTTACTCTATAGAATTTAGCAAGCGTAAGATTGATTTGCCCCATTTTTTCAGGTTCGTTTTTGTCAAGTTTATTTACATCTATCATGCTTTGTACTGTACCTTTTCCGTAGGTTTGCTCCCCAATAACAATTGCACGATGATAGTCTTGCATAGCACCTGCAAAAATTTCAGAAGCAGAAGCACTTGAACGATTCACCAACACTGCCATTGGACCGTCCCATATTTTGGTAGGGTCGCTGTCGCGTCCTACTTCAACTGAGCCATCAGAGTTGCGTACTTGTACTACTGGTCCATCTTTTATAAACAAGCCCGATAGGTCAATGGCTTCTTTGAGCGAACCGCCGCCATTGTCGCGCAGGTCTATTACTAAGCCATTAATACCTTCAGCTTTTAGTTCTTCTACTAATTTTTTTACGTCTTTGGTAGTGCTTTTATAGCTGGGGTCTCCTTTCTGATAACCCTCAAAATCGAAATAAAACGAAGGTACAGAAACAACACCTATTTTATAGGTTTTACCATCTTTGTTGTAAGTGATGAGTTGTTTTTGGGCAGATTGTTCTTCAAAAGTAATTTTTTCACGTACCATACGCACTTCTATAGGCAATGCATTTGCGCCACCTTCGGCAGGGATTACCTTCAGGCGAACTACCGTTCCTTTGGGGCCTCTTATTTTTTGCACCACCTCGTCAAGTCGCCAGCCTACTACATCTATAAATTCGCCATCATCGCCTTGAGCTACTGCTATGATTTTGTCGTTTACATTGAGCATTTTACTTTTGAAAGCAGGACCGCCCGGTCTTACTTCTTGTATTCTCGTAAAATCATTTTCGCTACGCAAAACAGCGCCTATGCCTTCTAAAGAGTTGCGCATTTGCATATTAAAATTATCGGAAGAGATAGGCGAAAAATAACTTGTATGGGGGTCGTAAGCAGTCATAAGCGTATTGATGTAGATTTCATAAACATCTTCCGCATTGGTTTGCTGCATCGTTTTTTTGAATCTTTCATAGCGTCCGCGAATGGTTTCGCTGATTTCTTTTTGTTCTTTTCCAGTGAGTTTGAGGCTCAATATTTGGCTTTTTAGAAATTTGTCCCAAATCTGATTGAGTTCTTTTTCGTCTTTTGCCCAGCTCACATTTTCGCGGTTTGCATCGTATTGTTCATCTTTGCTAAAGTCATATAGATTGTCAATATTTTTAATAGCATAATCTATGCGTTGCATTACACGCTGTGTGTAAAGGTTAAAGATTTCGTAAGCAGCAGTAAGGTCGCCACCTTTGAGGGCATCATCTATAGTGTTTTTGTATTTTTTGAATTGGTCTATATCTGTTTGCAAAAAATAAATCTTGCTACCGTCCAAATCATTGAGGTACAAATCTAATACTACATTGCCCAATGAATCAGCAATAGGGAGTTTGCGATAATGATAATTATTGAGTAAACTGGTCAGTAATACCGTTTTTTTGATATGAATGGGTTGTGGTTTTAGTACTAAGCTTGAGTCATCAGTGGCATTGGCACAGGCAGTAAAAACACCACTAAGCATTAGCATTAAATAGACAACTACACTTTTTTGAGTTTTTGTGATAATATTATTCATAAATTTTAAAGTATTTTCAATCTAATTTACAAATTTATACGTTTCTATGCTATAAATATAGTAATCTTATGAGAAAAAAATTATTCTTTTTACTTTTTTTAACACTTACCACAATTCCTTTTGCGAATACAGTGTTTGCGCAACAAACTGATGTCGGAAATGACGAAGAATCTGACGAAGCACCCATTACTACTGTAGAGGCGCATGAGTTTGATAAATACGTAGATGTATTTCGCTCTGCTATCCAAGATATGCAAGTAGAAGACCTCAAAGAATTAGATTTGAACCTTGATGAGGCTTCGCGAATGTATGTACGCAGAAAAAGAAGGCGTATGATTAAGTATGTAAACGAAACTTACCCTTCTATTGAGATGTTTGATAAACTTACCTCAAATGGTGGTAGGAATATCGAAATCAAAATTAGGGCAATGGATGATACCAAACTCATCTTTAATTTTGACACCAAAACAGGTATTATGACTTTGGAAAAAGAAAAAGCCAAAAACTAAAAAAAGTAGAATAGGCTCAGCAATTAGGTTGAGCCTTTCTTTTGTAGTTTTCGACACTATGTAATATTTGGCAGAAATAAAAATAAAAAAAGTACTATTTTGGTAATAATTTTGCATTACTTCCATTCGATGCTAAAATTATACCACCATGAAACGTTTTATTGTACTTACATGCTTAGGCATATTTTTTTGCCTGACACCCCAAAAAATTAATGCGCAATCACCTTGTAGAAAATTAGATAGTTTGCAACGTATGTTATTGATTGTCAAAGCAGATAGTGCACTCATCGATACCTACAATGCCTTGGCAGTAGCCAATGCCGAAACGAACAATAAGGGCTACGCATCACTTTATGCTGAGAAAGCACTCCGAATGGCTGAAGATAAAAAATACCAAAAAGGCGTTGCCGATGCTTTGGTACATATTGCCTATTTCAGCGACAAAGGCATAGAGGAGTTTGCCAATACAATCCGAAAATACCAAAAAGCACTCAATATTTACCGTGAATTGGGCTTGAAAGACAAAGTAATTTCTATTTTGGAAATTATAGGTACTTTTTACTATAAGTTAGGCAATTTTGAAAACTATCGCAAAGCGATGACCTACTACGAAGAAGCCCTCAAAGTACGCAAAGAAAACCCTAAAATAGGCTCTAAATTAGCCTTAGCCGATACTTATGAACGCATTGGCGAATTGGCTACCTACTTGCAAGAAGATGACAAAGCACTCAAAAACTTGCGTGAAGCACAACAAATCAAAGAAGGGTTAGGCATTAAACAAATACAGAATGCACGGTTGTTGGCAAAATACCAACGCATGAAAGATTTGCAAGGCAATGTACAAGATACAAGTACGGTACAAATGGCTGTGGGTTTTAGTATTGTAATTGCTATTTTACTTACTCTGCTTATTATTAATATTGTAAGGAAAAATGAAGCCGTTCGCGAATTACGTACCTTAGGCATAGAATTTCCTAAAAAAGAGCCCAAAAAATTGAGTAAATATGCCAATTAAGCCTCTTTTTGAGCTATAAAAATCATTCTATCGGAGTGAGCAACATCGAAGGGCTCTAATGAATAATTACCAAAAACTGCCAATACCTCCATTTTTGCTTCACGGCAATAGTATTGCATATCGGCATAACTGATGGCTTGTACGCGTTCCTGAAAATGATGTTTTTGGGCGTTTGCATTGAAATAAATGTCTTTGGTAATGATACCCTGCTCACACTTTTTTTCTATTTGAAAATTAATGCCTTCTATGGTTTTGATTTCCTGACTTGGGAGGGTTTGTATTACTTTTTCGGTATTGAAGAAATCGATGATGATTTTTCCTTGTTTTTTTAGGTTATTATTAGCCCTTTTGAGTACTTCTATATTGTCTTGGGGAGTGTCGAAATAGCCAAAACTTGTAAATAAATTCATAATACAATCAAAAGTATCGTGGTAGGTGAGTTGTCTCATATCGCCTACCTCAAAGTGTAGGTTTTCTTTCTCAAACTGTTTAGCAAATCGTATATTTTCTTCTGATAAATCAACCCCCAATACTTTGAGCCCTTTCTGATGCAAATAGATGGCGTGTCTGCCTCTGCCACAAGCCAAATCCATTACTTGTTCGGTATTTTCTAAGCCCAAATATTGGCATAAGTTATCAATAAGGCGTTGCGCCTCTTGTTCATCTCTATTTTTATAAAGAATGTGGTAGTAGGGCGAGTTGAACCATTCGCTGAACCACTCTTTTGAGTCGTTGAGCGAAGTAGGGCTGTTGTGGTATGCCATTTGCGCTTTCATAATTATAAGAACAACTAAGTGGCAAAAAAGTTCGAGATGGGTTACTATTCTGCTTTTGCAAATGCTATTTCCCAAACAGAAAGGGTACGGTCATCACTTGCTGAGATGAGGTAGCCTTGATAGTCAGTCCATAACAATTGATTGATAGAAGTACCATGCCCTGCATGCCGAGCGCGGTCTATGACTTTGAGTAGTTGCCATGAGTCTATTCTCCATATTTTGATAGATTTATCCATGCTGGCAGTCGCAAAATATTTTCCGCTGGGGCTGATGGCGATGTGGTTGATGGCAAAAAGATGCGCTACGATGCTTTTTTCCAAGAAATAGTCTTTTTCTGCATTCCAAATATTGAGATGTGCATCGCGGCTACCGCTTAGTAAATATTGACCATCTTTGGTGTACTGTAAGCAAAAAACAGAGTTTTCGTGCGCTTTCCATTCTTTTTTGATTTGTAGAGTATCGCAGTCGAGTAGGCGTATATGATGGTCGCTGTAGGCGGCTGCAATTTCCTTTTTTTTGGGATTTAGTGCCAATGCACGCAGGCTTTTAGTGCTGTATTGTACTGTTTTTAGGAGTTTTTTTTCCGCGCTATCAATGAGAGAAAGTGTGCCTTCGCTATCGCCAACATATAAAAATTGATGGTGTTTTTGGAGTGCAAAGAAATTTTTATTGCCTAAGTACAAAGATTTTTCTTCTTTTTTTTCTTGTAGATTGATCCAGTGAATGCCTTCAAAATTTTGGGCAATGATGAGTTGTTTTTCTTCTTCATCGTATTGCATGGCATATACCGAATTGGGTACTTTGGCTACGAGTTCGCCTATTTCAGGATTTTCTAAATTCCAGCGTGCTACCATACCATTGCCATCAGCCGAAAAGAGGTATTGAGTGGGGTCGGTTTTGGCAAGTGCATAAATACAGTCTTTGTGCCCTACAAGGTGATGTTTTTTTTCTATTTTGGTAAGTATTTGCATGGTGCGTCTAAAAATGAAGTTGAACACCTACCACTAATACATCATCGGTTTGTTGTTGGTATCCTCGCCAATCTTCAAAATGACTAATGAGCATTTGTTTTTGCTCTTGCATGGGTAAGGTAGCCATTTTTTTGAGCAAGTTGTAGAGTCGTGTGGAAAGAAACTTTTTATCATCTTCCCCTCCAAATTGGTCAGCATAGCCATCTGTAAAAATATATAACAAGTCCGATGTTTGGTAGTTGTGTTGGTGAAGTTTGAAAAGTGTTTCTTGGTCTTTAGCTTTGAGATGGTAGCCTCCTACACTGATTTTATCGCCCTCTATTTTGAGTAAATTTCCTTGTTGAGAAATAATGAGCGGTCTTTTTGCCCCTGCAAAATACAAAGTTTGGGTTTGTAAGTGAATAGTAATGGCGGCTACGTCCATACCGTCTTTGTTTTGATTTCCCTCTTGTTTGAGGGCTTCTTGTATATTTTGATGTAGTTTTTCCAGAATAAGATGCGGCATTTCTATACGTTTTTGGACTATGATTTCATTGAGCATAGTATTGCCTATCATGCTCATCATAGCACCCGGTACGCCATGCCCTGTGGCATCGGCTACAATGATAAATATTTTGTCTTCGTACTGTTGTGCGTAGTAAAAATCGCCACCTATGATGTCGCGTGGTTGAAAAAAGACAAAATAATTTTTGAATATATTGTTTAACTCGTCTTCGGTTGGGAGTATGGCTTCTTGTATGGTTTGGGCATAGTAAATACTTTCTAATATGCTTTCGTTTTTGGCTTCTATGATTCGTTTTTGTTTTTCTATGCGTTTTGTTCTTTCTTCCACCATTTGCTCTAAATTGTTAGAGAGTTGGGCTACTTGTACGAAGGCGCGTGAAAAACGAACTGAAATGACAATAGATTGGCAAAATAGGAATACCAACATTCCTATACTGCTTAGGTTAAAATAGGGCAGGTGTATGATGCTCAGGTCGTGCAATATTTCGGGGATAGCAGAGATTAACAATATGACCATACCCAATAGCATTATGTTTGCACCCAAGCGGCGGCGCAGTGCTGCTTTGATGAGGATATATACCATGAAAATATAACCCAACAATAGCTTAAGATACATAACCACCAAAAAATGAGGAAAAATAGTAGCGGGTGTAACAATTGTGATACCTACTAATACAATTCCTATTGCATGGAAAATATTAGCAATAGGGTAGGGGGTTTCGGTAGGGAAAAAATTAGAAATGAAAAGAATAGACATAGGAATATAGGCGTATAAGCCTATGTATTCTAACTTCATGAGTAACTCAAAAGAAGTGTCGGGAAAATGATGTTGCCAATATTGTGCCCCTCCATTTGTGATGAGAAACCTGATGATGATAGAAATAAGAATAAAGCTCAGAAAAAGAGGAGCTATATCGCTACGGCGCGATAGATAGAGAATAAGGTGATAGATGGTCATAAAAAACAAACACCCTATAAGGAAGAGCTCCATATCTACAAGATTATCATAACGAGCCGTAAGAAAGTCTTTTTTGCCTAAAATTACTTTGAGAAAAATACCTCCTCTAAAAAAATTATGGTTGGAAACTTGCATCACCAATTGTACTTCTTGTTGGTGTGCGGGTATGCTAACTATCTGATTGACATATTCGGGGAAACTGCTATGGACTTCGCGCCCTACAGTGCCACGTTTGGCAATGAGTGTATCGTTTGCCCATAGTTGGTAAGCAGTACCAATAGTGGGAAGTTGCAAAGATAGGTTTTCTTGGTTTTTAGGTAAAAGTATTCGTATGCGATAGGTAGCATAGCCTATGGTTGTTACGCCTTTTTTTTGTGCGTTTGACCATTCAACAGGTACTTTGAGATAGTCCTTGTCTTTGGGAAGGGGGTACTTGGCAAAATCACGAGGATTTAGCAGTTGTTTCCAATAAAATTCCCATTCTCCATTGAGGTCTATGGTAGGGTTTTGCTCAAAATCGTATTGGCGGAGGTCTATAGTACCTTTTCGGAGGGTAGGGTTTTGGACATTGACACTTTCGTCATTTATTTGCCCTCTTACCTTGCAAGTAAATGTTGTTAAAAAAAGAAAACAAAGAAAAATGAAAATGTATTTTAACATGTGTAAAAACCTATGCAAATCTAATGCAATTTTATGTAATCTTAATTTGATTATAGTAAAAAAAGGCGAAAATATTTTATAAAATTAATATTTGTTAGAAAGTTTTTAGGGTATTATTTTGACAACATATTTAAAACTTTTCAATTTTGAACGTTTTATCCTTTGTATATAAATCATGTACTACTGAAAATGTTTCAATTCTCTAAAATTCGCTATAAACTTCTTTTCTATTTTTTGATAGTAGGCGTAATACCTTTCTCTATTACCATTTACATAGAATACCAGCATGTGGCAGATATGCTCAAACAACGCTCTTTTGACCAACTTACTACAGTACGCGAAATTAAGAAGAAAAAGATAGAAGAGTATTTTCGCCAAATCAGACAAGAGATTAGTTTTTTTGCCCAAAGCAGTAGTGTGATAGATGCAATGAATGAATTCAAAAAAAGTTTTGACAGCATCAGCCCCAATCAAATCAATCAACAAACTATAGAAATATTACAAAAATACTATGCCCAAGAACTCATCGGCAAGATAGAACATCACGAACGAGATACTTTTAAGGTGCAAAGCATTGTACCCAAAGATTACAAAAGCATCTTTCTACAATCACAGTATCTTACAGGCAATAAAAGTAATTTTCAGCCTCACCCTTATCACCAAACCCATCAAAAGTACCACGCTACTTTGGCTACTTTTTTACAAACTTATGGTTATTATGACATATTTTTGATAGACGACCAAAAAGGGCACATCGTTTATTCTGTTGCCAAAGAAATAGATTTTGGTACAAGCCTACTCACCGATGCGCACAAAGATACCAACTTAGGAAAATTATTCAGAAAAATACGCTATTCAGGCATCAAGAACGAAGTGTTAATGTGCGATTTTGAACCCTATTTGCCTTCTTTTTTAGCTCCTGCGGCTTTCATTGCTGCGCCTATTTTTGCAGGCAATCAAAAAATAGGAACACTTGTGTTTCAAATCCCGATAGACCGTATAGATGCTGTAATGACAAATAACAAATCTTGGAAAGAAGAAGGTTTCGGCGAAACAGGCGAAAGTTACATCGTGGGCAATGATTATAAAATGCGGAGCGATTCAAGATTCATCATCGAAGACGAAAGTGCTTTCATAGCCCAATTAGAGAAAAATAAAATAGATACTAACGAAATAGCTCTTATCAAATTTTATAAAACTACGGTGCTTTTCCAAAACATCAGAACCCAAGCCGTAGCCAAAGCCATTGGCAATAGAAAAGGAACAGAAATCATAAAAGATTATCGTGGAGTAGATGTACTAAGTTCATTCACACCGCTCGAGATAGCCAACGTAAAATGGGTATTGATAGCCGAAATAGATGCCGATGAAGCCTTTTCACCAGTAAGAGCATTTGCCATTCGCTCACTTACAAGCGTACTGATAGCCGCGCTATTCGTAGCAGGGCTCTCTCTACTGATAGCCCATAGCATAGCCAAACCAGTGATGGAATTGGTAGAAAAAATAAATGAAATGAGCAAAGGCAACCTTGATATCCGTGCGCCTATTCGTACCAAAGACGAAATCAGCATTTTGGCTACTGCTCTTAACGAAAATGCGCAATCACTCAAAATACAACGCAACGAAATAGAACAACAAATGGAAGAAATCTCTGCACAAGCAGAAGCACTCCGCGAAGCCAACGAAGAAGTAGCCGTCAGAAACGAAGAACTACGCCAAAATATGGAAGAGATAGAAGCCCAAAGAGATGATATTTTACAAAAAAGTTCAGAAATAGAACAACAAATGGAAGAAATCTCTACACAAGCAGAAGCACTCCGCGAAGCCAACCAAAAAATATCAAAGCAGCACGATAATATTCTCTCCTCTATTGTATATGCGCGCCGAATCCAAACGGCACTCCTGCCCAAAAAAGAAATCATTCAGGCGTATGTACCCCAACTCCTTTTATTGTATATGCCCAAAGACATCGTATCGGGCGATTTTTACTGGTTTACAACCTACCAAAATCAGGTTTTTTTAGCCATAGCCGACTGTACAGGACACGGCGTACCCGGTGCTTTTATGACCGTAGTAGGGCAAAATCTATTAGACCAAATTATCAATAAAGATGGAATACAACAACCCGCGCATATTCTTACTCAATTAGACGAACGATTGTTGAAATCACTACAACAACAAGGTATAGAATCCGAAAAAATAAACGATGGAATGGACATCGCCCTCCTTAAAATAGAACTGAGCGAATCTAAAGTTACTTTTGCAGGAGCAGGCAGACCCATTTGGGTATTCGAAAATGGAAACATAGAGCCTACCGAGTACAAAGGCGATAAGTTCCCTATTGGTAGCTCACAGTACAAACAGAAACAATTTACAGAAAAAGAGATTTTCCTAAAAAAAGACGATATTGTCTATGCATTTACTGATGGCTACGCCGACCAATTTGGCGTAGAACGCAAATTCACCACTCGAAGGTTCAGACAACTACTACAAGAAATACGCTACTACGAATTTGCTGACCAAGAACGATTACTACTCCAAAATCTTCACAATTGGAAAGGAAATGAGGAACAAACCGATGATGTATTAGTGGCAGGAATTAAATTCTAAAAACTTTTATCTTTAAAAACTTTTTGTTATTTTTGTCCTACAACTATCATCTCTAACACTATGAAGTATACATGGGCTTTGTGTATCTTTTTTACTTCCTTCTACCTATCTACAAAGGCACAAAACCTAAAAAAAATAGATAGCCTCCAAAACGTATACCATAACAATAACAATAAAGATACGACCCGTATTTTGGCACTCATCGATATTGCCTTTCAATACCATACCTTCAAACCTGACACCACCATTCTATTAGCCAATGAAGCCCTCGAAAAAGCTGAAAAAATCAATTTTAAAAAAGGACAAGCATGGGCTCTGAATAGAATTGGCGTAGGCTACTACCTAAGAGGAAACTATGCACAAGCAATACAATATTACGAACAATGTTTGCCCCTGCACAAACAGAACAACGACTTCAAAGGAATTGCCTCCACACTCAATGGGCTGGCTATTATTTATCGAAATCAAGGCAATGAAATCAAAGCCTTAGAATACCACCAAGAAGTAATCAAAATACAAGAAAAAATAAAAGACAAAAGAGGTTTGGCAACCAGCCTCACCAACATAGGTGTAATTTATAAAAATCAACAAAACTATGCCACAGCCCTTGAATACTACCAAAAAGGACTCTCTATTTATAAAGAAGCACTTGATAAAAAAGGAATCTCAAACACACTCAGTGATATAGGTGTAATACATAGACTTCAAAAAAAATATGAATCATCATTAAAATATTTTCAGGAAGCCTTAGAAATAGCAACGCAAAATCAAGATAAACAAGGAATATCATCTACTCTAAATGAAATAGCAAGGCTATACGTAGAACGTGAAGATTGGCAAACAGCACAACAAAATTATGAAAAAGCCCTCAAAATAGCACAAAGTATAAGTTACAGATTAGGAATCATTACGGCACTCAACGGCTTAGCAAATATAAGCATACAAAAGCAAGATTATCAACAGAGCATAACCTATGCCGAAGAAGCACTACAAATAGCACAAAAACTCAATATACCCGTTGAAATTAACGAAGCCGCTCTCCTCCTCTATAAAGCCTATAAACAACAAAAAAACTATGAAAAAGCACTCTTATACTTCGAAATACACAAACAAACCAATGATACACTCTCAAGCATTGAGAAATCAAAAGCCCTTACAAAACTCGAAACCAAAGCCATCATAGAACGAAAAGACCTACAAATCAAACAACAAGCCTATTGGAACTATTGGATTTCGGCAGGCTTACTCATCGCTATTTTTTTTCTATTTTTTATCTGGAGGCTCAGCCGAAAAGAAAGAGAAGCCAAAAACCTACTCTCTCATCAAAAAAACGAAATAGAAAACACCCTCACTATTATAGAACAACAAAATGATGACATACTCGCCTCCATCAATTATGCGCGCCGAATCCAAACTGCACTACTGCCCCCAAAAGAAACACTCCAAAAAATATTTCCAGAACTACTGCTTTATTACCAACCCAAAGACATCGTATCGGGCGATTTTTATTGGTTTGCCCACCTGCCCAACCAAGAAATCATCATTGCCATAGCCGACTGTACAGGACACGGCGTACCCGGTGCTTTTATGACCGTAGTAGGGCAAAATCTATTAGAACAAATTATCAACAAAGACCAAATCTATGCACCTGCTCAAATACTCACCGAGTTAGACAAACGACTACTACAAACACTTCAACAACAAGGCTTAGAATCCAAAAAGCTCAATGATGGTATGGACATAGCCCTCCTAAAAATAAACCTAAATACCCAAAAACTAACCTTTGCAGGCGCAAAAAGACCTCTTTGGTTGTTCAATGCTCAAAATACCACACCACAAGAGTACAAAGGCGATAAATTTCCCATTGGAAGTCACCAATTTCACCAAAAAATATTTACACAACAAGAAATAACACTCCAAAAAAACGACCTGCTTTATGTATTTACTGATGGCTACGCCGACCAATTCGGAAAAGAAGGAAAACTCACCATTCGCCATTTCAGAACAATTTTAGAAGAAATACACCCCCATGAACTCCAAAAACAGCAACAAATTTTAGAAGAAAAATACCAACATTGGAAAGCAGAAGAAGAACAAACCGATGATATACTCATTTTAGCAATTAGAATATAAACAAAAATATTTTTCCTAAATTTGCTCCAGCCGCCACCAAACCCCATTCACCAATGAAATACTACCTTCTTCTATCGCTTTTTTACCTACTTCACCCACTCACAAGCCATGCATGGGGCTTTTTTGGGCATCGCCAAATCAATAGAATGGCAGTCTTCACACTCCCCCCCGAAATGATAGGTTTCTATAAATACTACATCGTTTATATCACCGAAAACGCTACCAACCCCGACAACCGCCGTTATGTAGTAGAAGGCGAAGCCCCAAGGCACTTCATAGATGCCGATGTATACGATAAATACTATGGCGGAAAAGGGCAAGCCATACTACAACTACCACGCTATTGGAAACAAGCCGTAGAAAGATTTTCAGAAGACACCCTCATGGCGTATGGCATTGTGCCTTGGCATATAGAAAAAATGAAAAGACAACTTGTACAAGCCTTCAAAATACGCGACTCAAAAGCCATATTGCGCATCTCCACCGATTTAGCCCACTACATAGCCGATGCCAACGTACCCCTACACACCACCGAAAACTACAACGGGCAACTCAGCAACCAAAACGGCATACATGGCTTCTGGGAATCAAGATTGCCCGAACTTTTTGCCAAAGAATACAACTTTTTTGTAGGGCAAGCCCAACTCATAGACAATACACAACTCTATGCTTGGGAAGCCGTGATACAAGCACACGCCGCACTCGATTCAGTACTACACTACGAAAAAGAACTCACCCAAAAATTTGGAGAAAAAAAATACGCCTTCGAACAAAGAAACGGGCAAACCATACGCACCTACTCCCGCGATTTCTCCACCGCCTATCACAAAATACTCGCAGGGCAAGTAGAAAGACAAATGAGAAAAGCCATCAAAATGGTGGGCGACCTTTGGTACACCGCTTGGATAGAAGCAGGAAGTCCCGAAATATTTACACTTACGAACGAAGAAACACTCAAAAAAGAAATAGAAGACACAGAAGAAGAAAAAAAACAATGGCAGCAAGCACCGCTCATTCCCGGACGCCCCCACGAAACAACCAGCCAAGAATGTTGTTGTAATGATGAAAACATTCTCCAAAAATACCAAGCCTATTACCTTAAAAGAAAAGAAGAAAACAATGAATAATACCCAAAAAGAAAAAATACTCATCACGGGCGGCACAGGCTTAGTAGGCAAAAAAATAACCGAAATACTCACCGCCGAAGGTTACCAAGTAGCCTTTCTGAGCCGCCAAAAAAGAGCCATTCCACACGTAGAAGTATTTCTATGGGATACTAACAATAACTACATAGACCCAGAAGCCTTTCAAAATTGCACAGCCATCATTCATTTAGCAGGCGAAAATGTAGCCGAAAAAGCATGGACTGCCAGCCGAAAAAAAGCCATCTTAGAAAGCCGTACCCAAAGCACCGCTCTGCTCTACAATGCCATCAAAGCGAACCAACCCGAAACACTAAAAACCTTCATTAGTGCCTCCGCCATTGGCATCTATGGGTTAGATACAGGCGAAAATTGGCTGCAAGAAAATAGCCCCGCCGCGAACGATTTTCTCGCAAATGTAGTCGTAGAGTGGGAAAAAGAAGTAGATACACTCTCAACACTAAACCTGCGAACTGCAAAACTACGCATAGGAGTTGTACTAAGCGATGAAGGAGGGGCACTTGAGAAAATAGCCCAACCCATACGCTACGGTGCAGGAGCCGCATTAGGCACAGGAAAACAATACCTCTCTTGGATACACATACAAGACCTCGCCAATATGTTCATTTTTGCACTCAAAAACGAAACCATACAAGGCACTTACAATGCCGTAGCACCCGAACCCGCAACCAACCAACAATTTACAAAAGCCGTAGCCAAAATACTCAAAAAACCCCTAATACTTCCCAATGTACCCGCTTTTGCACTCAAATTGGGATTAGGAGAAATGGCAAATATTGTATTAGGAGGCAACCGTGTCAGTAGCCAAAAAATACAAGAAGCAGGCTTTCATTTCCAATACCCTCAATTAGAAAATAGCCTTCGAAGTTTATTATGATAACCCCTACCCTCAATATTCAAGCCTACCAAATCGCTGAAAGCCTCAATATCCGAAAATTCAAAGCCGAATTTACGGCAAACCCACATTCAGGCAACAATTATGAAATCTTTTATAAGTTAGAAAACCAACGCTATCTATATGTTTTTCATCATGGAGTAATAGTTTTAGCAGGCTACGACGAAGTAAGCCGAAGCGAACTTATTTTATTTGCCAAAAAAATAGCCGCCAAAGAACCCCTCGAAACCGAAATCAGTGAAGAATATGCCATCATCTTTGACCAAAGCCCCGAAATCAAAGTAACAGATGAATACCTATCTATGCCCGATTTTTTTTCCGAATTAGCCATTAAAATAGTAATGCTCAGTGTAGGGCAATCGGTAGGCTTAGAGTACTACGAAAACTTAGGCGAAGAAATGCTCAATAGCACAGAACAATACGTAAAACAATTAGCAGAATATGGAAAAATAAAGACACAAAAGAAAAAACTGCTCAAATTCATCGGCAGAACCCTCATGATTAAAAACAGTGTTATTGACAACCTCTATATCTTAGACCCTCCCGAGTTGGTATGGAACGATGCATCACTCGACCAACTCAACAAACAAATGAAAGAAGTTTTTGACATCTATGCGCGTTTTCGCGACCTCGACTACCGCCTACAAATCATAGAAGGCAACCTGCGCCTATTTACCGAGATACTCCAACATCGCGAAAGTAATAACTTAGAAATCATTGTCATCATACTCATCTTGATAGAAGTCATCAATCTCTTTTGGAAAGAAATCTTAGGATTTTGAATCTTTTAACACATCTACTACATACCGCAAACCCTCTAAGGTATGAAATCGGTTCATTTGGTCATAAAGTGCATGCAAAGGATACAATACCTCTACCAAGCCACCCGTCGCAATTACCTTACAATCAGAGAGTTGTAGTTGTGTTTTGATGCGTTTTACCATGCCTTCTACCAAACCTACATACCCCCAAAGTACGCCCCCTTGCAAGGCAGTTTCGGTAGTAGCGCCTAAAATACTCGGCGGAAATTGCAAAGGCACTTCAGGCAACTGTGCTGTTTTTTGGAACAAAGAATACATAGCCGTTTTAAGCCCTGGTGCAATATTAACACCCAATATTTGCCCCTCATCACTCAGCAAAGTAAAAGTAAGCGCAGTGCCAAAATCAATCACCAAAACATTGTTTTTTGGATAAATACGATGCGCCGCCATTACATTTGCCACCAAATCTGCCCCAATTTCATAGGGGTTCAAAATAGGAATAGGCAACTTTGCATACAAATCTGCCCCCATTACCCAAGGCACAAAATCGAAAAGCAGCTTCATAGCCTCCGAAACAGCCTCAGTATGAGTAGGCACAACACTACTTACTATCACCTCTTGTATTTTATCTGTTTTTATGTCATTTTCTAACATAAAATCACGTAGCAAATGTGCATAAGTCGGCACATTGCGCAGAGGTTGTGTCGCTATACGATACTCAAACAACCAAGTGTTTTTATCGTAAAACCCCAAAGTAATATCAGAATTACCAATATCAGCAGCTAATAACATTGTATTAAAAAGGATAATTTCTTACAATTTAAAAATTTTTTGCTTTTTTTAACGTTTAATAGCATAGTTGAATAATGCTGTAATTTTGCGAAATAAATTCAAAAAAAACAAACAATTGTATGCGAATAGCCATAGTTTTAAACTCTTCTTGGAATATCTATAATTTTCGCAAAGGATTGGTTCAAACACTACTAAGAGAAGGGCATCAAGTATTAGCCATTGCGCCCAAAGACGAGTACTCTGAAAAATTAGAAGAATGGGGTTGCAAGTATGTAGATGTTAAAATGGATAACAAAGGAACGAATCCTATCAAAGATTTTTATTATCTCTATCAATTATGGACTATCTTTAAGAAAGAAAAACCCGATATAGTACTACAATTCACTATCAAACCCAATATTTTCGGAGCGATGGCGGCTGCCCTTTGTGGTATTCCTGCTGTGAATAATGTATGCGGTTTAGGCACTACATTTCTACAAAAACATTGGACTTCTACCATTGCCCAATGGCTCTACAAAGTTTCCTTTAGATTTCCTCAAAAAGTATACTTCCAAAACGTAGACGACCTAAGCGTTTTTATCGAAAACCGATTGGTAGATAAAAATATCAGTGATTTACTACCCGGTTCTGGTGTTTCACTCCAAGAATTTCAGCCACAACCCTTTCAGCGCAATCCACAATTTACCTTTTTAATGCTCTCGCGTCTCATCACCGATAAGGGTGTTAGAGAATTTGCCGAAGCAGGGCATATATTGAAGCAAAAAGGAATCAATGCCAAATTGCTATTAGTAGGCAGTTACGACCCCAATGACTACTTACGCATTCCTCAAAAAGAATTAGAACTTTGGCAGAAAGAACAATGGATAGAGTATGTAGGAAGTGCCAAAGATGTAAAACCCTATATAAACCAAGCAGATTGCATTGTTTTACCTTCTTACCGCGAAGGCACTCCCCGTTCGCTACTCGAAGCCGCAAGCATGGCTAAACCCCTCATAGCAACACGCGTAGCAGGCTGTAGACAAACCATAGACGATGGACAGAATGGCTACCTTTGCGAAGTGAAAAATGCCCATGATTTAGCCCAAAAAATGATGCAAATGTATGCACTCTCAGACGAAGAACTAACACTTATGGGCGAAAAAAGCCGAAAAAAAGCCGAAAAACAATTTGATGAAAAAATAGTCGTGCATAGCTATTTGAAAACTATTCAAGAAATTTGCGCACCTTTGCAGAAGTAATTATCTTTGGCTACTTATTTTAACTCTACTTCTATATTTGGGGTGTACCACTATGAAAAGAAAATGGATTGCATATATTTTACTAATCATTTATAGCCTTCAACTCTATTCTTGTAAACTATACAACCAAAATATTCTTTTCAAAACACCCACAGAAATCAATATTACACCCATAGAAGAAATGCTCCAACAAACAGAGCAAAACTACATTATCCAACCTAACGATTACCTTACATTCCAACTCTTCACCAACCAAGGCGAAATTATTTTAGAACCCCCCATTTTAACTCTACAACAAAACGTAGGGAGTGATTATGCTCCCAATAATAACAATTTAGCAAATAATAGAGCATTTTTAGTAGAAAAAGATGGAAATGTGCGTATGCCTATGCTCGGAAGTGTGCACCTCGAAGGCTATACCCTAAAACAAGCAGACAGCCTACTTGCTCAAAAATTTGCGACCTATTACAAAGAACCTTTTGTAAGAACAAACTACGAAAACAAAAGAGTAATCGTATTCAGAGGCAACTCCGCCGCAATAGTTCCCCTACGCAATGAAGGCATGAACCTCATAGAAATATTAGCCAGTTCAGGAGGCTTTGACAATACTCAAAGAGCTTCTAACATAAGAATCATCAGAGGCGACCTTAAAAACCCCAATGTGTACATAATAGACCTAACAACCATAGATGGAGTGAAAAAAGCCAATTTATTAGTACAACCTAATGACATTATTTATGTAGAACCTATCAGAAAAACATTCTTAGAGCGCATCTCTGACGTATCCCCTATCTTAGGTTTTGTTACTACTATCCTCACATTTATTCTACTTATACAAACCACAAACCGCTAAAAGCCTTGAAAAATCCCTACTATGCATACATAGGCAAACATTCTAACGCATTAAAAGACAAGAACAATGAGAATTTTGATGCATTAGCGGATTTTGATTTAGGTAAATTCTTACGCATTCTAAGAAAAAGCCTTCTGTGGATTGTGATCATTATGATAATCTCTGTCTTTTTAGCTTGGTTATTCCTTCGCTATACCAAACCTATACACCAATCAACATCTTTACTAAAACTCAATTTAAAAACAGATGAAAAAAACGTATTAGGCTTACAGGGATTTAATAACATAAATCCAGACCTTGTGGGAGAAGTAGAATTTATACAATCTAACTTAGTTTACGAAGCCGTAATTGACAAAGCCAATATAGATGTGAGTTATTTTGCCAAAGGCAATATCTTAGACTACGAACGCTTCGGAAGTTGCCCTTTTTATATTACTTACGACTCCTTACAAACACAAAGAATCATCGACCGACCTTTCTATGTACACATCCTTAACAAAAATGAATTTGAAATATCAGAACAAAATTTTTCAGACCAAAACCAAATACAAAAAAAACAATTTGGTCAAAAATTTATCCTACAAGGCGTAAGCATCAGACTACATTTTATACCCGAAAGATACCAAGGCAAAGAAGACAACCAATACTATTATTTTATCATCAACAGCCGAAATACACTCATTAATTATATCACACGCAATTTAAGAGTACGCATCGAGAATGAACCTGCGCGTATTATCAGCATTAGTTTCCAAGACCACGACCTCATCAAAGCCAAGCACATCGTTGACATCATTGATAGCGTTTATCTGCAAAAAACTTTAGCCCAAAAAAACTTAGCCAGCAAACAACAACTCAAATATTTAGATGAACAACTCAAAAACTTAGCAAAAAAAATAGAAGACCACGAATTAGAAGTAGAAAAATTTGTCCTCGAAAACAAAGGTAAAGAAGTAGATGGAAAATTTGAAAAATCAATAGAACAAATAGAAGAGCTTTTAGCCAAAAAAATGGAACTTGCCGAACAACTTGCACTCTTAGATGATGCTGAGGTGCTCATTCTTCAAGATAGCAGTGCTACCGACCTCAGCAATTTGTTCGCATTCCTCAAAGATGAAAACCTAAAAACCAATATCAACGCGCTCAATACACTCAAACAACAACGTGAAGCACTACTTTATTCCAAAACCGAAAGCACTAACTCTGTCATCATCAGAACACAGAAAATAAAGGAAGTGAAAAAAGTAGCCATTAGTCTACTCAATAAAACACGGTCAAAACTATATGCCAATATCAGCAAACTACAATCACAAATTTCAGAAATACAAGAAGACTTCTTAGGATTCCCTGCACGCGAAAGAACCCTCAACCGCATGAAAAGACTCAATGCCATAGACGAAGTGTATTACCAGCAAATGCTCGTCAAAAAAGCCGAAATAGAAATAGCAGGGGCGGGCATCATTCCCGAATTTACTATACTCTCTTCAGCAAGTTTTTCAAGCCAACCTATTTTTCCTAATAAATCATACGTTTATACCATTGCATTTGCCTTTGGGGGCATCTTAAGCACATTGTTAGTAGTAGTAAGATATTTATTGCACAATGTCATCAGTACACAAAAAGAACTCGAAAAACTAACACAAGCAGCTATTTTAGGAGGCGTACCCGAACAGAAAAATGCTCAGAAACAATATTCTACACTGTTGGTAAATAAAAATCCAAAATCAGCCCTCAATGAAGCACTGCGCACCATCAGAACCAATATGGATTTCCTTTTTCCAAACAAAAAAAATGCAGAAGTTGTCAGAGAAAAACGCGTTTTATCTATTACCTCTACAGTCAGTGGCGAAGGAAAAACTTTTGTAACCGTCAATATTGCGGGTATACTCACCCTTTCTGACCTCAAAGTAGTTGTTTTAGACTGCGACATGCGCCGCCCTAAGGTGCATCTCGCCTTTGACCAACTCAATGAAGACAATCACAAAGGAATGAGCACCATACTCATTGGGAAGCACCCTTACCAAGAATGTATACGCAAAAGCACCCTCGAAAACCTACATTATATCTCCTCCGGACCTACCCCACCGAACCCCTCCGAACTTCTTCTTCGTGCGTCTTTCGATGAACTCATCGTACAACTAAAAGAAGTATATGACGTTATAATCATAGACACCCCCCCAGTAGGTTTGGTTACCGATGGAGTAGTAATTATGCAAAAAGTAGACCTACCTATCTACATCGTAAGAGCCAACTATTCTCGAAGACATTTTATACAACAAATAGAAAAACTTAGAGTACAAAACAATTTTAAAAACCTCGCAGTCGTTATCAATGCCATACAAAGACAATCAAGCTATGGTTATGGCTATGGATATAACTACCAAAATAACTACTATGAAGAGGAAAAGAAAAAAACATTTTGGTCTTTCTTAACAAAAAAATAAACGTATGTTCGGGTTATTATTTCAAAGTAAAAAAAGTACAAAAAACACTTTCAACACTACCACCAACACGCTTACTACCGACATTCACTCCCATATTTTACATGGGTTAGATGATGGTGCCAAAACCTTAGAAGAAAGCATTGCACTTAGTAAAGAAATGCAACAACGAGGCTACAAGAAACTAATATGTACGCCACATATTATGAAAGGGTACTATAACAACGAACCCGAAAATATCAAAAAAACGGCACAAATACTTCAAAAAGCACTCCAACAAAATCAGATAGACCTCAGCATCGATATTGCCGCCGAATATTATTTAGATGAGTTTATGTTCCAAAAATTAGAAAAAGGAGAAGAATTACTCAGTTTTGGCAATCAATACCTACTCTTCGAAACCTCCTTCATCAGTCAACCTGCATTCTTATGGGAAGCTATTTTCCTGATGCAAAGTTTAGGCTACAAACCCATCTTAGCACACCCCGAAAGGTATCTATATTTACAAGAAAACTTTGCCATTGTCGAAAAGCTCTTACAACACCAAGTTTTTCTACAACTTAATATCAACTCCATTGCAGGCTATTATGGCAGGGAAGAAGAAAAATTAGCCAAAAAACTCATAGAGCAAAAATTCATCACTTGGGCAGGCTCCGATTGTCATGGAAAAAGGTATATAAAAGCCTTAACAGAAGCACAAAAAACCAAAACCTACCAACAACTCACCGAATTACCCTTGCTCAATTACCAACTATGAAGCATGCCCTACAACACCTCGCATGGTGGCAATATGCAAACACAGCTAAAATAAAAAACGCCTATAAACTTTGGATTGCCTATAAACGCAAAAAATTTGACCCCTCCACACGCCCCTTAAGCCTTTCTATAGAGCCTACTACAAGTTGTAATCTAAGATGCCCACAATGCGTAAGTGGACTTAGGAGTTTTACCCGACCGACAGGCAACATGAAGCCCGAAACCGCCCAAAAAGTAATAGACCAACTACACCCCACACTCCTATACCTTACACTCTATTTTCAAGGAGAGCCCTACCTAAACCCACAATTCTTAGATTTAGTAACCTACGCACACAAACACAAAATATACACTGCAACCTCTACCAATGCACACTTCCTTACAGAGGAAAAAGCACTCAAAACCATTCAAAGCGGATTGGACAAACTCGTCATCTCGATAGACGGAACAGAGCAAAAAACCTACGAACAGTATAGAATCGGTGGCAAACTCTCAAAAGTAATGCAAGGCATACAAACATTAGCCCAACTAAAAGCCCAACTAAAATCTAAAAAACCCTACACGATAGCCCAATTTATTGTTTTTAAACACAATGAACACGAATTGAAAAACATACACCAATGGGCAAAAACACTACCCGTAGATGATTTTCAAATAAAAACCGCACAAGTATACCACTACGACCAAGACCAAACCTATATTCCTACCACTGAAACCCAATATGCGCGTTATATCAAAAAAGGAGATACCTTTGTGCTCAAAAATCGGTTAGATAATCATTGCTGGCGTATGTGGACAGGTAGTGTCATCACTTGGGACGGTAGCGTAATCCCTTGTGCATTTGATAAAGATGCCCAACACAGTTTCGGAAACCTACACCAAAATACATTTGAGCAAATATGGGCAAGTGAAAAATACCAACAATTTAGATTGCAAATCCTGAAAAATCGTTCAGAAATAGAAATATGTAGTAATTGTACGGAAGGGAGTAAAGTAATTTTTTAATGACAATAATTATGCAAAAAACAACAGGCTTAATCGTAATTTTTTACTTGTTATATTTTGTTGCATTGGGGCAAAATAACACACAAACACTTACCGACTTTGAAATATTAGACGTAAGAGGAGGTTTTGATGTCTATATAATACCTCATAATACTAACAAAATAGAAATAGATGCGCAAAACCCACTTTGGCAGCATACAAAAGCAGAAGTAAAAGGCAATACACTATTTATTTACCTTGCCAAGCCCGAAGTATGGTATGGAAAAGGCGAAAAAGACGAAATAAAAATAACAATTTATTCTAAAAATATTCAGCAAATACAAGCACAAGCCTCTGCTGACATCATAGGCACTGATTTGTTCGAACCTCCGCAATTATACCTTAAAGTAACCTCAGGAAGTAGCATACAACTCAACCTACAAACGCCTAAAATGGACTGCCAACTTTGGGGAGCTTCTGGTTTATACCTCAAAGGAGCAATAAAAGAACTAAGCGTAGACAATCAAGAGGGGAGTTGGCTCGAGGGAACTTACCTCACTGCCGACCGTGCAACGTTGCGCTGTAGTTCAGGTGCTTGGGCTAAACTACAAGTAAAACAATACTTGAAAGCCAATGCCTCAACAGGCGCACTTATAGAATATATAGGCAACCCTGATACTGATTTTACCAACGAATGGGGCGGGCAAATCATCAAACGTTAATTGTTCAAATCGATTTATTTGCTTAGTTTTACACCCTGAACACCAAACTACTAAAAACAAACTATGGTCAGTTTTTTTAAAATCAATGCTACCTACAAACTCATCATCTTATTCCTATTATTTTTAGCCCTGAGAGCTCCTGCACTTTGGTACAATTTTCCACTTACCCAACAAGAGTTAGTATGGATTTCTGTCGCCAATAAAATGATGGAAGGAGAAGCATTGTATAGCCATATTTGGGTGCACATTAGCCCTATAGCCGCATTTATCTATTGGCTAACGATGTACATCGCCAATGAAACACTGCTCGTATACCGCATTATGGCAGCCGTTCTTATTTTTTTGCAAGCGTTGTTCATCAATCAACTCTTCATGCAACGCGATGTATTCCCCGAAAGAACACTACTGCCCGCCATTATTTATATTTTCTTGTCTTCATTATACATCGATTCTTTTATACTCACCCCCGCGCTTCTTGCCAATACTGCACTGATTTGGGTGCTCAATCTCATTTTTTACCAAGTAAATGAAAAAAGAAAGCAGAATGTGTACTTTGCTATTGGCGCATATTTAGGTTTAGCAGGGCTTATCTATTTGCCCAATTTCCTTCTCATTATTGTTCCTCTCTTTGTATTCACGCTTTACTCCAATGCTCAAATTCAGAACTACATAGGTTTGTTTTTTGCCTACTTTTTTGCCATTTTGATTAGTTTCTTGGTGTTTTATTTGGGTAATCGCGAAGCTGATTTTTTTGTTTTTTTCTTCTATGCTATTTTTATCATACCCAAACAATTTCAATTATATAGTTGGGAGTTTTTATATTTATTTGCGTATACTCTTGTTCTCATTTTTATGACTTTTTCAGTGTTAAGTACAGCCAAACGCTATAATAATTATCAAAACAGATGTCAGAGTGCGAGTTTTATTTGGCTTTTAGTGTCTATTCCTTCCGTACTACTCTTAGACCTAACATGGGGCGCGAACTTGCTCGTTAGTTTAATCCCTGTCATTACTTTTTTACTCACCCATTTTTTTCTCACTTTCAAAAATATTTTGCTCAAAGAAGTCCTTTTTTTAGTATTGATTTTTAACTGTACTTTTTTTTACTATGATAGTGTTTGGAATATAGGCGTAAAATACCTCAACAATGAGCAAGTATGGATACACCCCGAATCTACACTTTTAGACGCACACCCCGAAGCAGAAGTATTCAAAGGGAAGAAGATAGTAGTCTTGGGTTACGACACGCGCCCCTACCAATATGGCTATGCTTCTACACCTTATTTCAACTGGTATTTGGCAGGCAGTCATTGGGAGCATTTAGATAAATACAATCGATTGATAGATATACACAAGGCTTTTATGAGCGATTTGCCCGATGTAATAGTAGACCAAGAAGGCAAAGCCAAAAAATTATTTAGCATCGCTCCAACCCTCGCGGCATACTATGAGCCTTATCAGAAAAACAAGAATATTTACATTCGTAAGTGAAGTTCTGTAGAAATTTCTTTGGCAGTATCTACAAAAAGTTTTGCTTTGGCAGGTGAAATATCTGGATAAAGTCCATGCCCTAAATTAACAATATGTTTAGAGTCAAAGCTACGCAACATTTTTTCTACTTCTTTTCGCAGATTAGTTTCATCGGCATAAAGCACACAAGGGTCTAAATTGCCTTGCAAAACTTTATCTGCCCCGATGAGCCTGCGCGAATCGCCTGCTTCCATTGTCCAATCTAACCCTACTGCTGCACAGGGCAACTCACCCAACCATGCCCGCGCAAAGTGAGCATCTTTAGCAAAAACAATCATAGGTACGTCTTTGATGGCTTCACAAATTTGAGCGATATAAGGCAATGCAAAAGTCCTATAACTTTCAGGCGAAAGAATGCCTGCCCAAGAGTCAAAAAGCTGTAACACATCTGCGCCTGCTACTATTTGTCCTTTGAGATAGGCAATAGTGCTTTGTGTAATTTTATGAAGTAAAGCATGGGCTATAGTAGGTTGTTGGTACAAAAAAGCCTTTGCTTTTGAAAAAGTTTTAGAGCCTTTGCCCTCCGTCATGTAGGCAAAAATAGTCCAAGGAGCTCCCGCAAAACCTATCAAAGGCACTCTTTGTTGTAATTTTTGTTTAGTAAGTCGAATTGCCTCCATCACATACCCCAAATGTTGTTCGGGTTCTATCAGGTGCAATGCTTCTACATCGGCAGCCGTTTGAATCGTTTTAGGAAAAAAAGGACCTTGTTTTTCGTACATTTCATAAGGTAGCCCCATACCTTCGGGCACTACTAATATATCAGAAAAAATGATAGCAGCATCTACTCCAAAAATATCAACAGGTTGTACAGTTACCTCCGAAGCCAATTCGGGGGTAGTAGCTAAAGCAATAAAACTGCCTGCTTTTTCTCTCACGGCTCTGTATTCAGCCAATACACGCCCTGCTTGCCGCATCATCCATACAGGTCGGCGTTCGGTTTTTTCGCCACGCAAAGTACGTAGTAATATATCGTTTTGGTAAGTCATCGTTTTTTAGTTTTTTTATGATAAAAAGCCCATCACTTTTCTAACTCTGTTAAGTACTTTTAAGGCTACTTCTTTAGCTTTCTGCTCGCCTATACTCAGTGCTTGTTCTAAGGCTTGTGTATTTTGCATCAAATCATTGAAACGGATTCTTTCTTCTTTGTATTTTTCTAAAATAAGCTCGAAAAGGGCAGTTTTAGCATGCCCATAACCAAACCCACCTGCTTCATAGTTTTTACGCATTTGCGCTGTGTTTTCGGCATTTGCCAAAAGTTTGTACAATCCAAAAACCAAACAAGTATCTGGATTTTTAGGGTCTTCCAAAGGCGTACTGTCGGTTTTGATGCTCATAACTACTTTTTTCAGTTCTTTTTCGGGCAGAAAAATATCAATATAATTTTGGTACGATTTACTCATTTTTTGCCCATCAGTGCCCAATATCGTCATCACTTGCTCATCTATGCGTGCTTCGGGTACTACAAAAACATCTTCTTGGTAATGATGGTTAATTTTCTCGGCAAGGTCGCGGGTCATCTCGAGATGCTGCTTTTGGTCTTTGCCCACAGGTACAATTTGTGCATCATAGAGTAAAATATCGGCTGCCATGAGCACAGGGTAAGTAAACAAACCCGCATTGACATCATCGAGCCTATCGGCTTTGTCTTTGAAAGAGTGTGCCAAACTGAGGCGCGTATAAGACATAAAACAGCCTAAATACCAAGCCAATTCTGCTACTTCGGGCACTCTTGATTGTCTATAGAAAGTATTTTTTTGGGTATCAAAGCCAAAAGCCAACCAAGCCGCCGCTACAGCGTTCGTATTTTCAAGGCGTATTTGTGCCTCTTTGATAGTTGTTAGTGAATGGAAATCAGCAATAAAGAAAAAAGAATCATTATTTGCCTCTCGCGAAAGCTCTATAGCAGGCACTATAGCCCCCAAAAGATTGCCTAAATGAGGTTTGCCCGAACTTTGAATACCTGTAAGTATGCGTGCCATGTGTGGTTTTTGTGCAATATAAATAAGATGATAAGGCACAAAAATAGGCATAAATCTTTTTTGTCCAAATTGTTTTGTCCATTTGTTTTTTATAATTTAGCATTTTGAAACCAAAAAAACGCAAAATATGAAATTCGGAACGAAAGCCATTCATGCAGGCGTGCACCCCGACCCCTCCACAGGTGCTATCATGACGCCCATTTTTCAAACCTCTACTTATGTGCAAGAGGGCATAGGCAAGCACAAAGGCTATGAATATGCACGAACACAAAACCCCACAAGAACTGCCTTAGAAAACAATATAGCGGCTTTAGAAGGGGCTCAATTTGGTCTTTGTTTTGCCTCTGGAATGGCTGCCATAGATGCCGTTCTTAAACTGCTTTCGGCAGGAGATGAAATCATCGCTTGCAACGATTTGTATGGCGGTACTTACAGAATCATCACCAAAGTATTTCAGCAATTTGGTATCAAAGCCCATTTTTTGGATATGAACCAACCCGCAGAAGTAGAGCGTTTCATTAATCCTAACACGAAATTAATATGGCTCGAAACACCTACCAATCCGCTACTCAACTTGATAGACATTGAAGCCATTAGCCTTATTGCCCAAAAAAATGATTTGTTGCTTTGCGTAGATAATACCTTTGCAACTCCTTGTTTGCAAAATCCCTTGCTTTGGGGAGCTGACATCGTGATGCACTCTGCTACCAAATACCTCAGCGGGCACTCTGATGTAGTGATGGGTGCATTGGTTACCAACAAACCCGAATTGCACCAAAAATTAGCTTTCATTCAAAATGCTTGTGGGGCTGTGCCAAGTCCTAACGATTGTTTTCTTGTGCTTAGAGGTATCAAAACCTTACATATCAGAATGGAAAGACATGGACAGAATGGAAAAGCCGTAGCCGAGTTTCTACAACAACACCCCAAAGTAGACCGCGTTTATTGGATAGGGTTACCTACACACACTAACCATGCTATAGCACTCAAACAAATGCAGGGCTTCGGAGGAATGGTTTCTTTTACACTCAAAAATGACCAAATGGACGAAGCCAAAAAAGTAATGGAAAGCCTCAAAATATTTGCATTAGGGGAGTCATTGGGCGGTGTCGAATCGTTATGTACGCACCCAGCCACCATGACACACGCCTCTATACCAAAAGAACAACGTGACAAAACAGGACTCAAAGACACCCTCATACGCCTCAGTGTAGGTATTGAAGATGCTGAAGACCTTATCGAAGATTTAAAACAAGCAATAGGCTAAGAACCTATTGCTTATAAAATGTGTTATTTAACTACCAATATATCTCTCATTCTATCCCATTGAATATGACCACAACAACCTCCTCCGAACTAAACCAACGTGTAGAAGAAGCACTGAACCACATAAGACCTTATCTGAAAACTGATGGAGGAGATGTGCGCTTGTTAGAAATCACACAAGAAGGAATCGCCCGATTAGAGCTTTTAGGCACATGCGTAAGCTGTCCTATGTCTTCTATGACACTCAAAGCAGGTATAGAAGAAACCATCAAAAAAGCCGTACCTGAAGTAACACAAGTAGTTGCTGTGAACGTAGCACTCTAAGAACAATGAAAGTGCATATTCTGTTTGGGAGTGTTTTCTTAATGATTATGAGCACTCATTTTGCGAGAGCGCAAGAGATACGCTGCCTGACACAAGAATATGCACAAATTTATCACATTGCAAACACACCCACCCAACTGCCCAAACAATCTCTTAATCCACACCAACTCAATAGCGAAACCATTTATATACTACCCGTAGTAGTACATATTATACACAATGGCGAACCCGAAGGAGTAGGTACTAACCTATCAAAAGCACAAATAGAGTCGCAAATAAGAGTACTCAATGAAGATTTTAGAAGGCAAATCGGCACAAGAGGTTTCAACAATCACCCCAACGGCGCAGATACAAAAATCAATTTTGAGTTAGCAAGTATAGACCCTCAAGGCAATCCCACAGATGGAATCGTGCGGAAGAAAGGTAAAAATACAGCATGGTCGTTAAGCGACGACATAGAACTAAAATCTACAAGCTATTGGAACGCCGAAGAGTATGTTAATATTTGGGTTTGCGATTTAGTAGGTTTTTTGGGCTATGCCCAATTTCCAGAGTCGAATTTACAAGGATTAGAAGAAGCCTCTAAAAATCCTCTCACCGATGGTATCGTGATTGATTATCAACGATTTGGAGACGAAGGCAACCTTTTGCCACCATTTAATTTGGGCAGAACTGCCACGCACGAAATGGCTCATTTTTTAGGGCTAAGGCATATATGGGGCGATATAGATGGTTGTTCTGGTACTGATTTTTGCAACGATACTCCCCCCGCTTTTACAAGCAACACAGGCTGCCCCACCCAGCGCAGAAGTGATTGCGACCCCAACTTGCCTGAAATGTTCGAAAACTACATGGATTATACCCACGATGCTTGTATGAACATTTTTACCAACGACCAAAAAAACCGGATGAGGTATGTATTAGAAAACAGTATACGCCGAAAAACTTTGCTTAATTCGCCTGCCCTAACACCCAAAATTGTAACCGCAAACGATGCAGGAATAGAAAGGATAATTACAATTTCGGGAGAAGATTGTAACATAACCATACAACCTGTTATTTCTCTCCGAAATTATGGGAGTGCAGCCCTCCAAAATGTTGTCATAGAACTTTGGCTCAATGGGATTAAACAATACCAATCACTTTGGCAAGGTAATTTATCTTCTTTGGAAAGAACAACCCTCACATTGCCTACAGTCAATGTTCGCAAAGGGAGCTACCAAGTAGAAATAAAAGCACAAAGCCCTAACAATACAACAGACCTAAACCCCAATAACGACCAACGAAATACTTCCATTGAAATAAAAAATACACTCAGCACTAAAAACCAAGAAAATTTTGAAAACTATAGCCCTTCCAATAGTGATTGGACTATAGAAAACAACGACCAACTCATCGGTTGGGAAGTAAAAAAGATAAATAACAACCAAGTCTTGTGGCTCAATGCCGCCCAATACCGAACGCTGAACGCCCAAGATAAAATTTTCTCAGCCAATCTTTCCCTGTTTTCTTTCCAAAAACCTATCTTCAGTTTTGATGTAGCCTACGCACCCACTAAAGACAACCTGAATAGCAACCAAGAAAGACTACAAATATGGCTCTACGAACAATGCGGAAAACAGCCTCTTGAACTACTCTACGACAAAACCGCCACACAACTTATCACTACCAACCTACGCCAAAACGACTGGACACCTTCATCGGAAAGTCAATGGAGGAGAGAAACCATAGACCTAAGCAAGTGGGTCAATAAAAAGAACATTCAAATCGTTTTTGTAAGTACTAATGGTTATGGCAACAATCTGTTTTTAGATAATTTCTCCCTACAAGATTTACCACAACAGAGTTCTATCATTCTCTATCCAAACCCTACACAAAACATTGCTTATGTCTATTTTTCACTGCAAAAAACAGAAAAAATAACCTTACAAATGTATGATGAACAAGGGAAAAATATCATCACAGAGCAATTTGTTAGCCCTACACTATATACACATACCCTCATCATACCACCTCACCAAAAAGGCATATTCATCGTAGAAATTGTAGGCGAAAGTTTTCAAGAAACCAAAAAAATAGTAGTCAGATGAGAGCAATAGCCATAATCATAAGCCTACTGCCATTTTTTGCGCAAGCGCAACAGTTAAAAGGTTATATAAAAAATACTACAGGCGAAGCATTGGAGCAGGCAACCTTAAGAATAGTAGAACAAAACACAGGAACAATTAGTAACGCAAATGGCTTTTTCGAACTAACACTATCGCCCAATCAAAAAAATACCATTGTAGTCAGTTATGTAGGCTACCAAAATGACACCCTACAAGTGATACCTCAAAAAAATGAAATTTATACCCAAAATTTTATACTCAAAGAAAATTTACTCAATGTCATTGTCATTGAGAGTAACCCCATCATCAGACCCGAAAAAATTTTTATTACCGAAATAGAAAGCCAAACAGTAAGGGTAATGCCCTCCGCTTTTGGCGACTTTAATAACCTACTCAATACATTGGCAGGTGTAGTTACGAACAGCGAACTCAGCAGTACATACTCCGTAAGAGGAGGAAATTTTGACGAAAACTTAGTCTATATCAATCAAATAGAAGTATACCGCCCTTTTTTAGTACGCTCTGGACAACAAGAAGGGCTCAGTTCCATCAACCCCGATTTAGTTCAAAATGCCCAATTTTCCACAGGCGGATGGGCAAGCGAATATGGCGATAAAATGGCTTCTATGCTCAATATTACCTATAAAGAACCTACCCAAAACAAAGGCTCATTCGGTATAGGATTCCTTACTGCCAATGCTCACCTCGAACTCACCAACCGCACTAAAAATAAAAGCCTATTAGCAGGCTTTAGATACAAAGACGGTAGGTATCTTTTTCGCACACTGCCCACCAAAGGCGAATACTTGCCCCGCTTTGCCGATTTACAACTACTTTTTCGATTTAAAATAACACCTGCTGTGCAAATTACGTGGCTCAATATCTATGCAAACAACGATTATTACTTTGAGCCTACCACCCGTGAAACCTCTTTTGGAACATCAACACAAGTATTGAAGCTAACAGCGGCTTTTGAGGGCTTCGAAAAATTGCAATACGAAATGCTACAATCGGCATTGAACTTCCAAATCAACATTAAGAAAAAATGGCAAATGGATTGGATTATTGCAGCCCTATATACCCAAGAAAAAGAATACCAAGAATGGGAGGGAGGCTATAGACTATGCGAAGTCATTGGCGAAGAAAACTGCATAGACCGAAGTAGTTTGGGAACTGTATTCCAATCAGCCCGAAATAGACTACAAGCCGAAATCTTCAGCATAGAAAACAGAAATCAATGGCAAATTTCTCAATATCAGCAACTTAAATGGGGCATCAAAGTTAGTCAAGAAACCCTCAACGACCGACTTTTAGAATATAGTTTCTTAGATTCGGCAGGCTATACCTACCCCGATGCAAGCCTCGATGCCAAAACACAACTCTACTCTTACCGTTGGGCAGGCTATCTACAACACCAATGGCAATGGAATCAACAACAACATCTACTGCAAATAGGTTTCCGCATAGGTTATTGGACTTATAACCAAGAATGGATTTTCAGCCCCAGAATACAATACAGTTTTCACCCCCAACCACTCAACAATTGGACTTTTAACCTCGCCATCGGGTTTTATCAACAACCACCTTTTTACCGCGAACTACGCAACAACGCAGGCGAACTCAACCCTCAACTACTTGCACAAAAAGCCTTGCATTGCATCATAGGCGCAGAACACCGTTTCAAAGTAGGGCAACGAAAATTCAAATGGACAGCAGAAGCCTACTACAAATACCTCAATGACGTAGTACCCTATGATATAGACAACATGCGAATCCGTTATTTTGCCCAAAATACAGCCAACGCATATTCCTACGGTGCAGACCTTCGCATCAGTGGCGAATTTGTCAAAGATGCCATCTCTTGGCTCAGTATCAGTTTTCTGAAAACAGAAGAAAACATTTGGAACAATACGCAAAACTATATCCGCCGCCCCACCGACCAACGCCTTACTGTAGCCCTTTATTTAGAAGATTATCTACCTAAAAACCCCACTTGGCGAGTCAATTTACAACTCATCTTTGGCACAGGGCTTCCTTTTAGCCCTCCGAACCAACCCGCATTCCGCTCTGCACTCAATGCCCCTTTCTACAGAAGAGTAGACATAGGCTTTGCAAAAATAATCGGATCAACCCAAAAAACACCCCACCTATGGATAGGCTTAGAAGTACTCAACCTATTGGGCATAGAAAATACTATTTCTTATACATGGATAAAAGACATTAACCAACAACTCTACGCCGTACCCAATACACTCTCTACAAGATTTTTAAACTTAAGAATGTTGCTAAAATTTTAACAATTTAAGTAGGAAAATAATCAAAAATTAATACCTTTGCTTCATCAGTACTCTAAAACAATGAAACCAAAAGATTTTTATTTATGAAAGATAGCACCGCCACACAAACAGGGGGCATCAAAGAAATGCTCGTAACCACTTTTGAGCAACTTACCCTCGAAGAAATATTAATGCACATCCTTGTTATTTTTCTCATTTTTGCAAGTGCACGAATTTTAGAACTGCTCATTAACAGAATTTTCATACAACGCCTCTTTTACATGCGTGCCATAGACCGTGGGCGCGAATTTGCCATCAAACAAATCGTAAGATATGTAATCTATGTAATGGCAATATCAGTAATGTTAGAGCACCTAAAAATTGGCTCTGCCTTCTTCACCAGTTTTGCAGCATTGTTTGTAGGCATAGGCTTAGGGTTACAACAAACTTTCAGCGACCTTATATGTGGATTAGTACTTCTCATAGAAGGCACAGTAAAAGTAGACGACATCGTAGAAGTAGATGGCATCATGGGGCGCGTAACCTCCATAGGCATTCGTACCTCTACCGTACAAACTCGCGATGCCATCAGCCTCATTGTCCCCAATTCTAAAATGGTATCGGACAAAGTAATTAACTGGAGCGACAATGACGAAGCCACCCGATTCAAAGTAGAAGTAGGTGTTGCCTACGAAAGCTCTGCCGAACTCGTATCGCAATGCCTCGTAGAAGCTGCCCGCGAAGCCAGCATCGATGTCTTAGAAAAACCAGAACCACCCACAGTACTACTCAAAAACTTTGGCGACTCTGCACTCATTTTCGAAATCTACTTTTGGTCAAAAAATAATTGGGATCAAGACATCATTAAAAGCCGAATACGATTCAAAATCTTTGAAATATTTCAACGCAACAATATTATCATCGCTTTCCCACAACGCGACATCACCCTAAAGATGGATTCAGACAAAAATTTCGAACAATACATTAAGAAGCAAAACCAACAAATACAAACTACAAAACAGAAAAATATATAAAAAAAATTTTAATTCCTACTTTTTTTGTGTAGTTTCGAACCATAAATCTAAGCTCAAATACTACAAACATGTTCAACTATTATGAATACCAAAACCAAACTGATGGAGAAAAAGTCCTTTTTTCATACAAAGGACCTCTAAACAATGTGCTTTTGGCTGACTTCAGTAACAACATTCGTAAAAGACTCAAGCTCTATGACAATGTGAGCATAGGCAATAAGGTATTTGCCATATTTATGGAGCTTTCCCAAAATGTACTCTATTACTCCAAAGAAAGCGACCAATTTGATGGAAAAGACAAAGTAGGAACTTTAGCCATCGTAAAAACTGCCGAGCACTACAAAGTAATGACAGGCAACCTTGTAAGCCGAACCGCCGTACCCAAAATACTCAAGAAGTGTGAAACCATCAACTCTCTTGACCGTGAAGCACTCCGCGAATTTAAAAGGCAACAACGTGCATTAGGACCCGATACCGAAGACAGCAAAGGTGCAGGCATTGGACTCATACACGTAGCCCTTACCTCTGACAACCAACTCGAAGTAAATGTTAAGGAAATAGATGAAAACTTAGCTTTCTACGTATTAGCCGTTAACATAAAGCGCGTATAAACCTAAATGCTCCTAAAAAAAGCAACCATGATAAGCAAAGAAGAAAGCATACGCCTCATTTTTGGGCTGAAAGTAAGGCATCTCCGAAAAAGTAAATCTCTTTCACAATCTGAGGTAGCTGAAACCACAGGGCTTTCTGTTTCTTATCTCAATGAAATAGAAAAAGGGAAAAAATACCCCAAAATAGATAAAATCACTGCCATCGCAAAAGCCTTAGGCGTAAGTTATGAGTGGTTAGTTTCCTTACAAGTAAGTCAAAGACTTGCCCCCATTGTAGAACTACTCAAAATGGATTTGCTAACCAGCCTGCCCTTAGACATCTTTGGGATAGAATTGAGCGACCTCATCGAAAAACTTTCAGATTCACCCACCCAATTGAGTGCCTTCATCAGCACACTCATCGAAATAGCCCGCAACCACGATATGACCGTAGAGCGTTTTTACTTTTCAGTACTACGTTCCTACCAAGAAATGCACGAAAACTACTTCGAAGAAATAGAAACTGAAGTAGAACAATTCATCACCCAAAATGAAATAAAAGCAGTAAGTCAACTCACAACAAAAGAGTTGCAGCAAATCTTAGAAGAAAAATACCAATATACCATCGATGAAGATACGCTCCAACGTTTTGAGCATCTGCAACACCTTCGGTCTGTAGTCATTCCTGAGAAAAAAAAACTTTATATCAATCCTTTGCTCAATGCACAACAACGCCGTTTTACTTTTGCAAAAGAAATAGGCTATTTGTTTATGCATCTTAAAAATAGAACCTACACCACCAGTTGGGTAAAAATAGAATCTTTTGAGCAAATTCTTAATAATTTCAAAGCCTCTTATTTTGCGGGTGCATTGCTCATACCCAAAGACGAAATGATAAAAGATTGCACCTCACTCTTCGAGCAACCTAATTGGAACAGCCACTTTTTCCTTTCGCTTACGCAAAAATACCAAGCATCGCCCGAAATGTTTTTGCACAGACTCACCAATATCGCCCCACGCTTTTTTGGACTTTCGCACCTCTTTTTCCTTCGTTTTCGAAACCAACCCCACAGCAACGAATATTCATTGGATAAAGAATTGCATTTGGCAGGCTTATACAATCCACATGGCTCAGTGCTGAACCAACACTACTGCCGAAGATGGGTTTCTATTCATATACTACAAGATTTGGAACAAACCCCCCAAGAAATGCTCTGCAAAGTACAAAGGTCAAGCTATTTTGACTCCGACAATGAGTATTTTTGCATTTCTTTAGCCAGTGCTGCTTTTCCCACACCCAATAAAAATAGCAGTGTAACCATAGGTTTTTTGATGAATGAGGAGTTCAAACAAAAAGCCAAATTTCACCACACTGCCCCCCTGCGCGAGGTAGGAGTAGCTTGCGAAAGATGTAGCCATTTGCACTGCCAAGAAAGAGCTGCGCCGCCTTATCTGCTTCAAGACACAGAAAAAACGGCGCATATTCTCCAAAATTTAGAACAACTAAAAAAGTTAGGTTGAACTAACTTATAATTTAATGTCTTTGAGCCAAGTTTTATTGGCAAGATACCACTCAGTAGTCTTAGCAACTCCCTCACTCATAGCCACTTGCGGCTGCCAACCCAGAATATGTTTGGCTTTGCTAATATCAGCTTGTGTATCTGTAATATCAGCTTTATGAAAGGGTTTGTGGTCTATAAGTGCTTTTTTGCCCAATAATTTTTCCAATGAACGAATTACCTGATTCATAGACATAGGTTCGCGCCCTCCGCCCAAATTGAAAACCTCATAACCTACGGGTTTCATTGCGGCAATAGTGCCATTGGCGATATCGTCTACGTATGTAAAATCGCGGCTTTGCTCGCCATCACCAAATAATTCTATGGGTGTGCCCTCATCTATCCACTTCGTAAATCGGAAAATACTCATATCGGGACGCCCTGCCGGACCATACACTGTAAAATAACGCACCACCGAAATATCTAAACCAAACAAATAATGATAGGTATAAGCCATCATTTCAGCCGCCTTTTTTGAGGCAGCATAAGGCGAAATAGGTGTGTTTACGGGTAATTTTTCAGTAAAAGGAAGAGGCTGCCCCGCATAAAGCGAAGAAGTAGAAGCCAATACCATTTTTTTTATCTCGTGCTGGCGCATCATCTCTAATAAATTAAGCGTAGCATTGGCATTGGTAGTCATATATACATGGGGGTTTTCCATGCTATAGCGCACCCCTGCACGCGCCGCCAAATTGAGAATAGCGTCTATGTTTTTATGCTGTGCAAATACATTTTGAAGTTCGCTTAGATTCTCTATGTCCTGATGATAAAAATGAAAGTAAGGATATTTTTTTAGGTTATCTAATCTATAGAATTTTAATTTTACATCATAATAATCGTTCAAATTATCAATCCCTATTACCTGATGTCCTATTTCCAATAGCTTTTGAGCCACTACCGAACCTATAAAGCCCGCTGCCCCTGTAAGTAAAATTGTTTTTTGTTCCATCTTTTTTTTTAGGGCAAAACTAACTCTTTTTTTTAATTATATTGACAACATCTAAAAAGTTTTGTGTAGTTTTTGTAATTGTGGATTTTAGGAATTAAATTTGATAGATTAAGTTTCATATTTTCCGCGCTTTCTCATGAAAAAAGCACCTATTACATTCTTGATTTTAGAACTTCGCCGTTGTTTTGAACAACTTCAAGTAACCATAGACGACAAAGATTTGGAGGAAATAGCCATTTTAATTTATGGCTGTATGGTAGGCACAAGGCGAAAGTTTCACACGCTCAATCACGTATTTGATGTTTGCGAGTCTTTGCAGAGTCCTTATCAAGTATTGGCGGGCTTATTTCATGATGTGGTTTACTACCAAGTAGATGAAGGTTTTTCGCCCAATGTAGCCCAACAATTAGCTCCTTATATTACTGTACAACCCCAAAACCAAGCCCTTATTCATACAGAAGTGCCCAATGCACCTTTATGGTGGAATATGTTATTGGCAACTTATGGCTTTAAAGGGGGGCAAGTGCTCAATGTATTTGGCGGAATGAACGAACTACTCAGCACTATTGTAGCGATGGATACTTTAGCTCCGTTTTTTTCTATCAACCAACTCATTCCCATTGCCACTTGTATAGAGGCTACCATTCCTTTTAGAGGTTTCGATGAGTCAGGTTTTTCTTCTTTTGACCACATGGCGCAACGCCTCGAACAATGGGCAGATGCTCACGCGCCTCAAGTATCAAAAGATGAGATTATACAAGCAGTACACCTTTCTGTAGATGTAGCCAATGAAGATGTAGCCAACTTTGCTTCCGAAAACACAGGCTATTTTCTCGAAAACACTTGGCGACTTATCTATGAAGGCAACGTAGCACTGAACGATTTAGAGAACCATGCCTACTCGGTTGTAAAATACAGAGAAGGACTCATGAAAACAGAAGGCTTTTTGCGTTATTTACAAACAGCCAATATATTTCACCGATTCCAAAACGTACCCAAATCGGTAGTATATGCAAGGCTTACGCACCAAGCACAAAAAAACGTAGCCATCGCAAGAGAGTATTTGGCTACAAAACTTTGTTTCGCTACTTTATTAGAAGCGTTTGCCTTTGCCACAGGAGGAGATGCGCCAATGTCTATGCTAATAGGGATGATGAAGACAGAAACAAGCCCACAAACCGAACGCGCAGAATATTTTCTCACACCCCTCGAAAGTGCGCAAATCAGAGAAATCAATCCTAAAGTGCTCAAATTATTAGTAGAAGGGAGAGTAGGAGATACAGGGCTTGAAATTAAAAGTTCACCTATAGCCGCCTATATTTACCAATTTTTAGGTACAGAAGGCATTGTAGCAATGCTCGATGACATCAAAAAACTCTTTGCAAAAGAGATTTCCTATGAAGATTTTCTTGCTACCTGCCCACCTTATTTGCGAAGTGAGTTAGCCAAATCATTCGCCAAAATAGCCATTACAAGAGCCACCGCGCTGAAAACATTTTTTTGAGGTAAAAATATAGGAATTTATTTGGATTAATTATAAATAAGAGCTACCTTCGCAATTCAGTATTACAAAATACCATTTCTTTAGGTCGCCTTGCTTATGAAATTTACCACACCTGAAAAAGAAATCTTCCAAACCACACAGGGAGCTATCAAACAATTGGAAGGAAAAAATGAGTTTTCAATCACTTTTCGCAATAATAGTCTGCTATTAAACACGCGCAATTTTTTATTCTTTTCAAAACATATCAAAGCCATTGACCTCAAAGCCTGTTTTTTAGACGAAGAAAAAGGAAGTGAACTGTTTATTTTACACCTCCCTACTATAGAAGTATGCTGGGTACTGAGTCTTGCCGAATTAGTATGGCTCAAAGAACTTATAGCAGGCACACAAGCCATGCTCGATTTAGAAAATATCTTATCGACCTATATTTATTCCCGACCTATTTATGCTTAAAAGTACAAAAAATCGTATTTTTGTAGCATGAAAATTCTAGACCTCTACATTCTAAAAAAATACCTTACTACTTTTGTATTTGTAGTATTTCTACTTTCGGCAGTATTAGTAATTATTGACATGACCGAGAAGATAGAAGATTTCAACCGCATGAACCGAACTGCTTGGCAAATTGCGACTGAATACTACCTCAATTTTATACCTTACTATGCCAATATGCTGAGCCCAATCATTGTTTTTATCAGTGCGGTTTTTGTTACAGCACGATTGGCTACTCATACTGAAATTGTTGCCATTGTGAGCAGTGGCGTAAGTCTTAAAAGAATACTCGTGCCTTATTTGATAGGTTCTTCTTTTTTAGGCTTGATTGTATTTTTTCTTATCAATTGGGTCATTCCTAATGCCAATAAAGTACGCATTCACTTTGAGAATACTTATATTAAAGATAAATTTTATTTTAACAAAAGGAATGTACACATCAAAACGGGACTTACTCAATATATATACTTAGAAAGCTACGACAATATCAACCACGTAGGATACCGCTTTTGCATAGAAACTATAGACGGGCTCTTGCTGAAACAAAAATTAGATGCCCCTCATATTATTTGGGATAGAGCTATTGGCAAATGGAAACTACCCGATTTTAAGGTGCGGACTATTGAGGGAGATAAAGAAACTATAGAATATTTCAAAGCTAAAGACACTACACTTAACATAAAACCCAAAGATTTTGAAAGTCAATATATGCTCAATGAGCAACTCACCTTGCCCGAACTCAATGAACACATCGAAAAGTTACAAATCAGAGGGGCAGAAGATTTAGAAACCTATCTCATTGAACGTTATGAACGTTTTACTTATCCTTTTGCTATCATAATATTAACAATTATTGGCGTGATTGTTTCAGCCCGAAAAACGCGTGAAGGAGCAGGGCTACAAATCGCATTTGGGTTTATATTGGCATTTGTTTATGTGCTTTTCATTATCCTAAGCAGAGGAGTAGGCAAAGCAGGCGATATGCCTCCACTGTTAGCCGCTTGGTTGCCCAATATTATTTTTTGCCTCATCGGATACTTTATGTATTGGCGAATACCAAAATAACACAAATTTTTCAATACTCATCTTAAAAATTGACAAATGTCAGTTTTTACACTAATGTATATCATTCGTGATAGAAGTACCTTTCCATACCTTTGAGAAAGATTTATTCAAAAACCGAAGATATTCATAAAGATATGAGCCAAGTTGAAAAATTCGAATACGATAACAGGATAGTGCGATTGTTCATGATTGCCTCTGTTATTTTTGGCATCGTAGGTATGACAGTAGGCTTACTGATTGCTATTCAGTTGTTTTACCCCGCACTGAATTTTGGCATTCCCTACACAAGTTTTGGGCGGATTCGCCCCTTGCATACCAACGCTGTCATTTTTGCTTTCGTAGGAAATGCAATGTTTGCGGGGGTGTACTACTCAATGCAGCGTCTTCTCAAAGCGAGAATGTTCAGTGATGCATTGAGTTCTATCCATTTTTGGGGCTGGCAACTCATCATTCTGGCAGCCGCTATCTCTTTGCCGTTAGGCATCTCAACAGGACACGAATACGCTGAGCTTGAGTGGCCTATTGATATTGCCATCACACTAATCTGGGTGGTGTTTGGTATCAACATGATAGGTACTATCCTCAAACGCCGCGAGCGACACATGTATGTAGCAATATGGTTTTACATTGCCACTTTTGTTACTGTAGCCGTATTGCACGTAGTTAATTCATTTGAATTACCTATTAGCTTATTCAAAAGCTACTATGTGTACGCGGGTGTGCAAGATGCTTTAGTACAATGGTGGTATGGACACAATGCAGTAGCATTTTTCCTTACAACTCCTTATTTAGGTTTGATGTATTATTTTCTACCTAAAGCAGCTAACCGTCCTGTATACTCTTACAAACTCTCCATTATCCACTTCTGGACACTCGTCTTCATTTATATATGGGCAGGTCCTCACCACCTTCTCTATACTTCATTGCCCGATTGGGCACAAAGTTTAGGTACAGTATTCTCCATTATGCTCATTGCCCCTTCTTGGGGAGGTATGCTCAATGGATTGCTTACTTTGCGCGGTGCTTGGGATAGAGTGCGCGAAGACCCTATTCTTAAATTTATGGTAGTAGCCGTAACTGCTTATGGTATGTCTACTTTTGAAGGTCCGATGCTTTCATTGAAAAATGTAAATGCCATTGCGCACTTTACTGACTGGATTATAGCACACGTACACATTGGTGGCTTAGGTTGGAATGGTTTCCTCATTTTTGGTATGTTCTATTGGTTAGTGCCTCGTATGTGGCAAACCAAACTGTTTTCTGTTAAATTAGCCAATTTACACTTTTGGTTAGGTACATTGGGTATCATTATCTATGCATTACCCCTCTATGTAGGTGGCTTTGTACAAAGTATGATGTGGAAACAATTTACGCCCGAAGGTTTATTACAATATAGCAACTTCCTCGAAACCGTAACGCAAATACTACCAATGTATATGCTTCGCGCATTAGGGGGCTTGTTGTATCTTGTAGGTGTATTCATTATGAGCTATAACCTCATCAAAACAGCCGCACAAGGCAAGTTTTTACCCAACGAAAGTGCCGAAGCACCTCCTATGGAAGCAACCCCTATACACTCAACAGGCTGGCATGCCGTATTGGAACGCAGAGCTACCCTTTTCACTGTATTAACACTCATTGCCGTTCTTATAGGCGGAATTGTGGAAATGGTACCCACTTTCCTTATCAAATCGAACGTGCCTACTATAGCTGCCGTAAAACCCTATACCCCCTTAGAATTAGAAGGAAGAGACATCTACATACGCGAGGGTTGCGTAAACTGCCACTCTCAAATGGTACGCCCATTCCGTTCTGAAACCGAACGCTACGGCGAATACTCCAAAGCAGGTGAGTTTGTGTATGACCACCCTTTCCTATGGGGCTCTAAAAGAACAGGTCCTGATTTGCACCGCGAAGGTGGCTTAAGAAACGATAGCTGGCACTACTATCACATGCTTGACCCTACCTCTATGTCGCCTAACTCTATTATGCCTGCTTATGGATGGCTATACGAAAGCAACTACGACAAAGAAGGTATCAAAGCCAAAATAACAGCAATGCGTACTTTAGGAGTGCCTTACCCCGATAATTTTGAAGCCTCCGTAGCAGAAGAAACCGAAAAACAAGCAAGTCGCATAGTAGCCAATCTGAAAAAAGAAGCAAAAATCAATGCAGACAAAGACAAAGAAATCATTGCCTTGATTGCTTACTTACAAAGATTGGGCACAGACATCAAAGTAAAAGACGAAATAGCTACTAACCAACCCTAAACTTTAAAGTATTATGTTTAAACACTATTTCGAGCGAATAGACAACGTAGAAATGTACCCTATTTTCTCACTATTAGTATTCTTTGGATTCTTTATGTTGTTACTTATTTGGGTAAAACTGATGACCAAAGGGCACATTCAAATGATGAAAAATATACCACTTGAAGAGGCTAATACTTCAAGTACAGAAACTAAACAAAAGGAAGGTGATATATGAAAAAAATCTATTTAGCAACCTTCGCATTGCTCACTAGCTCGGTTACTTGGGCACAAGACAATGCAGTTGCAACAGCGAACTCTAACACAGCCACTAACAATGACTGGCTGCTCATGACGGCAATATCTCTATTGGTATTTGTTTGTATATTGATGCTTGTAGTCATTTTTCAAGTAACTACCATCATTCAATTGGTATTGCTTAAAGAAGAAAAAGGTGCAGAAAAGAGTCTATTAGGAATGTGGTGGCAACGCGTTGACCGCTCGCTTACTGATGCTATCCCTCTTGAAAAAGAAGAAACGATTATGTTCAAGCATAGTTATGATGGCATCCACGAGCTCGATAACCATCTACCCCCTTGGTGGCTTTATCTTTTCTATGGCACAGTAGTATTCTCTATTGTATATATGATTAACTATCACGTCTTAGAATCTGCGCCGCTTTCCACAGAAGAGTACAACATAGAAGTAGCCGAAGCTCAAAAACAAATAGAAGCATACCAAAAAACCGTAGCGGCAAACCTCAATGAAACCAATGTAACAATGGTTAAAGACGATGCCTCTATCAATTCGGGGAAAGACCTATTTGTTAAAAACTGTGCTACTTGTCATGGGCAAGTAGGCGAAGGTGGTACAGGTCCGAACCTTACTGATGCTTATTGGATTCACGGTGGCACTATCAATGACGTATTTAAAACAGTAAAATACGGCGTACCCAAACAAGGGATGATTGCTTGGCAGAAAAAACTTACTGCCAAAGATATGCAAAATGTATCGAGCTATATCATTACTTTGCAAGGTACTAACCCACCCAATGCTAAAGAGCCACAAGGCGAAAAAATGAAAGAAAAATAAAAATTTGACACTATATCATTCAGATAAAAAAGTTACTTCTTTTAGAGGTAGCTTTTTTTTATCGCCAATATAAAATCATTGATAAAATTGTTTAGAGAGAAAAAAAAATTTTCTTAAATTTGTATATTACTCCACTATTGATAAAAAGATTAAAAAATATGACAGACAAACAAGTTTTATTGGTAAAAAACTCATGGATAGACATAGTAGCCCATGTAAGCGATGCAGGGCAAATATTCTATGAAAATTTCTTTGTACTTGCGCCCGAAGCGCGTTCACTTTTCACGAGCGATCTCAAAGAACAACAAAAAAAGCTCATCATGGCTATCACACTTATATTTACTAAAGTAAACCACTTGGAAAATATAAAAGACGAAGTAAAATACCTTTCTAAAAGACACAAAGGATATGGTGTAAAAACAGATTACTTTGTACCCTTCGGAAAAGCCTTTATTAAAATGGTAGGTACTATCCTTTCGGAAAGAAAAATATGGAATACTGAAATGCAAGAAGCATGGACAGCCGTTTACAATGCAGTAGCACAAGCAATGGTAGAGAATATGAAAGAAGCCTAAGCACTCTATTTATCTATCTCAAGAGCATAAAAATCTGATGTTTTTGTCATTTTATCATTTATATTTATCACCAATATTCAATTATCTATCAAATGATTTGGGATAATAAAAACAATGATTATATCTTTGTGAAAAAAACACAAAGAATCATGACAGACAAACAAATTTCATTAGTAAAAAACTCTTGGGTTGATGTTGTAGCCCATGTAAGTGAAGCAGGACAAATTTTTTATGAAAATTTTTTCGCGCTTGCCCCTGAAACAAAAAGCCTTTTTACTGGCGATTCTAAAGAGCAACAAAGAAAATTAATCATGGCAGTTACGCTTATATTCACAAAAATTAATCGGATAGAGAACATTAAAGATGAAATAAAATACCTCTCTAAAAAACACAAGGGATATGGTGTAAAAGCAAATTATTTTGAGTCTTTTGGCAAAGCCTTCGTCAAAATGGTAGGCAGCATTCTTACAGAAAGAAAAATGTGGAACGCTGAAATGCAAGAAGCATGGACAGCCATCTACAATGCAGTAGCACAAGCAATGGTAGAGAACATGAAAGAAGCCTAAGCACTACATTACTCTTTGAGCCTTCTGTATAAAGTAGCTGAATAACCCTCTTTATCAACTGTTGATAATAAATTCCAACTATCAATCCATTTTGCCCAACTACTTCGTTGGAATGACAACACAGCTACTTTCTCAAATTTTGCTTGCCCTAAATAGTAATTGACCGTATCTCTATATCGCCAACGCGCTTGTTCCGTAACGATGTAATAGTCATACTGCCATTCAGTACGCTGTCGGTATTCGGTAATGCGCAAATCGCCATATATATTGGTATATTGGTAGTCAGAACCACTTTGTTTTACGGCATAGTAATATATAGGCTCACCAACTACACGACTGCCTGTGGGAACATGTTTTTTTACAAACAAAGTAGCTTGTTCAGGGTCTTTTGCTGCCATAGAACTCAATATTTGTATTTGTTTTAGGCTAAAATAAGATAGATTGTGGAATAATAACAAGCCAATAAATAATGAATGTAAAAATGGTATTTTATTGGTGAATGGCACTAATAAAAGCAAGTACCAAAAGCCTAATACCAATGCCGAATAAGGTCCGAAATCGTATAATACAACATAAAAAATGACTAATGAAAGAATACTTAACCCATGAAATGGCTGTAACTGTAATTGTACTTTTTTAAGAATTAACAATAATAATTGCAGGGCTAAAAAGCAAATACTCAGCCCAATTAGAATACGGCTTTGAGGAGGTACATAACCATTGCCCCCCAAACGACTGCGCCAAGAAATTTCATTAATGGCATACCTTGATGCATAATATTGCCAAAACGCCTCATAACTGCCAAATGCAAACCATATCCAACTATACAAACCCAGCATTACAAAAAGCAACCCAATCCCCCAAACCACCCAACTTTGAGGTGCTTTGTATACCTTCCAGCAGATAAAAAAGAAAATAGGCAAAAGCAATACAATGATGCGCGGCGTAGTCAATAGTGCTAAAAGAAAGAACAAAAGACTCCAATAATATTTTTTTGAGAAAAAAAAACAGCCCAACCCAGCCCAGTAGAGTGCAACTGCCAACCACTCCATACGCCCTTCGCCTGAAGTAAAAGACAAAAAGGGGTCAGTAAGTAATAAAATGCCTACTAAAGCCTTTGAGATGGGGGCGGAAGTATGGGTTCTTTGGTAAAAACGTAGCCAAATACCTACAAACAATATAGCAGCCAAACAAGTAACCAATCGGAATGAGCCAATGCCAAAACCCAACGTATTGAACACCAAACTAACCAAAAAGAAGTATAAAAAACCATACTGAAGCATCGGTTCGGCTACTCCACTCAGTACGCTCACTTCCAAACGCCCTGTTTGGTTAAGGTGCAAAGCGGTATCTGCAAAAGTAGTTTCATCTACCCAAGGCAACGATTGATAGGGCAAAATCCATACTTTATAGAAAATAAACAAGCATAGCAATAAGCCTATGAGTAAATGTTTTGAGTTATATTTCATTGAGTTTGTCCAGAAAAGATTTTTTCTTCTCTTGAGCCAAATATACACTTGCACCATTTTCCATGACAATCACAAAATCGCGCTTGTCTACTTGTGTTACTTTATTGAGATTGATAAGATAACTTCTATGTGAGCGAAAAAAGAAAGGCAACTCTTCTATATATTCAAAATCGGCTATTTTTTTTGACACCAAAATAGGGGGGTGTGTAGTGCTAAAAAAACGTGTATAACTGCCTTCGGCTTCCAAATAAAGAATATCTGTAATTTTGAGTATAAAAATATTTTCGGCGGTATGTAAAATAATTTTTTGCGGCTGTTTGTGTTGTAGGTTCTCTTTTAGAACTTGGTAATGTATATTTTTTTGTTGATTTATTTTTTTTGCTTTTTCTATAGCCTTACTAAGTTGCTCTATTCGGATAGGCTTTAGCAAATAATCTACTGCTGATACTTCAAAAGCACGCAAAGAAAAATGGCTATAAGCAGTGATGAAAACAATTTGAAAATTCATTTGCGCAGTTTCGAAAAAATTGAGTAAATCAAAACCACTGTATTCGGGCATTTCTATATCTAAAAAAACCAAATCGGGCTTGAGCGATTTTATTTTTTCTACTGCTTCAAGTACATGTCCGCAGGAAGCCAAGATACTGATTTCGGGAAAATTTTCAGTCAGTATACTACTAAGGGCGGTTCTTGCTAAGGCTTCGTCATCTACAATAATTATTTTCATGACACTATTGAGATTTTTACTTTATGCGGCGAATCCATTTGAGGTAATGAGAATAAGCCCCCCAATCTTCGCGGTAGAGCCCTGTGGCATTGAGCGTATTGATGCGTACTTTGCCATCGGCATGAATAATTTTGCCATTGCCCAATGCAATACCTACATGCCTCACTCGTTCTGTGCCTTGTGAAAGGGGTATTTTCTGAAAAAAAACCAAATCGCCTGCCCTAATGTCTTCAAAAAGAACTAACTCGCCTTGCTCTGCTTGTTGGTAAGAGTCGCGGAGGAGTGAATAACCACTGATTTTGAAAACCATTTGTGTAAATCCTGAGCAGTCTATTCCTTCGGGGCTTTTGCCTCCCCAAAGGTAGGGCGTTTCTAAATATTGGTAGGCAGTATTTAGCATCTGCTCGCTTGTTTGCTTTTCACTAATAAGAATACTTTTGCCTTTGTAGGCTATTTTTTCGTAGCCAATGCGCAAAGAGTCATTTTCTAAAAATGGCAATGTACTGCCAATGTAGAGGGGAATATTTTTGTTTCGCCACTGCAAAACCACTTTTTTTTCTGCACAAATGGCTTGCGGTTGTGCAATATAAGCCTCTGCATATTGCGTTTCTACTTCATAAAGGGCATTTTTGAGTATCCAACCTTTGTAAGTATCTGCATAGTTTTCTATATAAACCCAAGCACTGCCTGTGGGTTGTTCCATGATTTTGCAAAGGTCGCCAAAAAGTAATTGGGTTACTTGTTCGCTTTGTTGGTTAGGTTCTTTGCGAACTGCCATTACTCCCTCAATACAGAGCGCGTATTGAGGAGTTGTTTGCGCTTTTACTTCATCGTTAGTAAGTAAGATGATGAGCAATAAAAAGAATTGTAAGTATTTCATAATCAATGGTTTATATTCTGATGCCAATGATGAGTATATCATCGGTTTGTTCTTCCGTACCTTTCCACTGTAGAAAAGTTTGTTGTAAGATGAGTTGTTGTGCTTCAAAAGATTTTTTATGAATATCTGTAAGCAGGCTTTTCAGTTTTTTGGTTGTAAATTTTCTTTTCATTCCAAATTGGTCAGCATAGCCATCAGTAAGTAAATAAACCACTGATTGGCTACTGAGTTCAAGATGCACCTCCGTAAAGTCTTTTTTCTCCCATTGTTGCCCTCCGCCGATAGGGAACATGGCGGCTTTGTACTCTGTAATTTCGCCTTGTTCGGAGTTGAAAAGCCAAAGGGGGCGGCGTGCGCCAGCAAAGCAAATACTTTGTTTTTTAGGATTCCATTTTATAACAGCGATGTCCATTCCGTCATAAAGCCCTTCATTTTCTACATGTTGGTTATGAATGGTGCTTGATAAACGTTTATCTAATTCTTTTAAAATTTGAGCAGGACTATTGATATGTTCTTTATTAACGATTTGGTCTAAAAGATTTTGCCCTACTACGGTCATAAAAGCACCGGGTACGCCGTGCCCTGTACAATCGGCTACGGCAAGTATTAGCTCTTGGCTTGGCAGGGTAGTAAACCAATAAAAATCACCCGATACAATATCTTTGGGCACATAGTGAAGCATAAATTCTTTGAAGTGCGTTTCCATGCTTTCTTTTTTGGGCAAAAAAGCTGTTTGTATGCGGTGTGCGTATTCTATGCTCGATTTAAGGTCGTTGAGGAGTTGTTCGGTTTTTTGACGCGCCTCCTCGCTTTTTTGTCTTAGAGAAGTAACTTCGGCAAGGCTGTTTTGTAGGGCTTGGTTTTGCTCTTGTATGATTTGTTCCGCTCTTTTGCGTTGTGTGATGAGGTAGCGAATGGCTAAATATTGATGAATTTTGCCAAGGTCATTGTAGATAGGATTGATGACTGCCTCTACCCAATATAATGAGCCATCTTTGGCACGATTGCATATTTCGGCACGCCAAGTATTGCCTTGTGCAACAGTTTTCCACATATCTGTCCAAAATGATTTAGGGTGAAAACCAGAATTGACCAAATTGTGATTTTTGCCCAATAGTTCATCTTCGGCATAGCCCGAAACATCACAAAATGCTTTGTTGGCTTTGATAATATTGCCTTTGAGGTCGGTAATGGAAACAATGGCACTGCTATCAAGCGCGTCAGTAACTGCCTTATTTTGGGCTAAAGCGGCACTAAGGGCTTTTTGTTTGTTTTTTAGATTATCTTGAGTGGTTTGTAGTTCTTCTAAGTTTTGTTTAAGCTCTTCTTCGCTTGCAACGAGTTGGTCATTTTTATTGGCAACTTCATGCATTAGGGAAGCTATCTGCTCTGCTTCGGAAAGTTTATTTTGGGTTTCGATTAGGGTTTGGTAGGCTTCTTCTAAGGCTATTTTTTGGGAAATGAGTGTGTTATTAGACTCCGCCAATTCTCTCATGCCTACGTCCATAGTATTGTTGAGAAGTTCTTTTTCGTCATCATATTGTATGTAAGTACGACTGATGAGGTCTAACAAAGGAAAAATTTCAGAAGGAATTTCACTTTCTTTGCCAAACACTTTACGAATTTGCCTTTCTAATACTTTATGATATTTTACTTCAGTAGGCATACCCTATGCGCCTCTATGATTAAATGATTGAAAGTTTATTTTTCTGAAAAAAGTGTAATGGTCATAGTTTGGTTATGAAGCAAACAAGCACTGTTTTTTCGTGCGGGTGCGAGTTCGCCGTAGGAATAAAAACCTGTAATGATGGTTTCTTGTCCCAAATTATCGCGTATTACTTCTATTTCTTCTTCTACATTTTGTCCTAACACTAATTTACGCCCCACACAACTTACCAACACAGCCAATTCTGCATTACTTCCCAGTATTTCTTGGCTTTTTTGAGCAGCTTTTTCTGCCCCTTCTATGAGGCTTTCGTGGTCTGATTTCATCAACTTTACGATACTGCCCATAGGAATATCACCCGCAAAAGTCATACTTTGTTGTGCTTCATCTATGCTCAATATGGTTCTTACCAATTCGTTGCTTTCGGCTTGGTTATTTTTAATACTCAGCGGGAATAAAAGCGCAGCAGCAGGAAGTTCTTGGGCTTTTTTTCCCAAATAAGTTTTGTAGAGTTCTAAAGCAGGTTTGCCATCTAACTCATAGAGCACATTGGCATCTGATTTTGTTACGGTACGTTCTGCGCCAAAAGAACTCCAACCTCCAAAAGAGGCATATCCTACATTGAGGGCTTCTCCGTAGAGCCCTACGGCAACTAACTGTCCTGTTTGCGGGTCGTTGTCTATACCTACCAACGTAGATTGGAACGAAGCGGCATCGCCTGCCAGCCCTCCTGTAACCGAAACGGCATCGCCCAAAATAGAGGCAAGCCCTGCAACTAAGGCAGTACCATTCACCTGCATACCATCGGAAAGGATAAAGATATGTTTCAAATCTTGGGCATTCAGTTGTTTTGCGAGTCCTTCACCCGCCATATAACTATCAGCACTCTGTTTTATTTCGGTATGGGCTATCTTGAGCATCGTTTTCTCGAAAGCCATTGCCGTAACCACAAGACTCTCATCGTGCACCTCTGTATCTATAATTTCGCCTGAAGTAGAGCCTAATAAAATATGTGCTTTGGGATACCAAGCACGTAAATCGTTGTAAAAGTTATGAGAAACAAGCGTATTTTTACCCCCAAAAGCCAATACCAATTGCGCTTCTGCACCCAAATCTTCACCTGTGTGTATGTGCCATTGTTTGTCTTTTGTCCAATGTCTTTGTTGTATTTTCATTTGAAAAAAGAAATTAGGGTTTATTTTTTATATGGGTTGCAAAAATAAGTTTTTTTTGTATATCTTCTATGATACAAAGCATTTAATTGTATTTAATTTCGAACTAAGTATTTATCTTATTTTGTTACCTAATTGAAAAGCATAATAGTTGTTTATTTGAACAATAATCGTGCAGTATTTTTTATCTCATAACCCTATAATGATATGATAACAATAAGATTTTCACTTCTAATTCTTGTTTATTTATTTTCGCAAATTGTTTTTGCTCAAGTTGCTAAAACTGCTGAAGACATCAGTCCTTTACTTATCGGCGAAAAAATTACTTCAGTAAGTATTCGTAACCTTCAAAATGAGGTAGTAGAAACGAAAAATATTTTTAACAAACCAACTGTACTCATTGTATATCGTGGTGGTTGGTGTCCTTATTGTAATACGCATTTAGCAGAAATAGGGCAAGCGCAAAATGAAATACTCAATTTGGGGTATCAAATAGTAGCCATCAGCCCCGATAATGCAGAGAATTTAAAAGAGTCTGTTCAAAAACACAATTTAGGCTATCAATTATTTTCAGATAGTGAAGGTAATTTATCAAAAATATTGGGCATAGCCTACGAAGCCCCCGGACTCTACAAAGGAATGCTTTCTAAATCTTCGGGAGGTGTGAATGAAAGTTTTTTACCTGTTCCTGCTGTTTTTGTTGTCAATACTGAACAAGAAATAGAGTTCTTATTCATCAATCCTAACTATAAAAAAAGAATCAGTAAAGGGCTTTTATTAGCAGTTTTGAGTAATTTAGCCAAATAAAAGAATACCAATATGAAAATAGTTCGGTCTTTAGTCGTGTTAATCTTTTTCTCGGTTGTTCTTTGGAACTGTCAAAAAAAAGAGGAAGTAAATATTACTAATACATCTGAGTTTATAGCTCAAGATGTTGATTTTGAAAACTTCAGAAATTGGGTGAAAATTATAGAGTCACCCAATGCACTTTCCAATGATGGGCGTGCTCATACTGACGCTGCACGAGTTATTTGGATAAAACAAAATACAAAACCCAATCCTAATGAACAATACCCAATAGGAACTATTTTAGTAAAAGAAGTACAAGGAGGGTATGGTATCGTAGCGATGGTAAAAAGAGGAGGAACTTATAATGCAGAACACCAATATTGGGAGTGGTTTAAGCTCGATAACAATGGAAAAATAATCAGCAGAAATGCCTCAAGCCTTTGCAATAATTGCCATGCTTTAGCTAAAAGTTCGGATTATGTATTTTCGCAAAAATAATTTTTAGTCATTATATATATTATGGATTATATCAGTAATATCATTCTCACACTCATTACTATTGTAAGTGTTTTTACAGATTTTGACCAAATCAGCAGCAAATACAAGCTCATTTTACGAGTTGTTATTATTGTGGTTACGGTCATTAGTTTAGGAATTTCTATGTATATGATTTACACAGGCAACCAAGAAAAAGAAGTAACGGAATTGCTTAATAAAGATTTGCATAATAAACTCCAACGTTCAAATAACAAAATAGATTCTTTGAAACATAACTTAGGTTTAGCACAGCAAAGGCTAAAAGCAATGAGCGATGACCTGAAAAAACTTCAGAAACAACTCCAAAATACCGCCGACGAACTTTCGCAATCTTCCGATGCGAACGCTCGCCGTTTAGGAGGTGAAATTGGCAAAACCATCAGCAGCATTTCCGATGTGCAAAAAGATGCTACTGCCTTAGGCGACAACCTCGTGCAGATGAATGCAAGTATCGGTAACCTTCGCAATGAACTCGACAAAGCCCAAGAAAACATCAGCAATGTGCTTGAAGAAAACCAAGAAATTCTCAGCAATTCGCTCATAGAAGTAGCCGAAGGCATCAAAGAAGGGCAGAAAAAAACCGATGAAAAAATAGAAAAAATAGATGCTACCAACAAAGAACTCATGCAAAAACTTGCCGAAATAGAGAAAAAATTTGAAGGTATGCTTTCCAAAGAAGATATGGAAAAGCTATTAGAGCAAATCAAAACCAAAAAAGATACTGTAGTCATTCAAAACCAATAAATTATGTCATTCAAAGATTATTATGCCATATTAGGTATTCCTAAAAGTGCCAATGCCGAAGAAATCAAATTAGCCTATCGAAAATTAGCCCTACAATACCACCCCGACAAAAACATAGGCAACAAAGAGATAGAAGAAAAATTCAAAGAAATTACGGAAGCCTACAACATACTGAGCGACCCTAAAAAGAAGCGCGACTATGATTTAGCACGCTTGCTGAATTGGCAATTTGGCAGTAATCCACAACCCAACCCCAATGGTGGTAGTGGTACTACGGTTTTTGAAAGTATTTTCGATAGCATCGTCAGTGGTAAGGTTTTTTCAGACATCTACGAAACCATTTTCGGCAGCGAAGAATCAGCCAAAGAGAACAATAAAATAGACCAAACCCTGCAAATATTATTAGACGAAGCCTACACAGGCACAGAAAGAATCATCACTTTGCAAAAAATGGCACTCAAACTAAAACTCAAGCCCGGCATTGCCAATGGGCAAATACTCCGAATCACGAAAGAAAAACAAACCTATAGAGTAGCCATCGAAATACAACCACACGAGCAATTTGAGCGGCGCGAAAATGACCTTTACACCACCCTAAACCTCAATATAGCCAAAGCATGGGCAGGTGGAAAAGTAGAAATAGATACCCTACAGGGAAAAAAAGAAATAACCATACCCGCACAAACACAAGGCGGTAAAAAACTCAGAATCAAAGGTTTAGGAATGCCTTTTTACCAAGATTCTAACAAATTTGGCGATTTATATGTTACTATTCAACTACAATTCCCAGAGAAAATAACCACTGAAGAAAAAGAACTTTTAGACCAATTTGCCAAACAACAATTAATAACGCATGAGTGAGTTCCAAGTTTTTTTACAAATAGGCATACAACACATCATCAATCTCGAAGGCTTAGACCATATCCTTTTTATTGTGGTGCTTTGTGCCGCTTATAGCCCCCAAGATTGGAAAAAAATACTCCTTTTAGTAACTGCCTTCACCATAGGGCATACCTTATCGCTCATTTTAGCCACCCTTGACCTCATTCCGATTGATAAAAACCTCATCGAAACACTCATTCCAATTACCATCATCATCACCGCACTTAACAATTTATTGCAATACAACAAGCAAAAAATCCCCTACTTCATGGCTGTCTTTTTTGGTATCATACACGGTTTAGCCTTTGCCAAAGACCTCAAAAGCCTGCTTATGTTTTCCAAAGAAAACTTCATTATCAAACTATTGGCTTTTAATATAGGCATAGAAATCGGACAATTAGCCATCGTAGTATTATTATTAATTATTTTTATTATCTTTGCAAAATTATTTCAACATCACCAAAAAATACTCAAACAAACCATTTCTCTCACTGCTACCTTAGTAGCCCTTTATATCATTATAGAACGAACGAATCTACTCTCATGAAAAAATTAGCACTTTTCTCTTTCAGTTTCTTTGTTGCGATTATTGCTTTTGCACAAAATAAACAATACACAAGTAGCAAATTCGAGCAGTTAGGTACTATACTACCAACGCCGAACAATTACAGAACTGCCTCAGGCGCGCCCGGACACGAATATTGGCAACAAAAAGCAGACTACAAAATAAAAGCAGAACTCAACGATGAAGACCAAACCCTCAAAGGCGCGGAAACCATCACCTATTACAACTATTCGCCCGATGACCTCAACTATCTTTGGTTACAACTTGACCAAAACCGATTCAAAAAAGATGCATTAGGGGCTATTACAAGCGTATTTGGCATCAACGAAAATTCTTTGTATGCACTTTTAGGCTGGATGCGCAACCAAAACTCAATGCACGGATACGAAATCCTAAGCGTTAAAGATGCCAATGGCAAAGACCTTCCCTATACCATCAACCAAACCATGATGCGCATAGACCTCCCCGCAACACTCAAAGCCAAAACAGGCGTTTATACTTTCTCTATAGAGTGGAAATTTAAAATTGTAGATGCCCAAAAAGCAGGCTCAAGAGGCGGTCTTGAATACTTCGAAAAAGACAACAACTACCTCTACGAAATGGCGCAATGGTTTCCAAGAATGGCAGTATACCACGATGCAAAAGGTTGGCAACACCACCAATTCTGGGGAGGAGGAGAGTTCGCACTCACTTTTGGTGATTATGAAGTAAACATCACTGTACCCGCTGACCACATTGTAGGGGCTACAGGCGAATTGCAAAATGCCAAAGACGTACTCACAAGCGAACAACTCAGCCGTTGGGAAAAAGCCAAAACTGCTACAAGCCCTGTGCTCATCGTTACGCAAGCCGAAGCCGAACAAGCCGAAAAAAACAAAGCTAAAAATACTAAAACTTGGGTTTACAAAGCCAAAAATGTACGCGATTTTGCTTTCGCTTCCTCCCGAAAATTTATATGGGACGCCATGACCGTAGACGTAGCAGGCAATAAAGTATGGGCTATGTCGTACTATCCCAAAGAAGGCAACCCACTTTGGGGACAATACTCCACCAACGTAGTAGCCCTTACCTTGAAAGTATATTCAAAACACACGATTAATTATCCTTATCCTGTGGCTATCTCCGTGCACGGTCCTATCTTCGGTATGGAATACCCTATGATATGCTTCAACGGCGGAAGACCCAATGCCGATGGTACAGTTTCTGACAATACAAGAAATGGTATGATTTCCGTAATCATTCACGAAGTAGGGCACAACTTTTTCCCTATGATTGTAAACTCTGACGAACGCCAATGGAACTGGATGGACGAAGGATTGAACTCTTTCTGCCAATTCCTTACTGAAAAAGAAATACCCATGCAAGATTGGGCGAAAAAAGATTACCCCAGCACTTACCCCTCAAGAAGAGGACCTGCGGCAAACATTGTCAATTATATGAAAAGCGACAACAAACTTTTAGTACCTATTATGACTACTTCCGACTTGGTAGCAGGCTGGCAATTAGGAAATAATGCTTACGGAAAACCCGCCACAGCCCTCAATATCCTCCGCGAAACCGTACTCGGAAAAGAACTCTTCGACCACGCTTTCAAAACCTACTCACAACGTTGGGCATTCAAACACCCCGAACCTGCGGACTTCTTCCGCACCTTAGAAGATGCCTCTGGTACTGACCTTGACTGGTTCTGGAGAGGTTGGTTCTATAGCACCGAACCCTGCGACATTTCGCTCGAAAAAGTACAACAAGTACTCATCACACAACAAAAAGTAGAAACCACCAAACGCAGCGACCAAGCATTTGACCTATTAGCCGTAGATATGCCCACACTTACCTCCAAAAATCCTAACCTGAGAATGTCAGAAGAGGAAAAACAAGCACTTACCAAAAGCGATAATTGGTGGTATCTCTTAGAACTTAAAAATGTAGGGGGCTTGGTAATGCCCGTAATCGTACAACTGAACTACAAAGACGGCACAAACGAAATCATCAGAATACCTGCCGAAATATGGCGATTCAACAATGAGCAAATCGCTAAACTCATTGCCGCTAAAAAAGAAGTAAGCTCCATAGTGATAGACCCTAATTTGGAAACTGCCGATATCAACACAGAAAATAACCTAATGCCAAGAAAAAGCGTAGGCTCTCAATTTATGGAGTTTAAAAACAATCAAAACTAATTTCATTTTTTATTTCATAGATATGCAAAAAAGTTGCTAATTTTACATAGCAACTTTTTTTTATACCCCAAAAACTTTCCTTATTTTTGCAAAAATAACAATAACATAAAATACATTTTCTCATGACTCTTGCCGACATCAAGCCCCAAATGATATTCAACAGACGCGAATACAACGATGAATTACTTTTAGACCTTTACCATGCCCTCATCAAACCACGATTGATAGAGGAAAAAATGCTGGTACTCCTCCGACAAGGAAAAGTAAGCAAATGGTTTTCGGGGATAGGGCAAGAAGCCATCGCCATAGGCGCGACAATGGCTCTCGAACCCCAAGATTATATCTTACCACTACACCGCAATTTGGGCGTTTTTACGGGAAGAAACATGAACCTTGCACAACTTTTCAAACAATGGCAAGGCAAAGAAAATGGCTTTTCCAAAGGAAGGGAACGCTCTTTTCACTTTGGCTCTAACGAGCACCATATCGTAGGTATGATTTCGCACTTAGGACCCCAGCTTTCCCTTGCCAATGGCATCGCTTTGGGCGAAAAACTTTCCAAATCGCGAAAAGTAGCCCTTGCTTTCACAGGAGAAGGAGGCACCAGCCAAGGCGAATTTCACGAAGCCCTTAACGTAGCCGCTGTATGGGACTTGCCTGTTATTTTTCTCATAGAAAACAACGGATATGGACTTTCTACCCCCGTCAGCGAGCAATACAAATGCGAAAATCTCATAGACAAAGGCAAAGGCTATGGCATAGAGGCAATACAAATAGACGGCAACAACCTGCTTGAAGTATACCACACCATCAACCACTACGCCGACCAAATCAGACTCAATCCCCGACCTATTCTCATAGAAGCCATCACCTTCCGTATGCGTGGGCACGAAGAAGCCTCTGGAGTAAAATACGTACCCAAAGAATTGTTTGACATTTGGGCAATGCGCGACCCTATTGGCAACTATGAAAAATATTTGTTAGAGAAAAATATTCTCACTGAGAATATGATGCAAGAAATCAAAAAAAGCATCAAAAAAGAAATAGAAGAAGGACTCGAGGAAGCCTTTGGCGAACCCATGCACGAAAGCACTCCCGAAAACGAACTCGAAGACGTATACGCACCATACACACCCGCGCTCATTCAGCCCAATACACCCGAACAACAAAACAAAAGATTCATAGATGCCATTTCCGATGCCCTAAGACAAAGCATGGAAAAATACCCACAATTGGTATTGATGGGGCAAGACATCGCCGCTTATGGAGGAGCTTTTAAGGTAACTGAAGGCTTTTTGAATGAATTTGGCGAAGAACGTGTACGAAATACGCCCCTTTGCGAATCGAGCATCATCGGTGCGGCATTAGGGCTATCAGTAAAAGGCTACAAAACAATGGTAGAAATGCAATTTGCAGACTTCGTAACTTGTGGTTTTAACCAAATCATTAACAACTTAGCCAAAATACACTACCGTTGGGGACAAAATGCCGATGTAGTCATTCGTATGCCTACAGGGGCAGGCGTAGGCGCAGGACCCTTCCATTCCCAATCCAATGAGGCTTGGTTTTTTCATACACCGGGCTTAAAAGTGGTATACCCCGCTACGCCCTACGATGCCAAAGGTCTGCTCAATGCTGCCATAGAAGACCCCAACCCCGTGATGTATTTTGAACACAAATTCCTGTACCGCTCCATCGCCGAAGAAATACCCAACGACTACTACACACTGCCCATAGGCAAGGCACGCATTGCCGAAGAAGGCGATGAACTTTCGGTAATCACCTACGGAATGGGCGTACACTGGGCAAAAGAAGCCGTAAAACAACTCAATGCAGAAGGAAGAATAGAAATTGTAGACCTCCGCACCTTGCTCCCTTGGGACAAAGAAACCGTTGCCGAAAGTGTGAAAAAAACAGGGAAAGTAATCGTTTGCCACGAAGACACCCTCACAGGAGGCATCGCTGGAGAAATAGCCGCTTGGATAGCCGAAAACTGTTTCGAGTACTTAGATGCGCCCATCGTCAGAGAAGCCTCTTTGGATACACCTGTGCCTTTTTCTACTGTGTTAGAAAAGAGCTTTTTGCCCGCACAAAGAATACAAGAAAAAATAGCCAAACTATTGGCTTACTAATCATCACGAACGCCCATGCATATCCTTTGGCTTACGGAAAACTACTTCCCTCAGAAAGGGGGAATGGCTGAATCTTGCGACCGAATAGTGTATGGGCTCAGAAAAATACCCTCAATCACCCTTGACCTGCTTTATCTGAACAAAAAAACAACTGTCCCACAGGTGAAGCAGGTAGTAGGAGGGCAACACTTAGAAGTGCCTATAGCCGATGATGTGGCGCATAGCATACAAATGGCTTTTCTTTGGATAGTACAACAAGCCAATGGAAAAAAATACGATAAAATAGTTGCCTTTGGTGGTTATCTGCCTCTATTAGCCGCCCCCGTACTGGCTGCCAAATGGAACATTCCGTACATAGTAGCACTCAGGGGAAACGATTGGGATACTGCCCTTTTAGACAATAAACGCCTCCCTGTATTAGACCGCGCTATCAGAACTGCACAAACAATAAGCGTGGTTACGAAGAGCAAAGCCAATGAAATACAATACCTATACCCGCGCCAAAAAGTAATCGTTACGCCCAATAGCATTGACACCGCCGAATGGAAAGCCTTGCCTACCGACCAAGAAAAAGCCCTGCAACTACGCCAAACCACGCCTGACAATCGCATACATTTGGGTTTTTTAGGCTATTTGAAAGAAAAAAAAGGGCTTCATTTCTTTGTGGAAAATCTTGTAAAAATGCAATTACAAGACCAGTTTTACCTATGGATAGTAGGCGAAATATCGGAAACGACAGAACACTATTTGCAACGCCACCAACTACCCTACACCCATGCGCACTCCCTCGACAAATGGGCGACCATTCCCTACTATCTCGTTGCCGATTTCGTGGTGATTCCCTCTTTTTATGATGGTTTTCCCAACACCCTACTCGAAGCCGCTGCCCTCCAAAAAAACTTACTATTGGCAAACGTAGACGGAATGGCAGATTTCATAGAAAAATGCCCACAATGCCCCTCTTTTGCTCCCGCCGACCCACTCTCCCTCCAAAAAAATCTTTTAGCACTCCTCCGCAGCACCCCCGCCGAAAAACAAGCCCAAGCCCAAGAAATCTATCAAACCACACGCACCCATTTCAGCCCTAAACAAGAAATAAAACAATGGTTGAAAGTGGTAGGGGAGGGGTAGTGTTAAGAATTGCGTGGGATTGCATGAAATAATGAAAAAAAATGATATTTTTTTTGTTAATTTATAAGTAAAGTATAACTTTGTGAGGTATCAGCAGATTCTACATTATTTTATGCATAAATTAACATTTTTAAAATAAAATTTAGTATGATTTACAAAAAACAACCAAAACTTTATCCGACAATTGTTGCCTTTATATTAATCACACTTTTGATATTGTTGGCAATATATTTAATTCATTATTTTACGAAATCAGACAAATTAGAAATAAATTTTTGGGAAGATGAATATGTATGGTATGTGTTTTATATAGGGCTTGTTATTAATCTTTTTTTGTTTTCTACATATTATTTTTCTGAAACAAAAACTCCACTCTCCTATATTCCTAATGTTTGGACAGGTTTAGGTGTTTTTTTTACTTTTATAGTTATATGGAAAAAACTTTCATCAGGAATTAAGTTTGATGAAGAGGGTTTTGCTGCTTTAGTGAAAAATCTCACGGCTGCCTTTTCCACTTCTATCGTAGGGATTGCGGGGAGTATGATTTCCTCTGTTATTTTGAAAATGCTGCTAAGTTACGAAGAGTATAAACAAGAAAAAGAAAATAGAGAAGCCTATGCATCGCCTGAAATGACGCTTTGGCATTTGAGAGAAGAAAGTAATCAACATTTCATAAAAATAACCGAATCTTTTCGCTCAAATAATGTTATTTTGAAAAATATATACGATCATTTTTACAAAGAAATACAAGAACATAAACAAGAAACACAAGAAGTTAAGAACCTATTATCTCATATCCCCGCCGATTTTAAAGAACAATTAGAAACCTTGTTAGAAAATCTTAACAATAAACTACAAAATGTAATAGGTAATATGGGTAATGAGGCTTTGGAGAAAAGTCAGAAAAATATTGAAGAGTTAAATAAAGTATTGAAAGAGGTAATGATAAATTTAATGAATGAAAACAAAAAACAATTAGACGAAAACCTTACACAATTAAAAAATACAACAGACGTATCTAAAGAAGTGCTTAGCAGTATTACTACTACTTTTAACACTAAATTAAGTGAAATGGCTGAACATTATAAAGCCAACGCCCAAAACATAGAAGGTAAATTTGAAAATGTAGCCAATCAATTCAATGCAATGAATGAAGGTATGCAGAAGCATTATGAGGAAAATGCCACTGCCATTCAAGGTAAATTCCAAGAACTTACTGATGTGTTTAGTAAATTTGATGAGCAAATACAAAATGCCATAGATACAACACTGAAAGAAGGTGTAGAAGGTTTAGAAAAGACATTTGATAGGATAAAAGAATGGCAATTAAGCACCAAAACAGAATTAGAAACGATTAGCCATAGTTTCAAAAATGCGGTAGAAGAATATACCGCTTTTAAAGATGCAAATAAAGGTATCATAGATGAATTAAGAACCCAAACGGAAACATTACAAGGGTTGAAAGAAGGAGTTGCTAACATACCTGAATATGATACAAAAATAGCAGAAATGCAAAATCGTATTTCAGATATAGGAAATGCTATAGAGAAATTAGGTGAAATTAAAGAATTACTAACACTCAAACAAAATTAAGTTATGTTTAAGAAAACTGAGGAGGAAAATAGTGATTTTTGGATTAGTTATACTGACCTTATTACAGGCTTTATGATTATATTCGTTGTATTATCATTTTGGCTATTTTCACAAAATAGTAAAAATAGTAAAACAGAGGGTAAATATAAACAATTATATCAAGAAATAAAAGATTCATTGAACAAAAGCACAAATAAAAATGTGAAAGGTAAATATGAAGCATTGGTCAAAGAATTTAGAGAAAAATTCAAAAATGAAAAAGATATAGTAGTTAGTAATGATGGTGCTATTCGTTTTCTTTCACCAAATGATATTTTATTTGAAAATAATAGTACTCAACTTACTGCTCATTTTAGAAACTTATTGAATAATTTTTTACATAAATATTTAGCTATAATTTATGAAATTTATGAACGACAAAAGCAAGACAGGGTCTTTATCAAAGAAATCAGAATAGAAGGTCATGCTTCGAGTGAAGGAGGTAAAGACTACATTTATAACCTTGAGCTATCTAATGGACGCGCATTAGAAGTGTATAAATATTTGTTTAATAGCATAGCTAATAAAACTATAGCCCAAAATTATAAAGAAGATTTCAAAAGATTCTTACCAAAAAACACCTTGTCATGTGGTTATTCTTTTGCAAATCCTTTGGATAAAAATGGAAGACCTACTGACGAAAAAAATGAAAATTATGCTCAATCCCGTAGAGTAGAATTTAGAATTATTTTAGAGTACAAATAAGACATTAAAATCAACTAAAATAATGAAAATCAGAGATTTACAGCAATATGTACAACTAATTTGTGGAGAAGTGCCAGAGCAGATAGGGGTGGCTTCAGATAGATTATTAACTTACTTAAGGAGTCAAAGATATGATTTATCTTTTTTAAAAAACACCGCTAATTTTGCAGGAGAAACACACATACAAATATTTTATGAGTTTCTGCAAAATGCCAATGATGCCAAAGGATCACAAATGTATTTTTATTTTGATGACGAAAATTTATTAGTGATTAACAATGGAAAACCTTTTTATACAGACCAATTGCCTTTGAACAAGGGACAGTTGAGAGGATTTTTAAGTAAGGAGAATGCTGATAAAGATAATGACCCTGAAACAATTGGTAAATATGGATTAGGATCAAAGTTACTATATGATTTTTTTAGAAACAATAATTCTTTAGATAAAGGCGAGCACCTCTATGATAAGCTTGTTAATGAACACAAAGCCCCTATCTTATTTAGTTGGTCAAGTGCTACAGATTTAGAATTTGATGATACTACAAACTTTATTGCCAAGGATTGTCAGAATATTGACTATCCGCTTCTGACTAGAATTATTTATACTTACTACCCCGCAATGCCTAATGAGGAAAAGACTGATTATTTGGGTAATAAAGTCAATCTGTTTCCAAAAAATGAACAAGTAAAGTTTTTTACGTTTTTTCAGAAATGTATAGAAAAATATAAGATAAACAAAACCGCCTTGACTTCAGGTTCTGCACTTTATATTACTCTGGGTGAAGGCCAAGCCGAACTTTTACAAAAGGAACTTGATGAGGGTAAAATTGTTGAGGATATTGCTATTTCTTTGTTTTTCCTGAAAAATACCGACCGTGTGCAAATCAATGATAAGGCAATCAGTAAAGCAAAAGTGAAGGAAAATTTCTTCATTGAGAATTTGCCAACTCATAAACTTCCACAATATCAGCCCAAAGAAGACGAAGAGAATATTATAAAAATACCTAAACTAGAACTTCTTTTTCCTAAAGAAACCCAAAATATAGATGAAAAAGTATCTAATTTCTTTTTGTATTTTCCGATTCTTAAGTTACAATTAGGCTACAAATTTATCATTAATAGTAATACTTTTAGTACCAAACCCGACCGACAAGACATTGCTATTAGCGAAAATGAACAACACAATCGAAAAACGATTGAGGCAATAGGCATGGAACTTTATGAATATGTGAAAAGATTAAGAGAAAACAAGCAACAAGATAAACATATTGCTTTTTTCAAATGCTTTCTCGATTCAGAAAACAAAGCGGATTATGAATTTTATGGTGAGCATATTTATGGTAACTTATACAATGCTTTCATTGAAAACATACCTACAGAAACAGGCTTTAGGGATAGTGCCGAATCTGTAAAAATCAAAGATACTGCTTTCAAAGTGAATCCTAAAGATTTGGGTTTATCTGAAGATTGGCTACACCCTGATTTAGAAAGCTACCAAGAGCAAATACAAGACATTTTTGATAATATAGACACTTGGAATATCATTGATTTGCTCAATGCAGCCGAATACGAAAATATAGTACAATGGATAAAAAAACTATCAAAAAAAGACTATCAAACCCTTTTAGATGAATTGGTAGCAAACACTAGCCAAACAAATGATATTGCATATATTCCTTTCATCAAATTTCAAGATGGCGAATACTATAGTTTAGAACAAGTATTGTCTAAAGACAACTCCTATTTTCTGATTACTGAAAAGACAAAAGATGTAAAAGATATACTATCAAAATGCGGAGCAGTGATTAGCGAAGGAGTGATTCATACAAACAATACTTTGTTTGCAAATATAACTCAAGCATTTGAAAACGATATATTGTTGTTTGATAAAATAAATACAGTTATAACAACAAACAAAGATACACTTCATCACGACGATAAATGGAACATCTTTCGAAATTTTCACAATCATTTTCACAAAGCTAAAATAAAAGATAAAATAGCCAAAGAATTAATAATATTCCAAAATACTCAAGGTGATTACAAACCTCTTTGCGAACTGCACCCGCACGCCAATGAAGATGCCAAAAGTGGCATATTGAATCACTACCAAATGAAACATAGTGAAAAAGAGTTTGATAATTTTAGCAACATCTATGAATACACACTCAAAGACAAACCCAATATTATATGGAATTTATTTTATGAGAATTGGGAGGAAATACACTTAGAAGACATAGAGAAAAAGACAAGAAAAACCCCGAAAACTATCGAGAAAGTTTACAGAGATTTAGAAATCCTTTATGAGCAAAGCAATGGAAAAAATAGTATCAAGGACTTAAACTTCGTCTATACCATTGATGGTGAATTTGTTACACCTAGTGAAGTGTTGTATCATAAAGAACTACCTAATTTTTCTGAAGCAGATTATAAAAAATTGACTACCTTTTTAAGCAAAAATACCGATTATCAATTCATTCCTTTTGAGCATTTGCAGGCTTTTGAAAGTTGTGTTTCGGGCTATGCTAACCCTACTTCTTATAAAAATCTAAGTGATCATTTTACTACTCAAGAATTTAATGATATAGATAAAGCTGAAATTTTGTTATTGCAGAAATTGAAAACAAATAATGAGGCTTTTTTTGCTCATTTTGTGGTGAAAGAAGAGGAAAATAAACTTCGGATAAAAACAAAATTGAAAGTAGAATATCAATATTTTTTGGAAGATAGTTATCATGAGTTAAATCAATTTTTAAGAGAAAGTAATTATTATCTATTGCCTAAATCGTTGTTAGAAAAGTTTGATGGAGATATTTCTTTACTAAAAGAGAGTGATGATTTTGCCAATAAACTCATCGATGATTATGAGAGCGAACCCGCTCTAATGGAATTAGTGTATCATGTTACGCCTAATGTAAAAAGAAAGTACATCAATAAAGTCTTGCATTCAGGATTCTATCTAATGTCAAATCACAAGAAATATGATACAAAATCCTTCGAGGCACGCTTTATAGAAGTAGGAGTTAGTTTAGAAATGACTGAAAACATTAAAGATAAAACTTTTATTGACAACAGGCAATTACGAGAATTTGAATGGAGTGACAACATAAGTTTTATAGTAGATGAAGAAACTTATGTAAAATTTTCTTTGGAAGATATTTTACCTAATAAAGCCAATGGTAGTAAAATATTAGAAAAGGTAAAAAGTCTGTTTCCTCATAATATACCAAGTGAAAAAATTTTTACCCAAAAAAATGCCCCGCTAAAAGATATAAAAGCTGATTTGTTTCACTCTGCTAGTACGTTATTTGATGATAGCCAACAAGCCATTAAAAGAGTAACTTTTTTGGTTGCTTACTATCTTAGTGAGGAAAGCAAGCCTGACACAAAACCGACAATTCCTAGACTAACTATACTAATAAATCCTGCTATTTTTGAGATGTTTTTTCAGCAAGGGCAAAAAGGACTTAGAAAATATCAAACATATTATCAATTTGATGATTTCACACCCCAACAGTGCCTACAATCTCCCAATTCAAGCCTATTACTTGACCAAGAAAAACTGCCTGATTGGGTACAAAACTGGCTTGATACACATAAAGACAAGAAAAAAGCACAAGAATTTTTAGAGGCTATAGGCGTAAGCCCTGAAACACATGCAGCAATAGAAGTTCGTAAAGCCTTGAAAAAAAATGAAAGAAGTAATCGAGTAGATTCATTGGTAAATTATCAAGAATTTTGTGAGAATACTTTTGAATGGGTTGCCCAAACACAAAAAAACACTATAAATAAAGGCGAATCCAATTATAACACACTCAGAAACTTAATAGAAGGTTATACAACCGAATATGAGTTACTACCCAATTATATGCTGTACTTAGAAAATGAAAATGAATATCTTTATACAGAAAGACAAACTAAAGATACGCTATATTTTGACCGAAATAAGCAAATCAAAAGATTAGTCTTAGGAAAAAACAAGTATACACAAAATCTTATTGATGCTTGTTCCGCGTCTAAAGATTTTAAACAAATACTCAAAAACAATGGTATTTATCCTGTGTATGTAAAAGGGGATATTATAGAAGAAAAAGCCAAAAATGCTTCTGAATGGACTGCTCATTATTACAAAGAATGGAAAAAAGATGAAAGAGTGAAATACATTATCAAGATTGCTCATCAGCCTTTTCCTTTTAAGTATTTGTTTCAATACAATCAACAAGAAAATTTAATAGAAGAAAATCCTGACGGTGAAATAGCCATGACCGAGCATGACGGATTCAAAACTATTTATATTTATCAAGAAGGATTTGAAGAAAAATCTATTCTCAAAATCTTACAAGCCCATGACGAAAACAAAGAACAAGAAGAAGACAGAGAACAATTTTTTAAAAATAACACTGAAAAAGATTTATTTGCCAAACTAATGTCTTTAGCTTTGCCCAAAGAAGAGGATACTAATTTATTAAAACAAGTAAAAGAAGCTAAACTACAAGAAAAAGACCTTCAGTCTTTAAGTTTTATTAAAAATGCAGGCTTTGAAAACCCTCAACAAATACAGAACCTAATCAATGATAATAATAAGCCAAGAATAGAATTAGACAGAGAATTAAGTGATGAACAGAAAAAGCGAATTACAGAAAACATTGAAGAACTCTTAGAAATTACAGAAAAGTTTAGCCAAGAAGAGTTACAACACTTCATAGATAAACAAGAATATCTCAAAGAAATTATCCAACTACCAGAGGAATACCTTAAAGAAGTTTCTGAAAAACTGAAAGAATTAGTCGATTTAGCCAATAAATTTAGCAAAGAAGAACTAGAGCAAATTCTTGGATATGCTGATATTCTCAAAAATCTTTTGGAACAAGAAAAAGAAGCAACAGTAAACAGTATTACTGGTTTTATTGGTGAAATGTTAACCTACTACTCTTTGGCACATGATTTAGGAGAAGAAAATATAAAACACGTATCACAAACTGAAAACAAAGCAGAGTATGATATTGAAGTAATTTTGCCAAATGGTAAAGAATATGAAATAGACACAAAAACCACTGTGAAAACATTATTTGCAGAACAAAATGCAATACCTCTCTATGTTAAATTATCACAGTATCGATATGTGAAACAAAAGAAAGTAGATAATTATCTCATAGATAGAATCAGTTTAGAAGACATGCAAGATGATAAGATAAAAGGTATCAAAGACAAATATCAAAAAATGCAAAAACCTTTAGAAGAAGTGAAAGAAGAGTTAAAAGAAGAAATAAAACAGTACATGGAATATCCTGAAAACAGGCAAAAATACAAAAATGCCTCTTTTATGTTCCGTATCAATTACGAAGATTTTTTTGGAGAAAATCTAACATTGTAAGATTAAACTGGGTTATATTTCCCACAAAGTACCACCATTCAAAATACAAAATAAAAACTATCAAAACCTATAAACGTTACCCCACTCAAACAAATAAAAATAATCTCAACTTTCCAAAAACTACATCACTGAAAATAGCGTTTTTTGTATCTTTGTCAAAACAATACTTTAAAGCGATGGCAAAAAAGAAAAAAGAATGGTCAGAAGAGGAGTTGATACTTACTTTTGGATTGACAAGGGTACTGAATGGTTATTCTTTATTAGAAAACTGGTTAGCAGTAGATGTGCCTCAACTGATGGCTCATGAGGAAAAAGATTTTGAAGAACTATTGAGTTTAGCCAATGAAGGGGCAGATTTTTGGAATGAAGAAACCTTGAAAATGCGGTTTATTTCGCCTTTGTTGCATAACTTTATCAAACTCTATAGCAAAGAAAAAGGCTATGGTGGATTTTTTGACAAAGAAATTTCTGCGACTGTAGAAGCCATTTATCTCCAAACTAAAACAGATTTTATGCTTGCCAAAGGCTTTGGCGATATAGCTCAAACGCCTTATTTCCATTTCCAAGAATACAAACGAAGCAAAAAAAGCCCTCCTGAGCCGATGGCGCAGTTATTGGTAGCGTTTTTGATTTCCCAAGAGAAAAACAAGAATGGTAAACCGCTTTATGGGCTTACCATTGTGGGTAGAAATTGGCAGTTTGTAGTGATGGAAGGCAAACAATATGGAGTAAGTCGTGTTTTTGATGCTACCCAAAAAGAAGATTTGCTTAAAATCATTGCCATATTGCGTAAATTCAAAGTCATTTTAGAAACTACTTTGTTGGATTGAGGCAATCGCCAAAACCTTATAGGTTTGAACAAAAATACGATATTCAACTTTCAGTCAAACAAGTAAAATGTATAAAATTCAAACTTTACCCTTGCCTTTTGAAGTAGAAACTAAAGCTGTTTTGAAAAAAACAACTTTGGCGAGTAGGGCATTGTCTGAACTCAAAAGCATAGCCAAAACAATTCCTAATGAGGCAATTCTGATAAATACGCTTGTTTTGCAAGAGGCAAAAGACAGTTCGGCAGTAGAGAATATTATTACTACTCACGACGAACTTTTTAAGGCAGATATTTTTGCAGAGTTAGTAAGTTCTTTGGCTACCAAAGAAGTGCAAAACTATGCCCAAGCCCTCAAAAGTGGTTTTGAGATAGTCAAAAAAATAGGTTTACTTACCTCTAATCATATCATTGAAATCCAAGAAATTTTAGAGCAAAATAAAGCTGGTTTTCGCAAGCAAGTAGGTACAACCCTCAAAAATGCCCAAACAGGAGAGGTTGTTTATATGCCCCCACAAGATTTTGATACCATTAGCTATTTGATGAGTAACTTAGAAAAATTCATCAATGACAACGAACTTTCAGACCTCGACCCATTGGTAAAAATGGCAATCATTCATTTTCAGTTTGAGAGTATTCACCCTTTTTATGACGGAAATGGAAGGACAGGGCGTATTATCAATATTTTGTACCTGATTTTGCAAGGTTTACTCGATTTGCCTATTTTGTACCTGAGCCGTTATATTATCCGCAACAAACAAGCCTATTACCAAAAATTACAAAATGTTAGAGATACAAATGATTGGGAAAGCTGGTTGCTTTTTATGCTTGATGGCGTGGAAGAGATAGCCCAAGAAACAATTGTTTTGATTGGAAAAATCAAAGCATTGATGCAAGACTATAAACAACAAATCAGAGAAAAGTATAAATTTTATAGTCAAGACTTACTAAACAATCTTTTTAAACACCCTTACACGAAAATTGAATTTATAGAACAAGATTTAAAAGTCAATCGCCAAACGGCAAGTAAGTACTTGAATGAATTAACAGAAGGAGGTTTTTTGATAAAATATAAAATTAGCACAAGTAATTTTTATATCAATCAGCCTTTATTTGACTTATTTGTCAATAAATAAAAGTTGGTATGTATAGAAAAACGCCATTTCATATACATATCAAGTTTGGTATGTATAGAAAAACGCCATTTCATATACATAAGCATACCCAAAGTCATCAGCATAGACGAGCAAGGTAAAATAATCTCAACTTTCCAAAAACCACATCACTGAAAATAGCATTTTTTGTATCTTTGTCAAAACAAAACCTAAAAAACTTATGTCTTACAGTAGTTTTAAAAAATTATCTCAACTAAAAGATAACTTTGGAGTAGAAAATCATACATTGAATTGGTTATCTTTCCCTTACAAAAATTTTCAGCCTACGCCAAAACTCTTGGAAGATATGCAAGAAGCGCAACAAGAGGGTTTGCTAAGTGAAAAAGCCAAATCAGAATATATCGTCGTACCCGTATTAAAAGAGTTGCGTAGGCAAAATGTAAATAAATTTAGCACTTTTTCGGGATATGAATTTGATGTAGATAAATCCAAACATCTTTCGGGTTATTGTGATTTTGTATTATCTACTGAAATCAATAAATCGGAAGTAACAGCTCCCATTTTTTGTATTGTTGAAGCCAAAGACGATAAAATTCACAAAGGCTATGCCCAATGTGGAGCGGAAATGTACGCTGCTTTGCTTTTTAATGAAAAGAGAGGTATTCCTCGTAAAGTCATTTATGGCTGTGTTACCAATGCCTTTTCTTGGTGTTTTTTAAAATTAGAAAATAATGACTTATTGATAGACCCTAATTATGTACCGCTCACTTTTACAAGACCTCACGAGGTTTTGTCGATTTTGCAGTGGATTTTAGATAAAAGTTTAGCCAATGAATAAGGCTTAAAAATCAAAATGCAATGAAGGTTTGTTCCCATTTGGAAACGACACTTTTTGGCTTAGTTTTAGAAAACAAATCACTCGAAACGAATTGATTGTCAAATACTCTACAAACCAAAAACAAAACCCTAAAGCGATGGCAAAGAAAAAAGCAAAAATTTATGACGAAGCCGAACTGATTGAGATATTTGGTTTGGAACGCTTAGGTGGCAACGATGCTCACCCACTTATGAAAGAATGGACACAAATAAGTGCGGCTACGCTTATTCCAAGTGAGGAATACCTCTTTGATTATATCACTGAAGATTTGGTCAATAAAATTGTAGGTTGGAACGAAGAAATGCTGAAAATGAATTTTATTTCGCCTGTCCTTATTTTAGGACATATCAAAGAAACCAAAGCATACAAAACCTATTACGAAAATACGATTGAGGCAACTGTAGATGGCTATTTTTTGAAAACTAAAGCCGATATGATGATTGCCAAAGGAATATTGGAACGTCCGAAAACACCTTATTTTTATTTTCAAGAATACAAAAAAGTAAAAGAACCCAAGCGCGATGTTACAGCCCAAGTGCTTGAAGCCTTTTTAATTTCTCAAGAAAATAATAAAAATGGCAAACCACTGTACGGCTGCACGGTAAGCGGAAAATTTTGGGAATTTATGATTATGGAACACAGAACTTATTGCATATCAAAGTCTTATGATTGCACAGAAAAAGAAGATTTGCTTAAAATCATTGCCATATTGCGTAAATTCAAAGTCATTTTAGAAACTACTTTGTTGGATTGAGGCAATCGCCAAAACCTAATTCAACTTTCAGTCAAACAAGTAAAATGAAAAAAAAAACATTGAAGTAGAAAGTAAAGTGCTTTTGAAAAAAACACCTAAATTTATAGAACAGGAATTGCAAGTAAATACTTAAATAAATTAACAGAAGTTAGCACAAGTAATTTTTATATCAATCAGCCTTTATATGATTTATTAGCAAATGCTAAATAAGATATGTAAAAGAATTTCATTTTTCTTTGCATATTCAAATTACTATGTATAGAAAAACAAGCCATTACAAAAATAATAACTTTAATAAGCAGGTGGCTTTGAGCGTGAATGCTATTATGAGTAATTTAGATTGGCATTATAGGTTAAGGAGATAAAAACAGTACTTTTGCAGAATCAAAAACCTGAATATGGTAAAAGTTTTATCACAGAATTAAGTAAGGTACTCACAAAAAAATGTGGGGCAGGATACAAAAAAACAAACCTCTTTAATGCACTCAAAATGTTTGAGATTTTTTAGAACGCTGGACTACGCGCATCGTTATGAAATAACCCTAACTTTCTTCCCAAAAAAAAATCCAACCGATAGAACAATACAGTCATAAAAACAAAAGTATAGGTCAATTTTTAAAACGATAAATTATTGATAATCAGCGTTTTATAGACTAATTCATTTAATTTTGAAAAAAAAACAATTTTGATTATCTTTGAGTTTCAAATCAGGAGCAAATAGCCTTATACTCCTTTTTCCACGAAAACAAATACAATATCTTCTTACTCAAATTATACAGTATGCTACAAAATACCCAAACCTTAACCAACGAACCTCTGCTCAAAGAGTCCCCCAATCGGTTTGTACTTTTCCCTATCCAAAACAGCGACATGTGGAGAATGTATAAACAAGCGGAAGCCTCTTTTTGGACTGCCGAAGAGATAGACCTCTCACCCGATTTGAAAGATTGGGAAACCCTCAGCGACAACGAACGCCATTTTGTTAAACATGTTTTGGCTTTTTTTGCTGCCAGCGATGGCATCGTGAATGAAAATTTAGTAGTGAACTTCATGAAAGAAGTACAAGCACCCGAAGCACGTTGTTTTTATGGTTTTCAAGTGATGATGGAAAATATCCACTCCGAAACCTATTCCTTACTCATCGATACCTACATCAAAGATACTCAAGAAAAAGACTACCTCTTCAATGCTCTCCAAAATGTAGAATGTGTGCAAAAAAAAGGACAATGGGCACTGAAATGGATTAACAGCGACAATTTCGTGGAGCGACTCATTGCTTTTGCTGCCGTAGAAGGCATTTTCTTTTCAGGAAGTTTTTGCTCTATCTTTTGGCTCAAAAAACGCGGACTCATGCCCGGTTTAAGTTTTTCAAACCAACTCATCTCTCGCGATGAAGCCCTACACTGTGAATTTGCCTGCCTACTCTATACCAAATACGTAACTAACAAATTGCCACAAGAGCGCGTATATGCCATCATTCAAGATGCTGTACGCATAGAACAAGAGTTCGTTACCGATGCCCTCCCCGTCAATCTGATTGGTATGAATGCCAAACTCATGTCCCAATACATCGAATATGTAGCCGATTTTTGGCTCACAGCCTTAGGCTACGAAAAATGCTATAACGTAGAAAATCCCTTTGATTTTATGGATCTTATCTCCTTGCAAGGCAAAACCAACTTCTTCGAAAATCGTGTAGCCGAATACTCAAAAGCAGGAGTAGCCAAAGACAAAGCACAACATACATTCTCCTTAGACGAAGATTTTTAACCCGACCAACAATCTATTTAACAATATTACTCCCAAAAAAACATTCATTTTTGGGAGTTTTCTTTTCAAAACGGCAAAGATTTTGAAAAACAGTTAAAGTATGATTAATAGACTAAAAAAAATATTCACCAATAGACTTAACACCTATCAAACCCTCAGCCCTTGGCAAAAACTCTACGCCACCACCAAATATATGCGGCGCGTAGCGATAGGGCTCTTACTCAGTTTTATGATAGGACTTTGCATCATTTTAGGGGTTGCTTACCAACTCTCGCTCGCACTTGCTCTCTGGATAACCCCTTTTTGGCTACTAATATGGTCAGTTTTCTTAGTCATTTTCATCAAAAACAGATGGGAAGGCAACCGACTTTATCAGAAATTTATGCTCGAAGTAGAATCCCGAATGCTCGAAGGCAAATCCATACAAATTCCTACCGATAAAAGCCGAATACTCAACAACTATCTACTATACAGCGACTTACAAATATTCAAAATCACGCTCATCGTTGCAGGTTTGGTATTCTCTTGGTACATTATGCCCTCCGAAATCAGGGTATTGTTCCTCAAAAAACCAGAACCCCTTCACATCACCCTCCAAAAATCAATCATACGAAAACAAGAAACACTTAAACAGACACAACAAAATATAGAACGAACCCAAAAAGCCATTAGCCAATTAGAGCGAAGCAACCAACAATGCCTACAACGCATAGAACAACTCAGAATCTCTATAGGAAGCCACTACGGAAGCATCACCGAAATACAAGGCTTTCGCTATAAATCGATAAACATAGCCCAACAATTGCAACAGACCCAACAAAACCCAACAACCCAACAAATAGAACAAGAATACAGAACATTTGAAGAAATAAAAGGGCAAATAAAAATTAATTTAGAAATAGCAGGCACAGAAGTGAACCAAGCCGAACAACTGATTTTCCAAAATACCTCCGTCATCAAAGCCTGCCAAGACCTCACACAACGCTACGACTATCTGCTCAAAACAGGGCAGGAAGCCAGCTACCGCGATTATGTAGAATGGCGAAAATTAGACGAGCAAATCGTAAAAAACAACAAAGCCATCGTTAAAATGAAAACAGCACTGCAAAACGACTCTACATGGGCGGAACAACTCAAAATATTTTTGAAAAAAGATGCCGAATTACTTGCAAAAATTGGTAAAAATGCAGAAATTAAACCCAATAAATAAAAATGAAATAGACTTTAAAGACAAAGTCCTTAAAGTCTACAAAACCTAACTAATCAAAAACTTACAATTATGAAAACCTACTCATATAACCTCGTAAAATTTAATTTTGTTTAACTTTTATAAATAAAAAGTTAAAAAAAATATATAAAAAAATATAAATGCTTGATAATCAATGGAAAACGACACAAGAATTTTAGTGAAAAAAATCGCCCTTAAACAAGACCAAGAAAAAGCCTTCGCCATCAGGCAAAAAGTATTCGTAGAAGAGCAGCAAGTTCCCGCAGAAGAAGAGTATGACGAATACGAACAAATTTCTACCCATTTTTTAGCCACAGACGAAGCCGAAAACCCTTGTGGAACAGCCCGATGGAGAATAACAGAGAAAGGCATCAAATTAGAACGATTCGCTGTATTAGCCCCCTACAGAGGTAAAGGCGTAGGAACTGCCTTAGTAAAAAAGGTGCTCGAAGACATCGCCGAACAAACCAAACAAGCACCGACACTGTTATACCTACACGCACAAATCCAAGCCATGCCTTTGTACCAAAAATTTGGATTCCAACCCATAGGCGATAAATTTGAAGAGTGCAACATTGAGCATTTCAAAATGATAAAACAAGTATGAACACCCAAAATGTTTACCTTTTTCTCGCTATTTCTTACACATTGCTTATTGCACAGCAAAGTAAAGCACAAATTAAAGACTCTACCGAACAAGCAACCGAAGTACAATCTATAGAAATAAAAAACGAACAATACGACACCGTACTTGTAGTCAATAAACGATTAGCCGACAACTATTTAGCCCTCGAACGCTTAGGAAGCCTCAAGAGAAGAAAATTCTACCCCGGCGATGACCTCACTTTTAAACTCAAAAACCAAAAAGGCTGGATTGAAGCTCCCTTAGCCTATGTAGGCGACAATTACTTTGTCATTTTTGGAGGCGAAAAATACCAATTTGAAGAAATCAACAAAATACGCCTATACAGAACAGGCTGGTTCATCAATCAAGGAAGTTTTTATTTCCCCATCTTTGGGCTTTTCTATTTGGCAGGCGACCTTTTCAACCCTAATGGAAGCAAACTCTCTGAAGTAACCACCGAAACATGGTCTATCATGGGCGGTTTCATCTTCAGTGGCTTTGTATTGCATCTGCTCAAAAAACACACAATCAACCTCAATAAAAGAGTATTTCTCAAATCTTTGCAAAAATTCTAAATACAATGATAGATGAAAAATTGCTAAAGAAAACCAAACAAGAACTGCTGCAAATCATACAAACACTTAGCGCACAGCAAGACATCACGCTTCAAAAAACCAATGAAGCCCTACAAGATTTATTGGACAATGCCAACGACCTCATCATCGTATGCTCTGCCAATGGCGATTTTTTATTTGTCAATAAAACTTTTCAGAAAAAATTAGGATTCTCCAAAGAAGAACTCAGCCTCTTAAAACTACACCACATCATTCCCGAAAAAATATGGCAAGAAGGAACCAAGGTAATCGGAGAACTTACCAAGCAAAATATCACCCTTATCCCTCATTTTAGAACCACCCTGCTCAATAAAAATGGAAAAACCATAGAAGCAGAAGGAAATATAGAACTCAAATATGAAAACCAGCAACTAATAGCCATCAGAGGAATCCTCTACGACATCACTGACCAATTAAGAGCCGAAAAAGCACAAACACTCTACTATAGCATCGCCAACCTCACTGCCAAAAGCCGCGACCTAAGACAACTGTACCAAAACATACACCAAGAACTTTCTAAAGTAATAGATGCCAAAAATTTCTACATCAAACTCCATGACACCCAAACCGATAACATCACATTTCCCTACTATGTAGACGAAGCCCAAAACGATACCATCAAATTCAAACAACGAAAATTAGCCAACGGACTCACAGAGTTAGTTATGAAAGAAGCAAAAGCCCTCTTTCTGTACGAAGAAGACATCGTAAAACTCATCATCGAAAAAGGCATTCAACCCTACAGCCCACTGCCCAAAGTATGGATAGGCGTGCCATTACGATTCGAGAACAAAGTCATTGGTGTCATTTCTGTAAAATCATACACACACCGCCAAATCTACGATGCCTCCGATTTAGAACTCTTAGATTTTATCTCAGGGCAAATAGCCTTAGCCATACAACGCAAAACCTACGAAGAAGAATTAGCCGCACAAACCGCACACCTACAAGCCATCTTCGAAAGCACTTCACACGCCATCTGGTCGGTAAATAGAAAAAGAGAACTCGTTTCGTTCAACCGTATTTATGCCGAATCATTACAAAAACGCTACCATCTCAGCCCCTTGCTTCATAGCCCCATGCCCGATTTGCAAACCGAATTAGACAAAGACGGAAAACTACAACTATGGAATCAGAAATACGAAGCCGCTTTTGCTGGCATTCCCCAATACTTCGAGATAGAATACACCACCCGAAAAGGAAAACCCTATTGGGAAGAAGTATACCTCAACCCCATACGCCTCAATAACAGAATAGAAGAAGTATCAGCAATGGCACACGACATCACTGCCAAGAAAAATGCCGAAGCCGAAGTGCTCAAATCTTTACAAGTAAAACAAAATTTCTTGGCAAATATGAGCCACGAAATAAGAACCCCCATGAATGGCATCATCGGAATGATAGACCTCATGAAAACCACACAACTCGACCAAGAACAAACAGAATACATATACACCCTCAAAAAATCGTCTGAAACCCTCATGTCCATTCTCAACGACATCTTAGACCTCTCTAAAATAGAAGCAGGCAGAATGGAAATCCAACCCAAACCAATGGAATTGAAGGGAATGATAGAAAAAAACCAAGCACTTTTCGCACCACAAGCCAATGCGAAAAATAACACCATAGAATACTATATAGAGGAAACCATTCCGCCCCATATCATTGCAGACGAAACAAGGCTCTTGCAGATTTTATCCAATCTCACTTCCAATGCCATCAAATTCACTCAAAATGGTGAAATAAAAATAAAAGTACACCCCATAGAACCCTCCAATATTCCTGCTGATGCCAACAAAGAAACCATTTGGCTCAAAATAGAAGTACAAGACACAGGCATAGGCATCAAACCCGAAGACCAAGAAGTATTATTTAGCAATTTTACCCAATTAGACAACGCACTCAATAAATCGCACAGCGGAACAGGCTTAGGATTAGCCATTTCTAAAGAACTTTGCCAACTCATGAACGGCGACATAGGCATCAATTCCCAATTAGGAAAAGGAAGTACTTTTTGGTTCACTTTTGCCTGCCTGCCCAGCTACCAAACCAGCACCATCGAAAACAACGAAAAAGACGAAATACCCCAACACCTATACAGCACCGACCAAAGCCCTTTTATATTAGTAGTAGATGATAATAACATAAATAGAAAAGTGGCACATAATATTTTAACAAAAATAGGTTGTCAAGTTGATACCGCCGCAAGTGGAAAAGAAGCCATAGAGAAAATTAGCCAACAAAACTACCAACTCATACTCATGGACATTCAAATGCCCGAAATGGACGGCATAGAAACCACACAAGCCATCAAAGCACTCGATAAACAGACGCCTCCCATCATCGCCATGACTGCCTATTCTATGGAAGAAGACCGCCAAAAGTTCATTGCACAAGGCTTAGACGACTACATCGCAAAACCCGTAAGAGCCGAAAACTTAGTGAAAAAACTCCAAGAATATATCCCTAACGCAAAAACACAACCCATAGCGCAAGAAATCATACAACAACTCTCACAATATGGCAACGTAGAAGAATTTTACCAAGAATTTGAAGAGGAAACCAAAAATCTACTCCAAGAAGCACAACAAGCCATAGAAAATCAAAATTGGCAAATCGTATTGCAAAATTGCCACACCCTCAAAGGAACAGCAGGCACTTTAGGCATTAAAGAAATAGCAGAACAGAGTAAACAAATAGAATTACTACTCCGCGAAAACCAAACCCAATCCATACCAGAAAAATTTAAAGACCTGCAACAAAGTTTTTTTCAATTTCAAAAATTATATTTGCAACAAATAACCCAATTTCAAAGTCATGGAAACTGAAAAACACATACTCATCGCCGAAGATAGCTCCGTGATACAAAACATTGCGACAAAAGTACTGAGCTTCCAAAAATTCAAAATTACCGTAGCCAAAAACGGAAAAGAAGTAATGCAAATGCTTCAAAATCAAACCTTTGACGTCATTCTCATGGACATCACCATGCCCATCATGGACGGCATGGAATGTAGCCGACAAATACGCGCGCTCGAAGACACCCAAAAAGCCAATATACCCATCATCGCCATTACGGGCAATGCCAAAAACTATACTATGAACGATTTTCAAAAAGTAGGTATCAACGACTACATGCCCAAACCCATCAACTTCGACCTGCTCGTAGAGAAAGTAAAAGCCATCATCAATCAATAGTTATACACTAAAAACAACATGAGATATACAAAAGCCAACCTAAGCACGCTCGAAGAGGTCTTTGCAGAAATAGGCTATATGGTACGCTACGAACAAGGAAATTTTAAATCAGGGTATTGCTTACTAAAACACCAAAATCTAATCGTTGTCAATAAATTTTTCACCACCGAAGACCGCATGAATATACTCATAGACCTACTCGGCAAAATAGCCCAAGTAGAGGATAGTACAAAACTAAAAAGTGAAGAACAACAAGAGATTTTTAGAAAAATAATGCACAAAAAATAATCATCAATAATGCACAAAAAAACAATTCCTCTTTGGATGCTTTTCTACTTTTTTGCCAATTTATCTTTCGTGGCAGTGGCACAAGAAAAAATCGTAATTTTTGAGCCACCCAAAGAGAAAAAGGTATATGAATCACTCAAAGAAGCCCTTAAAAAACCTACAGAAGTATATATTCTCAATCTGGGTGAAAAAAAAATGCGAACGCTTCCTCCCGAAATCGCTCAAATGACCAACCTGCGAACACTCTACTTATATAGCAATAAACTCAAAGAAATACCCACTTGGATACTCGATTTGAAAAACTTAGAATATTTAGACCTCTACGACAATCGAATAAAAAAACTGCCCACAGAAATACAACATCTTAAACACCTAAAAAGAATAGATGTAGGAAGCAATCAAATGAGCAGCTTTCCAGAAATACTACTTAGTGTTGATAGCCTTGAACATCTCTATCTTTATGGCAATAAAATCAAGGCAATTCCTGCGAATATTAGCCAACTTAAACAATTAAAAGTGCTAAGATTAAGTAAAAACAATATTACACAAATTCCTGAATCCCTCAGCAACCTCAGCAACCTACAAGAATTGCATCTGTATAAAAACAAAATACAGCAATTACCCACTTCTTTTGCCCAATTGCAAAAACTGAAATGGTTAGAATTGAGCCGCAACCCAATCGCACAACTTCCTACGGTTTTATTGGCATTGCCCTCATTGCAAACGCTCATTTGGCACAAAAGTCAACTAAGCGAAGCCGACAAAAATACCTTATCAGAGAAAATGCCTTCTTTGCATATACAATGGGAAGAAAAAAAAGATTAGAGATTAACGTCTAAATCCACCACCTTTGTTGTCATCGTCGTCATCATCATCGTCATAGTCTTCATCATCATCGTCGTCATAGGCAGAGGGCATCTGAAACATACTGCTCAATAAATCGCGAAACTCAAAACCCGTATGCAAGGAATTTCTACTTAACATAGAATATTCAGCCAAGCCATGCAGGGCAAACTCCATCAATAAAAGTTTTGTGGCATAGTCTTCACTACTATGATACAGTTCTATCAGTTCAGAGAGCCCCACTACTTTGAAAAGAGCATTTTTATACTCTTGCTCCGTACAGTCATTGAGTATATCAGTAACATTTCCTGCGCCAAACCAATCAGTAATAGGTTTGTAAGGATTTGCCCCTTTTTGTTTCTTGATTTTTTCGGGGTCAGGAAAGAAACCCATAAACATTTTTCTTACAGCTTTCCCTATCAGATTTTGCGCTACTACTAGGGCTCCTTCTTGTTCTCCCTCATACACCAACTCTATTTTCCCAGTGATAGAAGGTACAATACCTACAAAATCTGCGATGCGTGCTTGTGTATTTTTTTCGCTATTAACGAGGGCGCGTCTTTCTGCCGCACTGATTAGATTTTCGTAAGCCGAAATAGTAAGCCTTGCAGAAACGCCACTTTTGGCATCTACATACTCACTTGTGCGCGCTTCCATAGCTATTTCTTCTATTAAATTTTCCAACATAGGATTCACACGCACTATTTCTTTTTGTTGTGCAGAAATACGTGCTTCTTGTTGTGTAATTTTTTTGCCTATCTCTATATTTTTAGGGTAGTGCGTGATGATTTGGCTGTCTATACGGTCTTTCAAAGGAGTTACGATGCTTCCGCGATTGGTATAATCTTCGGGGTTGGCAGTAAAAACAAACTGAATATCTAAGGGTAAGCGAAGTTTGAAACCACGAATTTGAATATCACCCTCTTGAAGAATATTGAATAAAGAAACTTGTATGCGTGCTTGTAAATCGGGAAGTTCATTAATCACAAAAATACCTCTATTGGCACGTGGTATCAAACCATAGTGAATAACGCGCTCATCAGCATAAGAAAGTTTTAAGTTTGCGGCTTTGATAGGGTCTACATCGCCAATAAGGTCAGCTACTGACACATCTGGGGTTGCCAATTTTTCGGTGTATCGTTCGTTTCGGTGTATCCATTCTATAGATGTTTGGTCTCCTTTTTCAGCAATTAACTGCTTGGCATACAACGAAATAGGAGCTAAGGGGTCGTCATTGAGTTCTGCACCTGCTACCATAGGCACTACCTCATCTAAGAGGTCTATCATAAGACGTGCGATGCGGGTTTTGGCTTGCCCTCTCAAACCTAATAAATTGATATGATGTTGCGATAAAATAGCCCTTTGTACATCAGGAATTACAGTGTCTTCGTAGCCCCAAATGCCTTCAAATACTGATTTTTTTGCTTTGATATGTGTGATAAGATTGCGTCTTAGTTCTCCATGAATCGATTGGGCTTCATAACCTGCTTTTTTTAGCTCCCCCAATGTATTGATAGAAAGTAAATCTTGTGTAGATAGTTGGTAATAACTCATGAGATAGGGATTAAATTTATTAAACGTTCTGCCAAATATAAACTTTTTTTACCTCAAAGAGTTAGAAAAAATAAAATTTTATGAGAAGAAAATCTCATGAGTTACCCCATACTAAAAACTTAAGAAATTATTGGAAACATTTTGCTAAAAATTGTTTGAGAGGTTCTGTAACGGCAGTTTCTCCGGGTGCGCCTATGGCATCATTAATGCCCTCGTGGTCGTATTGATTGGCTGTAACTTGGCTCACATCTACCCCAACACTTTGCAATTTGGCTATAAAACTATCCGCAAGCCCTATTCGTACATTGCTACCTCGTTTGGCTACAAAAAATTTAGGGTAATTAGTGCCCACAAAAAGATGATTGATAGGTGAGGCTTCCGCCCAAATAGTAGGGCTTGTGCCAAAAGCATTCAAATAGACAGCTTCACCTTCTTTGGCTTGTTGCGCTACATCATAACCTTCAGTATCAATACTTGCAATTCCTTTGATACTACTAAGCATAATCCCCTTTGCGGGCAGAAATAAATTACTTGTTCCTGTGAGTGAAACCAAATGCGCGCCTGCACTATGACCCATTAACACAATTTTAGTTTTATCGCCCCCATAAGTTGCCGCATTGTCGTACACCCATTTTACGGCATCTGCTACGTCATTGTTATGAGTAGGGTACATCACACGGTTAGGGTCAGTACTGAGTTGGGTAGGGCTTAAACGATAATTAACACTTACAAAAATATAATTTAATGATTCAAATAAAGCTACCTTATTGCTGATAGAGTTTGCCTTATCGCCTACAGAAAATCCTCCTCCATGTACATAAATTACAATGGGTTTGAGTGCATTGTTTTGACCAAAATGGTAAATATCTAAACTGAGTAAATTTGCATCTACATTTGCAACTGTTTTATAGGCAATCGTATTTTTAGTATAAGTATTTTTGCTACTTGCAATGTCTTGCTGACTTGGGCTGTTACAACTTGAGCCAAACAATAGAAGAAAATAAATGATAGAAAGGAAAGTTACTTTTTTCATAGACTTTTTTATTTGATAAATGGTTAATTACTCATTTAGAACTTTTTTCTTGCAAAAGGTTTAATCCTAATCAATTTTAATTCTATTTTTTCGTTTTCTTATTTAGTTATTTCTTATTTTTGTTCCTATGAAAACACTTTACATTGTTTCTCTACACATAATAGCCATCTTTTTGAGTTTTGCTCCAAAAGCTGTACAAGCACAAGACCCCCAATACTCTCAGTTTTATGCTGCGCCGCTCTATATCAATCCTGCGCTTACGGGTACTGCCTACGAGCCAAGAGTTATTTTGAATTATAGAAAACAATGGCCTAATTTAGAAACCGTTTTCACCACTTATTCCACCTCTTTTGATACCTACCTCAGCAGAATTAATGGAGGATTAGGGATTATTTTCACACGTGATGTAGCTACAGCAGGCAAATTCACTTCTATGGATATTGGTTTGCAGTATGCCCAAGAAGTATATCTAAGTAGCCGTTGGGCACTTCGCGCAGGCGTACAGGCTTCTTATGTGATGCGTACTGCCGAATTTGCAGGGCTTGTTTTTGGCGACCAATACAATACCATTACACAAAATTTTAGCAACCCAACCGCAGAAGCCCTAAGCAATGGTTTTCAATATTTTAATCTCTCATCGGGTATATTTCTATATGATGATAGTCAATGGATAGGCTTTGCGGTGCATAACCTTACCAGACCTTCACAACAATTTTTAGACGGAACTACCGACCGACTGCCTATGCGATTCACATTGCAATTAGGCAAAAAAATACCTATTGTAGACGAAACACAATGGCGACAAAGAGAACAAGGAACTGCCAAAGAAATCAGTTTTACGCCCGCACTACTCTACAAACACCAAGGCGGTAGCGACCAACTCGATTTAGGGCTTTACTTCACCTATTCACCCTTTGTAGTAGGGCTTTGGTACAGAGGTATTCCACTTAAACAAATCAATCAGAACGTAATCAATAACGAGTCACTCATCGGTTTGGTAGGAGCTACCTACAACAACATAAGTATTGGTTATAGCTACGACCTCACCATCTCACGTTTAGGTATAGGTTCAGGAGGAGCACACGAGGTGTCCCTCATCATGACTTTTCCACAAGGAACTAAATATGGCGTGAAAAAAACATTCGGACCTGGGCTCCCATGCCCCAAGTTTTAGGCTATGAAAGAAATTCTACACCACCTTTTCGAACATAAAACACTTACCAAAAACGAAGCCTACGAAGTGCTAAAAAAAATGGCTTCAGGCGATTACAACGCCGCACAAATAGCTGCCTTCATCACTGTATATATGATGCGAAGCATTACCGTAGAAGAATTAGAAGGATTCAGAAACGCCATGCTTGAGCTTTGTGTTCCCGTAGATTTAAAAGAATATAACACCATAGATGTATGTGGTACAGGAGGCGACTCGAAGGATACTTTTAATATCTCTACTATTTCGGCTTTTGTAGTTGCGGCGGCTGGCGTAAGAGTAGCCAAACATGGCAACTACGGCGTATCTTCAGTTTCAGGCTCTTCCAGCGTGATGGAATATTTGGGCTATCAATTTACGGCTGATATAGACCATTTAAGGCAGAAAATAGACAAAGCAGGAATATGTTTTATGCACGCGCCACTTTTCCACCCTGCCGTAAAAAATGTAGCACCCATACGTAAAGATTTGGGCGTAAAGACCTTTTTCAATATGCTCGGTCCTATGATTAATCCTGCTCAGCCCCAAAACCAAATGGTAGGGGTGTTTAATTTAGAATTGGCACGATTGTATGCTTATTTGTACCAAAAAGAGCAAAAAAACTATGCCGTAGTGCACGCCTTAGATGGCTATGATGAAATATCGCTTACTGGTGCATTCAAATTATTTACAAACCGTAGCGAACAATTATTGCAACCCGAAGATATTGGCTTCCATACTTTACTGCCTCATGAACTTAGCAGTGGAGGAACGGTGAAAGATGCTGCACAAATTTTTTTACAAATATTGAAAGGAGAAGGTACGCCTGCACAAAATACCGTAGTATGTGCCAATGCAGGCATAGCTATTCATTGTGCCAATCCTTATACTTCTATTGAGAATTGTATTGCCTTAGCAAAAGAAATGTTAGAAAGCAAAAAAGCGTGGAAAACTTTCACGCTTTTTATGCCACAATAAAATAAAATTTAGGCGTGTGCTGCCACAAAACTGGGTTTTCCTAAGTTTTTCAGCATACGTATATGCGAAGCCACTGCCGCTCTGAAAGTCTTCTGTTCATGATAAGGCAACCCAAATTCAAGGGCTGTTTTTCTGACAATTTCTGAAATAGGGCGGTAGTAAATGTGGCAAATTGTAGGGAATAGATGGTGTTCCACTTGAAAATTAAGCCCACCTACATACCAAGACAGTAGCGCATTGTTGCGTGCAAAATTGGAAGTAGTCAAAAGTTGATGAATCGCCCAAGTGTTTTCTAAGCTACCTTCCTCATCGGGTACAGGGAATGCAGTCCCTTCTACTACGTGTGCCAATTGGAAAATAACACTCAAAATGAACCCTGCCGTCATGTGCACTGTCAGAAAGCCTATCAATACCTGCCACCAAGTTAAGCCAAGCAACCACATCGGCAATGCCACAGTATAACTTAGGTATAATACCTTAGTAAGAATAAGCACCAGCATTTCACGGTAGAAATTGGATTTTATTTTTACATGAAAATCTTGACTATGATAGCGAAATACTTTTACAAAATCTTTTACTAAAAAAGAAAAAGTCATCAAAGTATAAAGCGGAAAAGCATATAAATATTGGAAACGATGGTATTTTTTCAGTTCTGCTTCGGGTGAGAGGCGCAAAATCCATTTGGTTTCTATATCCTCATCTACCTCAAATACATTGGTATAAGTATGATGGAGTACATTGTGTTGTGTTCTCCAACAAAATACATTACCTCCTAAGAAATAGAGAGTACTTCCTATGACTTGATTGACCCAGTTTTTTGAAGAATAAGCACCATGAATGGCATCGTGCATTACTGACATACCAATACCCGCCATGCCTATGCCCATTATAAAGGTCAATAAAAGCATTTGCCAAATGCTGAAATACCCTGTAAGAATAAGGAAATAGGGAACAAAATAAAGACTTAACATTGCAAATGTTTTCAAATACATACGCGAATCAGCGTGTTTTGAATATTGGTTTTCTTTAAAATATTCATCTACTCTTTTGCGTAAGGTACTGAAAAACTCGGATTTCCCTTGATTTGCGAATTTAAGGGTTTGATTGATAGAATTTGTGTTAGAACTCATAAACAATTTTAATTTATGGTGGTGAAGGTTAGCCCTACAAATATACGAGTTTTGGCGCGAAATAAACTATGATGCTCCAGTTATTTTCTCTATTTGGTAAAAGCCAATCCTATCTGATGTTTTTCTAAATTTTCCTTGATTTCGTCTAATATGGCTGGGTCATCTATGGTAGAGGGCATTGTAAATGCTTCACCATCTGCTATTTTTCGCATAATTTTTCGGAGTATTTTCCCTGACCTTGTTTTTGGCAATCTCTTTACTATGATTGCATTTCTGAAAAATGCCAATGCGCCTATCTCGTGCCTTATTTTCTGAATCAGCTCTTCTTCCAATGTAGTTTCTGTAATGGAATGGTTGTCTTTAAGCACTACCAATCCTATAGGTCTTTGCCCTTTTAGCTCATCGGCAATGCCTATTACTGCACACTCTGCTACGGCGGGGTGTGCGGCTACCATTTCTTCCATCTCTGCTGTTGAGAGTCGATGTCCAGCGACATTAATGACATCGTCTATGCGCCCTGTGATATAAAAATAGCCTTCTTCATCTTTGTAGCCACCATCTCCACTGAGGTAGTAGCCCTCAAAGGTATCAAGGTAAGAACTCTTAAATCTTTCATCATCTCCCCAAAGTGTAGGTAAACAGCCCGGAGGCATTGGTAATTTTATCACCACTGCGCCCTCTTCGCGTGGGTGTGTTACAGGGTCGCCACTTTCTGTAAGTATCTGAATGTTGAAACCCCAAACACATTTTCCTGCTGAACCCGGTTTGATAGGCATAAGTCCAACGCCCGCCATATTTGCCAACATAGGAAATCCCGATTCTGTTTGCCACCAATGGTCTATGATAGGTATTTTGAGTAAATCGCTTAGCCATTGATAAGTAGCTACATCGCATCTTTCGCCCGCTACAAAGAGTGTTCGTAGGCTTGAGGTGTCATATTTTTGATATAAAATGCCTTCACTGTCTTCTTTTTTAATGGCTCTGAAAGCAGTAGGCGCGCTAAAAAAGATATTGACTTTGTGCTCGGCTATTACACGCCAAAATGTACCTGCATCGGGTGTTTTGATAGGTTTTCCTTCAAAAAGTAATGTTGTTAAGCCATTCATCAGCGGAGCATATACAATGTAGGAATGCCCTACAACCCAGCCCACATCAGAAGCTGCCCAAAATACATCACCTTTTCTACCACCATATACATATTGCATACTAAAATACATCGCTACGGCATGCCCGCCATTATCTCTGACGATGCCTTTGGGTTTGCCTGTAGTGCCTGAAGTGTATAAAATGTAAAGAGGGTCAGTTGCTTCAACAGGGACACAATCAGCGGGAGTGGCTTTTTGCATGAGTGTTTCCCAATCGTGGTCGCGCTCGAGGTTGAGAGTGGCTTTTTCCATAGGTCTTTGATAAATAACCGTATGTTGTGGCTTGAAAAATGATTCTTCGATAGCTGCATCTAATAAAGGCTTATAAGCTATATTTTTTGTAAACTCTATGCCACACGAAGCCGAAACTACTACTTTGGGGCGTGCATCGTCTATGCGTATGGCTAATTCGTGAGGAGCAAAACCACCAAATACAACCGAGTGTATTGCGCCTAATCTTGCTGTAGCAAGCATCGCTATTGCCGCCTCAGGAATCATAGGCATATAAATGACTACTCGGTCGCCTTTTTCTACACCCAAATCGCGCAACACACCTGCAAACAAAGCGACTTCTTGTTGAAGCATGGTATATGTGTACTTTTTTATCGTGTTGGTTACAGGCGAATCGTAGATGAGCGCAATGTTTTCGCCTTTGCCCTGCTGAATATGATGGTCTAAAGCCAGATAGCAACTATTCAAAGTACCTCCCTTGAACCAACGATATAAACCGTTGTTGTCTTGAGTTAGGATTTGTGTAGGTGCTTGATACCAAGCAACTTGAGTGGCTTGATCTGCCCAAAAACCTACTGGATTTTGGATAGAATATTCGTACATTTCTTGGTAGTTTTTCATAATTATTGCTTCTTTAAGTTTAGGTTTTGATTGATTTGAGATGATAAAAGTATCATTTTTTCTTTTAAAAATGCCATAAAGCATCATAAATTCTGCTAAATAAGTATAGCTTTTACATTTTTTAATGATTTTACTACATTATTTGCTTTGATGTAAGTTTTTTGTATAGTTTTTGTAATTTTACGACTCAAATCAATTGTTTTATTAACTACTTTTCAAAATCATGAGAAAACAAACTTATTTATTGTCATTCTTTACACTAATTTTATTAGTGGGACTTACAACTGCTTGTCAGCGTTCGGCAGAAGGCTTAAAAAAAGACTGGAACTTTGCCAAAGAACGTTGGGATAAACACAAAACTAATTACCCTTCTTTTGCAGCATTGCTTGATAAACAACTTAAAGAAGGAGAAGCTAAAATGGCAGAAGCAGATAAAATAAGCAATGAAGATGAGAAAAAAGCCAAAATGAAAGAAGCTGTAGATGCTATCAACACAGGCTTTATTGCAGAGCTTAATACCCTTGAATTTAACAAAGGAGAAATCACTAAGAAAATGGATAAAGTGAAAAAGCAAAAGTTCAACTCTTCTAACTTGAAAAAAGCGGAGAATGCATTGGCAGAAGCAAATAACGCAATTTCAGAAGCCAACAAGATAGTAGGTGGTTCGGTAGCTACTGTAGAAGATGCTCTGAAAGTGATTAAAGATGCAAATAGTGTTTTAAGAACAGCAAAATCTAATTTAGATAAAATTTCTAAAACGGGTAAATAAAACCTTAGTAACAAATCTTTAGAAGATATAAAAAAGTTCTATTTTTGCTACAGCAGAAATAGAACTTTTTTGGTTTTATTTTATTGAGGTATAACTATTCGTATTAGAATTTTTGGCGGGTTGCGCATAAAGCAATACATCAGCCTCTGTGATTTCAGTGCCACTCATAATGACTAATCGTTCTACTACGTTGCGCAATTCTCTGATATTGCCCGACCACTCTAACTGTTGCATCTGAAAAATGGCTTCGTCTGTTATTTTTTTCAATGCTGCACCATATTCTTCGGCGATGTCAGCTAAAAATTTATTGACCAGAAGAGGAATATCATCGCGTCTTTCTTTGAGTGGGGGTACATGAATGAGAATGACCCCTATACGATGGTATAAATCTTCTCTGAATCTATTTTCGGCAATTTCGTGGAGTAAATCTTTGTTGGTAGCGGCAATGACCCTTACATCGACTTTGATTTCTTTATCGCCGCCCACTCTGGTTATTTTCCCTTCTTGCAGCGCACGCAATACTTTAGCTTGTGCTGAAAGGCTCATATCGCCTATTTCATCTAAGAAAAGAGTTCCTCCGTTGGCTTGTTCAAACTTTCCTATTCTTTGTTTGATAGCTGAGGTAAAAGCACCTTTTTCGTGCCCAAAGAGTTCACTTTCAATGAGTTCGCTGGGTATGGCGGCACAGTTTACTTCTACTAAAGGTTTATCGGCGCGGTTGCTTTTGGCATGTAACCATTTACAAACCAACTCTTTGCCTGAGCCATTGGCACCTGTGATGAGTACACGTGCATCGGTAGGAGCTACTTTGTCTATCATGTCCTTGATGCGCATGATAGGCTCTGAAGTACCAATGATATCGAAAGTTTTATTTACTTTTTTTCTAAGTATTTTGGTTTCTGTTACTAAGTTCGATTTGTCCAATGCATTTCTTACGCAGAGAAGTAGTCGGTTAAGGTCGGGGGGCTTGGTAATGAAATCGAAAGCACCTTTTTTGGTAGCGTCTACGGCTGTTTTGATGGAGCCAAAGGCACTAATCATAATAAATTGTGTATCTTTACTTAGTTTGGCGTATTCTTCCAATAGTTGAAGACCGTCCATTTTGGGCATTTGAATATCGCATAGTGCTACGTCATAATCTTCATTTTTGAGCATTTCAAGTGCTTCTTCTCCATCTTTAGCTTCTGCTACTTCATACTTTTCGAATTCTAAAATATCTCTAAGTGTGTATCTGATACTTTTTTCGTCATCTATGATTAATATTTTCGCCATAATTTGTGCCTTGTGCTGTTTTACCTATGTACGCAAATGTATAGAAGTTAGTTGAAAAAACAAATATTTTGTTGAACTTTTTTCAAAATATAATTTTGGTTTGTGGGAATATAATTTTCAGCTTTTCTTGTTCTTCTATGCTAAAAAGATTTTGATTGAGGTTGATTTCTGTGAGGTTGAAGAGCAAACGAATATCATCGGGGAGGCTTTCTAATTGATTTTGTGAGAGGTCGAGGCGTTGTAGGTCTTTGAGTGATGCAAGGTAAGGAGAGCATTTACTGAGTTTGTTTTCGCTCAGATTGAGTACTTTGATATTGCTCAGGTCAAAGAGTTCTATGGGGAGGTATCCCATTAGGTTGCCTTCTAAATTGAGCGATTGTAGGTTAGGCATTTGCGCTACGACTTGTATGGCGGCACTATGGTTGAGCTTTGGATTTTTGCTAATGTCTAAATGCCATAAATTTTGCATTTGTGCTAAGGAAGCAGGTAATTTTTGCAGTGTATTGTTGGAAAGTGATAATACTTGCAGAGATGGTAATGTTGCAATTTCTTCAGGTATGGTTTCTAACAAATTATTTTGTAAATATAATTTTTTAAGATTTTTGAGTTCTAATATTTCGTTGGGGAGGGTTTTAAGTCCATTTCCTGTGAGGCTAAGCACTTCTATGTTTTGGAGTGAAGCAGTTATTTGAAGTGTTTTTAGGTAGTCAAGTTGTGGATTTTCTCCTAAATAAAGTTCCTTAAGATTTTTGAGCTGGCTGAGCTCTTGCGGTACTTGTGTTATATTGTTTCCATAAAGATTGAGTATGCTTAATGATTGCAATTTCCCTATTTCAAGAGGAATTTGTGCAATTTTATTATTGAAAAGGTCTAATGTTTTGAGCGGCAACTCGGTAACGTGTTGTGGAAATTTTTCAAACGCATTGTTTTGCAAATATAATTCTTGAAGGTTGGTAAGTGCTTTGATTTCTGAGGGAATATCTTTAAGTTTGTTATTGTATAAATTAAGAAACTCTAAATTTTGACATTCGCCTATTTCTTTGGGTATGCTTTTGAGTTGATTATGTGTAAGGTGTAGGCGTTTTAATTCAGGTAACATGGCTAACTTTTTAAAAGTATCTGCCCAATTCATAAGTAAATTGTAGCCTAAATTAATTTCTTTGAGCCTTACCAATTGTATGATTTCGTTAGGCAATTCCTGCAAATTGTTTTTATACAAATCAAGTTTGATAAGGTTCTTGAATTGGCTTATTTCTTTGGGTAAAGAGGAATGAAACTGCTCGCTGAGGTCTAAGTAATATACTTTTTCAGGAGTTTTGAGGGCTTCTTCTAACGATTTAAAAACCTTTATTTCGTCTGTAGTTTCTTCTATGGGGGAAGGCGCACGCAACACTCTTTCATTTTGAGCTTGTGTGATAACTACTAATGATTGTAAAAGTAGTAATATGCCTGCTATTTTAGTCGCTATGTGTTGCTTTTTCATCATTTTTGTTTAGTGTTAGATTAGTCCCACAATGGGTAGAGTGCTAAGTGTATTTGTTGTCCAAAAAATATTTTTGCTGATTCTTCAAAAGACTGTGTGTAATCGGAAACATAAAAATTTCTGAATCCTGTTTTTGCAGTTGTTTGGTTGTTGATATTTGTTATTTTTTTATCTTCTAAGGTTTTTTTGAGTGTTTGGGCTACTCTTTCGGAAGAGTCTATGATTTGTACGGTTTTTTTATGGGTTTGATAGTACTGTTTTATTTCTTCTTTGATGAGTGGGTAGTGTGTGCAACCCAAAATAAGTGCATCTATCGCTTCTAAACTTTGGTGTGAAAGGTATTCGCTGATGATTTCTTGTTGAATAGTTTTAGAGAAAAAATTTTCTTCAATCATGGGCACTAATAGGGGAGTTGCGAGCGATTGAAGGGTGATGTTTTGGTTCAGTTGGTCTATTTTTTTCTTGTATACATTCGAATTAACAGTTTGTTTTGTTCCTATGAGCCCTATATGATGTTGTTGATGGTATTGCTCTATGTATTGAATGGTAGGTTCTATCACACTGATAACAGTAGCTTTACTGCCTACATATTCTTTGACTAACTCATAAGCGGCTGCGGAGGCTGAATTACAAGCAATTAGAATGACCTTGCAATTTTGGGTGAGCAAAAAATTACATATTTTGATAGAGTAGGCTTGTATAGAAGTTGTTGATTTATCGCCGTAAGGCAAATGTGCAGTATCACCGAAGTAAATAAGGTTTTCTTCGGGAAGACACTCCGCCACTGCTCTTGCTACGGTAAGCCCACCAATGCCACTATCAAAAATCCCTATTGGATTTGATGTATAATCTGTTTGCATTAAAAAAGAGGTCTATTTTGGCTGCTAATTTACGAAAAAAAAAGCGAATACATCTTTAATACACGAATAGCCAAAAAAGTAAATGTATGATTTTAAACAATTTTGCAATAATCTTCGCAATTTTGTTTTTTTATGGACAATTTATCTGCCTTTTTCTAAAATAAATGCTTGATTATCAATATTTTATATAAAATAATAAGATATAACTAAGCAAGTGATTTTTCATTTAAAATAATTCATTTATGGACATTCATCAAATAGCACTTTCAGATTATCAATATCATTTACCCGACGATCGAATTGCGCGTTTTCCTTTAAAAAAGCGTGATGATTCAAAATTATTATTATACAAAGCGGGTCAGATTAACAATACACATTTTTATGACCTTGCTACGCAGTTAGAGGAAGATTATTTATTGATGTTTAACAATACAAAAGTGATTCCTGCACGTTTCTATTTCCAAAAAGAAACGGGGGCAGTCATAGAAATTTTGCTTTTGCAGCCTATAATCCCTTATGAAATAGAACAAGCTATGCAAAACACGCATAGCACTACTTGGCGTTGTATGATTGGCAATAAGAAGAAATGGAAAAATGGTTGCTTAACACGAAAAATAGACGACATAACGATAGAAGCACATTATACAGACGAAGAAAATGTATTGTTGTTTACTTGGAGCAAAGAAGTGCATTTTGCTCAATTATTAGAAAAAATGGGCGAAATTCCTCTTCCGCCTTATATGCAAAGGGAGGCTACTGAAGCTGATAAACAAACCTACCAAACCGTTTATGCAAAAAAAGAGGGAGCAGTTGCCGCACCTACGGCAGGCTTACATTTTACTGAGAATGTACTAAATGATTTAAAACATAAGAATATAGCCACTGACTTTTTGACCTTGCATGTAGGGGCGGGTACTTTTCAGCCTATCAAAGCAGAAAAAGTTTTCGGGCATGTTATGCACAGCGAACAGATAGTATTCAGTTGGCAGAATTTACAAAATATAGAAAAACACTATCCTAATATAGTAGCTGTAGGTACTACAGCTATGCGTACTTTGGAAACGATTTATTGGTTGGGGGTAAAAATTATCAAAGGAGAATATGATGCTATTATTAAGAAAGAATATCCCTATACTTTTACACCCATAGAACTACCTACACCCAAAGAAAGCCTAAGGGCACTTATGGTATATATGCAAACCGAAAAAATGACTCAAATCACTACAAATACTGAAATTTTTATTTTGCCTTCTTATACTTTCCGTTTTTGTAAGGGCATCATTACCAATTTTCATCAGCCTGCTTCTACACTTATTTTGTTAATAGCGGCTTTTGTAGGCAATGATTGGCGGCGTATTTACGAGTATGCCTTAGAAAATGACTTTCGTTTTTTGAGTTATGGGGATAGCTCTTTGTTGTGGTCAAATCATTTTTTTAGCGAATAATCCTTCTCTTTTAGGGTAAAAAAGAACGGCTACTGTTTCCATTGCTGAAAAAGTAGCCGTTGATGCGTTTTATATTTGTTTTATTTGCTTAATCCTTGCACATCATAAGCAACACTGCTGCCACCGCCTATCCATTTGCTATTAGCTTTTGAGAAAGACCACCAACGAACACTTGAGCCCTCTAAATATTCTACGATAGATAACTCACTGGGTACGAACTCAAAATTTAATTGTCCTGCATAGCCAGCACTTTCGGTAGGGTCTTCTTGTGAAAAGTTAACCTGATAAATAAAATTGTTATTACCATTTTCTACTATATAAAAATAGCTGAAATCTTTTTCTCCTGTTACATTGAATAATCTGAAATAGTTGATCGATTTTTCTTCTTTGCCGTCCATAGTGAGTTTGCTAAACTTAAACGATTCCGCTTTTAACAGCTGCATTGTCCCTGTGTACTCGGCATAGATAGTAGGAGCTTCAACGTTGTTGTTTTCACTGAAAACGCGCAATGTTTTACCGTTGATGTCAAAATGCACTTCTCTGACATAATTATCAGCACTCAAATAAATTTTGCTTAGTTTTATTTGTGAGCCAACTTGCGCCCAAATAGTAGTAATTTGGAAAAATGATACTAACAAACAAAATAGTGTAAACTTTTTCATAAGAAAATTATGTTATGATTAAAAAAAGATAAAAATTCTTTTTCATAACGTTTTCTAAAATGATAAGGTTCTATTTCGGTTTATAGATATTTGATGAAATTCCAAAAAGAGCGTTTTTGCAAAAAGTCTATTTTGTGTTCATTTTCATAGGCTTCTCTCTCGAAGCAAATATTACGATAGGCAGTGTGGTGATTTTGGTAGCGAATGAGGTTGAAAAAATAATTGAACAAATAAAAACAGTAAAAAGGAACGACTAACAATTCAAGTTGTTGGCGAAGATGTATTCTTTCGTGTCTAATAAGGGTTTCGTTTTTCTTCATCTCTCTATGGCGCACCAATATAAAGGGATAGAGAGCCATTCCATCTGCAAATTTCATAGCAGGTACAACAATAATCCACATCATTTTAACAATCTTTGATAGGGCAGGGTATTCTTTTGCCTTTAGGAATTTTTCCGTGTGGTTTTCTGTGCTTTTGGCTATTACAGCTTGTTGTAAATATAGAAGACAACACTAAAAAGATATAGAAATAGGTGCGTAGTTTATGCATGGGGTTTTTTGCTTAACATAGTTTATTTTCTGCGAGGTCGTCCTACAGGTCGTGTAAAATCAATTTTTTTGGGTCGGCGTGGTGCCCAAAATTGCGCAGAGCCTCCTCCATAGCTTGTATAACTACCATTTGCGGAGCAAGACTCTAAAAATAATAGGCATAAAGTAGCCAATAACATAGATAAAGTGAATTTATAAGTATTTCGGCGTATTGCTTTCATAGGTTTCATTGAATAAAATAGTGCTGCTAAATTAACGAATTTTTATGAAACTTGATTATTTATAGGGGAGAAAAAAAAATTAGCATACCTGAAACAAGTATGCTAATTTGAAATTATTATTGCCCAACTTTATTCTACTCTTTAGTGGTTTTGCTGTCGTTGATTATATAACTTAATATCTTAAATAAAAGTTTTACTATCATTTGAAAAAGTATCAATACTTTTCATAAGTCGTTGATTATGAGGGAGAAAATTTTTATTTTTTTGTAAAAAAAAGTTTTATTCTTGTTTTGATTTCAAAGATTGCCACAAGATTTCGGCTAAGTGTAGGGCTTTTTTTCCTGTTCCATCTTTGATTTGGTGTCTGCAACTTGTCCCTGAGGCGCATATCCAAACCTCCTCAGGTTGCTTTCGTACTTCGGGGAACAGTACCAATTCGCCTATTTGCATAGAAATATCGTAGTGTTCTTTTTCGTACCCAAAAGAGCCTGCCATACCACAGCAACCAGAGGGAATGAATTGTATTTGGTAGTTTTGCATCAGGCTAAGGGCTTTGCGGGTGGCAGTGAGTGAGGAAAGGGCTTTTTGGTGGCAGTGCCCGTGTACTTTGATAAGGCGCGTTTCGTTGGTAAAACTTTCTGCTGTGATATTGCCTTTTTCCAATTCTTTGCTTATCCACTCATCTAAAAGGTAAGTGTTTTGGGCTATTTTTTGGGCTTTTTGGCGTAGTTCCTCTGTGGGGCAAAGGTCTAAGTATTCATCTCTGAAACTCAGAATGGCAGAGGGTTCTATGCCTACTAAGGGAGTATCGGGGCTGATGTGTGGGGCAAAAAGTTGAATATTTTTTTGGGCTATTTTTTGGGCTTGCTTGAGCAATCCTTTGGAAAGGTAGGTTCTTCCGCTTTCTTCGTGTTTGAGCAGGATTACTTCATAACCCAAATGTGTAATCAGTTGTACTGTATTGATACCTACGAGTGTATCATTGAAGTTAGTAAATTCGTCAGCAAACAAATATATTTTTCCTTTGGGTATTTTGGGGGCTTTGTAATGGCGTTGATACCATTTTTTCAATGTGGTTTTGTGCAGTGTAGGGAGGCTTCTTTGGGGGGCAAAACCTGCTATTTTCTTGAACCATCGTGCGGTTGTTTTTTGGGTTACTACCCAATTGTAGAGGGAGGGAACAAGAGTAGCCCATTGGTTGGCTTGGTTAAAACCAGTAATGAGGCGTGTTCGGAAAGGTATTTTATTAGATTGATAGTATTGGTGCAAAAATTCGGCTTTTAATTTTGCAACATCTACATTGGAGGGGCATTCGGCTTTGCAACCCTTACAACTAAGGCACAAATCCATTACTTCGTAAATTTCTTGGCTATCAAAAGGGTTTTGTGCTTGGCTGTGTTCCAATACTTCTCGTAGTATGTTGGCACGTGCGCGAGTAGTGTCTTTTTCGTTGCGCGTAGCCATAAAACTGGGACACATAGTACCGCCTATGAGGTGTGATTTTCGACAATCGGCAGAGCCTGTGCATTTTTCTGCCAAACGCAAATAACCCTCACTCTCCTCAAATCGTAGCAAAGTAGGGAGTTGCTTCTCAGGTTGGTCGGGGGCGTGCCTCAAAAAAGTATCCATTTTGGGCGTATTGACTATTTTATGGGGGTTAAAAATGTTGTTGGGGTCAAAAATACGCTTTACTTCTTGTAGGAGTGCATAGTTTTTTTCGCCTACCATATAAGGTATAAATTCGCCGCGTAGCCTTCCGTCTCCGTGTTCGCCACTGAGTGAGCCACCATATTTTTTTACTAATTTGGCAGTTTCTTCGGCAATGGTGCGGTAGAGTTGTTGTCCTTGTTTGGTTTTTAGATTTAGGATAGGTTTAGAGTGTATTTCGCCTGTGCCTGCGTGGGCATAATGAACCGTTTTTACTTGCAATCTTTCCATAAGGGTATCGAAATCGGCAATGTAGGCAGGTAATTGTGCTACTTCTACGGCAGTATCTTCTACTAATTCGGTAGGTTTGGCATCGCCTTTCATATTGCCCAAAACACCCAAACCCGCTTTTCTTAAGTCCCAAACCCGTTTCATTTCCTCGCCTCTTAGTATAGGAAATGCATAGCCCAATTGCGTATCTATAAGTGCTTTTTGGACTGCTTCCAAAGTTGTGTCTAATTCGGCGGCGGTTTCTTTGGCTATTTCTACTACCAATATGGCGGCGGGGTCGCCTTGTACAAAAAAACGGTTTTCGCGCTGTGTAATATTTTCTTTGGTGCAATCTAATACAAATTTGTCTATCAGTTCGGAGGCAGTAGGGCTAAACTCGAGGGCTTTGAGATTGGCTTTGAGGGCATTGTCTATGCTTGGGTAGTGTCCACAAACAAGGGCTTTATGGGCAGGAGGTAGAGGAACTATGTTGAGTTTTGCCTCTGTAATGAAGCAAAGTGTCCCTTCGGAGCCTGCTAAAAGTTGGCATAAGTTGAATTGTTTGGGGTGGTTTTCTTCGAAATACGCATTTCTGAGGAGCATATCGAGGGCATAGCCTGTATTGCGGCGGGGTATGTTGGGCTTTGGAAAGTGATTTTTGATTTCTTGTTGGTTTTCAGAGTTTTGCAACAAAGTCAATAGTTGGGTGTAGATATTTTTTTCTGCCCCTTCTGCTTTGGCTATTTTTTGGGCTATTTGGTCTTTGTTGAGGTCTTCAAAAGTACAAATTTGAGCATCAGCCAAAACAACTTGTGCCGCGCGGAGGTGTTCGCGCGTACTTCCATAGACTATAGAGTTAGAACCACAAGAGTTATTGCCTATCATTCCGCCTATCATAGCGCGGTTGGCAGTAGAGGTTTCGGGTCCGAAATAGTAGCCATAGGGTTTTAGAAAAAGGTTGAGTTCATCTCTTACAACGCCGGGCTGTACTTTTACCCACTTTTCTTCGGTGTTGATTTCGAGAATTTTATTAAAATATTTTGACACATCTACTACTATGCCATTGCCTACTACCTGCCCCGCTAATGAAGTGCCTGCGGTGCGTGGTATGAGCGAAGTTTTATGTTTTTGGGCAAATAACACTAATTGTTGAATTGCTTTGATGCTTTTGGGCATGGCAACCGCTAAGGGGACTTCGCGGTAGTGAGAGCCATCAGTGGCATATAATAAACGAAGGGTTTGGCTATAGAAAAATTCACCCTCGAAAGTTTGGGCAAATTCTTGGAGTATGGTAGAATCTAACATTGCTAAGTAATGAAGGGGTCAAAAAAGAAGGTCAAAAATAATGATTAAATGATTTTTTTTTAACTATTTTGCATAAAAAATACATAAATCATAAAGTCCTATGCATTTGGTAGAAGTAAAAGACACTGCAAGCGAAAAGTTGTTTTTGTCTATGCCTTTGGCTATTTACAAAGAAGATAAAAATTGGGTACGCCCCTTAGACAATGAAATTAAGACGATTTTTAACCCTGCCAAAAACCCAAAATTTGAGGGCGGTGAGGCAATTCGCTGGCTATTGATGAACAACCAAAACGAATGTATAGGCAGGGTAGCCGCTTTTTATAATCAGAAAATAAGCGATAAAGAAAAGCAACCTACTGGAGGTATTGGCTTTTTTGAGTGTATTGACAATCAGGAGGCAGCCAATGTACTTTTGGAGGCTTGTAAAAATTGGCTGACCCAAAAAGGTATGCAAGCAATGGACGGAATCGTCAACTTTGGAGAAAGAAATAGCTTTTGGGGATTGCTCATCGAGGGCGATTTGCCACAAAGTTATGGCGCGAATTACCACCCCAAATACTATAAAAAATTATTAGAAAACTACGGATTTCAAGAATATTTCAAACAATTTACTTACAGAGTTTCGTCTAAACATCGTCCCGAAGAAGATTTTGAAAAAAGAGCAGAGCGCATACTTTCTAACCAATCTTACCAAATAAGACACATAGAAATGAAGCATCTGCATAAATATTTGGAAGATTTCAGAGAGATTTATAATAAAAGTTGGGTAAAACACGCTGGCGTACCCGAAATGACTACCAAAGACGTAGAAAAGATGGCTAAAGACCTGAAACCTATCATAGATGAGAAACTGATTTGGTTTTGTTATTATAACGGTGAACCAATTGCTTTTATGGTGATGATTCCTGAAATCAATCAAATCATTAGGAAACTCAATGGCAAAATGCATCTTTGGAATCAGTTGCGTTTTTTGTATTATCAGAAAATGAAAACCATCAATGTAGCTTTAGGCTTAGTGATAGGCATTGCGCCTCGTTTTCAGGGTAGGGGGGTTGATAGTGCCATGATGAAAGCATTTTCAAAGGAAAGTTACCAAGAAAAATTTCAGTACCACACCTTAGAATTTAATTGGGTAGGCGATTTTTTGCCCGCCATGATGAGTATTTATGAAAATATAGGGGCAAAAGTAGTAAAAATACATGCGACTTATCGCTATTTATTCGATAGAACAATACCTTTTGAAAGACACCCTATTATCAAATAAAATCTAATCCCAACATTGCTCTATTACTTGAAGCATCTCTTTGTGTACGGTAGGAGTAGCAGCAACTATTTCTTTTCCAAATACAAAATCATCTGTTCCTGAAAAAGTAGATACTTTTCCGCCTGCTTCTTTTACGATGATAGAACCGCCTGCCACGTCCCAAGGGCTAAGGTTGTACTCAAAGAAGCCTTCAAAACGCCCACAAGCAGTATAAGCTAAATCGACAGCGGCAGAACCCATGCGGCGCAATCCGTGTGTTTTTTGCATAAATTCGTTGAGAGTGTTGAGGTAGGCAATCATCTTATCGAAATCGCCATAGGGGAAGCCCGTAGCGAGTAGGCTCTGCGAAAGTGCTACATTTTGCGATACTTGTATGCGTGCTTCATTGCAGAAGGCATTGCCATTTTTCCAAGCATAAAAACATTCGTTACGGCTTACTTCATACACTACTCCTAAAACTACTTCGCGCTCTTGCATGAGGGCTATGCTGATGGCAAAAATAGGGATTCGATGCATAAAGTTGGTAGTACCGTCTAAGGGGTCTATTACCCAATGGTAAGTTTTGTTGGTAAGTTGGTGCAGGCTTTTGTCTTCTTCGCTCACAAAAGCCGCCTCGCGGACTATTTTCTCCAACCCTTCCATTAGTTTTTTTTCGGCTTCGCGGTCTACATAAGATACTAAGTTGTTGAGTCCTTTGTATTCTATGCGTGAGGTGTCGAAGTTTTCTTGCTCTTTTTTTAAAAAATACCCCACTTCTTTGACTAAGGCAACTACTTTCTGACAAATTTTTTCTAACTTCATAGCAACTTTAAATTTAGGATTGCTTTATGGTTACAAAATTATTGTTTTTATTCGCACTATAAAACTTTAACGTCAAAAATTATGATTCTTTTGCCTTTGCTCTCATTTATATTTACCGTGCTCTTTGTGGCTTTGGTGTATAGTTATAGTATTTTTATGGGGGTGCATCGCAAAATGTATGATATTAATAAGAGGTTAGTGGAGCTTTCACAAGAAAAAAATAATTTGATTTTGAGTGTCGTAAAAATTTTGAAAAACTATGATGATGTTTCAGAAGAAAAACTTTACTCTACCATTTTAGAAGCTGCCAATCAAATCAATGGTGATGGAAAAAATCAAGAGAAAATACTCATGCTAACACATCAACTCAATAGAATGTACGAACAAGTGGCGGCATTGGCAAAAAAAACCTATCGTTTGCAAGAAGATGAAGCCTACAGTGCTGGGGCTGAAAAAATAACCACCATCAATGAAGAGATAGAGGGCTGGTTGAAAGAGTATAAAATATTGATAGCCAAATACAATGCACTCCTTACCCAAAGGTGGCACAAACCTACGGCGTATTTATTTGGTTTTAAGGCTATAGGAGAAAAATAATTGGTAGATTTATTTTAGGTTGCCCAAATAGGCATCGGAACGAAGCCATTTTTTAATTTTATGATAAGGCAACAAAAACTGCGAAGCCCCTAACACATAGGCGGCTATTTCGTATTCGTTGTACTCGAAATAAATACCATTTTCTTTGAACAAATAGTTTTTACTCCAAACAAACCCATCGGAGAAGCCCGTATAGCCATATTCTGCCAAGTTGGTTTGTGCTGAAATGCCTTGTGCATCGCAAAATTCTTTTTCGGCTGTTTTGAGTAAGGCAGTTGCTTCCTGAAATTCTTCAACAAATACATCGGCAAGGGTAATTTTTCGCCCTGTTTGTGCGTCTATATTTTTGGCGAAAAAACTACTAAATCCGTGTGCGCCACCTGTATAACCTTCGGAATAACTATATATGTTAATAATATTTGGAAGGGAATTTTCAACTCTAATGGTTTTATAGAGATAGTATTGTACAGTTCTGTTGCTTTGGTTCATTTCGGTTTGCCAAGTTTGTAGGGTTTCTTCAAGGTGTTTAAAAGGGTCTTTGCTTGGGTTTTCTTCCTCAAAAAAACATTTGACTATTTCACGCTCAAGAATTTCTTTGATTGCAGGGTTTGAAGTACTGACAATGGTAGGGTATTCTACCTTGATAATAGCAATAGTATCTTGTTGATTTTTTGCATACGCTACTTTGGTGTAGGTTTTGGTTTCTTGCGTAATTGTTTGAGCTTGTGAGATGTTCAGGAAGTTGATTATTAGAAAAATTAACATAAATATTTTGATTTTCATATTATCTATTCCTTAATATTTTCTTCCAAAATTACTTTTTTTCTGCAAAAAAGCAATAGGGAGTATTTTGTAACACTCCCTATGTAAACTTGATTAGGTTATGTTTACTTCTTTGGCTTGGCTTTTCGCCTCTTGTGTTTTAGGCAAATGAACAATGAGTACGCCCTCTTTTTGTTGTGCTGTGATTTGCTCTATAGCTACTTTTTTATTAAGTTTCAAAACACGCTCAAAAGACTTAATAGGGTATTCTTGCCTAATAAAATTGGGCTGTTTTTCTTCGGGTTCGCGAGTACCGCTGATGTAGAGTATATCGTCTACTACCGAAATTTTGATGTTTGCCTTCTCGAAACTTACGGCATAAAGCCATACTTCGTAGTGCTCGTCTTTGTCTACTACATTCATAGGAATATTGTATTTGGGGCGACGAAACCATCGGTCGTGATTTTTATGATGTCCGAAAAACATATTTTTAATGGGTTTTTTGTGTGTATATAGAAGAAGACGCAAACCTGAAAATTTTACTTTAAATTTTTATTAACTTTGCAAGTGGTCAAAAAAAAACTTAAAAAAATGCGTACTCTTTTACTTTTGCCTTTTTTGTTAGTAGTATCATCAACAGCGGCTTATGCGCAGGTTACTAAAATTGCCTTTGGTTCTTGTGGTCATCAAGACCATGCGTTGCCTATACTTGATACAGTGGTAAAGCACCAACCCGATTTTTTTATCTTTTTGGGCGATAATATTTATGGCGATACTAAAGATATGAGTGTTTTGCGTGCTAAGTATGAAAAATTGGGGAGTAAAAGTTCTTTTCAAAATCTGCGAAAAAATACAAGGCTTTTGGCTACTTGGGACGACCACGACTATGGCTGGAATGATATTGGGAGGCATTATCCGTTTAAAAAAGAATCAAAAGAGATTTTTTTAGACTTTTTCGAAGAGCCTAAAAACGCTGAAAGACGACAGCATGAAGGCATTTATACTGCTTATATGTTTGATTTTGAGGGAAAAAAATTACAAATTATCTTGTTGGATAATCGTACCTTTAGAGATGATTTATTGCCTTATAAAGGTGAATTGGCAGGGGATAAACGCTATTTTTATGATTTAGATTACAGCCCTCATACTTCGCAAGATTCTACTTTTTTAGGGCAACAACAATGGTTGTGGTTAGAGAAAGAACTGCAAAAAGAAGCAGATATTCGGCTGATTGGTTCAGGTTCGCAGTTTGGCATTACTTACAATGGTTATGAAGCTTGGGCAAATTTTCCGCACGAACAACAAAAATTTTTAGATTTAATAAAAAAAACAAAAGCCAACGGGGTCATTTTTCTTACGGGTGATGTGCACTATGCCGAAATATCACGCTTGAAAACACCTGATTTATACCCTATTTATGACATTACGGCGAGCGGTCTTTCCTCTACTTGGCATTTTGCAACACCCAATCACAATAGGATAGAAGGACCTATCATGGAAAATCATTTTGGCTTGCTTACTATAGATTGGGGACTAAAAAACCCAAGTATTCGCATGGAAATTTGGGATATTCAGAACAATCAGCGAATTGAATATATGGTGTTTTTAGATGAAATTAGCTTTTAGACACTATCATTGTAAGACTACAACGAGGGTATGTTTTCATTGTCTAAGGGTGGTTTATGAGGAATAAATTCCTTGTTGCGAAAGGGAGGGCGGCGCAAACCCAACAAAGTACCCGATAACAACCGAAACAAAACCAATAAGCCTACAGCCTGCCAATAATTAATCTTTTGGGCTTCCAATACTATAGTAGGCACAAGATTGTTCCAAAGCAACATTACCAATAAAGAGGCTAAAGCAATGTACACGATTACTTTGAAAAGCAACAAAAAGAAAAAAGAAGCGCGTGGACGTATCATGCAACAAATTTAATCATTAAAATATTTTTGATACACAAATTCCAATTTTTTCCTCAAATGTTTCACCGCATACCCTTTTCGACTAATTATTGTTTTGAGGTTTTCTTGAGTCATATCAGCAATTTCTTGCAGTGTCATATCTTCCAATTCGTTCCAAACAAAAACCTGACGCTGTTTTTCAGGCAGTTCTTCTAAGGCTTCTTGCAAAGTTTGCCAAAATAACTCTTTGAGGTCATTGCCAACAGTAGTGTCCCATTCATCATCGAACCATAATTCTTCAAAACCCACTTGGTCTATGTCTTCCATTGGGTGTTTCTTTTTTCTATAAGTATCAGTGATTTTGTTACGCGCTACTTTATAAAGCCAACCGCTCAAACTATCTATCTCTTCCCAGTCTTCCAGCCGACTCATCTGATACCATACTTCTTGCAAAATATCTTCAGCCTCCTCTTTATTCACAATTTTGTTGCGAATAAAAGCAAGTAGTTTACGACCGTATTGGCGAATAGTTTGTATAAAATGATTAGATTTCTGGACTTGCATTTCTAATACTTCTATGCTTGATTTAAGAAAGAAGACGCAACAAAAAGCAAAATACTTTTTTTTATTTCGTAACTTTGCAAAAAAACAAAAGATGAAGCGCAATAATTTCTTAGCATACCTTTACACACTCATTGGTTTTCTTTTTTTCTCTACAAACACCATAGCCCAAAAATTTCCTGACGATTGGCAAGGCACTTGGCAGGGCGAAATGACTATTTATAACACCCAAACCACCAATACTGTAAAAGTGCCCGTTGAGTTTGTCATTTTACCTACTGATACCACAGGCAGATGGATTTGGCGTACCATTTACCAACCTACTCAACTTACAGGAGGCAAAGCTGTAATAAAAGATTATAGATTGGTAGTAATAAATCTTGCCACTCAAGAGTATGCAGTAGACGAACAAGATTCTATAGTGCTTAAAAGTTTTTGGCTTAACCAGCATCTTTATTGTTCTTTTATGGTAGAGGGAGCATTGTTCAATGTTGTTTATCAATTTAACAATACTGAAAAAATCACTTGGGAAATATTTTATTCTGATAATCAAATTAATAACACAGGCGGGCAAAATAATTCTCCTACAGTAGGCGTTTACAACATCAAAGGATTGCAAAGGACAGAAGTAACAAGAAAACGATAAAAAAATATGAAAAAACATTTACATTTTTTAATACTATTCTTCGCTTTTATGGGCAGTTTCACCAGCTATGCCCAACAAGAATTGAAAGATAGCATCAGTGTTGCCGAAATGGATTTTAAGTATTTAGATTCTAAATTCAAACTAAACTACAAAGACGATAACGAAGATTTTGAGGCAAAAGTAAAACTACGTATGTGCAAAGACAGCCTCATTTGGGTATCTATCACAGGCTCAATAGGCATTGAAGGATTACGCCTTTTCATCACCCGCGATAGTATTTATGCCATAGACCGATTAGAGAAAAAAGATTATATTCTCGATTATAAAACCCTGAGCGAAAGACTACAATTCGAACTCAACTTCGACATCTTGCAAGCCATCATCATCGGAGGAATGCCCTACAAAGAATTTGATAAAAACAAAGTAAAAGATGTATCACAAGCGGATAAAGATTATTGGCTCATCAAACAAAAAATACAACATATTAGCATAGACAACTATATAAACCCCGAAAATAAACGCTTAGAACTATTACAACTAACAGATGCTAAAACCAATAATTGGCTCAAAATGAGTTATCAAAATTTTACTACCTTAGAAAATTCCGACCTCCTTTTTCCTAACTCCAGTTATATCAATTTAAAATACTTAGACAAAGAAAAAAAAATAAGACAAACCAATATCGAAATCAATCATTTCAAGGTTTTAGTAACTAACGAACCGCTCAATTTTCCTTTTACCATACAAGGGCACATAGACTCAGGAAGCGACAAGTAAAATGCAATACCTACAATTCGTTTTCTATGGCATCAACCCAATGTTTTGCCTCTGCTAAGCCAATACCAAGTGTTTCTTTTACCAATTTTACTGCGTCTATTTTTCGTCTGCCTTTCAATAACTGAATCACTTTTTGTTTCAAATCCCCATCATCAGCAACTTTAACATCATCAAAATAATCTTCAGTGATATTTTTGTGTAGTTCTTCCGATTTCTTATCTACCCATTCTTTTACCTCAAGAAGCCCCTTGCCTGAAAGCGTCTTGATTTGTTTGATTGCCTCTAATTTATTTCCCTCACGAATTATCTGCAACAGTGCCTCACTGATAACCTCCTCTATCTCATATACTTTTTCTACTTCCTCTGTTTCCATAGGGTATACGATTTTATAAAAAATATCTACCAAATCTTTTGACTGCCTTAAATCCAATCCTGAGATTGCTTTCAAATGTTTAGTAGCTTCCAATTTGCTTTCACCACGCTCAAATATGGATACCAAATCCAATAAATGATAATGAACTGTGCCCAAATTAGACAATTCTTTTTCAATGTTTTCTACCATAAGTCGTGCCTGCTCATAGTTTCCCAATTCCTCGAAAAGAGTAGAGGTTGCCGCTAACTTTTCATACTGCAATAATTGACGAATAATTTTAAGATGATTCATAATTAAAAAAAATTATTATATTTGAACAAGCTAAATCAACACTTTTTTTTGCATACAATGCTCAAAGAAGATTAAAAGGATATAAAATAAGGATTAAATTCTCTAAAATTCAACTCAAGATGAAAAAATTTTTACTCTTTTTCGGTATTGCTTTCATGAGTTTTCAAGTCATTTGGGCACAAAATATCGATTTCAGTCAATTCAGACAAATGCGCATGCGCAACATCGGACCCGCCGGCATGAGCGGGCGCGTAACGGCTATAGATGCCGTAGTAGCCAATCCTGACATTATATATGTAGGCACAGCCTCAGGAGGACTTTGGAAATCTGAAAGCGGAGGCACTGCTTGGAAATCTATCTTCGAGAACGAAAAAGTAGCCTCTATAGGTGCTATTGCCATAGACCAACGCAACCCCCAAACACTTTGGGTAGGTACAGGCGAAGGAAACCCTCGCAACAGCCAAACCAGCGGTTATGGTATCTACAAAAGCCAAGACGGAGGCAAAACTTGGAAGATAATGGGCTTAGAAAAAACCCGACATATACACCGCATCATCATTCACCCCGAAAATCCCAATGTCATTTATGTAGCTGCAATAGGCATTGCTTGGGGCGAAAATGAAGACAGAGGCGTTTATAAAACCACAGATGGAGGGCAAACTTGGAAAAAAGTACTCTATGTCAATAGCCGCACAGGAGCCGCTGATATGGTCATTGACCCCAAAAACCCTAATAAACTAATGGTATCTATGTGGGAATATATGCGCCAACCTTGGTACTTCAAATCAGGGGGAGCTGGCTCTGGTATTTATGTTACACAAGACGGAGGCGATAGCTGGGAAAAACTTTCTGATAAAAACGGACTTCCCGCTGGCGAATTAGGGCGCGTAGGTTTAGCCATTGCTCGAAGCAACCCACAAGTGGTATATGCCATTGTTGAATCAAATAAAAATGCACTCTACCGCTCCAATGATGGCGGTAATACTTGGGCTAAAACTGCTGAAAGAGGTTTCGGCGACCGCCCTTTCTACTACTCTGAAATATACGTTGATACACAAAACGAAAACCGACTCTACTCGCTCTATTCTGTAGTATCAATGAGTGAAGACGGTGGAAAAACCTTCAAAGCCATTTTGCCTTGGAGCAGACAAGCCACAGATGTTCACCTTGACCACCACGCTTGGTGGATTCACCCCGAAAATGCAAACCTTATTTATGATGGTAATGATGGAGGTTTTAATATTTCGCACGATGGAGGCAAAAATTGGCGTTTTGCCGAAAATATACCCGTAGGACAATTTTACCACATCAACGTAGACAATGCCATACCTTACAACGTAATGGGAGGTTTGCAAGACAATGGCTCTTGGCACGGACCTGGCTACCTATGGCGACAAGGAGGCATCAGAAATAGCTATTTCCAAGAAATTTTCTTTGGTGATGGTTTCGATGTCATTCCAGATAGAAGCAATGAGCGTTATGTATATGCAATGTCGCAAGGTGGAAACGTAGGAAGGGTAGATTTGGAAACAGGCACTTCTAAACTCATCAAACCCATACACCCTGAGGGAAAAGAACTCCGCTTCAATTGGAATGCAGGTATGGCACATGACCCCTTTAACTCCACAACTATTTACTATGGTAGCCAATACCTACACAAAAGCACAGACAGAGGCGATAATTGGGAAATCATTTCCCCCGACTTAACCACTAATAACCCTGAGAAACAAAAAGCAGGTATCAGCGGAGGACTTACCTACGATGTTACAGGGGCAGAAAATCATACTACCATCATCGCCATTGCACCAAGCACCAAAAAAGAAGGGGTAATATGGGTAGGTACTGACGATGGAAACGTACAAATTACACAAGATGGGGGCAAAACTTGGACAAATGTAGCCAAAAACATCAAAGGTATGCCTGAAGGAGCTTGGGTGCCTCAAATACATGCCTCCACACACGACCCCGCCGAAGCATTTGTCGTTATCAATAACTACCGACAAAATGATTGGACTCCTTACCTTTTCTATACTAAAGACTATGGAAAAACATGGACAAGAATAGCAGATGAAAACAAAGTATGGGGATATTGCTTGTCCGTAGTACAAGACCCCGTAGAGCCTAAATTAGTATTTTTAGGAACTGAATACGGCTTGTATGTCAGCATAGATTATGGCAAAACATGGTCAGCTTGGAAAAACGGATACCCCACAGTTTCAACAATGGATATGGTCATTCACCCTACCGAACACGATTTAGTCATTGGTACGTTTGGGCGTGGTATTTATATATTAGACGATATCAGACCTCTCCGAAAATTAGCACAAGAAGGCAGCGCAATGCTCAACAAAAATCTTGTGGCTATCAATGCTCCCGATGCCTACATCGCCGAAGTTGGAGAAGCCTACGGAACACGTTTTGCCGCCAATGCCATTTTTGCAGGGCAAAACCGACCTTTTGGTGCTATGTTGTCTTTTTATCTGAAAGAAGTAAAAACAAGTGCTGAAAATAAATCTGATACTACTAAAGTAACCGTAGAAATATTGGAACAAGGCAATGTCATCAGAACTATCAAAGTGAAACCAACCGTAGGGCTCAACCGATGGATTTGGAACTTAGACCGTAAAGGTCCTCGATTCCCTAACTCTCCAAAACCAACACCTGACAGCCCCGAACCCAGCGGTCTCAATGTATTGCCCGGTAGCTATACAGTTCGCTATACTTATGGCGATTGGAAAGACTCCGTACAAGTAAACGTAAAATTAGACCCACGCCTCAAAGTATCTATTGCTGATATGCAAGCTAAAAATGACCTATTGGCACGTTTAGAAAAAAGTGTAAAAACAACTACTGACATCGTAGATAGGCTCAATAGCTCAAAAGAAACCATAGAAGCCATACTCAAACAAATGCCTGAAAAAGAAGATGATGCCTTGAAAGAAATTAAAAAACAAGGTAAAGTATTGCAAGATTCTATCAAAGCCTTCCGCGAAATCATCACAGGAAAAGACGATGTACAGGGCATTTTTAGAGATTCCGATGTACTCACTGCCGAAATAGGGCAGGCATTTTGGCACTTACAATCTTCTTGGGAAAAACCCGATAGCGGGCATCTTGTATTGGTCAATGGTGTAGAGCAAAAACTGAAAGACCTCATCACACGCATCAATGCCTTCTATGACAAAGACTGGCGCAGTTTCCAACAACAAGTAGAAAATGCCAAAATATCACCTTTCAAAACCTATGAACCCATAGAGTTGAAATAAAGCAATCAACTATTTTGGTCATAAACAAAAAGCGTTGTTCTTACTATAAAGAACAACGCTTTTTTTAAATATAAGGAATACAATTATCTGCCAAAATTCAAAGGATAATCCAATCCAACATAAGGCATTACCATGCTCGTAGCTTGGAAACGCTCTACGCCGTTTTCATTTACTTTGGCAAATGTCCAACGATAATCAGCCCCTACCACCAAGTATTTATTGAGGCGATAAGCAACTCTTAAATTTGCCAAAGAGCGATTATCAAAGGTGAAAGCATCTTCTAAGTTTGTGATACCCCCTTTTACATAATTGCCCGTAACCATAATTTTAGGAATAAAATCTTTAGCATCTAAATTCATAAAGAAAAATGCAGGTGTTTCAGCCGTTACCACATCAGGAATTTGCAAACCTCCTGTTACTTTTACTTTGTTTAAAAACACAGCCGATAAGGAGCCATAAATGCCATTGATACCTTTTGCACGTCCCAAAGCAAGCATTTTAGCATCTTTGTCTATTTCATAAACAGCATCGAAGAACTGAGGCAAGAAGTGGTCGCTGTACCAAAGGCGTTCTAAGCGAGCCTCTAAATTGAAAATATCAGCAATGAAATTAATACGCGCCGAAGCTCCTAAACTCAAACCCGTACCTGCATCATAGCCATCAGACAAAGCCCCTCTGATAGGACGACCTGCCGCCAATGAATCGGCTATTTCACGGTTGAAATAGTTGTTCAAAGTATCGCTTTTTGCCAATACTGAATACTGACCAAAGATACGTACATCAATAAAACTATTACTCAACACAGTAAGCGAAATATCTCCTCCAAAGGCATTCATACCTTTCTTCACAAAACGTGTAGAAGCCAATTCGCCATTAGCGGCAACAGCTTCGGGAGTATAATCTGTAACAAAGCTACCGCCAATTTCCAATGTTTTCAAAATAGGAATGTCAGTAGTGGCTAAAGGGCGGAAATAAGGGCGAATTGCCAAAAGGTTAAACCCTCTGAAATCGCTATAAGTACCCTCTATACCAAAAATATCAGTAGGGCGGACATCAAAAGTAATCCCTACTTTGCGTCTTTCAAAACTTGGTGAGTTGGTGTAATTGTTCATCAAAATACCTGTTCCCAAGTAAGAACCTGTAAGGTCGCCAATGCGAAAATACACTTTGTCGCGTTTTTTCTGACCATATCGGAAGTATCTTACCATACGCAATACCCCTGTAAGCCCATCTTGAAACTCTTGTGTGCGGAAAGAGCCATCTTGTGTGCTGAAAAGCAAGGGTACATCTAAGCCAACTCCCATTTTTCCGAAAGCCAACTCAGGTTGTAAGCGAAAACCGATAAAACTTTCCTCACCTATTGAAGTAAAACCAAACGGTAGGCGTAGTACATTGGCACTATCTTGTTGTATGATAGAAGGTGCTTGGGCAAATGCACGCCACGAACTCAAAGATACACAGCTAAAAATAATCAGTGTAAAGAGTAATTTTTTTTGCATAAAAATAATTTATGTTAAGTGAATATAAAATGTATAAATAACTAAAATTATACCATAGTTGATTAACGTAGGAAAGGGGCAATGGTTGTTTAAAAATAAATTTATTTTGTATCTTTGTCGCACAGAGTATAGCTTTAGATTTATCTTATTAGTATCATCATTTTATGTCTTGGTATGCATCTATGAAACTCATTGTTTGTATACTCAAACATAAAAATCAGCCATAGTCTTTCGCTCTGAGACTTAGTTTGATTAGTTTTTGTTTCTTAAAGTACTATGAAAAGCCTAGTGCAAGGGTTCGATTCCCTTCAGCCCGACTTTTTTACCGATAAAAATCACTATTTCGGGCTGTAGCTCAGTGGCAGAGCAAGGGTGGCATATAATAAGTAGTATGGAGGGAAAGAAAAATGATAAAAAACACCTAATCCCATGGTGTAATGGTTAGCACACCAGCCTGCCATGCTGGAATAACGAGTTCGATTCTTGTTGGGATTGACAGGCGGCGACAAGGTTAGAGTCGCCGCCACTTTTTTTTAGAAACTCCACAATTTCCAGACACTACTCAAAAGAATCAGTACTAAAGAAAAAGGGACTAATACTTTCCAACAAAGATAAAAAAGGTGGTCTGCGCGAAGGCGTGGGTATGTCCAACGCACCCACATTTGCAAGAAGATAATCAAAAAGACTTTGCACAATAGCCAAAAGAACCCCGTAATTTCTCCATAAATCGTATTAGGTGCTCCACTTGTCCAAGTAGCTAAAGAAATGTTTCCAATATTGGGCAAAGGCGTATTCCAACCGCCAAAAAACAAAATAGCCGCCAAAAAAGCTGATAACAACATCATTCCGTATTCCGCTAACATAAATATTGCAAACAACATTCCGCTGTATTCGGTATGAAACCCACCAATGAGTTCCGATTCTGCTTCTGGAATGTCAAAAGGAGCACGGTTAGACTCGGCTAAAGTAGCGATGAAAAAGATGATAAAACCTACCCATAAAAAGGGCATTCTGAATACGTTCCAAGTAAGAAATCCACCTATTTGTGTGGTTTCGATGCCCGTTGCAGCGATGCCAAACAAGAAGTTTTTTTCACTCTCTCCGCCAATGAGCGAAGCAATATGAATGCCTTGTTGGTAGTTGATAGTTTGCAGGTCTAAACTTTGACTGATAATCACGACCGAAAGCACAACCAAGCCAATCGGAATTTCATAAGAGATGATTTGCGCAACCGCCCTGAGTGCTCCTAAGATAGAATATTTATTATTAGAAGCCCAACCCGCCATCAAAAGCCCTACGATATCTAAAGAAATGATAGCAAGTGCATAAAAAATGCCTGTAGTAAGCCCAGCACCCATAAGCATAGGAGAAAGTGGCAAGATGGCAAAACCTGCAAAAACCGAAGTGAATACAATGATAGGTGCTAATCGGAACAGAAATGCATCTACCCCTTTAGGAATGATAATTTCTTTCTGAATCAGTTTAAGAATATCGGCAATGGTTTGCAATAAGCCATATTTTCCTACTTCGCTTGGTCCTAAGCGGTCTTGAACAAAACCCGCTACTTTTCTTTCGGCATAGACAGCAGCCAAACCAAAGACAATGAGAAAAGGAAGAAGAATGAGTGCGCTTATCCACATAAATAGTTACCAATCGGCTACGGTTTTATTAAAAATATCAAAGGCTATTTGTTCAAAAATACGATTACTGAGTTCATCTTGTACTTGTGTGAGTGTTTGCCGTTGTTCGAAATCGGCATAGAAAGAGAACGACTGTTTAAAGTCTTTGTTTTCTTCTTTAAAATTTTTGTAATCTACATTGACTGTGATAGTGAGGCGGTTGAAAGCGGTTTGGTCGTTGCCTGTAGCGGCTATAGGGGTAACTGTAAAACCGACTATAGCCCCTTCAATAACAAGGTCTGCTTCTCCTTGATTATTGACTATTTGCAGTGGGGAGTTTTGTTGATAGTATTCTTTAAGCCTTTCCGTAAAATTATAGCCCAAAGTGGCGGGTCCTTGCCCAGCTATGTTATAGAAACTGCCCACATACAAAGTTTCGGCAGTGGTATTGTAGCCTGTAAAAGAGTAATTGATTTTGCATGCGCCTAATAAGCTCATTATCAATACTCCAAAAGTAATTTTACTCAATATCTTCCAAATCATATTGTTTGAGTTTTCGGTAAAGGGTTCTTTCAGAAATGCCTAAATCACGTGCAGTTTGCTTTCTTCTGTTTTTATTTTTGCGCAGTGCTTTCAAGATAAGTTCTTTTTCCTGCTCCTCAAGCGAGAGGGTATCTTCTTCGGCTTCTTCGTGTTGAATATCTTGAGTATTGATTGTGGCGTTCTCATCAAGATTAATTACGTTGGTTGTTTTTTCGTAGTTGGGCGGTTCGGGGAGTAGGGTAGGGGTTTTACTTATAAACTCTTCGGGGTTTACTTCATCAAAAAGCTCGCTATGATTGTGCATGAGGTCTTGCCAATTGATATTTTCCTTTTGTAATACTTGCAAAAATAACTTTTTGAGTTCATTGACATCTTTTTTCATATCTACTAAAAAGCGGTAGAAAATTTCTCTTTCTGAGAAGTTATTGCTGTTTTCTTGGCTTTCGTAGCTTAGTATGGGAGTCCTGTTATGTTGGTTGGTTGGTATTTTGGGCAGGTATTTTTGGAGTGTTTCTGCATTGATTTCGCGGTTATACTCTATGAGAGATATTTGCTCAGTGATGTTTTTTAACTGTCTTACATTTCCGGGAAAACTATAATTGAGTAGTAGCTGAGCGGCTTCGGGGGGAAGTTTGATGGGGTCTACGCGGTATTTTTCAGAAAAATCAGTAGCAAATTTTCTGAATAAGAGCAAAATATCATTGCCTCGCTCACGCAAAGGGGGTACATAGATGGGTACGGTGCTGAGGCGGTAGTAGAGGTCTTCGCGGAATTTTTTGTTTTCGATAGCTTGTTGAAGTTTTACATTGGTAGCAGCAATAACTCTTACATTGGTTTTGGCTACTTTGGTAGAGCCCATTCTTATAAATTCGCCACTTTCTAAAACTCTTAGTAGCATGGCTTGCGCTTCCATAGGCATTTCGCCTATTTCATCTAAGAAAATAGTGCCACCGTCTGTTACTTCAAAATAACCTTTTTTGGCTTCTACCGCACCTGTAAAAGCTCCTTTTTCGTGCCCAAATAATTCGGAATAGATAGTACCTTCGGGTATTGCGCCGCAATTAAGTGCGATGAATTGTCCGTGTTTGCGGGTGCTTAGTTGGTGTATAATCTTTGAAAAAGATTCTTTCCCTGTGCCATTTTCGCCTGTAATGAGTACATTGAGCTCTGTGGGAGCTACTTGCATAGCTATTTGTATGGCATAGTTCAGTATTTGGGCATTGCCTACGATGCCAAACCTTTGTTTGATGTTTTGTATGTCTGCTGGGTCTATCAAATGATTGTTTTATTCTTTGTTTTCTTTTTCGTTAATTTTTTTGAGCTGCTTTTTGAGGTCTTTTATTTCATCTTGTTTCTTTTGCAAAGAGTCGGGAAGTTCGGGTGGGTTGCTGTCTACTACATCGGCTTCTTTGAGTTTACAAGTGAATTTACTGGCTTCTATGCTTCTTTTGATGCTAATAGATTCTGTTTTTCCTTCTTTTAGGGTGCCATATTTATGTTCGTATTCTTCTACTTTTTCACCTTTGTCATCGAAATAGGTAAGCAAAAATGATACATTTTCGTATTGTGCGTCTTTGCGTAGATTTACTACCGTAACTTGTACGCTGTATTCCCCTAATTCGTTGCCTTCAAATTGCGCATCTACGACAATGCCATTGAGCAGGTCTTTTTTTCGTTTTTCTTCGTAAGCCTTGATAGATTTTTCTCTCTTTTGTATTTCCTTGTTGAGGCTATCGCTTAGGAGTTCTTCGGGGCTTTTTTCTTCAGCATCTTTGCTTTTTTCTTTGTCTTTGTTGGCATTGCTATTTTCGTTTTCATTGCTATTTTCGTTGTTTTCAGCAATGATGGTTGTCTCTTTTTGTGAGGGTGTTTTGCTGCCAAAAAAGTTCCAAATGAGTATGATGCTTACTATACCCAAAATTCCGAAGATGGCATAACTCACATAAGGGGGACGCACTTTTTGGGTTGTCTTTTGTGTGGTCTTTTGTGTTTCCTTAATGACAAGTTGTGTTAATCTGTTGTTTGTTTCGTTGTTTTGCACATTAGCAATAACATTAGAAGAAGTATATTGGAAGTTTGGATTGAGTAGTGCTTCTTTAAAGGCATTGCAGTTATTGAAACGGTCATCAGGGTTTTTGGCTGTTGCTTTTTGAATGATTTGATGCATTCTGTCTGATACAGCCGGGTACAAAGTATTGGGGTGTGGAAGCGGTTCTTTGATTATTTTTTCATATACCTGAAAATCAGTCATTTGTGCTTCATCATAGGGGAGTTTTGCGGTGAGCAACTCGAACAATGTGAGCCCAAGTGCATAAATATCACTTCTGGCATCTATATTTTTACCTTGCACTTGTTCGGGGCTCATATAAAGCACAGTCCCTACTTTAGTTCCTGCTTGTGTTTGTTGAAGAAACTGTGGTTGTAATATTTTGGCAATACCGAAGTCTAATATTTTGACATTTCCTTCCTCGTTGAGCAGTATGTTTGCGGGCTTCATGTCGCGGTGAACTATTCCTTTTTGGTGTGCATACTCCATTGCATTTAAAATCTGCACGAAAATAGGAATCAATTTTTCTTCCGGAATAGGTCCTGAGATTTGTTTGACATATTGGTCTAAGGGGTTGCCTTTGACGTACTCCATGATAAGGAACAGCCCTCTTTCATCTTCTAAATAATCATAAAGAGCTACGATATTGAGATGTTGTAATTGGGAGAGTGTTGCGGCTTCGTTTCGGAAACGTTGTTTTACGTCTTCATTTTCAGTAAGGGTAGGCGACAATACTTTGATGGCTACTTCGCGCCCTAATTGAGTATGAATGGCTTTGTATACGTTGCCCATTCCGCCTTGTCCGATGAGGGCTTCTATCTGATAATTAATGACTTTTTCGCCTATCATGGTTTTTGAAGGATAATTTTTTAGTTCAAAGATTCAAATATATCTACTGTAGCCGTTGATTTATTGAGCGTATAAAAGTGTATTCCGGGTGCGCCTTTGGCTAAAAGGTCTTTGCATTGAGCGATGGCAATGTCTACCCCGATTTGATACATTTTTTTCTCATCGTGTTGGTAGGGTGCCAATTGTTCTATGATGGTTTCGGGAATTTTTGCCCCGCTGAGTTCTGCAAAGCGTTGTATTTGTTTGAAATTGATAATAGGGATAATACCTGCTACGATGGGGCATTGTATTCCTAATGTTTTTGTTTTTTCTGCAAAATCGAAGTAGTATTGGTTGTCAAAAAACATTTGTGTTACCAAAAAGTCTGCACCTGCTTTTACTTTCGTGTTTAGGTGTCTGATGTCTTCTTCCAAGCTACTCGCTTCTACGTGCCCCTCAGGATAAGCACCTGCCCCGATAGAAAATCTTTTTTGTGCATTGACAAAAGCGACTAAATCGCTACCGTGATTAAAACCATCTGTATTGGTAGGAAAGTGTGTGCTTCCTTTGGGCGGGTCGCCGCGCAAGAGCATAAGGTTGCGTATATTTTTTTGGTATAATAGTTCTAAATCTTGTGTTATTTTTTCTCTATTAGCTCCTACACAGGTGTAATGCGCCATTGTAGTCCAACCAATGTTATTTTGCAAGAAGTCAGATAAATCAAACGAAGAGTTTTGTGTGGAGCCGCCTGCGCCATAAGTAACAGAAACAAAAGAAGGGGAGAGTTTCATGAGTTGTCCTATGTTCATGCCGAGCTCTACGGTTGCATGGTAAGTTTTCGGAGGATAAAACTCAAACGAAAACGTAGGTTGCTTTTGGTTTAAGAGGTCTATTATTTTCACTGTATTGTTATGGGTATCTTTGAATTTTGGGTGTAAAAATAGAGATTTTTCGTTATAATTATTCAAACAATTGAAAAAAAGCCTTCGTTTCATGGAATAAAACACTTTATAAGATAATGAAAAATATATTTTATTCCTTGATGCTTTTGGGGCTATTTTTGGGTAGCATTTCAGAAGTGGTAGCGCAAAACAAAATAAAACAGATGGTAGCAAAAAAATGGAAAATCACACAATTTGACTTTCCAGAGGCTAATAATTTAAGCGAAGAGCAACGCAAAGTTTTTGATACGATGATGAAAGACATGTATAACAATTCTTTTTTAGATTTTAAGAAAGATGGCTCTTTTGAGATTCAAATGTCGTTTAATGGTGATAAACAAATATCTAAGGGTGTATGGGAGGTAAGTGATGATGGCAAAACGCTTACTACCATTGAAAGCCAAAATGATAATAAGTCTACGGGAGTGCTCAGTATTATTGAGATTTCGGAGGCTAAAATGGTGCTCTCAAATGAAGAGGGAGGTAAAAAAGTATTGATGACGCTCGAGAATTTTTAGTATTCTTAGAGAGGGAAATATAAAAAGCTATAAATTCTTGAACTTCAAGGTTTTATAGCTTTTTTTATATTGAGTTTGGAACTCAGTTTAGTTAAACATTTTTGGCGTGGTCTTGCAAAAATTTTTCCAATCCTATATCTGTAAGAGGGTGTTTAAGTAGTCCCATAATTACATTCAAGGGGCAAGTCGCCACGTCTGCACCTATTTCGGCGCAAGCTATCAAGTGAGGTACGTGTCTGATAGAAGCGGCTAATATTTCGGTGTCGAACATATAGTTATCGAAGATAGTACCTAATTGTGCTATCAAATCGAGCCCATCGTGCCCGGCATCGTCCAAACGACCAATAAAAGGCGATACATAAGAAGCACCTGCTTTGGCAGCTAAAATAGCTTGTCCTGCTGAAAAGACGAGCGTACAATTGGTTTTAATTCCTCTTTGGCTAAAATATTTGATTGCTTTGATACCGTCTTTAATCATAGGTACTTTTACGACTATGTTAGAATGTATTTCAGCCAATTCTTCACCTTCTCTGATGATTCCTTCGTAGTCTGTGGCAATTACTTCCGCGCTTACATCTCCATCTACCATTTGGCAAATGGCTTGATAATGTCTAAAAACATTGTCTTTGCCTTTGATTCCTTCTTTTGCCATGAGGCTTGGGTTGGTCGTTACGCCATCGAGTACGCCTAAATCATTGGCTTCCTTAATTTCTTGAAGGTTGGCAGTGTCTATAAAAAATTTCATGTGTAAAAATAAGATAATGGTTTATACGTCTACGTTAGCATATTTGGCATTTTTCTCTATGAAATCGCGGCGTGGTGGCACTTCATCGCCCATGAGCATGGAGAAGAGGTGGTCAGCATCTGCGGCTGATTCTATGCTAATTTGTTTGAGTGTTCTATTGTTAGGGTTCATAGTAGTTTCCCAAAGTTGTTCAGGGTTCATTTCTCCTAAACCTTTGTAGCGTTGTACTAATACGGAATCTTCTCTTCCGCCTTTGGCTATATCTCTGATGGCTTCTTCTCTTTGGCTTTCTGTCCAGCAGTAGCGTTGTTCTTTTCCTTTTTTCACGGAGTAGAGTGGAGGTTGTGCGATGTATAAGTAGCCTCTTTCGATGACTTCTTTGAGGTATCGGAAAAAGAAAGTGAGAATGAGTGTTCTGATGTGGCTGCCATCTATATCGGCATCGGTCATGATGATGACTTTTTGGTAGCGTAATTTCTCGAGGTTAATGGCTCTTTCTTCGCCATCTTTGCCAAAAGTGATGCCTAATGCAGTGATGATGTTCTTGATTTCGTCATTGTCATAGATTTTGTACTCTTGTGCTTTTTCTACGTTGAGTATTTTTCCGCGCAGGGGCAGTATGGCTTGAAAACTTCTATCTCTGCCTTGTTTTGCACTTCCGCCTGCACTATCTCCTTCTACGAGGTATATTTCGCATCTTGCGGGGTCATTGTCAGAGCAGTCGGCAAGTTTGCCGGGAAGTCCTGTGCCTGAGAGCACATTTTTGCGTTGTACCATTTCGCGTGCTTTTCTTGCGGCTTGGCGTGCTTGTGCGGCTAAAATTACTTTTTGAATAATGGCACGCGCTTCTTTGGGGTTTTCCTCGAGGTAGTAGCCCAATACTTCGCCTAAGGCATTGCTTACGGCTGAAATGGCTTCTGAGTTGCCAAGTTTGGTTTTGGTTTGCCCTTCAAATTGGGGTTCGGCTACTTTGATAGAGATGACTGCGGTGATGCCTTCGCGGAAGTCATCGCCAGTGATTTCTACTTTGGCTTTTTCGAGCATTCCTGATTTTTCGGCATAGGCTTTTAGGGTGCGTGTGAGTGCCATTCTGAAGCCTGATACGTGAGTGCCGCCCTCTATTGTATTTATGTTATTTACATAGGAAAAAACATTTTCTGTAAATGATTCATTATAGATAAGGGCTACTTGTACGGGTATTTCTGATTCGTTGTTTTCTACATAAATAGGCTCAGGAATGATGGGTTTGCGGCTTTCGTCGAGGTGCATCACAAACTCTTTGAGACCTCCTTCGGAGTAAAATTCTTCGGTGTAGGGTTCTTGGTTTTCGTCGAGTTGTCGCATATCTTTGAGTTGTAACCTTACGCCTTTATTGAGATATGCTAATTCGCGCAATCTTTTGGCTACAGTTTCGTATTTGTATTCTGTGGCAGTGAAGATGGTGTCATCGGGTTGGAAGTGAATGGTAGTGCCTGTGGTATCGCTTTCGCCTATTGCTTTTACTTCGTATTGGGGGATACCTTTTCTATATTCTTGTCTGAATATTTTGCCTTCGCGTTGTATGGTGGCAGTAAGGTGTGATGAGAGTGCATTAACACAAGAAACCCCAACGCCGTGTAAGCCGCCAGATACTTTATATGTGCCTTTATCAAATTTTCCGCCTGCGTGTAGCACTGTCATTACTACTTCAAGGGCTGATTTGTTTTCTTTGCTGTGAATACCAGTAGGGATTCCGCGTCCATTATCAATAACTGTAACGGAGTTGTCTTCGTGTATGACTACTTGAATGAGATTGCAATATCCTGCGAGGGCTTCGTCTATGGAGTTATCTACTACTTCCCATATAAGGTGGTGTAAGCCTCTGACGCCTATGTCGCCTATGTACATAGCGGGGCGTTTGCGGACTGCTTCCAATCCTTCGAGTACTTGTATACTTTCGGCGGAATAATTATTGTTTTCAGCGGTGTTGCTCATATATTTTTATACAAAAAATGAAGCACAAAGATAAGGTTTTTTTTATGTAATTACAACATTTTTCTCAAAACTTAGTGCTAAAATCGAGGGCTTCTAAAAGTATATGACATGCTTGTTCTATTTGAGGGGGTGTGATGATGAGTGGTGGGGCTATGCGTAATGAATTATCGCAAAACAAAAACCAATCGGTGAGTAAGCCATTACTGAGGCAGTGTTGTATAATGGTTTGTATTTGTGCGAAAGAGTCTACTTCTACTGCCATCATGAGTCCTTTGTGGCGTATTTGCCTAATGGCTTTGTGTTGTAGATATTGTATAAATAATTGTGCTTTTTCTTCAGCTTGTTGTGCTAATTGTTCTTCTTGAATGGTCTGTAGGGTGGCGAGCGATGCAGCGGCTGAAAGGGGGTGTCCTCCGAAAGTGGTAATATGCCCCAGAATAGGGTTGTGGGTGAGTGTTTGCATGAGTTTTTTGCTTGCCATAAATGCGCCAATAGGCATTCCTCCGCCCATACCTTTTGCCGCTACTACTATATCGGGTTGGAGTGCATAGTGCTCAAATGCCCAAAACTTACCAGTTCTTCCAAAGCCTGCTTGTATTTCGTCTACGATGAGTAGAGTGCCTGTTTCTTTGCATCTTTGGCTAAGTGCTTCAAAATAAGTAGATTGGGCTACTCTGATGCCTGCTTCGCCTTGTACGGTTTCGATGAGTACGGCTGCGGTTTTTTCAGTGATGTACGAAAGGTCTTCTTCTACGCCGAACCTAATATGACGAAAGTGAGGCAGTAATGGGCGGAAGGCTTGTTTGAAATACTCATTTCCCCCTGCGGAAAGTGCTCCGTGTGAGGAGCCATGATAGGCATTTTGATAAGAGATAATTTCAGTACGTTCGGTAAATCGTTTTGCCAATTTGAGTGCTCCTTCTATGGCTTCGCTTCCTGAATTGGTGAAATATACATTGTCTATATATGATGGTAATGTTTTTACTAAGGCTTCTGCTAACTGAACTTGTGGGCTTTGTACCATTTCGCCATAAACCATAATGTGTAGGTATTTTTGGAGTTGTGCTTCTATAGCGGCTATTACTTTAGGGTGTCTGTGCCCTACATTGCTTACTGATATGCCTGCGATGAGGTCGAGGTAGGCTTTTTGGTTTTGGTCATAGAAATAAACGCCCTCTGCGTGCGAAACATCTATCATTAAGGGGCTGGGGCTGGTTTGTGCCAAATAAGAAAGAAAAAGTTGTCTTGTGTTCGTCATAGCATTTGCAAAATTATGGTTTTTGTAAGAAATAATAGAAAATAAAAAAGATAATTATGTGTTTTATTGATTACTTTTGCCAAATTTAATACTAAAAGTTATGTTTAAATCTCTATCTATTCTTTTTCTATTGTTCTTTTTTGTCAATCTTTTGCAAGCTCAGTCCTATGACGTATTACCAAGTGATATTCCGATGGGTTGTGCCAAAATAAAAGCCAAAATTGTGATGATAGAACCCGTGAAGCGTAAAAATAAAACGGCAAAAGATATATATCTTCGGATGCCTTCTATTGCTACTGTACAACTTATAGAAATTGTGGCTTATGGTCGTGATGCCGATGCTTTTCCGATTACGGAAAGTTTCAAAGCCTTTTTTACCTATACATTGCTCATGACTAACAAGGAACTTTTTCCAGAGGTAAATTTACCGGGCTTAAAAAAGGGAGATGTATTCACTGCTTTTATACGCCCAGAAGCTGCCAAAGGAGCCAATTACACGATTTTACAATATGAAAAATAACAATTTGTTTATAGAACATTGTTTAATCACATATAGTTATCTTAAAAATAAACTCTCTTTTTGTTTAATAACCTATGAAATATCTTAACTTTTATTTACTCTTGCGATATTGCTTGTTTTTTATGAGCATCTTCGCCTATTCAGTGGGGTATGCTCAAGTAGAGCAAACTACCCAACAGCGTATCAAAGATGACCCCGAAGGAAGAATCGAGTACGAAAGACGTATGCTTATCAATCCTTTTACGGGTGAAATACCTGATGATATTCGAAACAAAGAACTGAACTATGTGCTTTCGCCTGAATCGAAATTGCAACCCAGTTTCAACGCGCGCAACTCACAACCCAATTGGACAAGGCGAGGACCCTTCAACGTAGGAGGACGCACGCGTGGGCTTGCCATTGACAGAACCAATGAAAATGTCATTTTGGCTGGAGGTGTTTCAGGGGGAATGTGGCGTAGCGATGATGGTGGCAATAGTTGGACTAAAACCACTACTTCTTCTCAATTTCATAACGTAACTTGTTTGATACAAGACCCAAGACCCGGTTTCTCCAATGTATGGTATTTTGGAACAGGTGAAGGTTCTGGCAATTCTGCCTCTGGAGGTTCTGCGGGGTATCGTGGCAACGGAATTTATAAATCTACTGACGGAGGTAATACTTGGTCTTTATTAGCCAGTACCAACTCTGACCCCACAGTTTTAGGTGGTGGAAGTACTTTTGGTGGAGTTGGGGCAGCAGCAACAGGGGGGGATTTTCAATACATTTGGAACATTGCCATTAACCCTACTAACGGACATATTTTGGCGGCTACTTATACAGGTATTATGCGCTCCACTGATGGCGGACTTTCTTGGACAAAAGTACTCGCAGCGGTGGCAGGTACTCCTACTACCATAAGACGTACTGATGTACTTGTCAATGCCAATGGTTTAGCAATGGCTACTCTTGAAAGTGCTGCCAGCCCCAATGCAGGTTTTTGGTACAGCGACAATGGCGTCAATTGGGTAGACATTACGCCCAGTGCTCTGAACGCTTTTGCAGCAGCTCCTTCTGCTTATACACGTGTAGTGATTGCCAATGTAAGCTCCGCCCCTAATACTTTCTTTTTCTTCTTGGCTATGACAGGCGGAACAGGAAATACCAACGGTTTTGGATTGCTTAAATATAGCCACAGCACAAGTATTTGGGAAAATTTAAGCCCTAACTTGCCCACCTATGGCGGAAGTGTAGGCAATATGGGGCAAGCTATTTATAATCAATATGTAAAAGTAAAGCCTGATGACCTCAATTATTTATTTTTAGGTACTACCAACCTCAATAGAACCACTAATGGTTTTGCTACGGCAGTCAATGCAACTACTGACCCCAACCGCTTCAATTGGATAGGAGGGTATGCTACAGCAAATAATGTGTCTACTTACTCCAATCACCACCCCGATAACCACGCTTTGGTATTCTTCCCTTCTAACCCTAAAAAAGCCATTTCAGCACATGACGGCGGACTTAGTGTTACTGAAGACATCACTGCAAGCCCTGTAGTATGGAAAGCACTAAACAATGGCTACTTTACCACACAAGCCTATGGCTTAGCAATTGATGAAAATACAGCAGGAGATATGCGTATGATGGCAGGTTTTCAGGACAATGGCAAATGGACTACCTATGGTACATCAAGCAATGATATTTGGTACGAAGAATTTGGAGGGGGAGATGGTTGTTATGTAGCCATAGTGCCCAATGCAGCAACCAATGGACACAGACGATACACCTCTACCCAAAACGGAAGCATCTTGCGTTTTGATGGCATAGATGTACGCAATTTTACAGATGCTGATGGTATTCAACCCAGTACGGCTACAGGCGCATCGGGGCAGTTGTTCGTCAATCCTTATATTTTAGACCCTGCCGATTTTAATAAAATGTATTACCCTGCGGGCAGATATGTATATTACAATAGCAATTTGAATGGTATCAATAGTGGTTATACCTTTAATGGAACAGCCACCAATTGGACACAGCTTTCTAACTCAGATGTAGGCACAGGGAATACTATTACAACCATTGCTGCTTCGAAATCGCCTACAGCAGGTATTGTATATTATGGCACTAATGCGGGTAAATTGTTCCGTTTAGACAATGCCCCTTCCAACCCAACAGCCGTTAATATTTACTCGGCTTCTTTCCCCACAGGGGCTTATGTAAGTAGCATTGCCGTAGATGAAAACAATGGGCAAAATGTAATCGTTGTTTTCTCTAATTATGGTGTCAAAAGTGTTTGGTTCTCTAATGATGGCGGCACTAATTGGACAGATGTAAGTGGCAATTTAGAGCAAAACGCCGATGGTACAGGCAATGGTCCTTCGGTACGTTGGGCTGAAATCATCAACTATACTGCTTCCAAAGGATATTTTGTAGGTACAAGTACAGGGCTCTATTATACTGAAACGCTCAATGGTACTTCTACACAATGGCTACAACAATCTCCTGACCTCATTGGCAATACAGTAGTGATGATGATAAAAACACGTGATACAGACGGATTGGTAGCGGTTGCTTCGCACGCAAATGGTTTGTATTCAGCATTTTATGGCAATAGCGATTTGCCGCCAGTAGCAGTCAACGAAATAGCCGATGTATCAGCTTACAAAAACGATGCGCCTACCGTAGTCAATCTCGCTGGCTTCTTTCGCGACCCCGATAATACAAATGCCACTATTACACTAAGTGTACAAGCCAATACCAATGGCACTTTGGTAACTCCTTCAATATCAGGCAACGTACTTACTCTTACTTATGCCAATAACCAAACGGGCGTGGCATTTATCACTATCAGGGCTACCTCTAACGGCAAAACTGTAGATGAAATATTTAAGGTAACCGTCAATGAGATATTGGCTGCCAATGTCCTTTACGACCAAATCAATACCTTATCCATCAGTTCCAGCGGTTTTAGAATGGGGCGATATACAGATAATAGCTATGCTACAATAGAAAATTTTGAAGTACCTACAGGGCAAAATTGGGCTATTACTGCTTTCCAAGCCTATTGTTTTACGTTAGGTAGTGGAGCAGCTTCACTCACCAACCTTGATTTATTTATCTACAACGATAATGCAGGGGCAGTAGGTACATTGCGCGATTCTATCCGAATTACAAGTGGTAATGTAGCAGGATTACCCGCACTCGGTGCAAGCGGAACAGTAACCGTCACACTACCTTCTACGCTTAACTTAACAGCAGGAAAATATTGGGTGCGTATTTCGCCTAACTTCAATAATGCTACTACAGTTTATAGGCTTGTTTGGTACACATCTACTACCGTAGGGGTTGCGTCTTCTACAACCCCTGCTGACAAAAGACCTTTTGATGCCATTACCTCCGATTTCGCAGTGCTTGTACAAGGCACGGCTACAGGCACTTCTGCCGCCGCTACCCCCTCCGAACTAACTGCTAATGCCATTTCTTTGACACAGATTAGGCTCAATTGGAAAGACAATGGCGATAAAGAAGCAGGTTTTGTGATACAACGAAGCACTTCCTCAGGAACAGGTTTTGCAACAGTGGCACAAGTACCAGCCAATACAACTACTTGGACTGACAATACAGGAATTGCTTTCAATACCACTTACTACTATCGTGTAGCAGGGTTCGATGTAGTAGGCAACTCAGCATATTCCAATGAAGCAAATGCAAGATTGACAGCAGTACCTACTTCTCCGACTACCTTGACTTTACTTGCCGCAACGAATGCTACTTCCAATGCTTTGCAATGGACTGATGCCGCTACCAACGAAAGTGGCTATGAAGTGATGAGAAGTTTTGTGCAAGGGCGTAACTATTCCTTAGCAGGCTCTGTAGGGGCTAACCAAAATACGTTTACAGACCAAAATAATTTAGAAAGTGCTCAAGATTATTTCTATGTGGTAAGAGCTACTGCCTCACAAGGAAAATCAAGTTTTTCTAATGAAGTGGTTGATTTGGCTACGCCTACGAACTTAAAAGCAACTGCTATTAATGGTAGTAATGGTATAACACTTACTTGGGAAGACAAATCCAATGCCGAAGCGAACTATAAAATAGAACGTTCTACGACAACAGGGGCTGGCTTTACCGAAATAGGCACTGTAGCCGCCAATGCGCTTACTTATACCGATAATACAGCCGTATTGGGCAATAAATATTTCTATCGTGTGCGCGGTACTGCTACCAATGGCTTTTCGTCTTACTCTACCGAAGCCAACGAAACTTCTGGGGCTTTGCAGGTAACTGCCCTCAGTAACTCATTGGATAATAGTTTGGTGGTATACCCTAATCCTACACAAGATTATTTTATAGTAAAATTAGAAAATTTTGCTACCCAAGAGGTAAAAGTAGAAGTATTGAGTTTGCAAGGGCAACTCTTAGACCGACAAATATTAGCCCTACAAGCCAACCAATTACAAGCTACTATCCACGTGAAAAGCTACCTGAAAGGAATTTATATTGTACGTATTTCTGATGGGAATACAGTTACTGAAAGAAAAATTGTAGTACAATAAAATATTCCAAATATACTATTAACAACAAAAAAGACCTATGTTTTGCGCATAGGTCTTTCTCTTCGATGAATCCAAAAGTAAATTAAAAACTATCCTCCTAAAGTAGCACCGCCATCTACAACCATTGTATGCCCCGTTACAAAACTTGTTTCGTCAGAGGCAAAAAACAGCGCGGCATTGGCTATATCTGCGGGTTTTCCCAAACGGCGAACAGGCACTTGCTGAATCATACCTTTGCGCATTTCTTCGGGAATCGTTGCAAACATATCCGTTTCAATAGGACCGGGTGCGATGGCATTTACCGTAATATTATGTTTTCCTAACTCCTTACCCCAAACCTTTGTCATACCTATTACCCCTGCTTTGGCAGCTACGTAGTTAGTTTGCCCAAAATTACCTGTAATGCCTACTATAGAAGCAATATTGACAATGCGACCATAGTTTGCCTCTGTCATATAGTTGCTTACCGCTTTTGCGCAATTAAAAACCCCTGTAAGATTCACATCAATCACAGAATCCCATTGTTCAGAAGTCATTTTTTTAAAAGAAGCATCACGAACGATACCCGCATTATTGACTAAAATGTCTATTTTGCCATATTTATCCATCACTTCTTTGGCAGCACGCTCCACCGAATCTAATTGAGTGATATTAACTCCCTCAATAAAATCAGCTTTGTACCCCATATTTTTAATGCTGGCAACAGTGTCCAAGGCTTTATCTTTTTGTACGTCCCAAATAATGCTAATAGCACCTTCTTTGGCAAAAAGTTCGGCAATTCCTCTGCCGATTCCTTGCGCAGCCCCTGTAATGATGGCTACTTTTCCTGCTAATTTGCTCATAATATAAATAAAAAGATTATGGTTAATTTTTTAAAAGTTGTAAATAAAGTAGAAAATAATGTCAATACAACTACTTGCCAATGAAAATGTTGTAATATTTTGATTTGCTATCATTATATTTGTATTTAAGTCCTAAAAAATTAAACTTTTTTTAGCTTTGTGAGCCTCTATTTTCCCTTACTTATTTGATTAGAATATGAAAAATAGTTTAGTAACCCTCTTTTGTTTTTATTGCTTATTTTTTAGCCTAAAAGCCCAAAATACAGCCCCTAATGCCATCAAATCGCTGAATATATACATTGATTATTGCAACGAAACCATACATCCGCTCTGGATGGTTTATGAAGAAGTAGAGTCTTTTAACCAAGACCTAAACGGCTACTATCAGCGTGGGAAAAGTTATTTTTCATTTGATAATCAAGATGTATGGAGCAACCCTTACTACTATGAAATTATTCCCGAAGAATTATATCAACAATGCATAAATGATACAAAAACACTCACCAACGAAGAAACCCAACTACTCCATAATCTGCTTAAAAACCTCAAAGAAAGTACCCTACAAATACAATCCTATCGTGATAGTATTAGCCTATACATTCAGAAACAAGTTTATACGCAAGACCAAGCCCTTCAAAAAGGCTATCACTATTTAGAGCAAATGGAATATTGGTTTGACGAATATGACCAACGAAAAGAAAAATTAGTAGAAGCCGTCAGAAAAATATACCAAGAAAAATACCTCCCCCAACTACCTCCCCAAAACCAATGGCTCAAAACAGCCCTAACACTCGATAAAGGCTGGCAAGAAAGTAAAAAAATATTAGATGACCTTGATAAAAAAGACAGTACAAAAATAATCAACTACATCACAGAGTTAGATACCCTCATAAACACTTACCAAAATAACATGGATGCTTACTTACAAACTTTTGAACGCTATGGAGAAAATCACGGACACGATCCCTACTTACGCTACAAAAGAGTACTTAGTAGCCTAAATGCCATAAGCACACGCGCCAAAAACTACCTCAGTCAGAAATATACCTACTACCCTTCTATGCATGGCAACCGAAGCAAAATATACTACTATTACAATTCAGAAATCATTAACAAATATAATAGATATGGAGCAGGACTTATTGATAACTACAACCAATTTGTAGACTTAGCCGATATACCTCTATTACACGCCGCCGAAGAACCACACCAATACAAAGTTTTGTACCCTGAAAAAAAGCAACAACAAGAGCAAGAAGAACCAATCATAGTAGACAACCCCGAAGACCGTTTAGAAGGTTACCCGTCCAATCACCTTGTTTTCCTTTTAGATGTATCCTCCTCTATGAATATGGAAGGAAGACTCCCTCTGTTGAAAAAATCATTTGAATACCTCATGCAACTTATGCGCCCCGAAGACTATGTAGGCATCATTACCTATTCAGGAACAGCACGCATAGCTATGCAAAGCACCTCAGCTGCGCAAAAAAAACAAATCATCAGTACCATGAACAACCTTAGTGCAAGCGGTAGCACCAACGCCAAACAAGGACTACAGTTAGCCTACCAATTAGCACAAAATAACTTCATACAACAAGGTAATAATAGAGTACTACTTGCCACAGATGGCGATTTTACCATAGATAAAAACATGGAACAGTGGGTAAAAGAGAACAAAGAAAAAGGCATCAAATTCACCATTTTCCTTTTTGGAGAAAATCAAAAACCTGAAACAATCAAAAATCTGAAGAAATTAGCACAAGCAGGAGAGGGCAATTTCATAAAAATCACTACTGAAAATATGAAAAAAACACTTATCCAAGAAGCCCAAAATCGCTAATTACCACTCTTGATAAAATTACGCCGATTACGCTCCTGACCACGCCTCACCATACGTATCACCCAACTACGCGGCAAAATCTTACTTAACCACGCCAACCAAGGATTTACAACACCCGGAATAGCAATTAATTTGCCACGCATCATGGCTTTGTAACCATAAACAGCTACCTCTTCAGCCGTAGAGTAAGCCCAACGCTTACCCGCCAATTCAGGATTACCTGCGCCCACTGCCGCCTGAAAGCCCGTAACCGTAGTACCAGGACACAACACCGTAACCGTAATATTTTTATCTTTTATCTCATCAGCTATAGCTTGAGAAAAGGAAAGTACAAAAGCCTTGCTCGCAAAATAGACCGACATCAAAGGACTTGGTTGAAATGCCGCCATCGATGCCACATTCATGATTCTGCCATACTCCTGAGCAACCATCGTAGGCAAAAATAAACGCGTCAAATGCGACAATGCCAACATATTCAATTTGATAATAGTAGATTGTTTTTTCCAATTAGTATTCACAAAATCGCCAAAATCGCCCAAGCCCGCATTATTAATCAAAATATCTACCGTAATATTTTTTGTCGAAAGTTCTTCATAAATCTCCTCAGCAGCACTATCAGTCGTGAGGTCTTTCACTATAGTATACACTAAAGTATCTCTTTTACCTACTTGCTCCGCTAACAACTTTGGCGTTTCAGCTATAGCCTCTGCCCGAATATCAACCAACACCAAGCCAAAACCCTCTCGATACATGATTTTGGCTAACTCATAACCAATACCACCTGCCGCGCCTGTAATCAGGGCTACTTCCATTTTTTTACCCATGTTTTTTATAACAAAATAATTTTAATATAATTTTACTACTATAGAGCAGGCACAAAACTATAAAATAAATCCTATATTTGTAACATCTTTTATAAGCATCAAAAATTTTATTTAGCTCTATGATTAAAATCTTACAAGAACACGATATATTTACCTTCGAATGGGTATATGTAACCAATCCCAACGAAAAAGAAATCAAAGAACTTGCAGAAAGATACAACCTCAATAAATTTTGGGTAGAAGATTGCCTACAACCTGCACACCTCCCCAAATATGAAAAATTAGGCGATATAGACTTCATGATTCTTAGACGCTACGACGAAGAAGCACCTACCAACGGAGCAACCATCAGAGAAATCACAAGAAAAATAGCCGTCTTTTACTCTGATAATCTTTTAATCACCGTACACCGTGCCGAACAACCCTTTATACAACACCTCAAAGAAAAATACATAGACCCCCAAATTTGTAATACTCCCATCGAATTATTGCACAAACTCCTTGATTTTGTATTGCATACCTACGAAGAACCCGCCAACCAAATGGCTGAAAAACTCAACGACTACGAAAATCTTATTTTTGCCACCAAAAAACAACCCAACCTCTTAGAAAATCTATATACCCTCAAAAGACGTACAGACTCCATCAAACGCACACTACTACTCTCGCGCGACATCATCAACTACCTCCGAAAATTAGCCCACGAAAAAGAAGACATCATCTACACACGCGATACTCTTGACGAATTCATACACCTCGAAAACATGTACGAAACCCTCCAAGAAGACATCAATAACCTACTCAATATTTATTTCTCTGTATCTTCACAACGCACCAACGAAATCGTACAAGTACTCACCATCTTTTCTGTATTCTTTATGCCACTCACTTTCATTGTAGGCGTATATGGTATGAACTTCAAATATATGCCCGAATTAGAAATGCAAATGGGCTATTGGGCAGTTTGGGGAGTGATGATATTGATTACAATAGTTATTTTTGCCATCTTCAGACTAAAAAAATGGCTATAGAAACAAAAAAAATAATATTTATTTTGAAATACACAAGGAATAATACTAATTTTGGGGCATCGAAATAATACATTACCTTAGCAAAACAAATGTCAGAACAAACAGTAGCCTATAGATACGCCAAATCGCTCTTCGAAATGGCAAAAGAAAAAAACGTAACAGAAGAGGTACACAAAGACATGCAACTTATTTTAAATGTATGCCAACACAATAACGACCTCAATACAGTTCTGAAAAACCCCATCATCAAAGGATATAAAAAGAAAGTAATCCTTGAAAAAATATTCGGAGGTAAAGTACAAACCATCACACAAGAAACTTTTCATTTACTTTCAGAAAAAAGCAGAGAAGGAATCCTCAAAAGCCTATGTCAAGAGTGGATAGCCATGTACGAAGAAGGAAAAGGAATCCTTAGAGCCCAAATCACCACTGCCACTCCTATAGATGAAATCACTAAGCAACAAGTACAACAAAAACTTGAACAGCAACTTAAAAAAACTATCATTCTTGAAGCAAAACAAGATGAACAACTCATCGGAGGATTCCTCTTGCGCATCAATGATATACAAATAGATAATTCTATCATTTCCTCATTACAACGTTTGAAATACACATTTACCAAATAAAGTCTAAGATATGATACAGATAAGACCCGACGAGGTTTCAGCAGTATTGCGAGAACAACTTTCCAACTTTAAAACCGAAGCCGAGCTACAAGAAGTAGGTACCGTACTACAAATAGGAGACGGTGTAGCACGCATTTATGGACTTACACAAGTACAAGCAGGAGAATTAGTAGAATTTGCCAATGGACTCAGAGGCTTAGCCCTCAACTTAGAAGAAGACAACGTAGGGGTAGTATTATTTGGCGAATCTACTGGCGTAAAAGAAGGGGATACCGTAAGAAGAACCAACCAAATCGCCTCTATCAAAGTAGGAGAAGGCTTAGTAGGAAGAGTCGTAAATACACTCGCTGAACCCATAGATGGTAAAGGACCTATTGCTGGCGAACTCTTCGAAATGCCATTGGAAAGAAAAGCACCCGGCGTAATCTATAGACAACCCGTGAACGAACCCCTACAAACAGGTATCAAAGCCATCGATGCAATGATTCCCATTGGTAGAGGGCAAAGAGAACTCATCATCGGCGACCGTCAAACTGGAAAAACAGCCGTAGCCTTAGATACAATCCTCAATCAAAAAGAATTTTACGAAAGAGGCGAACCCGTATATTGCATTTACGTAGCCTGCGGACAACGTCAGAGCACAGTAGCACAAGTAGTAAGTGCCTTAGAAAAAGGCGGCGCAATGCCCTACACCGTAGTCGTATCAGCACCTGCCTCCGACCCCGCCCCAGTACAATTCTTTGCCCCTTTCACAGGAGCTGCCATCGGCGAATATTTCCGCGACACAGGACGACCTGCCTTAGTAATTTATGATGACTTATCAAAACAAGCCGTAGCATACCGCGAAGTATCTCTATTATTAAGAAGACCTCCCGGACGCGAAGCCTATCCCGGAGACGTTTTCTACTTACACAGCCGCTTATTGGAAAGAGCTGCTAAAATCAATGCTTCCGATGATGTAGCAAAACAAATGAATGATGTTCCCCCCTCATTGCAAGGAAAAATCAAAGGAGGAGGTTCATTAACCGCATTGCCTATCATCGAAACACAAGCAGGGGACGTATCTGCCTATATTCCTACCAATGTAATCTCTATCACAGATGGGCAAATATTCTTAGAAACAAACCTATTTAACTCAGGTATCCGCCCCGCTATCAACGTAGGTATCTCAGTATCAAGGGTAGGAGGTTCTGCGCAAATCAAATCTATGAAAAAAGTAGCAGGTACACTCAAACTCGACCAAGCACAATTCCGCGAGTTGGAAGCCTTCGCAAAATTCGGATCCGACCTCGATGCTGCTACTAAACTCACTATTGAGCGCGGTCGTCGCAACCAAGAAATCCTTAAACAGCCAAGATACTCTCCTGTATCCGTAGAACAACAAGTTGCTATCATCTTAGCTTCTACCAATGGTTGGTTAGACGAAGTACCCGTAGAACGTGTACGCGAATACGAAAAAGATTATCTACAATCCCTTAGCACTGAGAGAAAAGACATTCTTGAAAACCTCAGAGCAGGCAAAATGGAAGAAGCAGACCTCGAAGCCATGAAAAAAATGGCTACCGAATTAGCAAAACGATACGCGAAATAATCTTTTTATAAAAAAACAACTTAAAATGTCAATGAAATTAACTTCATTGGCATTTTTTTTGACTTTAGCTAAAAAAAATACACAAAAAATTTAAATACTTGCTTTCCCCTCAAAAGGAAAAAATGATGTTTCGTCATTGTCGCAAAAAAACAACACTTACATCACTACATACTATCTTGATTCGGAAGAACTACCTTAGAGTAGCATTTACAGTCCGATTTCCCAGAAACTAAATACTACTCTAAGGTAGTTCTTTAGGAGTTGATAGATATAGTTCTGAGAAAATATGAAGTAATTTTTCTACAACAAACTTCATTTTTATACAAATACTTGCTTTCCCCTCAAAAGGAAAAAATGATGTTTCGTCATTGTCGCAAAAAAACAACACTTACATCACTACATACTATCTTGATTCGGAAGAACCACTACTATATGACATTTGCAGGTCATATTCCCAGAATATAAATATCATATAGTAGTGGTTCTTTAGGAGTTGATAGATATAGTTCTGAGAAAATACGAAGTAACTTCTTTTTTATTCTAAATCTTCGCGTGAGACACACTCTAACTTTATTATTGTTAATATTAAAAGGCTGAAAATACTTGCTTTCCCCTTAAAAGGAAAAAATGATGTTTCGTCATTGTCGCAAAAAAACAACACTTACATCACTACATACTATCTTAATTTAGAAGAACTACTACTATATGACATTTACAGGTCATATTCCCAGAATATAAATATCATATAGTAGTGGTTCTTTGTGAGTTGATAGATATAGTTCTGAGAAAATACGAAGTAATTTTGCCTTTTTTACTAAAAAAAATTAATTTAGACGAAAAAAACAGAGTAATCATGTCCACACAACTTACAAGACAACAACTGTATGACCGTATTCGCACTACCTCAAAAGACCAATTCGTTTTGGAAGAAATGCAGCGGTTGGGGTTTTGGGAAAAAAAAGAACAGCCCACACTCTCTGAAACACTCATCAAAAGAGAAGCAGATTTGCAAAAAGAGCTGAATGAGCTACTAACAAAGCAAAACAAATACAACAAGCGCGAGGCTATGCTTTTAGAAATGCGAAAAGCCAAAATGAAAGCCTCAAAGGAAAAACAAGCTGCTACTAAACTCAGAAACGAACAAAAAAGAAAAGACAAAGCCAAAAAATGGCAAGAAAGCCAACAAAATGATATTGTTTATTTAGGCGAAGGCGTATCAGCAGCACTCATACAAAAGGAAAATAACCTTGAAAACCTCCAAAAATACGAACTTCCCTTGTTCGAAAACATGCTTCAATTGGCAGAAGCAATGCAAATACCCTTAAGTAAATTGCGTTTTTTAGCCTACCATCGCAAAGTGAGCAAAATAACTCACTACAACCATTTCACAATACCCAAAAAATCAGGAGGACTAAGAACAATCTCCGCCCCAATGCCCGACCTGAAAAAGGTGCAACAATGGATTTTAGAACATATTTTATACAAAATAAAACCAAAAGCACAAGTACACGGGTTTGTGCCTGAACGCTCTATCCTTAGTAATGCTACTCCACACATCGGCAAAGACATTGTCATCAATTTAGATTTAAAAGATTTTTTTCCGTCTATTTCCTACAAACGTGTCAAAGGATTATTTGTAAAATTGGGTTATTCCGAACAAATTGCACTGACTTTAGCACTCCTTTGTACCTATCACGAAACCGAAAAATTGAATGTAGACAACGAAATTTACTACTTGCACAAAGGCGAAAGATATTTACCACAAGGCTCTCCCGCAAGCCCCGCCATTACTACGCTCATCGCTCATAAAATGGACTCTCGATTGCAAGGTTTGGCAACCAAATATGGCTTTACCTATACTCGATATGCAGACGACCTCACATTCTCTGCCAATAAAGATGCCGAAGAGAACATAAACAAAATGCTTCTATTTGTCAAAAAAGTAATAGAAAGTGAAGACTTCGAGCTACACCCCGATAAAACTAAAATTATGAGAAAAGGCTCTCAACAAAAAGTAACAGGTATTGTAGTCAATCAAAAACCCAATGTAGACCGCCAACAATTTCGAAAATTCAGAGCACTGCTTCACCAAATAGAACAAACAGGTTGGGAGAATAAAAAATGGGGTAATAAAGACGCTCACATTGTTTATGCAGTAAAAGGTTTCGCCGAATTTGTACACATGATAAACCCCACAAAAGGAGAACAACTCAAGAAAAAAATAGCCGAAATTCTAACCAAATACCCTGCAACAGTCCCCGCTAAACCTCAAAAAGAAGTTGCATCACAAACAAAAGAAGAAACACCAAACATTCAAACAAACACAAACATACAGCCTACGGAATGGTGGGATATATTTGAAAACTAAAAAACGATACTCTATGAAACTTATCAAACAAACAAAACTTTTTTTCAGAGAAAAAAACTCCGATAAAGTATACGAAATAGACCTATGCGAGGTAGGAGAGGGGCGTTTTGTAGTCAACTTTAGATATGGTAAAAGAGGTACGCAACTCAAAGAAGGCACTAAAACCGAGCAACCAACTGACCAAGCCAATGCCGAAAAAATTTTTGCAGAATTAGAATCCGAAAAGCGAAAAAAAGGCTATAAAACACAAGAAGAAAATACTGCACCTAAAACACTGCCTAACTATCTGCCAAACACTCCTGAATCTGCACTCCTTCAACGCCTTAGTGATGAAGCACAAGGAAAACAAACCTTTAAAACAAAATGGAAACTAAGCCGTGTGATATGGCAAGTAGGGGTTAGAAAAATGAAAGAAGCAGTTCCTTATCTGATAGAATTAGAAGGAAAAGGCGACACCATGCAACAATATGCATTGGTTTGGGCATTGGCACGTTGCGCAGAAGCACAAGCAATACCCACCCTAAAAAAATACTTTGAAAATGATAAACACCCACTTTACCTTAGAAAAATAGCTCAAGAAGGACTGATACAAGCCTACTCCCCCGAAGAACGAGCGACTGCCTTATCTCTTAACAAATACAAAGAGAAAATTCCTGTTAATTTGCAAGAACCTCTCAAACAACAAAATGCAAAGGAACTTTACGACCTCATACAAGAACGATTGCAAGAAACACAGCCGAATTATATTTTCTTAGAACAACTCTACACCTTAGCCCTACAGCACACATGGCTAAGTAAAATAATCGCACAAGTAATCAAAAATGTAAACTTCAAACCTCCTTTTTTTCAGCATCTAAGAGCCATTTATAAAATAGCAGAACTACGCGAAGATGCCATCGTTTTGGGGGCATTATTTTACCAAGTAGAGAAACAACCCGCTCTATTTAATAGCATAGGCATCAACGATAAGCACGAAGGCAGCCGATGGTACTTCAGCAAACACATAGAAGGATTGGGCTATATAGATACACGCACCGAAATAAAGAAAAAAGACACTAAAATCGCTTTTTCAGATAAAACAAAGCTCTATTTTCTTAGACGTTCCCTTAAAAAACTCAGCGAGATAGGAGAAAAAGACCCTAAAAAATACTTACAATTAGCCACTTCCATTCTCTTACAATACAAACCAACAGATACCATAGCTGCCTATAGAACCTCTACAGGTTACCCCCGATGGAACAGTAGCAGCCGCGACTACACGCATACAATCACTAACTTTCCTTCCGAAGCCACCAATGCACTGCTCCGTCAGATACTTTTTGGCAATGACGACCGCTACCATTTTAGTTATCTTAGTTGGCGTTTTAAAGAGAAAACCACCGAAACAAGCAAAAGTTGGTACATAGACCCAACTACAAAAACCATCGAAACAAATGAAATAACCAAACTCAGTAGCCTCAAAAAGTACCTCAAAACAACAACAGAACAAGTTGAAAATCAGAGAAAAGAACTTTATCCTCAACATTGGGACAGCATGCCCCAAGTTTATGTTCAGTTGTTATTACAATGCCACCTTGATGTTATTCATGCTTTTGCTTGCAAAAATCTATACCTGCACCCTGAATACAAACAAATAGAAGCCAAAATAGACCATAAAACCTTGCAAATGCTGCTGAGCTCACCCTATGAAATACCTGTGTGGGTAGGTTTAAATATTGCAAAACAACGATTAGATGTTGCTAAAGACAATGCATTAGTACTCTTATTGCTCAATGCATCGAGCAAAGATGCCCGCGAAAAAGCCTTACAAATCATTGCACAAAATATAGAAGAATTTGTACGTGAATCTAATTTTGTCAATCAACTGCTTTTTAGCCAACATAATGATGTGCAACTTTGGGCAAAAAATACCCTGACTACCTTACAATTCTCAGAGGAAGCCCTACAAATTATGATTGGTAAAGCCATCAGCGAAATATTATCTATGGAATACAGCCTTGACAAAGAAAATACAATAGCTGTTGCCGTAGAAATACTTAAGAAAATAGCCATGCCGCAATTAGAAAAATTGAGCTGGAACATTGTAGAAGAACTCTTAAGGTCAGATTTTGCCCAAAGCAAACACTTAGCAAGTGTGATATTAGTTGCCAAATCTGCTCATATACCTGCCCAAAATATACCTTTCAAAGTCATTCATAGTTTTTTAGAAAGCCCCATCGCCGAAATAAGAAGCAACGGAATGAAAATTTTTGCACAATACCCTGAAAGTATTCTTATTGAGAGTGCGTCTTTCATCGGAGATATGTTATTGTCGCCTTTTACAGAACTTCGCACCACTTCTGAGGAAATTGTAAAGAAAATGATAACAAAATCAGAAGCCTTTGCCTCGCAAATTTTCCAAACATTGATTCAGGCACTCATTCGCAAACCTACTTATGAGGGGGTGCATCAAAAAATAGCACAAACCATCAATGAAAGTTTCAGACATTTTTTGCCACAAATAACGCTTAAACAAGCATGGAAACTTGTACATAGCCATTACAGACCCAGCCAAGAAATAGGGCTGTACGCCTTCCAAAACCATATCCAAGCACAAGACCTCACCCTTCGACAAGTAATAGCCTTAGCTAACCACGAATTGTTAGCGGTAAGAAATTTTTGTTGGAATTTTTACCAGCAGAATATTGCACGCATCAAATACGAAAGGGAAGAAGCCTTACGCCTTTTAGATGCCAAATGGGACGATACAAGAGAATTTGCCATCAAATTCTTTGATACCCAATTCGAAAAGAAAGATTGGGATTTGGATAGCCTCATCAGCATCGTAGATTCAGTCAGACCCGACATAGAAGCCTTCGGAAAATCACTCATTACACGATTTTTTGAAGAAAAAGACGGTGCTACTTATCTTACTAAATTAAGCCAACATCCAAGTCAACAAATACAATTATTTACAACCAACTACTTAGAACAATTTGCCACCAACCATACAGACCGGATCAAGAGTTTAGACTTTTACTTCCGCTCTGTACTTACACGTGTCAATAAAATAAGGGTAGCCAAAAACCGCATTATCAAGTTTTTGCACCAAGAAGCCCTCAAATCGGAAGAAGTAGCCCGTTTTGTAACACAACTACTCAACGATATGGTAGCTACACAAGCCATACAAGACAAAGCACGATTCATAGAGATATTGAGCGAAATCAAGCATCACTACCCTCATATCAAGGTAGCCCTCTCACAAGAAGTCATTACACAATCCTAAAAAACGCAAAACTATGTTGTTCAATTATAAATATTCCAATAATACTACTATTAACAGCAATGCATCGGCGGTTGATATGTCTTTTGCACCCGATACCCTTCGCCAGCCCACTTTTTTTGTAGGAAAACTGCACAAAAAAATTGCTTTTCGTGAAGCCATCTCCGCCCTACACGATGTAGTCGTTTCTGACCTCCGTTTTAAACCTAAAGATAAAACCGAATACAAACAATGGGCGGCTCAACAAGAAGCACTTTGGTTGGCTGAGTATATGGCTTCTTTGCAAATATACAAAGTAAAGGCGCGAATTGCCGAAATAAAAGAAGAAATGACGACCATTGCCAAAGAAAAAGATAGACATTTAGCCCCTTTTTTCAAAGCACGTAGAAGGTATTATGATTATTTGTACGAAAAAGACAAAGATACTTGGTTTGTTTTAGACCCTGTCATCACAGTACACCCCGATGAGGTCTTTTTTGAGTGTTTCAGCCAAGACGAATCTACCTACGGAAAACTGAGCAGTAACTACAATGTATTCAAACAAATAGACCAATTCGAATGCGGAACTACCAATATAGATTATTCGGCAGCACTTTACAATGAATTTCAAAAAATAAGAGATTATAAAGAAACCGATTTTAAAATAGACCCCTCAGGTTTTGAAGTACAAACCTCACAAGAAGACACCTACAAAGAAACCAAAATAGACCTGCCTGATAGCTGGGTAAGGGGTTTTTTGCAAGTAAGTTCTGCAATGACAATGCCCTCTACACGCTTCGAACTACACCCCTTAGACCTATTCAGCATCTGCCAAATACTACGCCGATTCAAAGAAAAAGTAGGACCGCGCTCACTGAAATTTATCCTACAACCCGACCGACCTATTGAGGTTATCTTTGAACCTTGGAATAAAAAGCTAACTTTCCACCGCTCTATTTTCAAGGGTGTTCAGCCTCAAGAAGTAAGACTTTGGGGCAGAAGAAGGTTACTCATTCTCGAAAGACTTATTCCCATTACACAATCTTTTAAAGTAGTATTGTTAGGGAATGGATTGCCTTCCTTTTTCATTGCAGATTTAGGCGATATGTCTTTCACCTTAGGGCTTTCGGGCTGGACTGCCAACGATTGGTCAAGAGCAGGTAATTTTGACCTCATGGCACCACGCACACAAGTAGACAAACATACACAAGCCTTGGTTTTTGATGCTTTTAAGAAAAATTGGTTTGAAAGCTCTGATGCCTTAGCACGTAGATTGAATATGGATAACAAAATTGTATCCTCCGTTTTAGCGGCTTATACTCAAGCAGGGCGTGCCATTTATGACCTCAATTTAGGCGTATACCGCGTAAGAGAACTTGCGCGCGAACCACTTGATATGAATTTACTCCGTTTTGCAAGCCCACAAGAAGAAACAGCTACTTTACTCATCAAACAAGACAAGGTAAGCGTAAAAGCAGAAATGAAAAATGATAATTTAACCCTCAAGGGAATAGTAAGAGATAATCAACACACCTATCATACAACTGCCATCATTGACAAAGACGACCGAATGATAGAAGCTACATGTGAATGTTATTTCTATAAAAACAATAAATTACGAAAAGGTCCTTGCGAACATATATTGGCAACAAGAATGTTGTTCAATACCGAACAACACTCCACATAATAAATGATTTCGTGTTTAGTTAAACTATACTGTACCCTCAGTCTTTTAGACTTTGTGGTACAGTTTTTTTTGAGTTATGACGAAATCAAAAATAAATCACTTGCGATCTTATCTGCCAATAGTTTGCCTTTTTTATGCAAACCCACCACACCGTTTTCTATCCATAAAAAACCTTTATTTTCATATTCCAACAAATAGTTTTTATGTAAAACGAACCAATCAAAATCCCATTGTTTTTTTATATAATTACTATCACAACCCCAAACAGTGCGCAAACTCGTCAGCACATATTCATTAATATGGTCTTCTACAGTCAAAAATTCCTCTTCTAAAGGAAGTTGATTTTGTGCCAAAATTTTTACATACTGAGCATTGTTGCTAATAGCATAATGCCTTTGCCGTAAATTGTAAGAATGAGCACTGGGACCTATGCCCAAATAAGCTCCTTTTTTCCAATAATGGCTATTGTGTTGTGAATATTGTTTTTGTTGTGCAAAATTAGAAATCTCATATTGTTCATAAGCATTCTCAAGAAGCACTTCACTGACTCGCTCAAACTGTTCAGCGGCAAAATCTTCGCTAATCAATGGCATTTTTTTCTCTCTTGACCATTTGCCAAAAGCTGTACGCGGCTCTATAGTAAGGCAATATGCCGAAATATGAGGGATACGCAACGATAAAACCTGCATTAGATCGTGCTCCAATACCGAATGATTCGCATGAGGAAGCCCATAAATCAAATCAATACTTAAACGCGTAAATGCTTGGTCTTGTGCTTCTTTTATACATCGGATAGCCTCCTCTGGAGTGTGTGCCCGATTCATAAAAAGCAATTTTTCGGCATCAAAACTTTGTATTCCTATACTCAATCGATTAATTCCTACACTTTTCCACTCCGTCAGTCGCATACGGTTGATGTCTTCAGGGTTTGCTTCCAATGTGATTTCTGTAGCAGGTGTCCATTGATAGTATTTTGCCAATGCGTCAAAAATCAAATGCAAATGCCTCAAAGAAAGCATAGAAGGTGTGCCTCCTCCAAAATAAATAGAATTCAAATGAACATCGGGTAAGTAATTGTTGCGTAAAAAAATTTCTTTACATAAGGCTTCTACCATAGCATCTATTTGATGTGTATTAGTGCTAAAATGAAAATCGCAATAATGACATCTCCTTCTGCAAAAAGGCACATGAATATAAATAGCAGACATAAAAAACCCAATTATTCTCCACGATAAATAGCACAGCCCGTAACAGGACGCAAAGGCATATTTACGATGCTTTTGCTTAGTACAGCTTCTATGGCTTCTTCTAAATATGATAACTGACCAGCCGCATCAGCACCACTCCCAAGTACATCTATTGCACCTTTGTATTTGATGAAAAAACTACCCGCATTATTTTGCAATACCACCACTTCAGGTGTTTTTTCTACAGATAATAGGTCTGCTATTAAGTGCTTCTCATCTTTAAGATAACTGAAGCCCCAATCTTGCGCTTGACTTTGCATGGCACTCAAATTTTCATCATCATTAGAATTGAGGCATATAAAACTTACCCCCTCATTGGCATATTTGCTTCGGATGCGTTGCAATTTAGTTTTGTACATTTTATCATAACTACAATCGCTGCTGATAAAAACCAATACAATACAAGCACTATTGTTGTCATACAATCGTACTTTCTGCTGTTGAGTTACCTCCAAAAGAGAGAAGTCCTCTATTTTATTACCTATTTGTTGTGCATTACTTATTTGGAAGTAAAAAAACAAACTTGTCAGAAAACATAAAGAAAATTTAAAATATTGTGTCATTGTTTTAGTATAGTTATAAACCTACTGTAATAAACGAAAACTAAAAAAAATAAGTCTAAAACGCTGCTATAAAAACTAAATGAATGCCTTAAATGTTAATAGACAAGAATAAAAAAACATTGAAACACTTATGATTGAAGAAAAAGGTACTATCTCAGTAAGCACGGAAAATATTTTTCCGATTATCAAAAAATTCTTATACTCCGACCACGAAATATTCCTTCGCGAATTGGTTTCTAATGCCATAGATGCTACACAAAAACTCAAAAGGCTTTCATCTATTGGCGAGTATCAGGGAGAATTAGGCGATTTAAAAGTCATAGTACGCTTAGACACCGAAGCCAAAACCATTACCATCAGCGATGAAGGCATCGGTATGACCGCCGAAGAAATCAAAAAATACATCAACCAAATCGCCTTTTCGGGAGCTACCGAATTTGTAGAAAAATACAAAGACAAATTCGATGAAAAACAAATTATTGGACATTTTGGCTTAGGCTTCTATTCAGCTTTTATGGTTGCCGAAAAAGTAGTCATCAGAACCAAATCATACCAAGCCAACACACAAGCCGCACAATGGACTTGCGAGGGCAATACTTCTTTCAGCATCGAAACCATCGAGAAAGAACAAAGAGGAACAGATATTATTTTACACATTTCCGAAGAATCCAGCGAATTTTTAGACAAATCTAAGATTCAACAAATTTTAGAAAAATATGGCAAGTTCCTGCCCATCGCTGTAGAATTTGAAGATAAAATCATCAACAATACCAACCCTCTTTGGACTAAAAACCCCAACGACCTCAAAGACGAAGACTACATCAATTTCTACAAAGAACTTTATCCTTTTGCCGAAGAGCCACTTTTTTGGATTCATCTCAATGTAGACTACCCCTTCAATTTGACTGGCGTTTTGTATTTCCCAAAAATCAAATCGAACCTCGATATCCAAAAAGAAAAAATACAACTCTACTCTCGCCAAGTATTTATCACAGACGAAGTGAAAGGCATCGTGCCTGAGTTTTTAATGCTCATGCATGGCATCATCGACTCCCCCGATATACCCCTCAACGTATCACGCAGCTATCTCCAAGCCGATGGCAATGTCAAAAAAATCACGAGCTACATCACCCGCAAAGTAGGCGACAAACTCACCGATTTATTCAAGAGCGATAGGGCTATTTATGAGAAAAAATGGGAAAGCATAGGCTTATTTGTGAAATATGGAATTATTTCCGAAGAAAAATTCTATGAAAAAGCCCAACATTTTGCACTGCTAAAAAATACACAAGGAGAGTACTTCACCTTTGAGGAGTATAAAACCAAAGTAGCACCCCTGCAAACTGACAAAAATAACCGGTTGGTGTGGCTATATACCACAGATACAGGCAAACAAGACCTCTATATCCAAAGTGCATTGAAAAAAGGCTATGACGTACTCGCAATGGAAGATGCCATGATAGACAATCACTTCATAGGAGCATTGGAGCGAAAATTAGAAAATACAAGCCTCAAACGAGTAGATGCAGATACTATTGACAAAATCATAGAAACAGAAATACAAGCCGAGAGCATACTAAGTCAAGAAAAGCAAGATAAACTCAAAGAAATATTTAAGAACATCATCAACGATGCACAAGTGAGCATAGAACTATCAGCACTGAGCCCCGATGATAGCCCCGTAATGCTCACTATTCCAGAGTTTATGCGCCGCATGCGCGAAATGGCATCAGGAATGCAGGCTTTCTTAGCACAAATGAACGACCCCTCAACACTTACTATCAATACCAATCATGCCCTCATGGAAAAAGTTTTAGGAAGTGATGAAGCCACTCAAAAAGCCATCGTACAACAACTCTATGACTTAGCATTGCTATCCCAAAATTTACTTTCAGGGGAAAAACTTACCTCGTTCATACAAAGAACTACCCAAATGATATAAAAATAAAAAACCTTGATTATCAATATTTTAATATAAAAATTAAAAGCAATACTATCAAAAAAGCAAATAAAGTTATCTTTTATTTGCTTTTTTATTTTTTTTGCAGTACATTTGAAAGTTTTTATAGGAAAAAGTAAAACAATTTCCTATAAAATACACTTAATATAAAGTTGTTTAATAATCTAATTCTCAAAAAAAGTATGACAAAAAAACTACTATTAAGTTTTTTGTTCTTTGCCACAATAGCTATGCAAGTAGTTATGGCTCAGACCAAAACTGTACGAGGTAGAATCTTGGACTCCGACGGAGTTCCTATTCCCGGAGTAACCGTGTTCATTGAAGGTACTACAAATGGTACTACAACAGATGACAGAGGAAATTATGAAATTTCAGCCTCTGATAACGACGTGTTAGTTTATCAATCAGTAGGTCTTACTACCCAAAAAGTTCGCGTAGGAGCTCAATCTAACATAGATGTTTCTATGCAAGATCAAGAACTAAGCGAGGTAGTGGTTGTAGCCTATGGTACTGCTGACCGTTCCTCTATTACCAACTCTGTAACCTCTGTAAGTTCTGAGCAGATTAAAAACCTCCCTATTTTAGGCGTTGAGCAAGCCCTTCAAGGTCGTGCTACTGGGGTACAAATCACACAGAACTCAGGTTCACCCGGAGGTGGTATTGCAGTGCGTGTACGTGGTGCAAGCTCTATTTCTGCAAGCAACGAGCCTCTTTATGTAATTGATGGTGTGCCTATCAATACAGGTAGCTACTCTGCTATCGGTGTAGGTAACCAACAAGCGAACGCTTTGGCTAACCTTAACCCAAGTGAGATTGAGTCTATCGAGGTATTGAAAGATGCAGCTTCTGCTTCATTATACGGTTCTCGTGGTGCTAATGGTGTAGTATTGATCACTACAAAACGCGGTAAAGCTGGTAAAACACAAATTAACTTCGGTTATTATGGTGGTTTCCAAGACACTTGGAGAAGATTGAACCCTCTCACAGGACAACAATACATCGAGTTACTTACTGACCAAGTAGTGAACCGTTTTGGTACAGGTGTAGTGCCTCCTGCTACTGCTACTGCTCCTTTCTCTACTACCAACCCTATCGGTAGAGCAAACAGCGATGGTACAGTAACCGTAAACTCTGGTAGTGTATTCTTAGGTGGTTCTACACCTGTAGTTTTCCGTAGCCCCGCTGACTTAGCCGCTTGGTACTACACGTTGAACTCTAACATTACAGGTAGTGGTACAGCCGCAAGCCCTTTCACCACAGTTCGTTTAGGAACTACTGTAAATGATGTAAATGATGTAGGACACTACCTCAACCCATCAACAGCCCCTAACACTAATTGGCAAAGCGAAATCTTCAGAACAGCTCCTATCCACAACTGGGATCTCTCAGTACAAGGAGGTAATGAGCGCACGCAATTTGCAGTGTCTGGTACTTACTTCAAACAACAAGGTATCATCTTAGGTTCTGAATTCAACCGTTTCAACGGTCGTATCAACTTAGACCACAGCATCAATAAAAACTTCAAAGTAGGTTTGAGCACTTCATTCTCAAGAGCAGTAAACTCTCGTATCAACAATGATAATAACATCTTTGGTGTACTTTCTGCTGCTATCTTGAACGGTTCTCATGTACCTGTAAGAACTTCAACAGGTGTATATGCTTTTGACAATGCTTCTTCTACTGATAACCCCGTAGCACAAGCTTTAGAGCCTACTAATATCTCTATTACTAATCGTTTGATTAATAACGTTTTCGCAGAGTACCAAATCATTCCTGGTTTGAAATTCCGTATGAATTGGGGTGTTGATTACCTCTACTTCCGTGAAGATCGCTTTATCCCTACTACTACTCGTCAAGGTTTGGCAAGTAATGGTGCTGGTGATGCAAACACAGTACAAGATGTAAACTGGATCAACGAAAATATCCTTACTTACAGCAAATCTATCAATGATATGCATAACTTAGATTTCTTGTTAGGTATGAGCTTCCAGCAATCTAACCAAGAAGGTATTGTAGCTTCTGGTACAGGTTTCCCCGGTAATGATATTCGTCGTTTGTCAGCAGCAGCAGTAAAAACCAACGCAAGTTCAAGCGGAACTTCTTGGGCGTTGAACTCTTACTTCTTCCGTGCTAACTACAACTTCCAAAATAAATATTTCTTCAGTGCTTCTGCACGTGTGGACGGTTCTTCTCGTTTCGCAGCGAACAATCGCTACGGGTTCTTCCCTGCGGTGTCTGCTGGCTGGCGTATAGGCGAAGAATCATTCTTAGATGGATTAGATTTCATCAGCGAATTGAAACTTCGTGCAAGCTACGGTTTAACTGGTAACCAAGAAATTGGTAACTTCAGCTCATTGTCATTGTTTGGTGCAGGTGCTAACTACTTACAAGTAGGTGGTTTCGTAGCAACTCAATTGCCTAATGAGAATTTGAAATGGGAAACAACTACTCAAACTGACATCGGTTTGGACATTGGTTTCTTGAAAAACCGTATCAATGTAGTAATTGATGCTTACTTGAAACAAACTAACGATTTGTTATTGAATACTCCTATCCCTGCTACTTCTGGTTTCACTACTTTCTTGTTCAACGTAGGTTCTATCGAGAACAGAGGTTTGGAAATTGGTGTGAATGCTGTTATCTTAGAGCCTGAAACTGAAGATGGTTTCCGTTGGTCTTCTGATTTCAACATTGCTTTCAACCAAAACAAAGTAACTAAATTGGCAGACAACGTTCCTCCTTTTGCTTCTGGTTTTGCTAACTGGGTAGAAGTAGGACAACCCCTTGGTACATTCAGAGGCTTCGTAGCTGAAGGCATCTTCCAAACGAATGAAGAAATCGTTACTTTGAACACTCAAGTAGCGGCATTAGGTGTTGCAGGTGTTACTTCTTACCAAGGTACTGCTGCACGTGCAGGTGATATCAAATTCAAAGATTTAGATGGCAATGGTTATCTTAACTCTAATGATCAAACTTTCATCGGTTCTGCACAACCTGACTTCTTTGGTGGTTGGACTAACAACTTCTCTTACAAAGGTTTTGATTTGAGCATCTTCATGCAATTTGTATATGGTAACGAAATTTACAACAATACTCGTGCATTTGCTGAAGGTATGAATGGTGTATTTGGTCAAACAGATGCTACTTTAAACCGTTGGACATTCTCAAATACAAACACTGATATGCCTCGTGCAGTATTAGGTGACCCTAACAATAACCGTCGTGTTTCTACACGTTGGGTAGAAGATGGTTCATTCCTCCGTTTGAAAAACGTAGTATTGGGTTATAACTTCCCTTCAAGCATCACTAAACGTTTGTCTATTAGCAGCTTACGCGTATATGCTTCTGCTCAAAACCTCTTAACTTTCACTCGTTACAAAGGTTTCGATCCTGAAGTAAATACATTCAGTGGTTCCAATACAGCTTTAGGTACTGACTTCTTGACATTCCCTCAAGCACGTACTTTCACATTTGGTATCAATGTAGGTTTCTAAAAACAACCCTTTAATTGTTATTTTTAAAGATATGAAAAATAAAATCATTATATTATTTGCTTTGGTACTGACACTCACCATGACGCAGTGCCGAATGATAGAAGATCAAAAGCCTCAGCAGAGCATTACGCCTGAGGTGGCATTAGGTTCGCCTTCTGCGGCACGTGCAGCTATCTTGGGTGCATACAGCACCGTACAAAGTGCTAACTACTATGGATTGCGTTACTTATTGTTCCCTGATATGCACGGAGCAGGTACTGCAAACATGAACTTACGCCACTCAGGTACGTTCCCTTCATTTGCACAAATTGCCAACAGAGCTATTTTGACTGATAATGTAGAGGTATCTAACATGTGGTCAGTGATTTACTCTGGTATCAATGATGCGAATCAAATCATTGACAAAGTGAGCAAAATCAATGACCCTGCTTTCACTGACAAAGGCAATATCTTAGCAGAAGCTTACTTCTTAAGAGCATTCCACTACTTCAATTTAGTACGTTATTGGGGTGGAGTTCCTTTAGTATTAACTCCTACTGACAAAGCAGAGGTAGGAGCATTACAAGTGCCTCGTGCTACAGTAGCCGAAGTATATACACAAATCTTGGCAGACTTGAATTTTGCCTTAGGTGTAAATACAAGCCTTAATGCTTCTTTAGGTACTACGATTACTTTGCCTACTACTTATGGTACAACTGCTGCACGTAAAGGTAGAGCAACTATCTCTGCTGCTAACGCGCTTAAAGCACGTGTTCACCTATACCGTTCTTCTTCAGGATTGGCGGTAGAGTGGAACGATGCCATCGCAGCAGCACAAGCGGCAAGTTCTGGTTTTTCTTTAGTAGGTACTTTCAGCGACTTGTTCGTAGCACGCAATACCTCTGAGTCTATTTGGGAAATCCAATTTGACAACGTAGATCAAAACAGCATTGCTTTCTTCTTACTTCCCGGTGCTAATGGTGGTCGTAACGAAATGCGCCCTACTTCACAGTTACAAGGTATCTATGCTACTGGCGATACAAGAAGAATCAATACAGCTTCAGTAGCTGGGGGTACTGCAACTACTACTACAAGTACTGCTGGTTTGAAATATTTCCGTGTAACTACGGGTGATGATTATGTAATCGTTTTCCGTTTGGCTGAAATGATTCTTACGCGTGCAGAAGCACTTGTAGAGCGCAACACAGGCACAGACTTGACAGATGCAGTTACTTTGATCAACCAAATCCGTACACGTGCAGGTTTGGCAGCTTATGCAGGTCTTGTAGACCAAGCATCTCTACGTACAGAAGTATTCAACCAACGTCGTGCTGAGTTAGCCTTAGAAGGACATTTCTTCTTTGACTTAGTACGTACAAACCGTGCGGCTGCTTACTTTGGTGCTACTTGGAATGCTAACCAAGCCTTATTCCCTATTCCTTTGCGCGAAATCAACGCAAACCCTAAATTGGTACAAAATCCTGGTTATTAATAGATTGATATAACTAAGGAGTATATACTACTCAAAAAAAGCAACACCCGCAACGGTGTTGCTTTTTTATTTGTAATTTTTTGTCTATATTTGAGTAGTTCATAGCAAACAAATCTTTAAACAATGATTAGAATACTTTTAGTAGGGTTGAGTTTTGCAATAAGCACGCTTACCCTTTTGGCACAACCTAACCTATCAGACAAGATGAAAGCAGAATACCAAAACCTTTGGAAAAAAGCAGATTCCTTAGAACAAAAAGGATTGCCTCAGTCGGCATTGGAGGTAGTTAATCAAATTTATGAAAAAGCCAAAAACGACAAACAAGAAGGGCAACAAGTAAAAGCCATCATTTACCAAATGAAATACATTGCCTATGTAGAAGAGGAGGCTTTGGTGAAAAGCATAGACAAACTACGCACTGAAGCCGAAAAAGCTACTTTTCCAATGAAGGCGATGTTACATTCTATTCTGGCGGAAAGTTATTGGCAATATTTTCAGCATAATAGGTACGAATTTTATAACAGAACACAAGTAATAAACTACAATTTAAGCGATATACGTACTTGGGATTTGGTTACGATTAGTCAAGAAGTACTGAAAAACTACTTAGCATCATTGCAAGAAGCCCCTTTATTACAAAAAGTACAAATGCAAATCTATGAGCCTATTTTGTACAAGGGTTCTGCTGATGAACAACTGTATCGCCCTACCATGTATGATTTTTTGGCACATCGCGCCATTGATTTTTTAATGAACACCGAACCCGAAGTTACAAGACCTGCTTATGCTTTTTACCCCAACCAAATCACTTATTTGGTAGAAGGCAATGATTTTGTAAAATTGACCTTACAGACTGAAGACAAAGACTCTTACCAATTCAATGCCTTGCGAATTTTCCAACAACTCACGGCTTTTCATTTGAACGATGCAAAATCCGAAGCTTTTTTAGACATAGAACTCAAGCGATTGAAATGGCTTTATGGTAAAATAAAAGACGAGAACAAACAAACAGTTTATTTAGAAATTCTAAAAAAACTATCGGAAAAACATACTAAATCGCCTGCTGTAACAGAAGTAAGCTATGCCATAGCAGCCATCTATATGGAGCGCGCCAGTCGTTACAACCCCTTACAAAGCGAACAGTACAAATGGGAATATAAAACTGCCTATGAAATTTGTCAAGAAGCAAAAAAGAAATTTCCTGATGCCTTAGGTGCGCAAATGTGTCAAACATTTATAGATAGGATAGAAGGTAAAACAATGGAATTAACCGTTGAGATGAACAACAGCCCTCAGCAAGTATTTCCTGCTTTGTTAGAGTATAGAAATATTGATAAAATTTACTACAAAATTATCAAAACCAACAGAAAAGAAATAGAGCAAGCACGCGAAAACTTAGGTGATTATGATACAGATTATGAGTTTATGAGTGCTTTTATGAAAAAAACACCTATACAACAAGGAGAATTTAGTCTGTCCAATGACAAAGACTACCAACCACACAAGGTAGAATTGAAAATACCTGCCTTACCCATCGGAGAGTATATCATTATTGTAAGCAATACCACCGATTTCAGGAAAGACAAAAATGCTGTTGCTTATGCATTTGTTAATATTACTGAAATGAGTTATGTGTTCCGTGAAAAAGCAGGGGAGGGGGCTACTGAAATATTCTTGATGCATAGAAACACAGGACAACCCTTAGCCAATGTACAAGTAGAAATCATAGAACAAGAATATGACTACAAAAAAAGTAAATACATACAACGTAAACTGTCAAATGACCAAACCACAGACGCACAAGGGTATGTAAAAATCAACAAAGTACGAGAAAAAAGTTATTTCCTTGTTTTTCATCAGGGGGAAGATATTTTGTACTCCATCAAACCCGAAGATTACTATGGTAATTTTTACAACTACCAACCCTATAAAGAAAATAACACAGCCGAAAATTATACCTACTTTTTCACTGACCGCGCCATTTATAGACCTGGGCAAACACTCTATTTCAAAGCCATTCTATTGCAAACAGAAGGAAATAAACATACCATCAGACCGAACACAACCATAACCGTAGAATTAAGAGATGCCAATGGACAAAAGGTAAAAAATATATCGCTTACCTCCAATGAATACGGCACAGTCAGTGGCAATTTTGTACTGCCCAATACAGGGTTGAATGGATTGATGAGCCTCTATGAATCAGATGGCGGGGTGAGTTTTTCGGTAGAAGAATACAAAAGACCAAAGTTTGAAGTAGGTTTTAATCCTATAGTAGGCAATTTCAAACTCAATGAAATAGTAACAGTAATAGGCAATGCCAAAGCCTATTCAGGTGCTAACATAGATGGCGCAATGGTGAAATACAAAGTGGAAAGAAAAGCAGAATTTCCTTATTGGTGGTATTATCGCTATGGCTACTATCCCAACTCTGCCACCGTAGAAATCGCCTACGGAACTACTCAAACCAATGAAAAAGGAGAATTTACCATTGATTTCAAAGCCCTGCCCGACCCCACCATAGACCCCGCCTCTGACCCTACTTTTTATTATACTATCTATGCTGACGTAACCGACCTCAATGGGGAAACGCATAGCCAAAAAACACAGGTAGTCGTAGGGTACAAAGCACTCACATTGAATGCTCAACTGAAGGACAATGGCACCAATGGAGTGGTTTTTTCTGACGGATTTTATTATGTTACAAAAATCAAAGATATTTATGGTTTAGAAATTCAGACCAAAAACCTCAATGGCGAATTCGAGCCTGCCAAAGGAACGGTTGCTATTTATCGTTTGCAATCACCTGCACACGCCTACAAAACCCGAAGATGGGAGCAACCCGATAAATATCTCTATTCACAACAAGAATGGGAAAAAGATTTGCCCTTTGAAGAGTATAAAAATGAAAACAACCCCTACCAATGGGAGCGCATACCTTACGAAGGTTTCGCTGTAAAAGATTTTGACACAGAAAAAGAAAAAGTAGTTCAATTGGGCAATTTTGCCAATGAGCCTTATGGTATTTATGTAGCCGAAATAAAGGCTAAAGATAAAAACGGTATGGAAGTAAAACAAGATTTTTACTTCATAATACACAACCCCGAAGGCAATGAATTACCCTATGCAACAGAACAATATAGCTGGGTAGAAAAAATGACCTTAGAACCTTCACAAACAGCACAATTTGTATTGGGTAGCTCCGAAAAACTATGGGTACTCTATGAAGTGGAGCACCAAGGTAAAATCATAGACCAAAAATGGACAAATATAGAGAAAAATGAAATCAAAAAATTTCAATTGCCCATACAAGAAAGCTACAGAGGCAATGTAGCTACTCACCTGACTTATGTATGGAACAACCAACTCTATCGCAAAACCCACCAATTTAATATCCCTTGGACTAACAAAGAATTAGACATCAGTTTCGAAACTTTCCGAAACAAGCTACTTCCCGGACAAGAAGAGGAATGGAAATTGAAAATAACAGGAAAACAAAGTGATAAAGTAGCCGCCGAAATGGTCGCTACCTTGTACGATGCCTCTTTAGATGCATTCCGAAAACACCAATGGAGTTTAAACCTATATGGAACATATAGCCCACAAATGACACTACGAACTGAAAATGATTTTATCACTACTAATTTTGACCTTTGGCAATCAAGTTGGAACAACTATGGTGGCGTAAGCGCAAGAAGTTATAACACACTTAATTGGTTCGGATTTAGCTTCTATGGCTTTTACTACGATGATTATGCCGCCGAAGAAATGGACGAAGTTACAGTTGGTGGGGGGGTGCAACGAAATAAAAATGTAGAATCGAAAAGAGAGGAGGTAATTAATCCTACTTCTTCTATTGTTACTCTTAATTCAGAAACAGTAGAAGACACAATCGTCAGTAGTGTACGCAAAGACGTAGGCGGCGAAAATGTCAATAAACCTGAAAATGAAGAATCTACTACAGAAGAAGTACAAGTAAGAAAGAATTTTGCCGAAACTGCCTTCTTTATGCCTCAATTACAAACCAATGCAGAAGGCGAAATCATCATCAAATTTACCATTCCCGAAGCACTTACCAAATGGCGAATGATGGGCTTGGCACATACCAAAAATTTAGAGTACGGTTGGGCAGAAAATACACTTGTTACCCAAAAAGAACTCATGGTAGTACCCAATGCGCCTCGCTTCTTCCGCGAAAACGACCAGATGATTTTCACCTCCAAAATTACCAACCTTTCAGAAAAAGACCTCAATGGCACAGTAGAACTTACATTGTTAGATGCGATTAGCAACCAACCCATACAAATACTTACAGCGGAAACACAAAAAACACAAACCTTTAAAGCACTCAAAGGACAAAGTACAGTAGTAGCATGGAAAATCAAAGTACCAGCCAACTACCAAGCCATTACTTACAGAGTAGTAGCCAAAGCCGATAACTTTTCTGATGGTGAAGAGATGACCCTGCCCGTACTTACCAATAGTATGTTAGTAACAGAAACCTTGCCGCTGCCCATTAGAGGTAACCAAACAAAAACCTTTACAATGGACAAACTCATCGCCAGCCAAAGTTCTACTACCTTGCGCAATCATCAATACACCTTAGAGTTTACTTCCAATCCTACTTGGTATGCCGTACAAGCACTGCCCTATATGATGGAATTTCCGCATGAATGTGCCGAACAAACTTTTAGCCGATTTTATGCCAATAGCATCGCTACCCATGTCGTTAATGCGAACCCTAAAATCAAAGCAGTATTTGAAAGTTGGCAAAATCTAACTCCCAATGCATTGCTTTCTAATTTGCAGAAAAACCAAGAACTCAAAAGCCTTTTCTTAGAAGAAACACCTTGGGTGATGCAAGCACAAAACGAAAGCCAAAGGAAAAAGAACATAGCCGTGCTTTTCGACCTCAATAGAATGTCTAACGAGTTGCAATCTGCCCTGAATAAACTCCATAAAAAACAACGTGCAAATGGCGCATGGACTTGGTTCGATGGAATGCCCGAAGACCGATACATCACACAACACATCGTAACGGGTATGGGACACCTCGACCATCTTGGCGTAAAAGTAGTGCGCGAAGACAATAAAGCATGGGACATGACTGTCAATGCCCTTCTATGGTTAGACCAACAAATAGAGAAAGACTACCAAAACCTAATAGAAATGGAGAAAAAAGGTTATATTAAACTTTCTGACAATCATTTGGGCTATTGGCAAATACAATACCTCTATGCCAGAAGTTATTTTTTAGACATCAAATTAGATAAAAAATACGAAGAAGCCTTTAACTATTTCAAAGGGCAAGCCCAAAAATATTGGTTACAAAGCAATAACAAACAACTTTATGGCATGATAGCCTTAGCACTGCACCGCCTCGCAGATACCCAAACCCCACAAGACATTGTCAAATCGCTTCGCGAACATGCACTCAATAGTGAAGAAATGGGCATGTATTGGAAAGAAAATTGGGGATACTTTTGGTACGAAATGCCCATCGAAACACAAGCCTTGCTCATAGAAGTTTTTGAGGAAGTAGCTCAAGACAACAAAGCCGTAGAAGACCTAAAAACTTGGTTGCTCAAACAAAAACAAACCCAAGACTGGAAAACAACTAAAGCTACCGCCGAAGCCTGTTATGCACTATTACTCAAAGGGGTTGATGGTTTGGCAAGTGAAAAATTAGTAGAAATTGTAGTTGGTGATAAAAAAATAAACCCCTACGATGAAAGCAATACCACTGCCGTAGAAGCAGGTACAGGTTATTTCAAAACCTCTTGGAAAGACAAAGACATCTCTGCCAACATGGGGAACATCACCGTTACCAAAAAAGATGAGGGAGTAGCTTGGGGGGCAGTTTATTGGCAATACTTTGAGCAGTTAGATAAAATTACCTCTGCCGAAACACCTTTAAAACTCACTAAAAAACTCTTTGTAGTCCAAAACACTGACAAAGGAGAAGTGCTTGTGCCCATCACCGAGCAAACGCCCATCAAAATAGGAGATTTAGTAAAAGTACGCGTAGAACTCTATGTAGATAGAAAAATGGAATATGTGCACATGAAAGATATGCGCGCTTCTGGCTTAGAACCTACCCAAGTATTTTCTGAATACAAATACCAAGGCGGTTTGGGGTACTACGAAAGCACACGCGATGCCGCTACACACTTCTTTTTCAATGTGTTAGAAAAAGGTGTTTATGTCTTTGAATATGCCCTAAGAGCAACTCACGAAGGCAATTTCTCTAACGGAATCACAACCATTCAATGTATGTATGCACCCGAATTTAGCAGTCATTCCGAAGGAATAAGAATAGACATCAAAAAATAAGCAGATTATTAAGTAGATAAAAAGCCTGCAAGATGAAAATTTTGCAGGCTTTTTTTTAAGATTAGTTGTTTAGGCATAAAAAAAGACTGTTTTTAGGCAGTCTTTTTTTGGTGGAGAGAGAGGGATTCGAACCCTCGGTACCCCTTACGAAGTACGGCAGTTTAGCAAACTGCTGGTTTAAGCCTCTCACCCATCTCTCCGTGTATTTGGCTTAAACTAAAAACTAATAAAATAAATAAAATCTTAGAAGTTTTTTACAAAGGTAGGAGATTTATTTTATCTTTACAAAAAAATTCGTAAAAAATATTTTGATTGCACACAAGTCCTAAAAATGAGCGATTTTCAGTGGCACTACACTTGGCAGTTTTCTGAGTGGATACTCAGCATCTTTTTCGTATTGGCTTGTGCTTCTTATTTGGTGCGTTATTTTCGTTTAGCACGCCAACTAAAAGAAGACTTTTCACGTGTGTTTTTCAAAATTCCCATTCGTATCCTCTATTTTGGGCTTATCATTGTGGCTGTTTTAGGTCCTTCTTTTGGCTATGGCAAACGAACATTGCAGACTATAGGCAAAGATATTTATATAGCTATAGACCTTTCCGCCTCTATGAATGCTACCGATATTGTGCCAACAAGATTAGAGAAAATAAAATTTGAACTCAAGAATATAGTCGAAAAATTACCCGCCGACCGTATAGGATTGGTTATATTCTCTTCGGAGGCATTCCTACAATGCCCACTTACTTTCGACAAAAGTGCTTTATTGCTCTTTATTCAATCACTCAATACCGATTTAGTGCCTTCTAAATCTACCAATTTGCATGCCCCCTTACAGACCATTCTTAATAAAATGATGGCTGAAAACTACCAAAAAGAAAGTAAAATGTTCGCTAAAATTGTCTTACTAATTTCAGACGGAGAAGATTTTGCACAAGGTTATGAAAATATTTTACCCGAACTGAAGCAGAAAGGAATCAAAGTCTTTACCTTAGGCATAGGAACACAACAAGGCTCAAAAGTGCCATTGGCACAAGGAGGCTATCAAAAAGACGAAAATGGAGAGGCGGCAATTACTAAACTCAACTATGCAACTATGAACCAAATAGCTGAAAAAACACAAGGGCAATTTTTTGAAATCAGCAAAAATAAAAACGAAACCAACGAACTTATCAAAACTCTACAACAGCTCAAAGGGCAACGTATGGACGTTCGCGAAGTAGATATTTCTACCAACAAATACCTTTATTTTCTTTGGGTAGCAATGGGGTTGCTGATAATAGATATTCTACTGACCATCAATTTATTCAAACTATAAAAATATTATGTTCGAAAATAGAATAGACCTTACAACATTTAAACAAACAACAGAAGCACTCAAAACAGAGATGCAAAAAATTATCATAGGGCAAACCGAAACCATAGATTTGCTATGGATAGCCCTACTGAGCAATGGGCATGTACTGATGGAAGGAGTACCCGGTGTTGCTAAAACCCTCATCGCTAAATTATTCGCCTCATTGATGCAAGCCTCTTTTGCGCGCATACAATTTACCCCCGATTTAATGCCTACAGATGTATCAGGGACTTCTATTTTTAACAATAAAGACGCTACTTTTGATTTTAGAAAAGGACCTATTTTTGCCAATATAGTACTCATAGACGAAATCAACCGCGCACCAGCCAAAACCCAAGCAGCCCTATTCGAAGTAATGGAAGAACGCCAACTTACCTATGACGGCACTACTTATCCTCTCGAGCCTCCTTTTATGGTACTTGCTACCCAAAACCCCATAGAACAAGAAGGTACTTACCGCTTACCTGAGGCACAATTAGACCGTTTTTTATTCAAAATAAAAGTAAACTACCCCAACTTAGAAGAGGAGTATCAAATCTTACAAACCCATCAACACCGCGACCAAAAAGCAATGTTGCCCACGCTTCAACCCATTGTAGCAAAAGAACAAATCGCCCAAATCAAACAACAAATCAATCAAATTCATATAGAAGAAACTTTGTTGAAATACATTGCACAAGTAATCATTCATACCCGTCAACACCCTGCCCTTTACTTAGGAGCTTCGCCACGTGCTTCTTTAGCCATCATGCATGCCGCCAAGGTATACGCCGCTATGAATGGGCGCGATTTTGTAACGCCCGAAGATTGTAAATATGTAGCAGTACCTGTACTGAACCATAGAGTACAACTCACACCCGAAAAAGAAATGGAGGGAATTACTGTAGAAAATATCATAGAACAAATTTTGAAAAATGTTGAAATACCTCGTTAAATTTTGTCTATTTTTTTATAGCAGCATGGTTTGTTTATATGCACAAACCAACGACCCTAAAGTCTATAAAGCCTACAATTTCCATTTCCCTGTCAATCCTAACACAACTTGCGTACTTACAGGCAATTTAGGAGAAATCAGACCCAGCCACTTCCACGCTGGCTTAGACATAGCCGTAGACCCTAATACAAAAGTACATAGCTCGGCAGATGGCTATATATCACGCATCAAAGTATCTTCTTTTGGCTATGGAAAAGTAATTTATGTTACTCACCCTATGCAAAATTTGGTTACAGTATATGCGCACCTCACAGGTTTTGAAGGAGAAATAGAATCATTCGTAAAACAAAAGCAGTATGAAAAAGAATCTTACGAAATAGAAATCACATTGCCTCCACAACAACTGAAAGTAAAAAGAGGACAAATCATAGCACGAACAGGCAATACAGGGGCTTCGGCAGGTCCACACCTCCACTATGAAATACGAACTACTAAAGAGGTGGCTCTGAACCCTTTTTGGTTCAGTTTCAAGGAGTTACCTAAGGATAATACACCCCCTATTATTCAAAAAATAGCCCTTACCACCACCAACCTCTATAGCAGAGTCAATGGCTTATTCGGCAGTCAGGTTTTTAATGTAGTGAAAAAAAGTAAAAATCAATATATCGTACCCAATCCTATTCAAGTTTGGGGGGCTATCGGTTTAGAAGTACTAACCCATGATTTAATCAATGGCAGTAGTAACACTTTTGGAACTACACAAATAACACTCAAAGTAGATAAAAAAACAATATTTACCGCCGACCTTAATCGTATAGACCACACCGTAAACACAAGCATGAACCTGCACATAGACTACCGAAAAATGAAGCAAGAAGGCAATGGTTTCCAACGGTGTTATGTACAAGATGGTAACCGCCTCAATGTTTACCAAACCAATGAGCATAAAGGCAAAATAGTAATCAAAGACAATCAAAAACACAATGTAGAGCTTATTCTCTATGATGTTTTAGGGAATAGCACTACTTTACAACTACAACTCATAGGCACAACACCCAATCAGAATATTACGAACTATATAGATTATTCGCCCTCACAAACCAAAATGAGTTACGAAGTTTGGGAAAATACCTTAGTATTGCGCATCAGTTACCCCAAAAAAGTTCCTAAACTCAATATTGCAGGCATAGAATACCCACTCAAGCCCGCTTTTGTGCAAGCCAACCAAGTAGTTTATCTTTGGGATTTAAGAAAAGGACTACCCGATTTTATCAACTTAGGCAATGGGCGCAGAATGTTTGATTTTTATATGTTAGTACCTTCCAATACAAGTTTTTTATTCAAAGAAAGTGACTTAGAAATAGTCATACCCAAACAATCACTCTACGACACGCTCTATTTAGAAGTGCGAAAAAGAGACAAATCTATAGAAATCAATAATACACTTGTGCCTCTTTTTGACTCCATAAGAATCGCCTACAGCCAAACCAAACAAACCAATTTATGCGTATTAGATGCCGCAGGAAATACACTGCACCACTATTGGCACAACAACAAGATAGTATTTTATACCAAAAGATTAGGCAACCATCGCAATCTAAAAGATACAACACCCCCAACCATTAAAGTAATCCAAAAAAACGCACAAAAAATCACCCTAAAAATAACAGATGATACCGCAGGCATCTCTAATTACAAAGCCAAACTAAACGGTAAATTTGTATTAATGGAATATGAATACAAAAATAACACACTTCAAAGCGACCTCATCAAAGAAAAAGGACAACTTTTAGTGGAAGTGTGGGACAAAGCAGGAAACAAAACTCAACTCAATATATCTATATGAAAATGTTACTAAAAACAACTACTACTATAGGGCTTGTTTTGGCAATAATAACGATAGGTTATAGCCAAGACTTACAACAAGCCATTAAGCAAAAAGAACAAATGAGGCAAAGCAGCGCATTTGCCCAATACCCTGCACGCAACATAGGACCTACCATTATGGGAGGACGTATTGTGGATATTGCTGTCAATAGCAAAGACCCTAAAAACTACTATGTAGCTTATGCCTCTGGTGGAGTTTTCAAAACCAACAACAACGGTGTTTCGTTTATGCCCATCTTCGACAACCAAGCACGCCTTACCGTAGGCGATATTGCCGTTGCCGAAAGTAACCCCAATATTTTATGGGTAGGCACAGGTGAAAACAATAGTAGCCGTTCAAGTTATGCGGGTTATGGTGTTTTTAAAAGCGAAGATGGAGGCAAAACATGGCAGCACATGGGCTTGGAAAATACCCAACACATAGGACGCATCATTATTCACCCTACTGACCCCAACACAGTATGGGTTGCCAGTATAGGAGCTCTGTACACCAACAACAAAGAAAGAGGCATTTATAAAACCACCGATGGAGGAAAAACATGGCAACAAACACTCAATATTGCCGAAAATGCGGGGGTAATAGACCTTATCATCAACCCAAAAGACCCCAAACAACTTTGGGCAGCCGCTTGGCAACGTAGTCGCAAAGCATGGGATTTTGAGGAAAATGGAGAAGGTTCAGGCTTACACTATTCAGAAGACGGAGGCAATACTTGGACAAAAATCACCAATGGGCTTCCCAATGCACCCAATATAGGCAGAATTGGTTTAGATATTTGTGCCTCTCAACCCAATGTACTGTATTTGGTAATGGACAACCAGACAGAAACAAAAGTAGAAAAAAAGAACCAAACAGGCACAGGCATTTCTTTCCGTGATTTTGAAAACATGACAAACGAAGCATTTTTTGCCCTCAAAGACGAAGACCTCAATAACTTTCTTAAAGAGTATGAATTTCCTAAAAAATACACTGCCGAGATTGTAAAACAAGAAGTAAAAGCTGGAAAATATACACCAAAAGCACTCAGTGACTACGTAAAAAGCGATGCAAACAGCGACCTATTTACTACCCAAATCAATGGAGCAGAAGTTTATCGCTCTGATGACAGTGGCAAATCTTGGAGAAAAGTAAACACTTACAATTTAGATGGCGTATTTTTTACCTACGGATATTATTTTGGGCAAATTAGGGTTTCTCCTAACAATCCAGAACAAATTTATATTTTAGGTTATCCATTGTTGCGTTCTGATGATGGTGGCAAAACCTACACCTCAATAGCCACCAACTACAACGAAGTACACGCTGACCACCACGCATTATGGATCAATGCGCAAGACGATAACCATATTCTTTTAGGCAACGATGGAGGTTTGTATGCAAGCTACGACAAAGGCGATAACTTTATGCACCTTCATACCGTACCCGTAGGGCAATTTTATACCGTAACTGTAGATATGGAACAACCCTATAATGTATATGGGGGATTGCAAGACAATGGCGTTTATTATGGTTCTTCAAAATCAGTACCCAATGAAACCAAAGATTGGGAAAGCATTATGGGAGGAGACGGTATGTATGTAGCCGTAGACCCACGCAACAGTAATACTATATACACAGGTTATCAATTTGGTAACTACTATCGAATCAGAAAAAAAGAAGACCAATACGATTATATTACCCCAAAACACGATATAGGGCAACAACCCTATCGATTCAATTGGAGAACGCCCGTAATACTTAGCAAACACAATGCAGATATACTCTATATGGGTTCGCAAAAAGTACTAAGAAGTATGAATCAAGGTACTTCTTGGGAGGCAATCAGCCCAGACCTTACACAACAAAAAAATACAGAAGGAAATGTACCCTTTGCCACCATTACCTCATTGGCAGAATCACCTTTTAGTTTTGGCTTACTATATGCAGGCACAGACGATGGACAGGTGCAAGTAAGCAAAGACGGAGGCGCGAATTGGGAGCTCATCAACAATGGACTACCCCAAAATAAATGGGTAAGTAGCGTATTCCCTTCACCACACGACAAAGCGACCGTTTTCGTTACCCTCAATGGCTACAGACAAGATGAAACCTATGCCTACTTGTACAAAAGTACAGATTTCGGTAAAAACTGGACAAGCCTCAAAGCCAACCTACCCGAAGAATCAGTCAACATACTCATTCAAGACCCCGTAAACCCCGAAGTACTCTATGTAGGTACTGACTTAGGCGCGTACATATCTATAGATGGAGGCACGCAATGGCATTTGCTCAACCAAATTCCCAACGTAGCAGTCTATGACATGGTAGTGCACCCACGCGAAAACGAATTAGTGGTTGCTACTCACGGGCGAAGCATGTACATCATTGATGTAAAAAACATACAAACCATCAAAAACAATAACTCCCAAAGTGTCCAACTTTTCGACATAGGCAAAGTACGCTACAATGAACAATGGGGAAAAGCCCAATATGGTTATCTAAAACCACGTATCCCTAACCAAAATATACAATACTACTTGGGAACAACAACAGCAAAAAATGCTGAAATAACCATTGTTGATAGCAATAATAAAGTAGTAAGAACGCTCATGGCTGCCAAAGAAAAAGGATTTTATACTCTTGCCTTCGACCTCAAAAACGACAAAGGCGAATACCTCAAAAAAGGAGAATACAAAGTAACACTAACACAAGAAAAAAACACTCATACAAAAAACCTCAAAATAGAATAAATAACAATTATCTTTTACCAAAAAGCCTCCTAAAATATTCAAAATTTTATGAGGCTTTTTAAATCTAAAATCGTAATTTTGTACCCATTTACTAAATTTATTTTATCAAATATCCTCCTTTAACTTTTATGAAAAATACACAACGCCTATTATCCCTTGCACTATCCATTTTATTCCTACTTACCCTCTCATTAGGACTACAAAGTTGCTCACAATCTGAAACCAAAACAGAAGAAGCCAAAACAGATGCAAAAGCAGAAGAAAAAACAAACGAGAACAAAGAGGCAGAGAATGAAAAAAATACAGAGCAAAAAGCCGAATTAAAAGAAATTAAAATAAAAGATACCTACTCATTGAGCATCTTTGACTACATGACCGAAAATAAAGACCTTAATGACAACGCGTCTTTCCAATACTCAAACAACAAAAAAGAACTCTATCTTATTGTAATAGACGAAAGCAAAGAAGAATTAGAATCACAAGGCTATAACCTGAAAAAATACTTTGAATTTGCCTCTGACAATGTAGTAAAAGGTGTAAAAGATGGAAAAGCTGCCGAACCCGAAAAATTACAAATTAAAAACTATGAAACTTTGCAAGGAACGGTTACAGGCAAATTCAACAACATCGCTGTTACTTATTTACTCACAATCGTAAAAACAGACAAACAATATTATCAAATCTTGGCTTGGACACTCACCTCTAATAAATCGGGCATAGCTGACCTAAAAACCATGATTAACTCTTTCAAAGAATTATAATCTTACCATAAAAAAACCTATAGACGTAAAAATCTATAGGTTTTACATATCTTTTTAGAAATAATGAAACCCTACTCCCTACCTATTTTACGTCTTTTTGCAATACTATTTTGTCTAAGTACATATTTTGCTTGTAGTAGTAATAAAAATGAAGAAAAAAAGCAAACCCAAAAAGTAAAAAAACAAGAAACCCAAAAAGAAGAAGATACCATACGCGTAGATTTGCGCGAAGAAAAAGTAGCAAACCTTTTCAGCATAGGCTTAGTTACTTATTTAGACAAAGTAGACAATCTCAATGGAGATGCTCTCTTACAATATGCCAACTCTGATAGAGACGTATACATCATCGTTATAGCCGATGCCAAATCCGAATTAGACCAAGACTATACGATGGACACACACTTCAACTATGCTACCAACAATATCATAAAAGGATTCAGAGAACCCAAACCCAGCGAGCCCGTCCGAGAGCGTATCAACGACCTTTATACCTACGGGCGTTATATCACAGGCATTGTCAATGAAGAAAACTATATTTATTACCTACAAATTGTAGAAAGTAAAACCCATTTTTATCAAATTTTAGCTTGGACACAATCCAAACGAATCGATGCCCAACGCGAAATAAAAGCCATGATTCGTAGCTTCAAACAATTATAATATGAAACGCATCATCAGTTTTGTTATTAGGTTCATTCCCCGTAAATATTTGCAACTACTAAGCCCCATAGCACTTAAAATATTGGGTTGGTTCTATTGGGGAAAAGGTGTAGAATGTCCCGTTTGCAAGAGCCAATTCCGACAATTCATACCCTATGGACGTGGGCAAGCCGCCCGCCCCAACGCCCTATGTCCCAATTGCCAAGCCTTAGAAAGACATCGCCTGATATGGTTGTATTTACAAGAAAAAACAGATTTCTTTCAGCAAAAAAAACAAGTTTTGCACATCGCTCCTGAAAGTTGTTTCATCAGTAGATTCCGAAAAATGAACAACCTACAATATACTACCGCCGATTTAGAATCACCATTAGCCGATGTGAAAATGGATATTCATGAAATGCCCTTCGAGGCAAATAGTTTTGATGTAGCCTTCTGCAACCACGTCATGGAACACGTAACAGACGACATCAAAGCCATGTCCGAAATCAACCGTGTGCTCAAACCACAAGGTTGGGCTATCATTCAAGTACCTTTTATGAAAGAAGGACTTCAAACTACCTACGAAGACCCTACCATCACCCAACCCACCGAACGTTTCAAAGCCTTTGGGCAAGAAGACCACGTAAGACTCTACGGACAAGACTATGCCGAAAGACTCCGAAAAGGAGGATTTGAAGTAATAGAAGATGATTTCGCGCTCAAATTACCCACAGAACGCATACAAAAATACGCCTTACCCGCCAAAGAAATAATTTATCTCTGCAAAAAGAAATAATATGCTATTTATTCAAGAAGTTGCCAACATCGTAGAGAGCCAAAATTTTCTACTCCGTAGCAAACAATCGCCTATCGTACATTTACTGACTGATAGTCGTAAAATTGCTTTCCCTGAGCAGAGCCTTTTTTTTGCCATCAAAGGCGAAAGACACAATGGACACCACTACATAGATGAATTATACAAACAAGGTATCCAAAATTTTGTCATCGAAGAGCCCATAGCACAGTACCAAAAATACAGAAATGCCAATATAATACAAGTTACTAATAGCATAGAAGCACTCCAAAAAATAGCCATTTACCACAGACAACAATATGACTACACTACCATAGGAATTGTCGGAAGCAATGGAAAAACAATTATCAAAGAATGGCTCGCACATTTATTAGCCAATCATTACAAAATAGTCAAAAGTCCCAAAAGTTATAATTCACAAATAGGAGTGCCTCTTTCTGTATGGCAGATGAACGAATGGCACAACTTAGCCATTTTCGAAGCAGGCACTTCACAAGCAGGCGAGATAGAAAAATTAGCTCCCATTATAGCCTCTACGATTGGCATTTTTACGAACATAGGTACGGCGCATAGTGAAAATTTTGGTTCTTTGCAGAATAAAATAGACGAAAAACTCAAACTTTTTGAACATTGCCCCACCATAATATACTGCAAAGATTATCCTTTATTAGAGCAAACCATTCAAGAAAAATTCAATCAAAACACACAACTCATTAGTTGGTCAAGAACCAAAGGGGCTACAGTGCATATTCAAAAAATAGAAACCAATGCCAAACAAACTGATATAAAACTCCAGTATCAAAAACATACCTATCATTTTTCACTGCCTTTCACTGATGCAGCCTCCATCGAAAATGCAACACATTGTATTGTTACGATGCTTTACTTGAGTATTTCAGAAGAAAACATCAACAAATCGCTTCTCACACTGAAGAAGCCCTCCATGCGCCTCGAGCTCAAACAAGGTATTCATAACTCTTACTTGATTGACGATACTTACAACAACGATAAAGCAGGATTGCAGGTTGCTTTAGATTTTTTGAATCAACAACAACAAAAAAATACGCATATTCTTATCCTCTCCGATTTGCCCGAAGCCGTACAAAATAAAAGCCTCTTGTACGAAGAAATAGCCCAATTGGTACAAAAAAAAGGCATTCAAGAATTTATAGGCATTGGCACAGATTTACTACAATACCAACATTTTTTTACTAATCAAAATTGCCTCTTTTATGAAAATGCTGCCGAATTTTTGCAACAATACGATTTTAGGCGCATTGCCAATGCTACAGTACTCATCAAAGGAGCAAGAAAATTTGAATTTGAACAAATCGTAAAACGCTTAGAATACAAAATACACGGTACGGTGCTCGAAGTCAACTTAGATAGTTTGGCGCATAATCTTAATTTCTATCGCAGTCTGCTAAACACAAATACCAAACTCATGGTGATGGTCAAGGCTTTTGCTTATGGGAGTGGCAGTGCCGAAATAGCACATTTCTTACAATTTCATAGAGTAGATTATCTCACAGTAGCCTATCCCGATGAAGGGGTTTTCCTGCGCGAAAATGGTATTCATCTGCCAATTATGGTGCTCAATAGTGCCGAAGAGAGTTTTGACGCAATGCTTCGCTACGATTTAGAACCCGAAATTTATAGCTTTAAAATACTCAAAGAATACCTTAATTTTTATGACCATCAATGGCAAAAAGAGCCACACTTCAAAGCCAAAATACACCTAAAACTTGATACAGGTATGCATCGGTTGGGTTTTATGGCAAAAGAAGAAGAAGAAATCACCAAACTTATGGAACTGCTTGCGCCCTATATTGCCAAAGGTTTAGAAATAAAAACAGTATTCAGCCATTTAGCCGCCGCCGACCAAGAAACAAACGATGCTTATACACGCCAACAAATACAACTATTTGAGCACACCACTCAGCGCATCTCTGAAACACTTCAAATACAGTTTTGGAAACACCTCCTCAATTCGGCGGGTATTGTTCGTTTTCAAGAAGCCCATTATGATATGGTACGTTTGGGTGTAGGGCTTTATGGGGTAGAAAGTGGCAGCCTTTTTCAGAGTAAATTAGAAACTATAGGTACGCTCAAAACCATTATTTCTCAGATAAAACACATCAAGACGGGTGAAACAGTGGGTTATGGACGAAAAGGCGTTGCCATCAACGATATGCGCATCGCTACCATTGCTATAGGGTATGCTGATGGCTATAATCGCAAATTTAGCCAAGGAGTAGGCAAAGTATTTATACAAGGTAAGTATGCCCCTGTGATAGGAAATGTTTGTATGGATATGACAATGGTCGATATTACAGGTATAGACGCTAAAGAAGGCGATGAAGTCATTGTTTTTGGCAAAGAAGTGTCTATCATTGAGATGGCAAAGGCTATAGATACAATAGCTTACGAGCTTTTAACAAATATAAGTGATAGAGTAAAAAGGGTTTTTTATACTAATTAGAAATGATTAGAGGCGTATACCCAAAACCGTAATGTCATCTCTTTGCTCTACTTTGCCCTGATGCTCTTCATAGGCTTTTTCCAAAAGAAGTTTTTGTTCTTCCAAAGATTTGTTATGATTAGCTAAAAGTATGTCTAAAAGCCGTTGTTCACCAAATTTTTTGCGCTTTATGTTAGGGTTATCAATCATACCATCGGAACTAAGATAGAGTAAATCATTTTCTTTGAGTACAATGGTTTGGTTTTCAAAAGTTCTATATTCTTCTTGTTGCCAACCACCAATACTTTTTCTATCACCTTTTAGTATAATCATCTCATTGTTTTGTATGCAATAGAGGGGTCTTTTTGCGCCAGCGAAAATGACATTGCGTTCTCCATTGTCTAATTTTTCTATAGAGCAAAGCACCACATCCATGCCATCGTTATTGCTATTATTTTCCTGTTTTAGGCGCGTTCTGATTCCAATGTGTAGCATTTCCAATATTTTGGCGGGGCTTGTGATGCGTGAAATATTCACAATTTCATTGAACAAAGAGTTGCCAATCATACTCATAAAAGCACCCGGCACGCCATGTCCTGTGCAATCTACTACAGCAATGATGCTGTACTTACCCGATTGCGCAAACCAATAAAAGTCGCCAGAAACAATATCTTTAGGTTTAAAAATTACGAATATGTCTTTCAAGTAGGTCAATATGCGTATATTTTCGGGCAGGATTGCTTGTTGAATATTTTGTGCATATTTGATACTTGCAGTAATGAGTCTATTTTTAACTTCTATTTTTAAACTTTGTTGTCGGAGGGCTTCTTGAGTAGTTTGTAGTTCCTCCATATTTTGGCGTAGTTCTTCTTCTTGGCTTTGTAGTTCTTCATAGTTTTGTTTGAGCGCGAGTTCTTGTTGCTTCATCTTCTCGAAAGATTTTTTCAGAATAGATTCATTGGCTTCAAGTTTTTTATTCTTCATCTCCATTTCGCGCTTATTCTGTTCTAAGGCTTCTTGTGTGGCTAAAAGTTCTTCTACATTTTGCCTCATTTCTTCTTCTTGCGTTCTTAAAATCTCAGCTTGCTCTTGTGTTTCTGCCAAAAGTTTTTTCGCGTTAGTAATGTCAAAAGCAAGTTTAATGATTTTGTACACTTCTCCTGTTTCATTTTTAACAGGTGTATAAAGCGCATTAATCCATACGATTTCACCATTTTTCTTAAAACGTTGGTATTCACCTGCTTGTGAGGTTTGTTTTAGAAGTGCTTCCCAGAAAAATTCATACTCAAAAGAATCAGCATAGAGGGGGTCGCAGAAAATTTTATGGTGCAGGTTATCTTTCTCATCATTTTCGTAGCCATATAGTTCTAAGAAGGCTTGGTTGGCAAAAAGCACCTTTCCTTGTAGGTCGAATTCTACTTTTAGAATAGCACTATTGTTAATGGCTTGCATTTGTCCTTCGAGCTCTATTTGGGTTTTGGTCATTTGCTCTTGTGTCGTAACAAGTTCCTCCATACTCATTCGCATTTCTTCTTCTTGTGCGGCGAGTTGCTCGTTGATGTCTTTTTGGTCTTGTAATGATCTGGTTATTTCTGCTTTTTGTTGCTCTACTAAGGAGTTTGTCGCGCTCAGTTCTTGGTTAATTTTGAGCATTTCTGCTTCTTGTGCCTTTCTTTCCGTGATGTCGCGTATGGTGGAGGCAAGTCGTTTTTTGCCTTTGTGCTCGAAATAGCTCAAAAGTATTTCACAATCGAAGGTGTCGCCATTTTGGGTTTGGTGTTGCCACTCGAAGAAATTAGAACCCCTTTCAAAAGCCCTTTGTATTTTACTAAGTGCTATTTCGGCAGAGGGTTTTCCGTTAGGTTGTAGGGTAGGAGAGAGGTCAATAGGAGATTTGCCAATGATTTCTTCTTTGCTACTATAAATAAATAAGGCTAAGGTAGCTTCATTACAATCTATGATAGAGAGGTCTTCATCGAGGAGCATAATGGCGTCGCGTGAGCTTTCATATACGGCTGTTTTCTGCTGCATTTCTATTTGCAAAGCAGTAATTTCGGTGATGGTTTGGCTGAGTTGCTCTTCTCTTTTTTGTAGTATTTGGGTTTGGGCTTGTGTTTGTTGTAGGAGTCTTTTGGAAGTAGTTACATCAAAAGCCAATTGAATAACTTTAACAAGGGTTTCGTTTTTATCTTTGATGGGTGAGTAAGAAGAGTTAAGCCAAATCACTTTGCCATCTTTTCTGATATTTTTGAACTCTCCAAAGAGTGCTTTGCCTGCTTTGAGTGCTTTTTCAAGTTCCTGAAAGGGTTCGCTTTGTGTATAATTACTGTCTAAAATATCTTTGATGCTTGCGCCTATTATTTTATCGTTTTCATTTGTTTTAAATAATTCGACATAACTTGGGTTCGCACTGATGATGCGTCCTTCGGTATCGTATTCGGCTTGTAATATAGGGCTGTTATGAATAGCATTGAGTTGCCCATAAAGTTCGGCTTGTGTTTTTGCCATTTCTTCTTGGGTAGTCATTAGCTCTTCCATATTTTGCTTCATTTCCTCCTCTTGTGTTTGCAAAATTTCTTTTTGCTCTTTTTCTATGAGTAGGGTTTTTTCTAATTCTTTTTGCGCAGTTTTTATTTCTTGGGTTTGTAGGTCTACTTTTTCTTGTAGTTTTCGGCGTTGTACTTCGAGGCGTAAGGTATTAATTCTTAAAACGAGGTAACCCAAACTGACCGTAACAATAAAATAGATACTCAATGCCCACCAAGTAGTGTACCAAGGCGAAGCAATGCTAAAAGTATATTGGATTTCTTTGGTTTGGATACCATAAATATTTCGCGCTTTTACTTTAAAGGTATAAGTTCCGGCGGGCAGGTGTGTATAGTCTTTTTCATTTCGGCTATCCCACTCTGACCATTGCTCGTCGAAGTTTTCAAGTTTATAGCTATATTGTATGTGTTCAATATCGCTATAGAAGTTACTTGCAAATACAAAACGGAAAGAGTGCTCTTCGGCTTCAAAATACTTTTGTGCTTTTTGGAGGTCAAAACCATTGTATATATTATGATTTGTGCCTACGGTAAGAAGCCCAATACGGCGGAAAAAAACCTCAAATTGATAACTTTCATCTATCTGTTTTTGGTATTTGTAGTGCCATATTTTGCCTTGTGCTACGAAGATAATATTTTGGGCATCTATGGGCAAAATATAGCTTGGTTTCTCTATTTTTTTAAAATTGTTAGTGTTGAGTTTGTACTGTTTCTCTTTTTGTAACTCCAGTATTTTACTATCTGCAATGAACCAAAGATTTCCTTGTTTGTCTTTTGTAAAGTAAGTGATGTGTTTGTCTTTAAAATCTTCTAAATATTTGCTCCATTCTGTTTCGGGCTGTATTTTTTGGCTTTGTGGATTGTATTCGTACAAACCTTTTTTGGTAGTGATAATGATTTTTCCATCAATATAAAATACATTATTGCCCAAATCATCAGGAAGTTGATTGTTTTTGTTATATTCTACTTGTGCGACTATTTTTGTAAATTCTTCATTTAAAACAATTCTTCTTACACCTCTGCCCGATTTTTCAAAAAATACCCAAAAACTGTTGCCTTCTCCTTGCACTATTCCATTCACCTCATCACTAAAGCCTTCTATTTTATTTTTCTTAGTGATATTGCCATTGATGATTTCAAAAAGCCACATGCTACCTCTTTCGGTGGCTAAATATAAATTTTCTTTACCTCTTATTTTGGCAATACCCAATGCATTGATTACCTTGACTTTATTGGTCATTATTTTATTTACTAAGGCAAAAAATTCGTCTAAATTACCGCCTATGACCACATCATTTTCAATGCTAAAAAGAGTATTGTTATAGTTGCTTTGTGGTATAAGAATAATGTCTTGGTTTTTATCACTTTGCCAATTGATGTTGTTTTTATTCCAATCTTTGACAAAAATACCTAAGGAAGTGCCTATGTATAAATTGTTGTTGTTAAAAATAATATTACTTATTTTACCCGTTAAACCTTCACGCTCATCAATGATGGAGAAAGGAGAATTGACATTGACATAGATGATGCCGTTTAGTGTGGCTAACCATAAATTGTTGTGTTTGTCTACTTCTAAATCTGCTATAGTATTGTCAGCTAAGCCTTTATTTTTATTGAGGTGTAGCATCATCTTGCCCTCTTTATTGATGATGATGAACCCATTTTGATACGAACCGATGACAAAATATTGATTAGTAAGTAAAAAACCTCTGTATACTTGGCTTGTTTTAATAAACTCATCGGCTTCGGTTTGCCAAAGAGTAAAGTGGTTTCCGTCCCAAAGATAAATACCTTGATTGCGTGCTACCACTAATATTTTATCATCATCATAAGGCAACATTACATCTATACGTTCTTGCGCAAATTTTTCACCTTCGCTTACCAAATATAAATGCCCACCTTTGAGTTCTAATAGTCCATCACTCCAAGCCCTGATAAAAACCCTATTTTTGACAATAAAAATCTTATGAAAATTATGATTTGCCTCTGTTTGTTCTACCACCAAAAAACGCTCATTTTGCCAAATTAGTAGAGTGGTTGAAGTTTGAAAAATAACGCGGTTATCTTCTGTAATAACAATTTGCCATACCTCCTTAAAACTTCTATATTTTGAGGGTAGTTTGTCTAAAAGAGATATATATTTTGCATTACCTTGTTCATCAGTAGAGAGGTAACCCAACTCGCCCACTTTTCCCACATACAATCGCCCTTTTTTATCCACAGCCAAAGATTGCACAAGGCTGCCTTCTAATAATAAATTCCAAGTAACGCCATCAAATTCAAGCAATCCATTTTCATTGCCAAAATACATAATGCCACGATTGTCTTGAGCTATAGCCCAGTTTTCAGGTTCGGCTTTGTATACATCGGGTGTATAATTTTTGATAGGAGGCAAACCCCTATGTTCCAAAAAATTGAATTGATTGCCCTGCCCCCAAGATTGAGAAAAAAGAAGCAGAGAAAATAAAAAAAGATTGATAAAATATTTAATACATTTGCTCTTCATTAGTGCGCTAACCAGTAGGTTTTTTTTTGACCTTTTAGTGTTAATTTTTAAGATAAGAACTGAAAAAATGATACCAAAAATATAATAGACAACAAAAATATTGATTTTATTGAAAACTATATTTATTTTGAAAAACTTTTGATTAAAAATCCGTGATTTATGCGAATAGATTTAAGAAGTGATACTTTAACACGTCCCACTCCCGAAATGTTACTTGCCATGCAAGAGGCAAAAGTCGGTGATGATGTTTATGAAGAAGACCCTACTGTCAATCTCTTACAAGAACGGTTGGCGCAGATGTTTGGTGTAGAAGCGGCACTCTTTTGCCCTTCGGGTACCATGACAAACCAAATAGCCATTAAAGCACTTACACAACCTCAAGATGAAGTAATTTGTTATAAGCAAGCACATATCTATAAATACGAGGGAGGTGGTTTGGCTTTCAATGCGCAACTGTCTGTAAAACTGATAGATAAGCAAGATGGTATTTTAAAACCCCAAGACATCATCTCTTGCATCAACCCTGATGATATTCATTACCCTACTACGCGCTTAGTAGCCTTAGAAAATACTGCAAACAGAGGTGGAGGAGCTTATTACAGACTTCAAGAAGATATTATCCCTATCCGACATCTTTGCAACGAACATCAATTATTTTTGCACTTAGATGGCGCGCGCCTTTGGAATGCCCTTGCTGTTACGAACGAAAAGCCAGAAGATTACGGCAAAACCTTTGATAGCATTTCTGTTTGTTTTTCAAAAAGTTTGGGTTGCCCTGTAGGGTCAGCTCTTTTGGGTAGCAAAGCACTTATCAAAAGAGGGAAACGCCTCCGAAAAGTATTGGGTGGTGGCTGGCGGCAAGCTGGTTTTTTAGCCGCAGCAGTCCTTTATGCACTCGACAATCATCGCGAACGCCTCGAAGAAGACCACCAAAGAGCCGCAATCTTGGCAGAGGCATTGAGGCAAAAAAGTTATGTAAAGTATGTAATGCCTGCACCTACTAACATAGTCATTTTTCAGATGGAAAATACCGAGATAGCACAAAAATTGGTCAATTATCTACAAAGTCATAACTGCTGGATTGGAAAAATAAGTGAAGATAGTTGCCGAATGGTTACGCATTTAGATTTTACTGATTTGATGCTCGAAAGTCTATTAGTGATATTGCACCAATTTAACCCTTAATATTTTCATTAAATTTCAATTAACAGATGTATTCAATACCTCTTTCGGCAGTATCTGGAAGTGCAGTACTGCTTACGCAAGACTTATTCAAAACTAAAAATGCCAAAACTGCACACGGTTTAGTGCGTGGTTCAGAGCGTTTTCAAATCTGGGGAGTGATAGACCAAGCCGCAGCAGGCAATGATGCTGGAATGCTCTTAGATGGCATAGAGCGAGGCATTCCTATAGAGGCTACTATTAACGATTTTTTGGTAAAACAAAAACAAAAACCCGATTATGTAATCATTGGGGCAGCTTTTCACGGAGGGAGGTTGCCCCAAGGTTGGGAAGAAATTTTGTTAGAATACCTCGAAAAGGGTATTTCTATTGTCAATGGTTTGCACGATTTACTTTCTCATAGACCAAGTTTGGTAGAAGCGGCTAAAAAATACAATGCCAAACTCATAGATGTACGTAAACCTTTGCCCTTCGAGGAGTTGCATTTTTGGAATGGGAGTATTTTCGATGTAAAAGTACCTATTGTTGCTTCTTTGGGTATTGATTGTAATGTAGGTAAAATGACCACATGCCGAATGTTGTTAGAGGTTTGTAGAGAAGCCAATCTTGCTACTGAAATGATTTATACAGGACAAACAGGCTGGATGCAGGGCTACCCTTATGGCTTTATTTTTGATGCCACTTTGAACGATTTTGTCAGTGGAGAGTTAGAAAATGCAATTGTGCAATGCCATAAAGACCTTTCCCCCGATTTGATTCTTTTAGAAGGGCAATCAGGCTTGAGAAACCCCTCAGGACCTTGCGGTGCAGAATTGATTTTATCGGGCAATGCTAAAGGTGTAGTACTCCAATACACGCCTTTTAGAGGTTATTATGATGGTTGTGAGGCTTGGGATTGCCAACTCCCTGATGTGTTAGAGGAGGTAAGCCTTATTGAAAAATATGGCGCGGAGGTTTTAGCCATCACCTTAAATGGTGAATTGCATAGCGTACCAAAGTTAGTAGAATACAAACATTCTCTAATGCGACGTACTGCCATACCCATCATTTGTCCTTTGGAAGAGGGAGGAATGCAAGCTGCCTTGCCTCATATTGAACGCTACAGACAACGGTTTTTATTTTAGCCCCTCAACGTAGTACATCTCTATTTCGCCTTTGTTTTTTGCAGCAATTTTTCCGCGATAAGTCGTTTGGAATTGGTCTTTGATGATTTGGTAAGTCGTTTCCGATATATTAATTTTACCTGCCTCACTTGCACTTTCCATACGGCTTGCTGTATTGACAGTATCGCCCCAAATGTCATAAACAAATTTATTTTTACCTATCACGCCTGCTACCAATGAGCCTGTATGCAAGCCTATTCGTAGTTCCCAAACGGGTTCGCCGCGTGAAAGTTTTTCATTTTTAAAATCTTCCATAAAAGTACGCATAGCCAATGCAGCACTTACGGCATCGAAGGCATTGGTTTGATTAGGGGCAGGCAAACCACCCACACACATGTAGGCATCACCTATAGTTTTGATTTTTTCTAAACCAAAACGAGTGATAATATCATCAAAGGCTAAGAAACAAGTATTGAGTTCTTGGATTAAACCTTCGGGCGTTAGTTGCTCTGAAATTTGAGTGAATCCTTTAAAGTCTGTAAATAACACAGTAGCTTGTTCGTAATATTTGGGCGTAACACTTCCTTTAGCTTTTAGCTCTTCGGCTACGCTTGCAGGTAAAATATTGAGCAATAATTCATCTGACTGATTTTTTTCGTGTGCTATTTCTTGGTTTTTCAATAGAATAGCATCATTAAGTTCCTGCAAATTATCGCGTTGTGCTATGATTTCTTCACTTTGTTGTTTGAGTTCCGCATTGAGGTCTTCAAGGTTGTCGCGTTGTGCTTCTATTTCTTCTTTTTGTTGGTTGATTTCTTCGTTTTTAATTGCCAAAAGTTTGCTCGTTCTTCTTTGGTTGCGTAGGCTAATGAAAATAACTACTGCCAATGTTGCTAACAAAATTATACCTACAATGAGTGCTATATTGAAAAGGCGTTGCCTTTCGTTTTCAGCAGTTTGTAAGGCTTTTTCTTGTTCTAATTTTTCAGCTTTTTGTTTTTCTTCGTTCAATTTCAGTTCATTGTCTTTTAGTTCTAATTGCTTGAGCATCAGACTATCAGAGAGCGCGATGGCTTCTAATTCTTTTTCTTCTAATGAGCCAGAAAGTTTCAATTTTTCTAAAGCCAATTTTTTCTCATTATAACTTTTCATGAGTATTTCATTGTCTTTGTTTTGAATATTCTGCTTGGCTTTGTTGAGGTCTGTTTCTGTCTTTTGGGCTTGGTTTTTTGTGTTTTCTAATTCTTTTTCTATTTTACTGAGTTCTTCATCGCTTTTGTTACTTAGTGTAGTAATGTATTTGATGAAACTTGTATAAAGTTTGTGATAGCCTTCTAAGGCTTTGCGGTCGCGTTTATTTTTTTTGGCTTTTTCGTCTATGTATTCAAATGCAGGTATGGCGTGGTAGTTTAGGAAGGAAAAAATAACTTCTTTGTCTATATCTCCTTTTTCATAGAGTTTTTTATAAAGCTCAAATGCTTTGCGGTGGTAGTCGTAAGCTAAATTGGGCATATCGAAATGATAGGCATTGAGGCTACCTAACTCTGTAAAAGCATCAGCTTGCCCTTCTACAAAGCCTATTTTCGAGGCTATTTGCTCGGCTTTTTCTGCATAAACTTTTGCTTCGTCTGGTTTATTTTTTTTCAGTAATATACACAAGCGATTGAGGGTGTATACTTGCTCTCTTGTTTGGGTATTATTCAGTCTTGCTTTCAGTTCATTGATTTCTGCATTTTGTGCAATAACTGTTAAAAAAGAGAATAAGCACAAATGGAATGTAAGCCAATATTTAAGCATATTGTTATAGTTTTGATTAGAATTTCCGTTCTAAAAATACATTATTTCCCACAAATTAGTTGACTAATTTGATAAAAAAAAGAAATTTAATTTCAATATCGAATTTGTATTCATTGTTATATTTTTAATCCGCTAAAATATATCTTGTAGTGCCTCATAAAAAAGCTCCCCTTGCAAACGATAACCTTTAGGCGAGAGATGAATGCGGTCTTTGTCTGCAAGTTGGTACATTTGCCACTCCACAATAGAAGCACGCCCTCCCATTACTTCATAAAAATCCCATACCAAACAACCTTGTTCATAGGCTATATTTTTGATGATAGACACCATTTTAGGTATATTGGTGTTAGATTGTTGCTGATAGTAAGTATCATTTGGGGTCGTCAGTACAATGACTGCTTCGGGGGCTACACTTCGTATTTTATTCAATAACAACAATATAGACTCTTCTATTTTAGCCAAATTCAATATTTTCGTCGCAGCATCATTAGTGCCCAATGATACAATCACGATATCAGGATATAGACTTTGTAGATGTGTAGAAAAAGAAGCATTGCGCGAAACACTTGCAAAGGTAGCACCATTTTGACCCACAGAATGATAAAAAAGTCCTTTTTGTTTGCTTTCTAATGAAATCCCCAGCAAGCTAAATTCTGTCTGAAATGTATTTTGTTTTTTCCAAAAAAGCTCAAATGTTTGTACTGAAGTAGGTAATTCGAAACCCCAATACTCATCATGCTGAATTGTCGGGTTATAAATGATGCCTGCTGCCAATAGTGCAATACTAAATTGATTGTTGGCGCGTGTATCGCAATATACTTTGATGATTTTAATACTATGATTGTTTTTGTTAATATTATTTATTGTTATTTTTATGCTTGCTCTCTCATCAGTAGTAGTGGCAACATAACCCGATAAACCAGTAGAGCAATTTTCACTTTGTTGTGTTGTTTTACAACTATTCCAAGTACCCGTATAACTCAAGTGGATATTATGAGGCGTGTTGCTATTTGCCAAACCACAAGGAAAAAAAAATCCTCTGCCCGCATTGCCATAAATTTGTTGTAAGCGACTACGTACTTCTGCCGTAAAAAAATCGGCTTGTATGTGTGAATCGCCTATGTGTACTATATTTATAAAAGAATGTTTTCCAATATCAAAGCCTTCTAATTTTCGTAAAAAAATATCATAGTTCCGACAGTTATCTATGTTTTGTAATACATTCGCCTTTTTATTGATAAAGTATAAGGAATCGCTCCACACAGCGTGAGTAGGTAGCGTAGGCGTGGAGGAGGAGGGAATAAAATGAAGCCAGTATAAAAATGAAAAACTTATATACAAAGCCATGTTAGGGAGTAATAGTGCCAAGGTCATCGTCTTTTTTTTCCGTAGTTTCAGCCGTTTGAAAGACTACCTCGCGCCCTTTTTCAGGAAAATCTCTGATGATGGGCTTATAAGTTAGTTTGATTCTTTCTAAGGCTTCTTCATCTCGTCTTCTTTTGATGATACGCTTGAGGTCATAATAAGTTTTCATTAAGATAAATACTATAGCTACTGTGTTTGCAAAATTAGCCAAGTAAGCCGCTTGGTGTAAAATAAGAGAGGCTACATTAACACTTGCAATGACCATAATCGTAAAAGTGGAGAAAGCCATTTTGCGCATATATTTCTGAATACCTTCGTGAATTTCTTCTCTTTCAGGAGAGGCAAACACAAAAAGGTGGTTCAGAATGAATAAGATGGCTGAAAATACTAATAATCTTTCTTCATAAAAAAACTTAGGAATCAATTGGCTCGCATAGTGGTAAATTTCGAAAAGTATATCAAAAAGTGAAATTTCCCAGAGAGAGTTTTTGGCTTGTATATTTTGAGAAAGATTATCTTTTGGGAAATAAAATTGCCCTGTGAATACAAAAATACAATAAGCCTGTATGACCACTGCCACAAAAAAAGTAAGAATTTTGGCAATGATATTGGCAAATTTAAGTGCTATGTGCGCGCGTACTGCTGCTATGTACCAAATAGTGAAGATGAGAAAATACAAAAAAGTATCTGCCCAATACAAATACATTACGGAAAATACTTGCCATTGTAAAAAAAGAAGCCCTACAATAGGGAAGAGATTTGTCAATAAATCACTTCCCATTAAATAATAAGGCAACATTTTTCTACTCCATAAACGGCGCATAGTGTTAGTTCAATGCATTGTTGATATTATCTTGTAAAGCATCTTTGTCTAAAATAGGGTTCGGTTCAGTAGTATCTTCTTCCGAATGACCATTTCCATTGGCATCTTTGATAGGGCTATCTGACATAATGAGGTCTTCGTTTTTCACTTTGGTAACTGAACCAATAGAATCACCGTCTTGTATCTTGATAAGTTTTACCCCTTGTGTAGCTCTTCCCATTACGCGCAAATCGCTGACAGCCATACGGATTGTGATGCCCGATTTGTTCATAATCATTAGCTCGTCAGTATCTACTACTTCTTGAATGGCTACCAGACTTCCCGTTTTGGCAGTAGGTTGGAAGGCTTTGATGCCTTTTCCACCACGGTTAGTAATACGGTAATCTTCTATAAGTGAGCGTTTTCCGTACCCATTTTCCGATACTACTAATAGCTGCGAGTCTGCTCTATTGACACATACCATACCTATTACTGCATCGTGTTGGTTTGCCAAAGTAATACCGCGTACACCCGCCGAAGTACGTCCTGAGGGGCGTATTTTCATTTCAGGGAAATGAACAGCCCTTCCTGAGCGCAAGGCAAGAATAATATGATTGTTGCCATCGGTCAATTGTACATCGAGTAGGTTATCGTCTTCATTAATAGTGATGGCACGTATTCCATTTTGGCGAGGACGTGAGAAAAGTTCTAAAGAGGTTTTCTTGATTGTGCCTTTTTCGGTTACCATTACTAAGAAATGATTTTGAACATAATCCGAATCATTGAGTTTTTTAACATTGATAACTGCCTTTATCTTCTCGGTTTTCTCCATTTGCAGTATGTTCTGAATAGCCCTGCCTTGTGCTGTTTTGCTGGCTTCGGGCACTTCGAAGGCACGCAACCAGAATAATTGCCCTCTATTGGTGAAAATAAGCAGGTAGTCGTGCGTCGAGGAAACAAACATGTGCTCTATGAAGTCGTTGTCTTTGCTGCCTGAGCCTTTTGAGCCTACGCCGCCACGCCCTTGCACACGGTATTCAGAGAGGGAAGTACGTTTGATGTAGCCCTCGTGCGAAATACTTACTACCATAGATTCTTCCTGAATCATGTCTTCCATGCTAAAGTCGGCATCGGCACTGTATACAATTTCAGTACGTCTTTTGTCGCCGTAGCGTGCTTTTATCTCCGCAAGTTCATCTTTGATGAGTTGTGTTCTTAGGTTTTTATCTGCAATGATGGCTTCTAAGCGAGCAATCAAGGCAGTAATTTCTTTGTATTCTTGTATTATTTTATCGCGTTCTAAGGCAGTAAGTCGTTGCAAACGCATCTCCAGAATGGCTTTGGCTTGTACTTCTGAAAGCCCAAAAGTACTCATTAAACCTGTACGGGCATTTTCTGCATCTTTAGAAGCTCTGATGAGGGCGATTACTTCGTCGAGATGGTCAAGTGCTATGAGTAATCCTTCTAAGATGTGTTGTCGTTCTTTGGCTTGTTTTAGTTCGAATTGTGTACGTCTGAGTACTACTTCTTGTCTGTGCTCTGTGAAATGATGAATCATTTCTTTAGTGTTCAAAATCTTAGGTTTTCCTTTTACTAAGGCTACATTATTGACACTGAAAGAAGATTGAAGAGCTGTATATTTAAAAAGTTGATTAAGAATAACATTGCTATTGGCATCTTTGCGCAAATCAAAAACAATTCTCAGACCTTCTCTGTCCGATTCATCGCGTATGTCAGTGATGCCTTCTATTTTTTTCTCATTTACTAAGTCAGCGGCTTTCTCTATGAGCATAGCCTTATTGACCATATAAGGTATTTCCGTAACTACGATTTGTTCTTTGCCTGATTTTGAGGTTTCGAAATTTGTTTTAGAACGAATGACGATTCTGCCTCTGCCTGTTTCTGCGGCTGATTTTACGCCTTGATAGCCATAAATGATACCGCCTGTCGGAAAATCGGGCGCAGGTATGTATTTGATAAGTTCCGCAACCGTAATTTCAGGGTTCTCTAAGTAAGCAATAATACCATCAATTACTTCTGACAAATTGTGAGGGGCTATGTTCGTTGCCATCCCTACGGCTATCCCAGCACTGCCATTGACCAATAGATTGGGGATTTTGGCAGGCAATACTGTAGGTTCTTTAAGTGAGTCGTCAAAATTGGATTGAAAATCTACGGTATCTTTATTAATATCGGCTAACATTTCGCTTGAAATGCTTTGTAGGCGTGCTTCTGTATATCGCATCGCAGCGGGCGAATCGCCATCAATAGAGCCAAAGTTACCTTGCCCATCTACCAAAACATAGCGCAGTGACCAGTCTTGAGCCATACGGACTAAGGTGTCATACACTGAACTATCGCCATGAGGGTGGTATTTACCCAATATTTCTCCAACGATTCTGGCTGATTTTTTATAGGGCTTACTGTATTGTACGCCTAATTCTTCCATTCCAAAAAGTACGCGTCTGTGTACAGGTTTGAGCCCATCGCGTACATCGGGCAAGGCGCGTGAGATAATTACCGACATAGCATAGTCTATGTAGGCTGTTTTCATTTCATCTTCTATGTCAATAGGAAGGATATTACCCGCGTTGGGTTCTTCGGTCAATTCTGCCATTAGTTGTTTATTTTTTTGAACTTACAAAAATACGAATATTTGTGGCTTCTACAAAATTTTTTACTTTTTTTATTTACTTATAAGTAATTGATTTTCAAAGTATTTTAATCAATTAGGCAAACTTTTTTTTAGTAGTATTCGTTTCGAAAACAAACAAAAGATGTGTGATGAAATATATGAAAACTAACTTCTTGAAAATACTATTGTTAAGCCTTTTCTTATTGCCTTTAGGGTTGCAAGCGCAAACACACAATGGACATAAAAAGAAAAAAACAGTCAATATGCACGCGGCTGATAGCAAAGTGATGAATTTTGACCTATCTTACCTAAAAAAAGATGAAGACTTAGACCTTGACTTTGATGTTTCGGCAGATGCGAGTAATTATTTGCTCATCATTGCCGTAGATAAATATACTTTTTGGAAGCCACTGCACAATGCTGTTAAAGATGCTAATGATGTAAAAAAAGTATTGTTAGAAAAATACCGTTTCGACCTTGCCAATGTTTATGAGCTTTATAATGAGCAGGTTACGCTTGAAAATGTAAGGGCTACTTTTGAGAAAATAAAGGAAAAAATAGCAGGCAATGATAATCTACTGATTTATTTCTCTGGGCATGGCTTTTATGATGCCTCTTTCGATGAGGGGTATTGGATTCCTTACAATGGCAAAGTAGGGCAGGTTTCTACTTATATTCCTAATACGAATGTGCTTAAATACATTGCGGCTATCAATTCGCGCCACACTTTTTTGATTGCTGATGCGTGTTTTTCAGGTTCTTTGTTTTCAGAGCAAAATAGAGGTTATATAGAGAAAGTAGAGCAAATCAAATCACGTTGGGGGCTTACTTCAGGTAATATTGAGTTTGTTTCTGATGGTAAGCAGGGTGAAAATAGCCCTTTTGCCCATTATTTAGTTAAGTTTTTGAAAGAAAATCTAAAAGACCGTTTCCCTGTTTCGGAACTGATACAATATGTAAAAATTGCGGTATCGGATAATACCAGCCAAACGCCTATAGGAAACCCGCTGCGAAATGTGGGTAATGAGGGTGGTGAAATGGTGTTTTATCTCAAATAAATATTGCCTTTTGAAAAAAGGGAAGCAATGAAAAAGCCAAAAATAATGATTCGTTATTTTTGGCTTTTTTTGTTTTTGAAGGAAATTTTGTGAGGATTAATTATTTTTATTCTTGTCATCAACTCTTTTGAGTTCGTATTCTTCTCCATTTTCGAACTGTACTACAAAAGTTTCCTCATCAATTTTTACTACATCGCCATAGAGTTCAGTACCTTCCATTTCTGATTTTAGAATAATACCATTGTTGGCAATACGCCAAATACCTGTATCAATACGACTACCAGGCCATTGAATTTTGTAGTAGTTTTCTTTGCCACCACGCTGAAAGACAAAGTCTACGTACTTAAACTTATTGCTCCAGTGCCCTTCTATAAGTTTTTCCTTTTCTTTTTCTTTCAATACTATTTTATTGGTTTGGCAAGCCGAAATGCCCAAATTGAACAGTAAAAAGATACCAAATAAGCGGGTGTATGTTTTGATATGTTTCATAGATTCTACTTTTTTATCTTAATTATGAATAAACGATAATTTGAATACTTTAGTTGGTGAAAAAAATTTCTTTTTTGGTCTACTTTTTATAAAGTTTCGGCAGTTTTGAGGGCGGCTTTGAGTGCCGAAAGTTTGTGGTTCACCTCTTCGAGTTCGCTTTGGGGTACTGATTTGAACACGACTCCTGCGCCTGCCTGATAGTACATAGTGTTGTTTTTGCTCAAAAAAGTACGAATCATGATGGCATGGTTCAGGTCGCCGTTGAAACTCATAAAGCCTATTGCCCCGCCATAAAAGCCTCTGTTTTGGTTTTCGTATTGGTTAATGAGGGTCATCGCTTTGTATTTGGGCGCACCTGAGAGTGTGCCTGCGGGGAAAGTATCGGCAAATAGTTGTAAAGTATGAGTGTCAGGGTTGATGTCTGCGCTTACTTTCGAAACCAAATGTATAAGATGCGAATAATATTGAATTTCTTTGAAACTTTCCACTCTTACATTCTCACCGTTGCGGCTTAGGTCGTTGCGTGCCAAATCTACTAACATCACGTGTTCAGCAGTTTCTTTTTCATCTTGGCTGAGTTGTTGTGCCAATGCGCTATCGGCTTGGTCGTCTCCTGTGCGTTTGAAAGTGCCTGCAATGGGGTGAATAGTGGCTTTGTTCTTATTGACTACTAACTGTGCTTCGGGTGAGGAGCCAAAAATACGGAAACTACCAAAATCGAAATAGAAAAGATAAGGTGAAGGATTAATAGAACGGAGCGCGCGATATACATTGAAGTCATCGCCTTGAAAGTTTTGTGAAAATTGTCGCGAAAGTACTATCTGAAACACATCACCTCGTTTGCAGTGTTCTCTGCCTTTGTCTACTATTTTGATAAATTCTTCTTCGGTAAGGTTAGAATTTTCTTCGGCTTCCAATCTGAAATGATAAGTGGGAATGTTGCGGTGATTGATGATGTCTTCTATGTATTCAATACCCTCGAACGAATCACTTATGCTATGTTCAAATATATATAATTCGTTTTTGAAGTGATTAATGGCAATGATGTATTGATAAAGATGGTAGGAAATAGAGGGGATTTTGTAGGCATCGTTTTTAAAACCTTGAAGGTGAATGTCCTCAAAGTATTGTACTGCATCATAGGTAGTGTAGCCAAAGAGTCCGTTGTAGATAAAGGAGAAAGGGAGTACATCGGCTTGAAAACTTTGGGTGAAGTTTTGCCAATGTTCTAATACTTCTTTTTTGGGGTTGGGGGTATTCGTTTTTATTTCCTTTCCATCGGGGTAGGTTTGTTTTATTTGTTTATCGCTTACTTCAAAAGAAGCAATGGGCTTCAGACAAATATAAGAAAAGCTATTGTCACTACCTCTATAGTCAGAGCTTTCTAAAAGGATACTTTTAGCAAATTTATCTCTTATTTTTAGGTATATGCTTACGGGCGTATGCATATCAGCCAATAGTTTTTTGTATTGTGTTTTTAATCTAAATTGCATAGAGAAGAGTAGGGGAGGAGTAAATGAACGAAATGCATAAAAGATATTCTGCGTTGTGGTTGGTCTTTTGCAGAATATCTTTTAAATATAAAGTATTGGAAGAAAAATGAGAATATTAGATTACTTTAGCTTCTGTTTTCAAGAATTCTACCAATTTCTCAACTTCTTCTGGGGCAATCATTTTGCAAGAACCTTTTGCCGCAGGGAGTTCATACTTGATGCCAGTAGTTTTTTTGTTATCGCCTACGGGAGCTAATACTTGCAAAGGTTTTTTACGTGCATTCATGATACCTTTCATATTGGCAATTTTCCATTCAGCAATGGGTTCTTGTACGCCCAATACTAAGGGCAATGAGGCTTCTAAGTATTCTTTTCCACCTTCTACTTCGCGCGCCATTTTAGCAGTGTTGCCTTCTATATCGAGTTTCATTACGGGGGAAAGAGAAGGAATTCCTAACATTTCTCCAACCATTCCGTGTACTTGTCCGCCATTGTAGTCGCTTGATTCGCGCCCCATTAGTATCAAATCATAGTTTTCTTTTTGTGCAATGGCAGCAATTTGCTCTGCTACAAAAAATGCATCTGTGGGCTCTGCATCTACTCTGATGGCATCATCTGCGCCAATGGCTAATGCTTTTCTTAGTGTGGGCTCAGTATCGGCATTGCCTACGTTGAGTGCTGTGAGCGTACCTCCTAAGGCATCTCTTAGCTCTACGCCACGTGCTAAGGCGTAATCATCATAAGGACCAATGATGAATTGTAAGCCTGCTTCGTTGAGTTTGGTATCGCCCTCTGTAAAAGTGATTTTGGAAGTGGTATCGGGTACGTGTGTAATACAAACTAATATTTTCATACGTTTTAAAGGTTTTTTATGATATTTTTTGAAATCTACAACAATATTCGAGGCGTGAAGTTATAACTATTTTAAAAAAAATAAAAATTATCATGCAAAGTCGTATCAAAATTTTATGGGATTATTATGAACAGAACCCCAATGACCCCTTCAATTTGTATGCTTTAGCCTTAGAATATTTGAAATTAGAGCAAAAAACAGAAGCAATACTATTTTTGGAACGATTACTCACTGAGCATCCTACTTATGTGCCTACTTATTATCAGTTAGGAAAAATATATGAGCAAAACTCTGAAGACCAAAAGAAGGCAGTAGAAGTATACGAACAGGGAATTTTGCATTGTAAAACTCAAGGAAACTTGAAAACCGAACAAGAGTTGCGCAATGCACTCGATGAGCTTATGTTTGATTATTGAAGGTTGTCTAATTTGCTCTGTGCTTGCTGTCTTGTTTCTTCTTCTGTAGTATTGTCAATGATGGAGCGAAGTGTAGCACGCGCTTGAAAGGTTTTATCTTCGGCTATATAACAGTCTGCAATAAGCAAATACCCTTTTCCGCGCCAAGTTTCGTATTGGGTGAATTTTTTGTCAAAATTACTTAAAATAAGAATGGCTTCTTCATAGTTTTTTTGTTTGTAGAGCACATCTCCTGTCAAATACATCGCTTCCGCGCCTACTTGCGAAGCATCGTTGATGCTTATGTCCTTGAAGAGTGCAGTAGCTTCTTCATAATTTCCTTCGTGGTAATAGGCTTTTCCTTTGGCGAGCAATGCTTGATTTTTGATATTGCCTGAAGTTTCTTGTTTAAGAATTTCATCGGCATAAAAACGTACTGAGTCGTATTTGGCTAAGGCTGCATAAGCATTCATAATGCCCGCTAATCCATTTGTTTTTTCACGGGTGCTACTTGTAAGATTTGTAAGTTGAAAATAATAACCGATGGCTTTTCCATAGTCTTTTTTTTGTGCATACAATTCAGCAGTTTGTCTGAGAGCAAACTCTACAAAACTTCCTTTTTTCTCTCTAATGATTTTTTCATAAAGGGGTAGGGCTTGGTCTAATTGTTGGGTTTTGAAATAGCTTTCAGCCATAAAGAAGTGAGCATCGGGCAGAAGTATACTTTCTGGGTAGGTAGTGCTAAATTCATTTAAGTGCCCTAAGGCTTCTTCGTATCGGGTTTTGTAGTAGGCATTTTTTGCAGTTTCGAATTTTATTTTTTCGGGTACGGTGCTTTCAGGGTTTGCTATTTTAAATTTATTTGCATAGGCATTGAGCGCATCATTATTATTGGTATTTTCCCATATATCTTGTAGGGCAAAAATGGCATCTGTGGCGGCTTCGCTTTGCGGAAAATTATCAATGATGTATTTATAGTCTTCGGTTGCTTTGTCATTGTCTTTGATACTTTCATAACACATTGCTCTTTCAGAATAGGCATCAGGAAGCCATTTGCTACTGGTGCGTTCTTCTATGAGTTTGGAGAAGTAATCAATGGCAATAGCATAGTGTTCGGCATCGGCTTCACTAATGCCCAATTGCAAAAGTGCTTGGTCGTAATATACAGAATTGTCTTTGTTGATAATTTGATTGAGGTATTTTTGGGCTATTTCACTTTGGTTAAGCCTTGTGGCAATCATAGCCATTTGCAGTGTGGCATAATCGCGCTCAGAATCTTGTTGGCTGGTACTTACTATTTCATTATAAATTTGATTGGCTTCGCTGTATTCTTTGATGGCGTACATACAATCAGCAAGTCTTAATTTGGCATCTTCTATAAAATCGGGGTGTGCTTGCTGAGCGGCAAAAGAAATATATTGTTGTAAGTAAGTAATAGCCGTTTCATGATTTTGAAGATTGTAGTGCGCATAGCCTATTCCATAAAGTGCTTTCAGCGCGTATTTATTGTCGCTGGGTTCGTAGATACGCAAAATCTGTTGATAAAGAGGCACTACTTTATTATTGAGTGTTTCTTCTAATTCTGTTTGGTTTGGGTATGTTTTTATACTATATGTTTCGGCAAGCCAAAAAGCTACGGGGGTGGCTTGTGCGGTTTCATCTGCATAGCTGAGCGATTTTTGGAACAAGTTAATGGCTTGTTCATAATTTTCATCATTGTATTGACTAATACCTTGAAAGAAAGTGATTTGTTGATAGGCGCGTCTATTGGCAGGGTCTTTTAGGTTTTGGCTTTCAAAATATTTAGCGGCTTGCTCATAATCATTGTTATAGATATAGGCTTTTCCCAATAAATTATTTACCTCTTTGATTTTTTTGCCATTAGGATACTGATTTTTATAGTTCTGTAATGCGTCTACGGCTTCATTGTAATAATCCAAGTCATAGCATAAAACTCCTAAAGTATACAGGGCATTTTCTTGTATAGTAGGCTCAAAGTCTTGTGAGGCGGCTTGTCGGAGTGCATTTACAGCATAAGTTTTTTGATTGTTGTTCATATAAGAAATCGCCAAATAATAAGAAGCCTTTTGTCCCAAGCTATTGGGTCGGTCTGCAATGTCTTCTAAGGTATTGGCAGCATTTTCATATTCGCCTACTTGAAACTGCGTATAGCCTATTTTAAAAGTGATGTCATCAGTGGGTCGGTCAGGCAGGTCGCCAAGATAACTTTTGTAATAATACAGGCTGTTGTTATAATCGCGATTTTGATAACAAACTTCGGCAGCTAAAAGGCTAAAATAATTGATTTGCTGGTAAGGGAGTATATTTTCGCGAGGTATATCAGGACCGATGAGAGAATCGGCAAAATACAAGAGTTTTTCGTATTCATCTTCTTTGTAGTAAATATCAGCGATGACGACAGGTGCATAGAGTTTGTATTTTTCGTCATAAAGCGATTTGCTGAGGTCGTCAATAGCTTGTTCGTATTCTTGTTTCTGATAAGCAATATAGCCACTATAGTAATAAGCAGGCAGGCGATAGGGGCTTTTTTCTGAAAGTTTTAACTCTGTAAAGTACAAATCGGCTTTTTCATAGTTGGGTTCTTTTTCATAAAAATAACTCTTGGCTAATGCAAACCGAATCTTTTGACGAGTATCATATTCGAATTGATTGATAGGTAGTTTTTCAAGATAATACCTTGTTTTTTCATAATCTTTTTTATCATAATACTTCATACCCCATTGCAAAAAGGCTTGGTATACTGCTGGGTGATTGGGGTAGTTGCGCACAAAATCATTAAGATATTTATCAGCATCTATTTGCTCAAGTTCCAATGCACAAAGTGCGATACGCAATGTAGCATCGGCGGTGCGGTCATCTTTATAGGGGTATTTTTGTAAAAAAGTAATAAAAAATTGTTGTGCTGATAACCAATAATTTTTGTCATAAAGCGATAAACCTACTTTATAATCCAATGCTTGTTCGGTATGGCGTAAAGTGTGTTGTGCTTGTGTGTTAAAACTAAAAATGATTAGCAACAATAAGAAAAATACTCGATGGTTTGTCATAAATTTTGTAAGCAATAATAAGAAAAAATTAAGGCGCAAGACGTTCTATATGCCATTTATTTTCGATGCGTGTATATACTATTCTATCATGTAGGCGGCTTCTTCTGCCTTGCCAAAATTCTATGTAGTGAGGCACTACCTTATAACCGCCCCAATGTTCGGGCTTCGGAACAGCTTGGTGTTTGTACTTTTCCTCGATAGCCTCAAACTCCTTTTCTAACCAAGCCCTATTAGGTATTATCTTGCTTTGTGGCGAAGCCAATGCACCTATTTGACTTGCACGCGGACGCGAATTGAAATAGACTTCCGAATAGGACTCTATCAACGATTCTGCCGTACCCTCTATGCGCACCTGCCGCTGCAACTCTGCCCAAAAAAAGCACAAAGCCACCCGCGAATTTGCCATTATCTCATCACCCTTACGGCTCTGATAATTGGTATAAAACAAGAAACTACCTTCCTCTATACCCTTCAATAAAACAATGCGCGAAGAAGGATACCCACTCGACGAAACCGTACTGAGGTGCATCGCTGTAGGCTCCGTAAGCTCACTATTAAGAGCCTCCGTAAGCCATGACTCAAACTGTACAATCGCATCTGAAGATACCGACTGCTCGCTCAACTCTTTCAAACTATACTCTTGGCGAATTTCAGCCAATGAAGGTAAAGAAGATTTATGGGAAGTATTCATGAATTTTTTATGGATTGAAAGTTGAATTTCAAATAAAAATGATTACTTTTGCAAGCCAAATTAAAACACTTTTAACGAAAAACGCAAATACAGTTAAATATAAACGAAAAAAAATGCCTTTTTCGGGGCTTAGGTAACATCTCTTATATATCTCTTATATGCAACAAGAACAAGACGAAATCAAAGTAGAAAATTCTACTACCGACACAGAAAACGGTACAACGCAAGCAGAAAACATCGAAATCACTCCACAGTATGAGCTCTATTCCAAAGAAGAACTCATCGCTACTATAGAGCAACTCGCACAAGGAGATGATACCAAAAAAGCCTTGCAAACTGCACGACTTCTAAAACCTCACTACGATGCCATCGTGAAAGAGGAAAAAAAAGAAGCCTTGCAAAAATTTCTTGATGATGGAGGAGAAGAAACCGAATTTGACTATAAACAAATAGAAAGTGAGAGTAATAGATTTTATAAAGAATACCAAAATATTATCTCGAAAAGAAATAAAGAAAAACTACAGAAAGAAAAAGAAAGAGATAAAAACTTGGTAAGAAAAAAAGAATTGTTAGAAAAACTACGCAACATCTTAGAATCAGAAGATACGCCCGAAGCCGCAGACGAATTCAAGAAAATTCAAGAAGAGTGGAAAACTATTGGAGGCGTACCCCAAAAAGATTTTCAAGAACTAAAAGCAACTTACAACGCACTCATAGAACGATTCTATGACAAGAGAAGTATTTATTTCGAACTCAAAGAACTTGACAGAAAGAAAAACTTAGAACTAAAAATAGCACTCATAGAAAAAGCCGAAAAACTCATCGAAATCACCAATACAAAACAAGCTATACAAGAGTTCAAAGAAATACGAAAAGAATACATCGCCATAGGACCCGTACTCAAAGAAGAGCAAGAAAATATCAAAATAAGATTTAAACAAATAGCCGATGCACTATTTGAGCGTAGAAGGGCACTTCTCGAAACACTCAAAGGAGAAAGAGAAAAAAACTTAGTTACCAAACAAGCACTCCTTGAAGAAGTAAAAGCATTCAGCGCATTCCAATCTGATAGAATTAAAGAATGGAACAATAAAACGCAAGAACTCCTCGAATTACAAAAAACTTGGGATAACATCAGACCCGTACCCCGACAGCAAGGAAGGGAAATAGGACGCGAATTCTGGGCGGCTTTCAAAGCCTTCTTTGCCAAAAAAACAGAATTTTTTAAAGGCATAGAAAGCGAAAGAGAAGACAATCTACAGAAAAAAATAGCCCTTTGCGAACAAGCCGAAGCACTATTAGCGAGCGAAGAAGAGCAAAACGCAGTTGCCGAAAAATTCAAACAACTGCAAAAAGATTGGAAAACCATCGGACCTGCGCCTGCACGTGTGAAAGACACTGTATATGAGCGATTCAAAAAAGCATGTGATGCGTTTTTCCAAAAAATAAGAGAGCAACAAACCGAAGAAGACAAACAACAAGTAGATAATTTACAGAAAAAACAAGCTATCTGTGAAAATATACTTAATTATACTTTTGCGGAAAACGCCACCAAAAAAGAACTTGAAGAAGTTGCCACTCAATTTGCAGAAGAATGGAAAAAAATAGGATATGTACCCCTTAAAAATAAAAAAGGAGTAGAAAAAGATTTTGAAAAAGCCATGATGTCGCTTGCTGCAAAAATAGAAGCAAAAACCGAAGAAGACAAAATGGAATTGGAAGTGATTGTAGAAGCTAAAATAGCCAGAACAGCTACTAATAATAACAGAGGCGGTAATAATAGCGGCGGAGGAAGAGCCTCGAACCGTGAAATAGACCTTAAAAAACAAATAGACCGACTCGAAAACGAAATAGCAACACTACGCAATAACTTAGGATTTTTTGCCAATAGCAAACAAGCCGACACACTCAAATCGGGTTTTGAGAAACAAATGCAAGAAGCCACTGATAAATTGGCAAAATTGAAAATGCAACTCAAAATTTTGAGAAAAAAATAAGCTAAAAATTTGCAAAGAGAAAAAAAACTACTACCTTTGCACCACCAAAATACAGAAAGCCTCTGTAGCTCAGCTGGTAGAGCAACTGACTTGTAATCAGTAGGTCGTTGGTTCGATTCCGACCGGGGGCTCAAAAGTAAAAAAAGCGCAAAATTGTTTTGCGCTTTTTTGTTTTATAAACTACCTATCCCCACAACCTTAGGCGTCCTGATGCTCTCATGACCATCAGGTACCATTATCGAGATAGGGGCAGGCATACCCGCTTGACCTTCTTTTTTGGCTATCCAAATTTTATACACCATACCTTTAATAGCACTCGGACCAAAACCCTGACCATTCGAATAGGTTGCATTTACACGTGTGATTTTAATAGGACTTGCATAAAATTTTACATTGTCAAAATCTTTCTTCAAAGAAAATGGCTGTATAGAACTCCTAAGTGTTTGACCGTCTTCATTTACCAAGCCACCCCCCGCAATAGCTGTAAACTTTCCCGCACAATCGTCCAAAGAACTGCTTGTGGTAAGAATATTAATATAGCTGTCCAAAACCTGTCTTACCTCTTGTGGTAATTTTGATACATCAATATCATTGGCTGTACCTTGAGCATTGGAATAACCCAAAAGCCCAACAAAGAAAAACAAAAATAGAATGTGCTTTTTCATAGTGTTTATATAAAATTAAAATGAAACTATTATAAATATACGAAAAAAAACGCTTAAGTTCGAAAAAAGGATATATATTTGAGTACAATAATACTGTAATAATTACTAAAAACTATGGCTGCAAAACTCATATCAAGTAGAACTCGAATTGCTGATTTAGGCAAACCCCGAATAGTGATAGTCGGAGGTGGGTTTGGTGGGTTAGAAGTAATCAAAACACTCAAAGGGACTAACGCACAAATTGTTTTATTTGACAAAAACAATTATCACACATTTCAACCCTTGCTCTATCAAGTAGCAACATCAGGGTTAGATACAGGCTCAATTGTATACCCTTTTCGCAAAGTATTGGGCAAAAACAAAGACTTTTATTTCCGCTTAGGTGAAGTAACCCACATCACTCCTGAGCAAAACACTATAGAAACTACCATAGGAAGCCTTAAATATGATTATTTAGTGATTGCAACAGGGGCAAACACAAATTACTATGGAATGGAAGACATACAAAAATATGCTGTACCTATCAAAACCATAGAAGATGCCATACAGTTGCGTAATAAAATCATCAAAAACTTTGAAAATGCGCTTCTTACCGATGACAACGAACTTATGAACAGCCTCATGGATTATGTAGTAGTAGGAGGAGGACCCACAGGCGTAGAAATTGCAGGGGCATTGGCAGAGTTGAAAAAGCACGTTTTCCCTAATGATTATAAAGAATTAGACCTTTATGAAATGGACGTACATTTGGTAGAAGCTACGCCACGCCTACTCAATGGAATGTCGGACATTGCAGGTAAAAAAGCGGCTGATTTTCTTACCAAAATGGGGGTTCGTTTGCATTTAGGGCAATCCGTAAAATCTTATGATGGGCATACCGTAGAACTCAATGATGGAACAACTATCATAAGCCGTACACTGATATGGGCGGCAGGGGTTGCGGGCTCTCCCATACCGGGCTTACACGAAGATGCCATTCTCAGAGGCAATAGAATTCAGGTAGATGAGTTTAATAGAGTAAAAGGCTATGATAATATATTCGCTGTAGGCGATGTGGCGGCTATGATTACCGAAGATACCCCAAGAGGACACCCTATGATGGCACCTCCCGCTATGCAACAAGGACGACACCTGGCGCGTAACATCAAAAATATCATTCAAAAACGCAATCTAAAACCATTCAAATACTTAGACAAAGGCTCTATGGCAACCGTAGGACGCAACAAGGCTGTTGTAGATATGGGTAAAATCAGAATTCAGGGTTTTATTGCTTGGTTTATTTGGATTTTTGTGCACTTATTATATTTGGTAGGTTTTAGAAATAAATTAGGCGTGTTATTAACTTGGATTTCAAGCTATTTCAGTTATGATAAAAGCCATCGGTTGATTATTGGGCGTTCAGGTACTTCTGAATTTGAAGAAATTTTGGAGATTAATAGCCACATCAAGCCTACTAAAGACGAAAATCAAAATAGTTAGTTAAGAGATTTTCTTAGTCAAACCACCACTCGCGACCGTCTCGGTATACATATCCTTGGCGGTTGCCTATTCGCATTTTGGCTTTACCTTTGTAAAAACCAAAGTATTTTTCATAAATTTGAATTTCATCGTAGCGCAAAGGAATTACTACCTCTCCTGATTCATCTACAAAACCATACTTATTGTCTTTTTTTACATAAGCCAAACCTTCTCTAAAATAGCCTGCTTCGTCATAAATGCAAGGAACGATTAATTCTCCTGAATTATTAACAAATCCATAGCGATTGCTTTTTTCTACCCTTACTAAGGATTCTTCAAATTTTTTAGGGGCTATTTCGTCATATTCTATCGGAACGATGGTGTGTCCCTCTGGATCGATAAGACCACATTTGTTGTCTATTTTTACCCAAGCAATATTGTCTTCAAAATCGCTTACTTCGTCATATTCAGCAGCTATAACAAGCTCGCCTTGTTCATCTACAAAACCCCATTTGCCTTCGTCTTTGTGGCGAACTTTGGCTCTCATTTTTTCATCTACTCCTTGAAAAGCACCTGCTTTATCGTATATTTTCTTAAAATAGGGGTCGTTGATGATACTTTTCATGGGGCGTTCTATGCCATAGACTATCTTGCTTTTGCTGATTTTGCCCTTTTTACTTCCTAAGCGGACAGTAGCAAATCCGTCCTCAAAGCGACTTACTTGGTCGTATTCTACTGGGATTTCTATTTGTGCAGTTTCGCTATTGACAAAGCCATATTTTTTGCCGATGCGTACCCATGCCATTTCTTCATAAAATTTTACATCTGCATCGTCAAATTGTGCTTCTATGAGTATGTTTCCGTTTTGGCGCATGTAGCCGAATTTGCCTTTTTCCTCGTAGCGTGCTATGCCCTGATAAAATGTACCTGTTTTGGTAGGGCGTGCTAATTGTTTTTTTTGTGTGCTATCTGTTTGGTTGCGTCCATCTAAGGTAATTTCACCTTTCATGCTAAAAAAACCTTTCCAAGGTTCGCCTAAGGCTTTCCAAAGTACAAAACCCAATAATCCGATAGCCATCATGAGTGCGAAGGCTTGCAAAAGGTTGCGTTTTCGTTTTTCGCTAACGTTTTCGACTCTGATGATTTTGGTTTCGGTTTTTCCCTGCTCTTCTTTGCCCATGAGAGATAATTCTGTTGCAGTTTATTTTGCAAAATTAGGGTTTTATTTGCAATTTTACCAATTAAAAGAAGTAAATATGGTAATTTATAATGTAACTGTAAGTGTAGATGCTGATATAGAACAAGAGTGGTCGGCGTGGATGCGCAGTACGCACATTGGCGAAGTGATGGCTACTGGGTTATTTGTGAAGTATCAGTTATTAAAAATGGTAGAAGACCCTGAAAATACGGCGGGGGTTACCTATGCGGTGCAATATTATTTGAATAATTTGGAAGATTTTTTGAATTATTCGCAAAATTACGCGCCTGCATTGCAAGCCAAAACGCGTGAAAAATATGGGGATAAAGCCTTGGCTTTCAGAACTTTGCTGGAGGTAATAGAAGCAGGCTAAATGAAAAAAGAGAAGTGCTACGTTATGTAGGGCTTCTCTTTTTGAAAATATTGATGGTGTAAGAATTTATTTTTTCTCCTCAGCCTTATTTTCTTTTTGGGTATTGTTTTGCAGTTGGGTATTCCCTTGTTGCTGTTGTTGTTGTTGTGTTTTAGTGTTGCCTAAATTAGTTTCTTTGGCTTTTTGCTCACTTACACTTTTGATGCGGTCTTCTTGCCCCGATTTATCTACAAAGAAAGTAGTAGAAGCTGCCAATATCATCATGGTGATGGCTAAACCCCAAGTGATTCTTTCTAATAAGTCACTTGTTTTTTTTACGCCTACCATTTGTACAGAGCCTCCTCCAAATTGTGAGGAAACGCCACCTTTTGATTTTTGCGTAAGTACTACTAAGATGAGTAATATGGCTGTAAGGATGATTAATACGATAATGAATGAGTACATATTGATAAACTACAATTTTAACTTTTTAATACTTCTATTTGTGATTGAAAATAATCTTTTTTGTCAGGATATTTTTCCATCAATTTTTCATAAACTTGTATTGCTTTCGTCATATTTCCTTCGTTGAAATATTGTATAGCAGTTGTTTCGCTTATTTCGTCATTATTTTCTATCGTGGGTGCAAAGGTAGTAATTTTTTCTTCCTCTACCATTATATTTTCTTCTTTTTTATCAGTTTTTTCTGGGGTGGTAGTGTATTCTTGGTTGAGGGTTTCTATATCACTGCTAAGTATTTCTATTTGACGAAGGTAGTAGGTTTCTTTTTCGGGGTTGAATAGGATTAGTTTTTTGTACAACTCCATTGCTTTGGCGGTGTCGCCTGCATTAAAATATTGCATAGCGAGTGCCTCGTTGGGGTTGTCTACTTGGCTTAGTTCTATGGGGTTATTGGCTTCACTTTTGAGGGATTTATCTTCTGCTGCTTCGGCGGCATCTTGTTCCATCAAGAAACCTTCTTTGAGTACTATTGTGTTACTGCTTTCTGTTTCGTACTCCTCTTGAATATCAGTCGTTGTGGTTGTCTGGATAAAGTTTTCGGGGGTATAGGTGGTGGCATCTTGTGTTGTTTCTTGTTCTTCTAAGATGGTGTCAAAGAAAGATATATTTTCTTCTGTGGTTTCTTCTGTTATTTTTTGGATATTGTGTTGGTTGAGTGTTTCTTCTAAAATATTGATTTGGTTTTCGTAGTAGTCTGCTTTTTCGGGGCTAAGTTTTTTGAGTTTTTGGTATACATCTAAGGCGGCTTGCCACTCATTCTCATTGATAAATTTGAGTGCTTGGCTTTCCGTGAGCGGGTTTTCTGGCTCTGTGTCTATTGTTGTTGCTTCTACTTCTGTGGTTTCTTCTGAGATTTTATTTTCTTCTGTAGTAGAAATGATTGATGTTTCTGTTTCGAGATAATTGGTTTGTAAATCGGGTGTTGATTCTGTTGTTTCTATGGAGGGGGTAAAAGTATGTATTTCGTTGTTTTCTGTTTCCAATAAGGTTTCTTCTCCTCTGATGGTACGAATTTGGGTTTCGAAATAGGCATTTTTATCAGGATAAAGGCTTCTTAGGTGTTCGTATACTTGTATGGCGGCGTTGGTTTTACCTTGCGTGTATAGTTTCATTGCAAGTGCTTCGGTGAAGGGTTCGCCATCGGGTATGGTATCTTCGTTTTCGGGTGTAGTGGGTAAGAAGTTGAAATTTTCGTCTATTTCCTCTTCTTTTGGGTCTGCTATAAAAATATCTTCAAAAGAGGACTCTTTTGGGTTTTCTATGGTAGTTTTTTGCCAAAGGAGTGGCTCATATTTTTGGGTTTCGATGAGTTGTCTTAATAAGCCTCTATGATAACTGTAAGCGGCTGCTCTTCTCAATTTTTGCGAAGCGAGTGGGCTGTTTTCTTTTGAAGAGCCTTTAGCTATGAGCATGTGAGCCAATTGGAAGTAAGGATAATCACTGGCGATTGTTTCAAGACCTTCTAAGTCGTTGGTAGTGATTCGGGTAGGGTCATCTATGAAATATAGTAAGTTATCAGCGTCCATTTTTATAGTGTCTAAATCCTTGTATATAAGGGTTTTGTGCAAATGCAAATGTAAATAAAAAAGCGGTAAAAAAAAATAAATGGATAAAAAAAACTTTGCCAAATGGGTTGTTTAGCAAAGTTTTAGAATTTATTGTAAATGTTAATGGTTATTCGTGTATTTTATTTAGTTTGTTTGAATGATTTTATCATTTCTTGCATATCATTGCCATATAGAGAGGCATTTTCCTTGAGTGTCCAACTGAGTGCTTGGTAGAAGTGTGTAGGGGTTTCGATGGCTGAAAGGATATAATAAACGCCTATGCCATTGAAACTGCCTGTTACGATTGCTTGTTGGCAGGTAGAGCCTGAGGGGAGGGTAAATGTTTTTTGCCCTGTTACGGTTGCGCCAGAGATGCCTGCTTTGATGTTACCAATGGCAAAATTAAAGTAAGAGGAGAGGTTGTACTCATCTCCGATGGCGTTTTTATCGTCATCTATTACGATGATGTATACTTCTTTTGATGTGTTGTTGTATTGTAAAGAGGCTTCATCGTTGAGGTCGTTGGTTTCGTCAAGATAAGGGGCTATGTCCATAGAGTAAAGCCCTTCTACACCTATTCGGTTGCCAAAGGGGTTGTATTCTTTGGCAATGTTTGTATTTGTGTTATTGTTATTTGTGTTGGTGTTATTGGTGTTTGTATTATTATTTTTGCTTCCTCCACCTCCTTCTGATTCTTTTTGTGCATAAGAGAGTTGTGTATTATTGAGGAGGGTAAAAAACAATAAGAGAATGGGAAGATATAATTTTTTCATGATATTGCTTTGATAATTTGTTTAATTTTAATACTAAAAATCCTTACAAAAGTTACCATTTGTAAGGATTTTTTATTGGGAAAAATGAAGAATTTAAAACCGAAGTGTTATTTTTTCTCCTCTTTGATAGATTCTACCATTTTCATCATATCTTTACCGAATGAGTCTTTGTTTTTTTCCATAGTCCAAGTCAATACTTGGTAGAAATTGTCTTTACTTTCTACGGTAGCAAGGATATAATATACGCCTATGTCATTGAAAGAGCCTGTAATTTCGCCCACCATTAGTTTCATACCATTTACATCTTTGGTAGTAGGGGTAGAAAGTTTAGCGTCTTTGATGCCGCCTTTGATGTTTCCAGAGGCAAATTCGAAATAACTTTTTAGGTCGTAGCTATCACCGATTTCTTTTTTGCTGTCATCTATTACGATGATGTACACTTCTTTCTGTTCGTTACTGTATTGAAGAGAAGCAGTTTTGTTAAGCTCGCTTGCTTCTTTCAGATAGTCTGCAATTTCTAAGGAGAATAGACCATTTTTAGCAGTTTTGCGCTCAAATTTAGTTTCCATATCGCATGAAGATACGAGCCATACCAAAAGGAGCATAAATGAGAATGATGCGATTTTTTTCATAGTTTTAATCTAAGTAATTTAAGATTTTAGGAAAATATGATTTTACAATTAAGCTGCAATATCATAAAAATAGCCCTATATGCCAAATTATTGGGCTGCTTTTTTTTGAAAATAATCAATGATTAGTTTCGCTTTGGCTTTTCCGATGATTTTCTCTATGTCTGAGGCGTTTGCGTTGGCAATATTGCTGATAGTTTTAAAATGTTTGAGAACTGCTTCAATGGTTTTTTCACCGATGCCTTCAATATTTTCCAAGTCTGTATGTAAGCTGTTTTTGCTGCGTGTATTGCGGTGGAAGGTGATGGCGAAGCGGTGCGTTTCGTCTCTGATGCGTTGAATAAGTTTCAGGACGGGTGATTTTTTGCTCAGATGAATGGGTATTTCGTCTTCGGGGAAGTAAATCTCTTCTAATTTTTTGGCAATGCCAATGATGGGCATTTTTCCGTACATATCAAGGTCTTTGAGTGCTTGGCAGGCACTGCTGAGTTGCCCTTTGCCTCCGTCTATGATGATGAGTTGGGGTAGTGGCTTGTTTTCTTCTTTGAGTCTTTGGTAGCGGCGTGTGATGATTTCGTACATAGAGGCAAAATCGTTTGCGCCTTCTACAGTTTTGATATGAAAATGTCTATATTCTTTTTTGTAGGGTTTGCCATCTTTGAAATGTACCATAGCGGCTACTGGGTTAGTGCCTTGTATGTTGGAGTTGTCAAAACATTCTATATCGGTGGGTATTTCGGGGAGTCGTAGGGCTTCTTGCATTTCTTTGAGGAGGCTGTACCCTTGTTTTCGACTGGCTATTTGTAGTTTTTTTTCTATGCTTTCTTTGCGTGCAAAAAGGGCATTTTTGAGGGCTAATTCTAATAATTTTTTCTTGTCCCCTATTTTAGGAATGGTAAGAGTGAGTTGTTCAAAATCGATATTAGGAGCTACGTTGCTTATCACTTCTTCTGCTTTGCTGATGCCTTGAGCGCGAAAATCGGCAAGTAAAAAAGTGAATATTTCGCTGTCGCTTTCGTCTAATTTTTTCTTTATTTCTATGTTTTGGGTGTAGATGATAGCACCATTTTTTACGGACATAAAACTAACAAAGGCGTTTTCTTCATTGCTCACGATAGCCCATACATCTATGTCGTGTAGGTTAGGGTTTACGACAGTAGATTTGGCTTGGAATTGTTCTATTGTAAAAAATTTTTGTTTGTATTCTTCAGCTTTTTCAAAGGCTAATTCTTGGGCGCATTGCATCATTTTTTGTTTGAAATATTGCAATACGGTTTGTGTATTGCCTTTCAATATTTGTTTGATTTGTGCAATTTGCTCATCGTATTCTTGTTCAGTTTGCAAGTTTTCGCAAGGTGCTTTACAGTTGCCGATGTGGTATTCTAAACAAAGTTTGAATTTGCGCGCTTTTATATTTTCTTGTGAGAGTAAAAGTGTGCAGGTGCGAAGTGGGAAAAGTTCTTTGATGAGTGATAGGAGGGTTTGCATGGCTCTTACTTGGGGGTAAGGTCCAAAAAAAGCACCTTGACTTCGGTCTAATTGCCTTGTTACTATCAATCTTGGGAAATGCTCTTTGGTGAGGCACAAATAGGGATAGGTTTTGCCATCTTTGAGCATTATGTTGTAGCGTGGCTGATGGTTTTTGATGAGGTTATTTTCTAACAACAATGCTTCAAGCTCATTAGCAACCAATGTAAATTCTATTTGTACGATTTGCGAAACCAATCGGAGTGTTTTGTAGCTATGTTGTTGGGCATTATTAAAATAGCTGCTGACTCTGTTTTTCAGGTTTTTGGCTTTGCCTACATAAATAATTTCGTGGTTTTTATTGAAGAATTTATACACGCCCGGTTCATGGGGTAAGTTTTTGAGGGTTTCTTTCAAACTTTCAAGCATGATGCACAATGGGGTTGTTGGCTATTTCTTCTACTTCTGCTAACATTTTTGGGTTGATGTCTGTGATACGTACCTGCCTAATGTCGTTGATAGCTAAGGGGTCATATTTGGCAGTTACGCGTATGTAGTTTTCTGTAAAGCCGTGCATGTTGCCTTCGTCTATGTCGTTTTCGAAAAGTACATGGAAGGTATTGCCTATATTTTTTTCATAAAAATAACGCTTTTTTTTATCAGAAAGGATATGTAATTGGCTTGAGCGTTCGTTGCGCAGGGCGGGCGAAACACTGGGTTTTATTTCAAGGGCGCGCGTGTTGGGGCGTTCGGAGTAGGTAAATACGTGCAAATATGCTATGTCTAATTGGTTCAAAAACTCATAGGTTTCGAGAAATTCATGTTCGCCTTCGGCAGGGAAGCCAACAATAACATCTACACCAATGCAAGCCTGAGGCATTAGTTTTTTGATGGTTTGCACTCTTTCTGCATAGAGTTCGCGTTCGTAGCGGCGGTTCATTAGCTTTAGAATATGATTAGAGCCCGATTGTAATGGGATATGAAAATGAGGAACAAATTTTTTGGATTGTGCCACAAATTCTATGATTTCGTTGCTCAATAGATTGGGTTCTATGGAGGAAATACGAAAACGTTCTATGCCCTCTACTTCATCAAGTGCTTTGATGAGATCGATAAATCTTTCTTTTCTTCTGCCTTGTTGTATGCCAAAATCACCTGTATTGACACCCGTTAAGACAATTTCTTTTATATCGCCTTGTTTGGCTATCTCCTTTGCCGATGCTATGATATGGGCGATGCTGTCGCTTCGGCTTTCGCCTCTGGCAAGGGGAATGGTGCAAAAAGCACAATTATAATTGCAACCATCTTGCACTTTCAAAAAAGTACGTGTGCGGTCGCCATAGGAGTAGGAATGATGAAAAGTTGTACTGTTTTCTATGGGTTGATTGAAAACTTGCGTAGTAGATTGTTTTTCAAAAGTAGGGATAAGGTCTAAAAGCATAAATTTTTCGGCAGCACCTAATACCGCATCTACGCCTTCTATGTTTGCAATGGCTTCGGGTTTTAGTTGTGCGTAGCAACCTACAATGGCTATGTAAGCATTGGGGGCAATGCGTTGCGCCTCTTTGACCAATTTTCTGCATTTTTTGTCTGCATTTTCAGTTACAGAGCAGGTATTGATGATGTAAATATCTGGGGTTTCTTGGAACTCTACTTTCTGAAAACCGCGCTGCTCAAATTGGCGTGCTATGGTAGAGGTTTCGGAGTAGTTGAGTTTGCAACCTAAGGTATAAAAAGCTACTTTTTTCATAACCCACAAAATTAAGTATTTTTTATAAATATTTATGTATTTTTGCCTCTCAAAATTTCAAAGCAACTATGTTACAAACTCCTGAGGCAGTTCTGAAAGAATTAAAACAGAAAAAATACAAAACTTGTTATTTGTTGCATGGCGAAGAAAGTTATTACATTGATGTTATTGCGGAGGAGATAGAAAAAAATGCCATTTCTGATGCCGAAAAAGGATTTAATCAGACCATTTTATACGGAAAAGATATCAATGTTGGGGTATTGATGCAACAAGCACGCCGCTTTCCGATGATGGCAGAAAAGCAAGTAGTCATTGTGCGGGAGTTTCAACAAATGCCCGATTTGAACAAGCAAGAGGCAAAAGAATTGCTTGAAAAATATGCCCAAAACCCACTCCCTACTACTATTTTGGTACTTTGCCATAAGCATAAAACGCTTAATAAAAATACAACCTTGTATAAAAATTTTGAGAAATATGCCACCGTAGTCGAAACCAAAAAGTTAAAAGAAGACAAGGTTTTCGATTGGATACAAGAATACCTCAAAAGTGAAGGTTTTAGTATTGTGCCTAAGGCTGCTAATATGCTCATAGAGTCTATAGGGGCAGATATGAGCCGACTACGAACAGAGATAGACAAACTAATGATTTCTTTTGGCAATACAAAAACAATAGACGAAAAAGCCGTAGAAGAGAATGTGGGCATAAGCCGCGAATATAATGTTTTTGAGTTTCAAGGAGCATTGGCAAAAAAAGAAACGGAGAAGGTAATGCGTATTTTGCAACATTGGAAAAGCAACCCTAAAAGCCAACCTGCAATTCCTACGATTGCTATGTTGTTCCAATTTTTTTGCAAATTATTAGCAGGCAATCAGAGTGTTGATAAAAGTGATAAGGGGCTTTCGGAGGCAATGGGTGTGCCTATTTTTTTTGTAAAAGACTATAAAACTGCTTTGCAAAAATACTCTTTGAACAGTATTATATTGGCGATTTCTGCCATTCGAACTGCCGATTTAAAAACCAAAGGCATAGACAGTGCTTCTATAGAAGATACAGAAATTTTGCGCGAACTGACGGCTAAAATATTATATCAATAATTGCAAACGGTTTTTGAGCTCGCCTAAGTGTTCATTTTTTTCATGAAGTGCTTTCCATTTATCAGATGAGGTATAGATGATGGGTTTCACGGGTTTATCACTTACTACTACTTTGATGGAAAGTTGAATAGTATTGTTTTGTAAAACCTGATGCAGGTATGATTGCATTGCTACACGACTCGCCTCAACTCTGTTTTTTATTACCTCATTTTCCAACGTAATTTCATAACGATTTTCAGACAAAACAGTCAAAGGGGTATTAAAAATGAACTTGATAGTATCGTATTCTGCTGATGAGGCTAAATTTTGCCATGCCTTTTGCAATGCTTCGTGGCTATAGGGTTTTGTTAAATCAACTTTATTGGCAACGGTTTCAGCAGTCGTATTGGTTTGTGTATTGCTGTTATAGTTATTACTTCCTGTTTTTATAGAGGGTGTTTTGATGGTTTGATTAGTTACATTCGTATTATTAGGAGTGCTGCTACTATTTTTGCCATACTCTACAGGGGGCGTTTCTGTTACGACATCAATTTTTTTTTTTGCCTCTTCCTGTTGTTGTATCATTTCGGGGAGGTGTGCTATCTTGATGAGGGTCAGTTGTAAGAGCAATTCAGGGTTTTTACTATTCTTGTAGTTCAAATCACAGTCGTTGGCTTTGTCCAATGCATTGTATAAAAAAGCCAAACTCGCTTCTGCGGCTTGTAATTGGTATTTTTCTTTGGCATTCTGATTTACTTGTAACAAAGTCAAAGTAGTAGCGTCTTTGCAGTAAACAAGGTCGCGGAGATGTGTGGCAAGCCCCGAAATGAACAAATGCCCATCAAAACCCTGCTTCATGATGTCATCTAAAAGCAATAAAGCCCTTGGAATGTCTTTTGCCAATAGTGCATCGGTTACCCTAAAATAATATTCATAATCTAAAATATGAAGGTTTTCGAGTGTATTTTTATAGGTGATTTTTCTATCAACAGAAAAAGTACTTACTAAATCGAAAAGTGAAAGCGCATCGCGCAAACCTCCATCTGCTTTTTTAGCGATCAGGTCTAAGGCTTCTATTTCAGCTTCTATGTGTTCGCGTTGGGCTATATTTGCCAAGTGTTCGCTAATGTCTTTATTTTCAATGCGTTTGAAGTCAAAAATCTGACAGCGTGATAAAATAGTAGGGATAATTTTATGCTTTTCAGTAGTTGCTAATATAAATATAACATAAGAAGGGGGTTCTTCTAAGGTTTTCAAAAAAGCATTGAAAGCCGCCGTAGAGAGCATGTGCACCTCATCTATGATGTATACTTTCTTGTTGCCTATTTGTGGTGGGAAACGCACTTGGTCTACTAAATTACGAATATCATCTACGCTATTGTTCGAGGCGGCATCTAATTCATAAACATTCAATGAAGCATTGTGTTGAAAAGCCTCGCAAGACTCACAAGTTCCGCAGGCTTCGTATTCAGGAGTAATATTTTGGCAGTTAATCGTTTTGGCTAAAATGCGTGCACAAGTAGTTTTCCCTACACCTCGCGGACCGCAAAACAGGAAAGCCTGTGCTAACTGTTTGGTTTTCAGAGCATTTTTTAAGGTGGTGGTAATATGGCTTTGCCCTACCACTGTATCGAAAGTAGCGGGGCGGTATTTTCGTGCCGAAACAATGAATTTTTTGTCTTTTTCTATAGCCTCCATAGCGTTGCAAGTTAGTCAAAAAGTACTACATGTCAAAAAAGTGAACGCAAAGATTTAGCGATGCATAATAATTGCCATGAAATATTTACCTTTGCAATGCGTATTCTATGTGGCATAGTTTATGTATTTCTTACTTCTTTATTAAAGTTATTCCTATGAAAACAAATTTATTGCATATACTAATTACGATTAACCTTTTATTATTATGGATTTTGTTGCCTCTGTCGCCAGCAAAAGCGCAAGATTCTACGGTACTTGCACGCTTACAAAATGATAATATCACGCTGAGTTTCAAAGATGTAACTACAGGTAGCAAAGGCGGAATTAATTACAGATTGGTTCGTATTACACGTACTAAGAAAAAAGTAGAAGGTTCTGAAGACGATAAAAGCATCTATGTATCAGAGTATTACAAAATGGATCCTGACAAAGACGGTGTTACAGGCAATGCGGACAAGTGCCCCAGTACGCCTGCCAAAGTATGGATATATTTGGGCAAAAAAGACAGTGTACAAGTCAATATTATACACGATTTGCTCATCAAAAATGAAAAAGATACTCTCTATGTCAGCGTAGATGCAACAGGTTGCTTTCCTGATAAAGATGGTGATGGCGTTCCCGATTTTAATGATTTATGCCCCGATTCGCCTAAAGGCACTGTGGTAGATAAATTTGGCTGCCCACCTGCCGATACTGATGGTGATGGTATACCTGACTACAAAGACAAATGCCCCGATGTGCCCGGTGTAGCTAAGTACAACGGATGCCCTCCACCTGATAGAGACAAAGACGGTGTTCCCGACCCTGAAGATTTATGCCCCGATGTTCCCGGCGTACCACGCAATAAAGGTTGCCCCGAAATTATTACTCAACAAGAAGAAGACATTCTTAAAGAAGCAAGCCGCGTACAATTTGTATCAGGAAGTGCAGTTATACAAAATGAGTTTTACACTGCCCTTGATAAAGTAGCCGAATTGCTAAATAAATATAGTCATACAACCTTGCACTTAGAAGGACACACCGATAGTGATGGTCCTGATGAAGCCAATATGACACTTTCCGAAGGGCGTGTTAATGCCGTGAAAGATTATTTGGTTTCAAAAGGTATACCTGCGCATCGCATCACTACTGCTTGGTATGGCGAAACCAAACCTGTAGATACCAACGATACCCCCGAAGGAAAACGCAACAACCGAAGGGTAGAAATGAACATCATTGGCAAAAAATAATATTTGACTAAAGACTATCTTCTTCATCACCTAATCAAGGTAGAAGATAGTCTTTTTCTATCCTTTTGTTTATATGAGTATACAAAGCAAATTACCACAAGTAGGCACTACTATCTTTACCACTATGAGTGCCTTAGCACAAGAACACCAAGCCGTTAATTTATCACAAGGCTTTCCTGATTTCAAAGTAGCCGAAGCACTCATCAAAGAAATAGACCAAGCCATGCAAAGTGGTATGAATCAATACGCTCCTATGGCAGGTTTGATAAGCCTTCGCGAACAAATCAGTATCAAAACAGAGCAGTTATACCAATATGCACCACACCCCGAAACTGAAATCACCATTACAGCAGGGGCTACGGAGGCACTTTTCGATGCCATCACTACCATTGCGCACCCCAAAGATGAAATCATTGTGGTTGAACCTGCTTATGATTCTTATATTCCTGCTATCTTGCTTAGTAAGGCTACACCCATAAGTATATCCCTTAAAAAGGATTTTTCTGTAGATTGGGAAGCTATCAAAAAAGCCATTAACCCGCAAACAAAAGCTATTATTTTCAATACACCCCATAACCCTACAGGGCGAATTTGGCGCAAAGAAGATATGCAACAGTTAGAAAAAGTAGTAGCCGAAAATCCTCATCTATGGCTCATCAGTGATGAGGTTTATGAGCACATCATTTTCGATAATGAAACCCATGAAAGTGTATTAAAATACCCCACTCTGCGTGAAAAAAGTTTTGTAATTTCTTCTTTTGGAAAAACTTACCATGCTACAGGTTGGAAAATAGGCTATTGTATAGCACCTGTCGCGCTCACACAAGAGTTTAGAAAAGTACATCAATTTGTTACTTTTTCTGCCCATACACCCACACAAGTTGCTTTAGCTGCTTACCTGAAAAACCCGAATCATTATTTAGAACTGCCTACTTTCTACCAAGAAAGGCGCGACTATTGCCGAACGCTATTAAGTCAAACCCCCTTTGAGTTGTTGCCTTGTGAAGGAACTTATTTTCAAACAATTTCTTATGCACACCTAAGCCAAGAGAATGATGTAGAATATGCCAAACGCCTTACGCGTGAAATTGGAGTAGCAACTATTCCCATTTCAGTATTTTATGCTCATAAAACTGACCATAAAGTATTAAGGGTTTGTTTCGCTAAGCAAAATCAAACCCTTGAAACAGCCACAGAGCGGCTTATGAAAAAATCACACTTATTAGCCGTGCAATAACATATAAATACCGATGTAGGTGAAAGCCCCTGCAAAATAGCCTATCAATGCGGGTAGGCTTATTTTTTTGACATACCAAAAGAAGTCAATTTTTTCCATACCCATCACTGCTACACCTGCTGCGGAGCCAATGATAAGAATACTTCCTCCTGTACCTGCACAATATGCCATAAATTCCCATATTTTACTATCAGTAGGGAATTGGGACAAGGGATACATACCCATAGAAGCCGCCACAAGAGGGACGTTGTCAATGACAGCAGAAGCGAGTCCAATAGCCATAACAATTACATCTTGATTGCCGATATTCGCATCCATCCATTGAGCCAAAGCAATCAAAGTGCCTGTAGCTTCCAAAGAGCCAATCGCTATCAGAATACCCAAAAAGAACAATATGCTTGAGGCATCAATGCGCGAAAGTGCATAAGAAGCAGAATATTGGTGTCTTTCTTCTTCATCTTTGTTGCTATTGAGTATTTCTGAAATAACCCAAAGCACGCCTAAGCCAAACAATATGCCCATGTAAGGAGGCAAATGTGTAACGGTTTTGAAAATAGGTACAAAAACCAATGAGCCTACACCAAAAGCCAGCATTATTTTAGAGTTAGTCGGGTTTTCCATTGGTTCTAATACTTGTACTTTGTCATTTTGAATATCGCCTTTGAGTCTGAAAGTAACGAATAATAAAGGAATTAACAAGCAAATTACACTAGGGATAAACAAAGAAGTCATAATATTGGCAGTAGTTACTTGTCCGCCAATCCAAAGCATGGTGGTGGTTACATCTCCTATTGGTGTCCAAGCACCGCCCGCATTGGCTGCAATGATGACCAACCCCGCATAATATTTGCGCATATCGGCATTGTCTATCAGTTTTCTGAGCAAGGAAACCATTACTATAGAGGTGGTGAGATTGTCTAACACGGAGGAGAGGAAAAAGCTCACCCAACAGATAATCCATAAAAGTACGCGGCTGTTGCGTGTAGTGATTCTATCTGTAACGATTCTGAATCCTTCGTGCGCATCAACGAGTTCTACGATGGTCATAGCACCTAATAAAAAGAAAAGGATTTCAGAAACAGACCCTAAATGGTGTGAGAGCGATTCTTCTACGTGTTTGATGTCTGTACTAAAAATGATGTAGATAGTCCAACACAAGACACCAGTAAGTAGGGCGGAGGCGGTTTTATTGATTTTGATAGGGTGTTCTAAGGTGATAGCCGTATAACCTACTATGAAAATCAAAACCATGATAGCGGTATAAGTCATTATTAGATAAGGATTTTAGTTTTTTACAAAATAATATACTCTATTTTGCTATAAAATAAATCAAATTTTTATCCAATTGCTAAAAAAACAATAAAAAAGTTCTTATTTTTCTCTAAATCATTTTTTGAAAAAAAAAGAAGGAACTTTTAAAAAGCCCCTTCTTTCTAAAAATAGATGAATATGACTATTCTACGGTAAAGGTTTGTTCAGTAGAAAAATTAGAGCCCATATATCCATTATCAATTGTTTGTACGCTCCAATAATAAGTGCCTTTTGGGAGTGTAATGGTGTAAGAAGTAGTATGACCTACATTACCCATTTCTACTACGAAACGTTTTCCTGTTTTTAGGTCTGCCAAAGGCGAAACTACTTCAGTTCCATTGCTTTTTGTGCCTATTCTTATGTTGTAAGTCAATGCTTTTGAGGGGGTTTGTGTGTCAGCGTCGCCAGCATCAGCAGCTTCTTGCCAAGAAAGCGTAATTTGATTACCTTCTTTTTTTACCGTCAAACCTTCTGGGCTGTTAGGTGCAGTATTGGTTTTTGAACATTTATTGAGGTATAATTTTGTTACTCCTTTAAATTCTTGATTTTGTCCCGTAACAATCATATCTAATTTACCATCATTATTCATATCTCCCAAGTCCATACCTCCCATATCTATACCTATGATGCCATAGTTTGCATCTGTAAAATTCCCTTTGTTATTTAGATAAACTTTTGTTGACTTTGTGTGGTTCACGTCTTCACCTGAAACAAGCACATCTAACTCGCCATTGTTATCTACATCACCCCAAGCAATGGCACTGCTTGATAGGTCTGTAATAATTGTTTTGACGGGAGAGAAGGTTTTGTTGCCATTATTATGGTAAAGTTGTGTGGTAGGGTGTTCTTTTACGTTAAACCCTGAAATAAGAAAATCCAAATAACCATCATTGTCGTAATCGCCCCAAGCGGCAGAGGCTCTTCTGAGGGGTACAAGATTGAGTTCTAAGTTTTTAAAAATACCATTGCCTAAATTTTCATACACAAGGCTTACTAATTGTCCATGGGCAGATTTTCCTGTTACCAATAAATCTGCGTCTCCATCTTTGTCCATATCGCCCCATACAGAAGTACCATCAAACACGCCTTCTAATTTGACAGAGGAGGGTGCGAAACTACCCCCTTGGTTATTCTGAAAAATTTCGCTTACGTCTACATGTTTCGTATTAATGCCAGTGATAAGAATGTCTTGCCAGCCATCTCCGTTATAGTCTGTCCAAGAAACTGAACTTGCAAAAACACCAGTAAGGGTAGCAAAGTTGAGCAATCTTTGCCCTGAGCCCACATAAATGGTTGCAGTACGTTGCCCTCCGTCTTGTCCTGCTATGATGAGGTCTATTTGGTTGTCATTGTTCAAATCTCCCCAAGCGGCATTGTTAGGCGTTACATCATTGACCCCTTTCAATGATGTTTGTGTATTAATAGAAAAATCTTTCCCATTGTTATTTTCATAAAGAATGGCATAGCGTTTTTTTTCAGCTACGTCCCAACCTGAAGAAACAATGTCCAAATAACCATCTTGGTTATAATCGCCAAATTTGGCAGTACTTGAGGTAAGTACTCTGAAAACGGCTGAGGACTCCTCGTATTGTGCAAAAGTAGGGAGTGAAGCTATAATAAGGAAGCTAATAATTAACAATTTTTTCATAAGTGATCATTTTAGGGTGCTTAAAAATTATAAAATATGTGAATTGAATATTGTTTCATTTTACTCTTCCTCCTCTCCGTAGCCATCATCTTCCGATTCTTCACTAGTACTATACGATATTTTGAAAGCTACACGTCTATTTTGCGCGCGGTTAGGTTCGTTTGTATTAGGTAAAATAGGTTTGGTAGGTCCATATCCTTTAGTTTGAATACGATTAGGGTCTATATTTGAATACTTAGCGATATAATCTTTCATTGCGGCGGCTCTTTGTTCTGAAAGGCGCATATTACTCTCAAAAGTGCCTATGTCGCAAGTGTGCCCCGATACAACAATGACCGCGTCTGGGTGTTCTTGCATTACTAATGCCACACTATCAAGAAGGCGTTTGGAGGCATCATCTAACTCCGAGCTACCTATTTTGAAACGGAATGCTCCGTCTTCTTGCACGTCTTTTACCTCTTTTTTCTTTTTAGGCTCTATTTTAGGCGGTGGGAAAGCAACAATAGGTAAATTGATGCCTGTGATTTGAGGAGTATCTAATTTTAAAGGATAAGGGTCTACAATTTCGGCGGGGTCAAGGCGTTTGAGTACTTTTCTTTCTATTTTAAACCCTAAAGCAATTTCGAATACTGTATTTCCTTGCCATTTGGTGGCATTGTTAGAAACAGGAAAGTCTAAGTTAAAAGAAACAAAATAGCGAGGTTGGTCAAAACCTACAGAAGCCACAAAAGCCTCATTTTCGTTGTACCAAAGCCCTAAGGTAGCATAACCCGGTTTAAGAAAACTTTTTTCATTGGAACTACCCATCAGTTTGTATTTAGTCCAAGCACCTAATAGTATTTCATTGGAGCCTGCTCTATGAATCCAGCGGAAAGTAGGAGTAACAGAAAGTAACCCACGTTCATAAACAGTATAGCCCCCTACAGTTACATAGTGAATAGGTAGGCGGTACACTACTTCATTATAAAAAGAATTGTTAGGGGTATTGGTATTAAAAATAGAAAAACCTAAAAAAGCTTTTTGTTTGCCTGTAGAGTCATTCATTTGCCACATCACGCCCGGAGTTACTACAAAATAATTACGGGTATTGGAGGCAGTATTTTCATTCACGGGGATGTTGGGGTCGAATACGCCATTGTTGTATTGATTGATGGTAGAAAGCCCTGCTATATTTACACTGCGTTGGTAATAGCCTCCTTGCAAGCCTACACTCAGAAAGTGATAGTTTCGGCGGGCAGCCAATTTGAAATTATGGGCATAACCTAACAATACACCATTATTTTGTAAAAAATTGCCCGGTAAGTCATTGACCAAACCAACACCCAAACCGCCCCATCTTTGCCCTGTATATTTATTGATGAAAGGGTAAATAAATGAAAACATAGCAGTACGAAAATTATCGCCTGTTACATTGGGTTGGTTGCGGTAGTTAAGTATAAATTTAATATTCCTATCTTCTGTAAACATACCCGGATTGGTAAGCATTGGGGTATAGTTATATTGCATAAGGTTATAGTCTTCTTGTGCCTTTGCAATATTTGATGTATGTAAGAAAGATAGTAGGAGTAGAAATGAAAATAATAATTGTTTAGATAATTTTAGGCTCATGTGTTACAATTTAATTATAAAGAAGTTGAGTAATCAGGTGGTGTGTATTTTTGTTTTTTTACTTCTAAAGTGTAAATACTTAACATTAATATTAGGTAACCTTATATGTAAGATTATGCTTAAAAAAGAACCCTCAAGAATTACTCTTAAGGGTCTTTTTTATATATTTTCCCAATGTCTTTTGATTGCATTAGTCTTCCGAATAACCATTCAGAGAGCGTTGTATCCAAATAATAACTCCTAATACAATACAAGCTCCTGCGGGCAACATCATCAAGCCGTTTCCTTGAAAGGGAATACCTGCCATTTCAAATACTTTGAAACCCCATAATGACCCCGAACCGAATAATTCTCTGATGAAAGCGATAATCATCAATATTAGTCCATACCCTAAGCCATTGCCTATGCCATCTAAAAAAGAAGGAATTGGCTTATTGCCCATTGCAAAGGCTTCCAAGCGACCCATCACGATACAGTTAGTAATGATAAGACCCACAAACACGGAAAGTCTTTTAGAAATATCATACAAGTAGGCTTTGAGCAATTGGTCTACCAAGATTACAAACAAGGATACTATAGCCAACTGAACGATAATACGTATGCGAGAGGGTATTGTATTACGAAGTAAAGAGATGATTAAATTAGAAAATGCAGTAACGAATGTCAAACCTAATGCCATCGTAAGGGCAGTTTCCATTTGTATTGTGATCGCCAATGCTGAACAAATACCCAATACTTGTACCGTAACGGGATTGTCTGCATCTAAGGGGTGAGTGAGTAACTTTAAGTTTTTCTTTGAAAGCAAAGGTTCACTTGGTGTGGCTACCTTTTTTTCTGCTACTTCTGCCATAAGCGTTTATTTTATTTTTGATGCACAAAGATAAATCATATTTTTAGATTATAAAACAATGGGCAAAAAATATTTTTTATAGACGAATACGAGGGTCTAAAAGGGCATAAATCACATCTACCAATATATTGATAATGACGAATATGATACCAATTAAGATAGTAGCACCAATAACTACGGGCGCATCGCGGAAGTCGGCAGCAGCTTTTACTGTAGTCATACCTATGCCTTTCCAATTAAAGATGTACTCAATGAAGAAAGCACCTGCCATCAAAGAAGCTAACCAACCAGAAACAGCCGTAATAACAGGGTTAAGAGCGTTTTTGAGTGCATGTTTTCTGATTACTTCATAAAATGTAAGCCCTTTGGCTTTGGCTGTACGAATAAAGTCTTGCGATAATACTTCTATCATAGAGCTTCGCGTGAGTTGTACGATGATAGCCAACGGACGCATAGCTAATGTAAAGGTAGGTAAAATGAGATTGCCTAATTTTAGCTCGGCTTTCCCGAAGCGGTTGTCTGTCCATAAAGAACCTGTCATCTCTAAACCTGTATAATCTTTGAGGTAGTGCCCAAAAGTAATAGCGACTAAGATAGCCAATACAAAGGAGGGGACTGAGATGCCAAAAGACGAAACCGTAACTAAAGTATAATCTACCCAAGTATTTTGACGAACTGCAGCAATAGTACCTAAGAAAACCCCAATGACAGTGGCAAAAAACATAGAGGTAATTGCCAATATGAGTGTGCCTTCCATATCTTCTAATAGAATTTGAGAAACTAATTTCCCTTCTTGATAAGAGTACGAACGGCGTAGATAGGGGAATTTTAACACAAAGGCATTTTCACCAAATTTTATAATTTTTAGATACCCATATTCTTTCTGACGCTCAGGTGTGTCGTGATGAACAGCTAAGGGCGACAAATCATTCAAATAGTAGAGAAATTGTTGCCATACGGGTTTATCTAAGTCTAATTCTTTGATAAGAGCCGCGCGCGTTTCGGGGGTTGCTTTTCCACCCGTTATGACATCGACAGGGCTACCCGGTAAGACGTAAAATAGTACAAAGAGTACAAAAATAACGCCTATGATGACCAAAATACCGCGCAAAAAACGTTGTAGTATGAATTTTAACATAACCTTTATTGGGTTGATGGGTGTACAGATTTATTTGTCAAGAAACAAATAGTACAAAAACCATGCACTAAATTGATATTTTTATTTCAAAGTGCAAAATCTTTTTAGTTTTTTTTACTATAATAGCACAAAAATAATGATTTACTATGGAATTTCAAAAAAATATCATCATTACAGGTAGTACAAGCGGCATTGGATTAGGCATTGCGCGCGAATTTGCGAAAGCAGGATATCACCTTATGCTCAATGGCTTAGAGGCAAACGGAGCTGAAATAGCCGAAGCACTTGGAAAAGAATTTGGCGTAAAGACTTTGTTCTCGCCAGCCAATATGCTTAAGCCTGAAGAAATTCAGGCGATGGTGCAAACCGTAGAAGAGCAATGGGGTGGGGTAGGTGTATTGATTAATAATGCGGGTGTTCAATATGTCTCGCCTGTAGAAGATTTTCCCGAAAGCAAATGGGATTTGATTATTGGGGTGAATCTTTCTTCTGCTTTTCATACGAGCAAGGCGGTATGGAAGGGGATGAAGGAGCGTAATTTTGGGCGCATTATTAACATTACCTCCGCACATGGACTCAGGGCATCAGCTTTCAAATCGGCGTATGTGGCTGCCAAACATGGCGTAACAGGGCTTACCAAAGTATTGGCATTGGAAGGAGCTCCTTATAACATTACTTGTAATGCTATTGCGCCGGGTTATGTGCGCACGCCTTTGGTAGAGGGGCAAATCAAAGACCAAGCAAAAGCTCATCAAATGACCGAAGATGAAGTAATCAGTAAAGTGATGCTGGCAAAACAAGCCGTAAAAGAGTTTGTGAAAATAGAAACTTTGGCGGCAACGGCTATGTTACTTGCTTCTCCGAGCAGTTCCGAAATCACAGGGGCTACTTTCCCCATAGAAGGTGGTTGGTCTGCTCAGTAGTAGATAAAAGAGGCTGTTTATAAACAGCCTCTTTTTCTATTTATTAATATATCTATTGACCTTTATTTATTGAGGAACTCTAATGTGAAATTGGTATAATCTACGTTGGTTTCGATGATGATGTCAGGGATAATGCCTGTTTTATTATATCCTTGTGTTTTTACATTTTCGTGCATTGAATAAGTAGGGTAGCCGAAATAAATGCCGTATCGCTCACAAGAAATGGGTATACTATTCACATTATTGTAATCTATTACCCCACCAGTGGCATTGCCTATAGTAGTTACTTTGGTACTTAAACCTTTGGCTTGGAGTATGAATGCCTCAGCAGCACTCATGCAACCTTTGTCTGTCCATATTACTACTTTCTGGATATTACTTTTTCTTATTTTAGGCATAAAATCGGGGTAAATAGGTCCTTTTACGATTTGCCCATTATTAGTTTTCATATTATTTACCACAACTGTATGAGGGTCGTTGGCTTGATTAAGGTTAGCAAATTTTGTGAAGTAGGCTATATTATCATCGGAGGCGATGGCTAATCCTTGTGGGCTTTTTAGGCTTTTTTCGGCAAAAAAACTGAATAAATTGTAGTAAATACCATTTCCACCTGTATTACCACGTAAATCGATGATGAGATAAGAGGCTTCCGCAATACTATTTTCATTGGTCTTAAGGAAATCATCAAAGTCTTTTTTTTCTATCAAAAAAGAAGGTAAATCTATTAATACAGTTTTTTCGTTTAGGTTTTTTAATGTAGGTTTTATAGGAGAAAATATTGCTGTGTTTTTATCGTCGAGTCTTGCCCAAATGATGCCTCCCCAAATATTGAGTAGTTTTCCTTCTTTGTAAGTTTTGATTTGTGTATATCTTTCAGCATAATTGTTAGGGTAGTATTTGCCCACCCATTCTTGTTGTTGGTTAAGGCTCACACCTAATTTTATTTCGCCTATTTTGGCTGCATCTTGGTGTTCTATGATGATGGCTACATGACTAAATTTAATATTTTCATTAGGGTTTGGCAGTATAGCGTATTTGCTGCTACCATCTGTCCAATAGCCTTCGATATCTTTTGCAGTGACTGTGCCCACATCTTTAATAAGGTTATTTTGTAATAAAATTTTGGTAGTATTGAGTTCCTCTTCAGTAGGTTTAGGAAAAGCGACTGCAAAGACGTGTTTATCTTGAAAGAATCTCAAAAAATCTTGCAGCAAAGCTGTACATTGCTCCATTGTTGTTTCGGTACTTTTTTTATGGAACTCACTTTTTTGGGTTTTGTAAGCCTCTTCTATTTCACTTTTATTTAGATGATAAGCAATGTAGTTTTTTTCTATTTTTTGGGTCATTTGCTCAAATACTTGCACACATTGACAGGCTTCGTTTTGGGCTTTAGTGAGTGAAAATATTGATAAATAAAGAATGGATAAAATCAGTGTTTTTTTCATAATAGTTTAATTGAATGAAATACTTTGTTTGAAAAATCTAATTATCAATTTGCAAAAATATGTAAAACCAAAGAATACCATAATATCTTGGGTTTGAATATGTATTGTTTGTTGTTGAAAATTATTATATTAGTGATAAAAAATATGATAAAAATGATAAAGTAGATATAATAAATTATTTTCTTTATTATTTTTTATTATATATTAGGTTTATTTGAGCAGTGAAACCTATAAATTAAGTTATTGAACTTTATACATCATTTTTTTCGGGCATATATTGCCTGATAACAAATTGTTTTAACATTCTCATTTTTTTATCAAATTAGAAATACTTTAATTTGTGATTGCTCTATTTAACAAATAAGTTGTTAATCTTCACTTTAGTTCATAAAAGACACAAATAAATACATCAAGGTTGCATTGTTTTTTTTATTTTTGTCATTATTTCTGTGCTAAAACAAATCCTTATTATTGCATGAACCTAACACTTTATTTACTCCGAACTGTAGGGCTATGGTCAAACATCATCATTGCTGTTTATGCTTGGCAGGTAGCTCCAAATGAAACTGTTTTTTGGCAGATATTAACTCGCTTATCGGGGCGTGTTTCTTTGCTGATTTTTATTGGAATTTGGTGGCACGAAACACAAGTGCTGAAAGCCAAGCCTATTCCTTCTTTTTTTGGCAAAACAACCATCAAAGATTGGAGTATGTCGTTGGCTATTAATCATTTTCTGCATCTCTTGTTCATTGCCATTTATGTAAAAAGCTCTGGAATTGAGCTCATACCTATACGGCTTTTGGGCGGGGCTTTGGCTTATGTTTGGATAGGTTTGATGCCGTTTGTGTATGCGTATCGCACTACAATACCCAAAATTTTGCGTATGGGGTATTTATATTATGTGTGGTTTGTGATGTTTATGACTTATATCCCACGCATTAGAGGTAATTTTCCCGAAGCAGGAGGCAATATGGCAGAGTACTTATTTTTCTTTAGTGTACTGATCGTAATTTTATTGGGGCATTTTATAGCACTTTTTTATAACACTAAGGCAAAAGCCTGAAAAAGTGATAATAGCTTATCTATTCGAAAAATATATTTTACATTTGTACCGTTTTACTAAAAAAAATGAAAAATATGAAAAAGTTTGCCCCTTTATTATTTGTGTTTATTTTTACAATAGGCTTTTCAGAAGCAACAAAAGCCCAAAGTTGTTCTATCATACTTTGTAAGGAAGTAACTGAAGGCAGTGACGGAAATGACAACATTTTAAGTGTATTCACTGGTTTTAATAGCTCGGCAGTAGGCAAAGACAATGTATTTACAGTGTATACGCGTTTTCAAGATTTTGGCGTCAATGTAGCGCATACCTATGACATACGCATGAAAAATGTGCAAGGCGAAATAATCATTAACTCGGAAGATGCGTTTATGAATCGCTCACTTACACATACACACGTAGCCGAATCGAGATGGACTGTGAATTTTCCTGATGTAGGTATTTACACTATAGAAGTATGGGTAGATGAGAAAATGGTAGAGTATCTCAATGTAAGAGTAGGAGATTTATAATAATGGTTATACAACGTACTAATTCGCTAAACCCTGATTTTAAGGCACTTGTAGCACTCTTGGACAATGAACTCAAAATTACGGATGGCGAAAAATTTCCCTTTTTTTCCCAATTCAATACCCTTACAGATATTCAACATGTGCTTGTTGCCTATGACGAAAACCAAACTGCTGTAGGCTGTGGAGCACTCAAAGCCTATGACTCAGAAACAGTGGAGGTGAAAAGAATGTATGTGTTACCGACTTATAGGAGAAAAAAAGTAGCCATGCAGATTTTACAAATGCTTGAACATTGGGCAAAAGAAATGCAATACAAACGCTGTATCTTAGAAACAGGTATTTTGCAAACTGCTGCTATCCGACTTTATGAGCAAAGTAACTTTGTACGCACAGAAAACTATGGGCAGTACGAAGGAGTAGCGGAAAGCGTGTGTTTTGAGAAAAAGTTGTATTTGTAGAGGTCTTGAATGAAGCGTTTGTGTTTCAAATTAAAAATTTCAAAGAAACTATAACTACTTCCCAAAGATGGATTATTGTTTAGATAGGTATTATGTATTTTATCGTTAGTGTCAGTCATTTTGTCCCAATATTATTTATACAAACAAGCAGTATATTTAGAATACAATACAATCTCAAAAAGTAAACAAATTCACTGCTATTGCTAATCGGAAAGGGCTTACTTCTTCTATGGTAGTAGCTTGCAGGGGAATATTCCAAGAGGCGTATGTTACCACAAAGCCAAACAAGCCTACCCCTATTTCAGGCGAAAATCGATAATCTTGTTTACCTTCTTTTAGGTAGCACGCCGCAGTAAGCCGCGCACTTATCAATAAAAAATGCCCTTCTATGCCTATGCGTGGCGCAATGAGTAATTTATCTTCCAACATAGTTCCTTCTACTGTGGTGCTCAAACCCCAATAGCCCAAAGGAGCTACATAAGCAGGATTTCCCATTCTACGCTTAAAGAATATCCAAGCCAACCCTAATTCGGCAGTATTTTCTCCCTTAAAACCCACATTGTAGCCCAAACGCGCACCCAAATGTAACTCCTCGCGTGAGTTTTTCCCTTGCGAAGTAGCCCCAAAAAGGCAAGCTCTTGTACTGTCATTAGCCATTTGCGCAAAAGCACCATAATGAAGACAAACAAATAAAAACAAAAACAAGCAATGGCATTTTTTAAACATAAGCAATAGAATATTATCACAAGAAACAAATAATTTATGCTATTATTACCCACATTTGCACTATTCTATTACACATTTTTTGCTAAATTGCAGTGCCAAAAAACATATCCAATCATTTTTTTATGAAAGAAAGCAAAATTCACGCTACCACCGTATTAGCCATTGCACACAACGGCACCGTAGCCATCGGCGCAGATGGACAAGCCACTATGGGTAACACCGTAGCCAAGAGCAATGTAAAGAAGATACGCAAATTGCAAGACGGAAAAATTATCACAGGGTTTGCAGGCTCTACCGCTGATGCTTTCACATTGCTTGAAAGATTTGACGAAAAACTCAACAGCTACGGAGGCAACATGAAACGTGCAGCCATAGAACTTGCCAAAGATTGGCGTACCGACCGCTATCTAAGACGTTTAGAGGCGATGCTCATTACCGTAAACCGCGAAGAAGTACTCATCATTTCGGGTACGGGCGATGTCATCGAGCCCGACAACCAAATCGCTGCCATTGGTTCTGGAAGTATGTATGCGCAAGCCGCTGCTACAGCACTCAAAAAACACGCTCCACAACTCACCGCCGAAGAAATGGTAAGAGAAAGCCTACACATAGCCGCTGATATTTGCATTTATACCAACCACAATTTAGTCATCGAAACGATTCAATAAATTTATATATCACAACAAAAAATTCTAAAAATACTATGACAGCCACTCCTCCTATATACCAACCTCAAAATCATATTCGCATTGTTACGGCTGCCTCTCTTTTCGATGGGCACGATGCCGCCATCAACATCATGCGCCGCGTAATGCAGTCATCAGGGGCGGAAATTATCCACTTAGGGCACAACCGTTCTGTTGCCGAAATCGTAGATTGTGCCATTCAAGAAGATGCGCAAGCCATTGCCATTACTTCTTACCAAGGTGGGCACGTAGAGTACCTTAAATACATGCACGATTTACTCAAAGAACGCAACGCCAACATCAAAATATTTGGCGGCGGCGGCGGCACCATACTCCCTTCTGAAATAGAAGAACTACACGCCTACGGCATCACGCGCATTTATCACCCCGATGACGGCAGAGCCATGGGCTTGCAAGGTATGATCAATGACGTATTAATGAAATGCGACTTCTCCACTTTTGACCCTAAAAAAGTACAAAAAATGGAAACCAGCCACGGCGAGTTAGAGGAAATACCAGCCATAGAATATTTTTTGGAAAGAAGCAAAGAAAAACACCACCAAAGCATAGCCCGACTGATTTCCGTAGCCGAAAATTACCCCGAAGAATTTGAGAAAGCAAAAGAAAAAATCAATCTTGCCCTGACTAAAAATGTCAAAATACCTGTCTTAGGCATCACAGGCACAGGGGGCGCAGGCAAATCGAGCTTGGTTGATGAGTTGGTACGCAGATTTTTGATGGATTTTGAAGACAAAAATATTGCAGTTATTTCCGTAGACCCCTCTAAACGCAAAACAGGCGGCGCACTTTTAGGCGATAGAATCCGCATGAATAGCATCTCCAACGGAAGGGTGTATATGCGTAGTTTGGCTACTCGACAAAGCAATTTAGCCCTTAGCCGCTATGTGCAAGATGCTATTGATATTTGCAAATTTGCGGGCTTCGACCTCATCGTTGTAGAAACCTCAGGCATTGGACAGTCCGATACTGAAATTATAGAACACTCCGATGCAAGTTTGTATGTGATGACCTCTGAATATGGCGCGGCAACACAATTAGAAAAAATAGATATGCTCGACTTTGCCGATATTATTGCCATCAATAAATTTGACAAACGAGGCTCTTTAGATGCAATGCGTGATGTAAAAAAACAATACAAACGCAATCATAACCTTTGGGATACACCCGATGAAGATTTGCCTATTTATGGTACTATAGCTTCGCAATTCAACGATGTAGGCACGAATACGCTCTACCGAAAAATTATAGATAAATTAGTAGAAAAAACAGGCATTCTTGCACTCCAATCGAGTTTCGAAATATCGGAAAAAATGTCGGAAAAAATTTACATCATTCCGCCCGATAGAGTCCGCTATTTGGCTGAAATTTGCGAAAATGCGGAAGATTACCACAAATTTATCAAAGAACAGAGCGACATAGCTCGCAAAATGTACCAACTCAAAGGAACTATAGATTTACTAAGAGCCAACATAGGCAAGCAAAAAATACAAATCGTGGAGCAATCTGACAACGTGGTTTCGGTAGTTGCTTACGAGCAAGGCGAACCCGAATATTTGAAAGATTTGATTGCACAATACAACGACTTAGACAATCAATTAGAAGGCGAGTGTAAAGCCATGTTGATGGATTGGGCAGCTACCAAAAAACGCTATAAAGCCGATAAATACCAGTTCCAAGTACGCGATAAAATCATAGAACAAGACCTTTATTATACCTCACTTTCAGGCACCAAAGTACCCAAAGTAGCCTTACCCAAATACGAAGATTGGGGCGATATTCTCCATTGGCTTCTCACAGAAAATGCACCCGGATTTTTCCCCTATGCCGCAGGTGTATTCCCTCTAAAACGCGAAGGCGAAGACCCTACACGTATGTTTGCAGGCGAAGGCGGACCCGAAAGAACGAACAAGCGTTTTCACTACGTTTCCAAAGGTTTGCCCGCCAAACGCCTCTCGACTGCCTTTGATTCTGTAACTTTATATGGCGAAAACCCCGACCACAGACCCGATATTTATGGCAAAATAGGCAACTCAGGGGTAAGCGTTGCCACCTTAGACGATGCCAAAAAACTCTATTCGGGTTTCAACCTTTGCAACCCAAGCACTTCAGTATCAATGACTATCAACGGTCCTGCCCCAATGCTTTTGGCGTTTTTCATGAATACTGCCATTGACCAGCAATGTGAATTGTACATCAAAGAAAATGGATTGGAAAACGAAGTAAAAGCAAAAATAGAAGCCATTTATGAAGAAAAAGGATTGCCTATTCCTACTTACAATGCAGCAGCACTGCCCGAAGGAAATGATGGTTTAGGGCTGATGCTTTTAGGCGTAACGGGCGACCAAGTATTGCCTCAAGAGATTTATCAAAAAATAAAAGCCTATGCCCTATCGCAAGTACGCGGCACAGTGCAGGCAGATATTTTGAAAGAAGACCAAGCCCAAAACACTTGTATTTTCTCTACTGAATTTGCGCTTAGAATGATGGGCGATATTCAACAATATTTTATTGATAAAAAAGTAAGGAATTTTTATTCTGTTTCCATTTCAGGTTATCACATAGCCGAAGCAGGAGCAAACCCAATCACGCAATTGGCACTCACACTTTCCAATGGATTTACTTTTGTGGAATACTACCTCAGCAGAGGAATGCACATTGACGATTTTGCACCCAATTTGTCTTTCTTCTTCTCGAATGGTATGGATCCCGAATATTCCGTATTGGGTAGGGTGGCAAGGCGCATCTGGGCAAAAGCCATGAAATATAAATACAAAGGCAATGACCGAAGCCAAAAACTGAAATACCATATCCAAACATCGGGGCGTAGTTTGCACGCTCAAGAAATTGCATTCAATGATATTCGTACTACTTTGCAAGCCCTTTATGCCATTTATGACAACTGTAACTCCTTGCATACCAACGCCTATGACGAGGCAATCACCACGCCTACAGAGGAAAGTGTGCGCCGCGCTATGGCTATTCAGTTGATTATCAACCACGAATTGGGATTGGCAAAAAACGAAAATCCTTTGCAAGGTGCTTTCATTATAGAAGAACTAACAGACTTAGTAGAAAATGCAGTTTATCATGAATTTCGTTCTATTTCTGAACGTGGTGGTGTGTTAGGTGCAATGGAGCGCATGTACCAACGCTCTAAAATTCAGGAAGAAAGCATGCACTACGAAATGAAAAAACACACGGGCGAGTTGCCTATTATGGGTGTAAATACCTTCCTTGACCCTAAAGGCTCGCCTACAGTCATTCCTGCCGAAGTCATCAGAAGTACTACGGAGGAAAAAGAGTTTCAAATCTCCATGCGCGATGCCTTCCACGCACGCAACACCGATAAAGCCTCCGAAATGCTTAGATTTTTACAAAAAACCTCCATCGAGAACGGCAATCTTTTCGAAGCACTTATGGAATCTGCCAAATATTGCTCTTTAGGACAAATGAGCAACGCACTCTACGAAGTAGGCGGGCAGTACAGGAGGAATATGTAGAAAGAAAACAGTCAGACCTACGGTACAGACTGCTTTTCAGAAATCGTCTGCACCAAAGGTCTGACGATTTCTGAAAAGTATAAAACAAAAGCAAAATGAAACTCATATCCAATCAACTCTATCACATTTACAATCAAGGTAATAACCAAGAAACTATTTTCCTTGAAAAAGATGATTATCTCAATTTTTTATTCTCTGCAAGGAATTTGTTGCTTACACATAGCGATATATTAGCATATTGTTTAATGCCAAATCATTTTCATTTTTTGGTAGATGTAACAGAAAAATCTGTGCAAGAAATAAAATTAGGAGGTATTTTTGTCAATCAACTTACAAATGCTTTTCGTTTATTGCTTAGTAATTATGCACAAGATTTCAACAAAAAGTATAATCGTAGTGGCTCTTTATTTCGTCAAAAAACGAAAGGAAAATGTTTGAAGAATATTGAAGCGAATAAAAACTATCCACTGATTTGCTTTCATTACATTCACCAAAATCCTTTGAAAGCGAAGTTAGTAGAAAAAATGGAAGATTGGGATTTTTCTTCATTTAAAGATTATGCCAAATATCGTAATGGAACATTTATCAATAAAGAATTAGCCTTTAAATATCTACCTATCTATCCTAACTCATTTTATGATGATTCTTATAAAATAATAGATGATGATTTGATTGATGGTCTGCTCGAATGAGTGTAAAAAAACTTTCATAAAAATATAGAAAACTACCAAATATTTCATCAACAAAAACCTGATGAAAGATTGATTGAAGGTATGAAAAATTTTGATTAGTTTCTGAAAAATAAGGCTAAAAAAATTACCAAAAACAACAGCCCACATGAAAAGAATAATCTTCTTTATGCTTATTGCACTTTCCTTTGCTTGTGCAAAAGAAAAGGAAACTTCAAAACAACAATATTCATTATCTAATGAAAGTATAACTGATAACATTTCGTTAGACTCTTCTTCAAAAGTAAATTCTGATACGATTCCATTGAAGTACAAAGTATTTAAAAATATGAAATCCTTTGATGTAGATGTTCTTCCAACTTTTGATAGTTTATTATCTATCAAAATAGACAAAGAAGTTTATCAAAAATTGTTTGGAAAAGATGTGATTTCAAACCCTGAACCGTTAATAGGTGATTTTCTATTATCTCACCAAAATAGAAATAATGGATTAAGAGAGGAGATCATCTTGACAGGTACAAGATTTTATACGACTGTAATTGCATACACCATTTATGATAAAGAAAATAATGTAAAGACAGTCTTTGAGTTGGCTCGTTCAGGTGGAGATATGGGATACTTCGAAAAATCTTATGGATATTTTCAAAATGATACTATCTATTGCAAAACTACTGTTACAGGAAAACCTCACATCAATAAGCTATCAAACGAACCTGATTTGACCAAGCCACCAATTACTGATACTGTAAAAAGTACTTTCTTGATTTCAAAAACAGGTGCAGTAAGCAAACTAAAATAAACTTCAAATGAAAACAACCATCGTATTCATAACCATTTTTTGGTTACCTTCTCTTGCAACAACCACTCATTCAGTAGAAAATACTTATACTGAGCCGTCCAAAAAAAATCTTGAATTTCAATCGGGCGATATTATTTTTCAAATATCACAATCAGGACAAGGAAAAGCGATACAACTTGCCACAAAATTAAACTACACACATTGTGGAATTATTTACGAAATCGATAACCAATTTTTTGTTTATGAAGCAGTACAACCTGTCAAACTTACCCCGCTAAAAGAATGGATAAACAGAAGTGAAAAAGGGCATTTTGTTACAAAAAGGCTAAAAAATGCAGATAAGATAATTACTAAAGATGTCGTTCAAAAAATGTTGGATATAGGCAAAACATTTCAGGCAAAAAATTATGACATCTGGTTTAGTTGGTCAGATGAAAACATATACTGCTCTGAATTGGTGTGGAAAATCTATAAGCGTGCAGTGAATATAGAAGTGGGAAAATGCCAATTGTTAAAAGATTTTGACCTTTCACACCCAGAAATACAACCAATTATAAATGAAGAAACTGTTATATCACCCCAAGCCATTCTTGAAAGTGAAAATTTAGAACTTATAATGGGTAAACCTCTTTCGTAAAAAATATGATACTAAAAATTATATTTTCAAGATTGGAAAGCACACTCATCACACTCTGCATTTTCTTTTAAAATAAATCCCAATCGCGATTAAACCTTCTCTATAAGATACTGTCTAAGTCAATGTTAACGAATTTTAATAATAATTCACATGACAAAATTAGCAGTCAAAAAAAAGATTAAGGCATTAAACGCCTTATTTTTTATCAAATTTTTCACATTTATAGGGTGTAACAAATCTAATCAATACAACATCGCGCTTGCAAATTCACATAAAATGTTAGATAGGTTTGGAGGACATACGGACGGGACAAAGAGATACCACTATCATTTTCCTGCACAAGATTTACAAGATCATATACATCTTCACCAAAGTGGGCACTTAATATTGGTTGTTATAAAGGAACGCCAAAATAAAATCTAAAAAAAAATATGTCAAAACTCAATTATTTAATCGCCCTATCTGTTATTGTATTATTAATTGTTTCGTGCACTAAAACAAGTAACAACGATACAGTTTCTATTACTACTACTACTCCCAATATACTATTGATTATTGCAGATGATTTGGGAAAAGATGCCATCAATGGCTATCAAGAAGGTAGCATAAAGCCCAACACACCCAATATTGACGCGATAAGAAACAAAGGATTATTATTCACTAATTTTTGGGTAAACCCTACTTGTACGCCTACAAGGGCTTCAATAATCACAGGTAAATACGGTTATCGCACAGGTGTAAAAGGAGTAAGCAATGTGCTAAGTTCCTCTGAAATAGTGATACAAAAGCACATTAATAATAACACAAACGATAAATATGCAACTGCCATCGTAGGTAAATGGCATCTGTCTGGGAATAATTCTACTTTCAATCCTGAATCCTTCGGAATAGATTATTATGCAGGTTTAATACGTGGAGCAGTAGATGACTATTATCAATGGCAACTCACAGAAGACGGTATAACGAATCTAAAAACAACTTACATCACAGAAGCATTTACCGATTTGGCCATCGATTGGGTTAATAAACAAAGTAAGCCATGGTTCTTATGGCTGGCTTATACCGCCCCTCATACGCCCTTTCATGTCCCTCCAAGCAATATGCACAATCAGGGAAATTTACCCGCTTATGTTGATGGAATGAATCCCACTCCTTATTATATGGCTGCAATAGAAGCAATGGATTTTCAAATTGGACGCTTTTTGGAAGGCATTCCCCAAAGTGAAAGAGAAAATACTGTCATCATTTTTATCGGGGACAATGGCACGCCTAATCAAGTGGCTCAAAGTCCTTATACAAATGCAACAGTTAAAGGTACATTGAAACAAGGCGGTATCAATACACCTATGTTCATTTCGGGCAAGGGCATTTCAAGAGTAGGTGTCGATAATAGTCTATTAACAGGCACTGACCTTTTTGCAACCATCTCCGAAATAGCAGGTGTTAGCCTAAGCGAATACAATGATAGTAAAAGTTTTTACTCCTTATTTTCACAAACCAACACACTCAGAAAATACCAATATGCCGAATTAAATGAAGGCACAACTGATGCATGGACAATAAGCAACGGAACATATAAACTCATTGTCAAAAGTTCAGGAAGCAAGGAAATGTACCACTTGACCAATGACCCTTATGAGCAAAATAATTTGTTAAATAGCGCATTATCTACCACAGAACAAAATGCAAAATTAGAATTAGAAACAGAGTTGAGCAATATTAGAAAATAAAAAACGGTTTTTGCCTTGTATAAAACGAAACATTCAATCTCAGCAGCCAAATTATATATTTTTATTGTTAAGGAATAAAAACAACGTAGTTATGTGGCATTGATAGAAACTAAGCAATAACAAATAAAATGTATATCTTATTTTGTCAAGACCCTCTCCAACCCAATCAAATAGACCAAGACTTTGCAGACCAATACAATGCCGCAAAAGAAAATGGTTTTATGGTACTTTTATTCGATTTTGAAACACTCACAAGAGAACAAAACCCTTCCCTCGCGACCAAAAATATACCCCAAAGCGAAAAAAGAGTAACCCTCATTTACAGAGGCTGGATGCTCACTTTAGCACATTATACTATGCTATATAACCATTTATTAACAAAAAACTACCAACTCATCAATACCCCACAAGAGTACCAAAACTGCCATTATTTGCCCAATAGTTTGCCATTCATTGAAAAGAAAACACCCAAAACGGTCTTTGAAAAATTTGAAAACCCAAACAGCATTCAGAAATTGATTGAAAAAGCAAAGATATTTGGGCAAAATCCTGTTATTATAAAAGACTATGTAAAGTCAGAAAAACACCATTGGGAAACCGCCTGTTTCGTCCCCGATGCTTCTGATACTGAAAAACTCAAAGAATCTATCAAAAATCTTATCAACCTTCGCGATAAATACCTAAACGAAGGACTCGTAATAAGAGCATTTGTAGAACTAAACGAATTAACAACTCACTCCAAAAGTGGAATGCCCTTAAAAGAAGAATATCGTCTGTTTTTTTGCAATAAAAAATTAATCGGCATTTACGATTATTGGGAAGAAGGCGCATACCATCTAAACAATATTGATACAACCTTATTGGAAGAAATAGCAAAACAAATCCCAAGTAATTTTTTCAGTATGGACATTGCAAGGCAAAAAAACGGCGAACTCATCATCATAGAACTTGGAGATGGGCAAGTTACGGGTATTCCAGAAAAAACAAATAAAAACGTTTTTTACAAACAGCTAAATATTTTTCTTTTCAAAGAATAGTATTACCTTTGTAAAAATTTCTAAATAACTACTAAAAGAAAAATGAAAAATTTATTCCTATTTGCATTTGTACTAACATTCCTTACTGCTTGTGGTGGAAAAACAACTACCAAAGTAGACAAATTCGACATCAGCATTGATCTACCCTCAGGTTGGTCTGTAGCAACTACTACTTATGGCGATGAAGTAACCGCTGAAATCAGCACTAAAAAACGCAGAGCCATAGAAATCGTAAAAGCAAACCCTACTGTTGAATCGTTAGAAATGCTTGAAAAAGCCTCAAAAGGTACACTTGAAGTCCTTAGCAAAGAAACTTTTGATAAAGGTTTTGGACTTGTTTACAAAGAAAAAGGTAAGAAAAAATTTGTGATTTACGCAACCGTAAACGGCACACAATACCGCTGTTCAGCAGGTGCTTACTACAAAGAAGAAGATTTCAGCAAAGGATTAGAAATAGCGAAATCCATCAAATAAACTTCTTTCTACATCATACACAAAGCAGTCAGCACTTCACAGTAAAGACTGCTTTTTATTTATACTCCTCAATCAAATAAAAAACAACAATGCTCATTCCCGAAGAAACCTTCCAACTCATACGCCAACGCCGCTCCGTATTCCCAGCCCAATACACAGGCGAACGCATAGAAGACTCCCTCGTTTGGCAAATTCTCGAAAGTGCTAACTGGGCACCTACACATGGCAAAACAGAGCCTTGGCGTTTTGTAGTCTTCACCAAAGACGCATTGCCAAAGTTGGCAGACGCACAAGCCGAAGCCTACCAAAAAAGTACCGCCTTAGACAGTTTTGACGAAGCCAAATACAATAAATTACTTACAAACCCACGCAAAGCCTCCCACGTAATTGCTATAGTGATGAAAAGACAGGCAACCGCCAAAATACCCGAAATAGAAGAAATCGCCGCTGTAGCTTGTGCCGTACAAAATATGCACCTCATGGCAGTTTCTTTAGGTGTAGGCGCGTTCTGGAGCACAGGCGGGCTCACCTATTTAGCCGAAGGAAAACAATTTTTGGGCTTAGGCGAAGACGACAAACTCATGGGCTTCTTTTATTTGGGCGTCATCGCAAAGCCCTCTGCTGACAGTGCCCGAAAACCCATCACCGAAAAAGTAATTTGGAAAGACAAATAAAATTGCTATCTTTGTTTCTCTATGAAAAAAAATATTTTCCTCCTTTTCTACTCAATAATGCTTCTTTTAGTATTAAGTAGCAATGTATGGGCGCAAAAAGCAACCCTCCGCATCGCCAAATTAAAATACAACGGAGGTGGCGATTGGTACGCCAACAAAACATCATTGCCCAATCTGATTCGTTTTTGTAACCAACATTTGCGCACCAACTTAGCCGCCGAAGAAGATGTAGTAGAAGTAGGAAGCAATGATATATTTGCCTACCCCTTCATTCACATGACAGGACACGGCAACATACTACTCTCCGATAATGAAGCCTCTAACTTAAGAAAATACCTCCTCGCAGGTGGTTTTTTACACATAGATGACAACTACGGCTTAGACCCCTACATCAGACGCGAAATGAAAAAAGTATTCCCCGAACTTGATTTCGTAGAACTCCCTTTTTCGCACCCCATCTACCACCAAAAATTTGACTTCCCCAACGGATTACCAAAAATCCACGAACACGATGGCAAACCTCCACAAGGTTTCGCCCTCATCTACGAAGACCGCATCGTATGTTTTTACTCCTACGAATGCGACTTAGGCAATGGCTGGGAAGATGCCGCCATTCATAAAGACCCCGAACACCTACGCACCGCCGCATTGCAAATGGGGGCTAACTTATTGATGTACGCACTCACCGATTTCCAATAAATAAAGCCAAAACAAAAACATCAAATGCAAGCCAAAACCATCATCATTACAGGTGCTGCCAATGGAATAGGACGCTATTTGGCACAAAAACTCTACCAACAAGGTCATTTCATTGTAGCGGTTGACATTCAGGCACAAGCCCTCGAAAACTTAGCCAAAGCAGACCAATGGAAAGAAGAAAATGCCCTCCTATACCCTATGGACATCAGCCAACTGCAAAATTGGAAAGAATTGTGCAACACAGTACTACAAAAACGCACACAAATAGACGTACTTATGAATGTAGCAGGTATCATACAACCGGGTTATATCTACAACACAGATGAAGAATCCATTGAAAAACACATCAACATCAACCTCAAAGGTACTATCTATGGCACCAAAACAGCCGCCGAACAGATGGTAAAACAAAAACATGGACAAATCATCAACGTAGCCTCTCTCGCAGGGCTTACCCCCGGAAAAGGCTTTAACCTTTATTGTGCCTCCAAATTTGGCGTAAGAGGGTTCAGCATCTCTGCCGCACACGAACTCCGCGAACATAATGTTTGGGTTTCAGTTGTTTGCCCCGATTTAGTAGATACACACATGCTACAAGTACAACTCAACTACGAAGAATCTGCCTTGGTTTTTTCAGGCAATAAAATTCTTACCGTAGCCGAAATAGGAGAAGTAATCATCAAAAAAGCACTTATGCAAAAGAAAGTAGAAATTGTATACCCCTTTGCAAGAGGCTTATTAGCAAAATTGAGCTGTATTATGCCCTCCTTAGGTTTTTCAAGCATCGCCAAAAGTCTATGGAGCAAAGGCAATAAAAAAAGGCAAATGCTTAAAAAAGAGCGAAAAATTTAAACTAATGCCTCAAAAAATAGTGCTCCTCAATGCCTATATATTACTTCAACACAATAAAATCTCCCAATACAAGCCAAAATTATTGGGAGATAATTTGGCAAATACAAAATTTAACCTCATCTTTGAACTCACTTTTAAAACTTTATTCTTCTTATTCGCATAAAATTGTTATGAATTTTCCCGACAACCTTAAATATACCCAAGAACACGAATGGATACGTGTAGAAGGTGATGTAGCCATCGTAGGCATCACAGCATTTGCACAAAACGAATTGGGCGACATCGTCTATGTAGACATCAACTCAGTAGGGCAGAGCCTCGCACAAAACGAAGTATTTGGCACCATAGAAGCCGTGAAAACTGTTTCTGACCTATACCTACCTATCGCCGCCGAAATCGTAGAAATCAACCCCGAACTGCAAGAAAACCCACAGCTTGTAAATGAAGACCCCTACGGAAAAGGCTGGTTAGTAAAAGTAGCCCCTAAAAATCTTGATGACATCAATCAACTCATGGATGCTGCTACCTATCAAGGTAAACTATGATTAGCTTTCTGCAATTCAACCTTTATGCATTACTTTGGGCAATCGTCATGTTCATCATTGCCATTGCAGACCAAAGCCAAATGCCTACCCTAAAATGGACAAATTGGCTAAGTTTCCGCGAATTCGGACATAGTTTCCAATTTGCTTTCTTAGGGCTAATGGTGTTTGTAGGGTTCGAAAAGCAGAACACCTTTCCAAATATAAAACGCTCATTAAATGTTTGGGTCATAGGGATGTTATTCTTTTATATGTTAATATTAGAATCTGCAAGTTTTTATTTTGCAAAACAACCCTACTACATTCCCGATTTCATCGCCTCTATTGTAGGCATAGTCATCGCATTTTTGGCTTTTTATGGAATTTATAAAAAAAAATTATAAAAAAATTTGTTTTTTCAAAAATCAATACTACTTTTGTGTAACTAAATATTTAGTTATACGTTCAATCTCTTAATTACAACTATAAACTAATAAGTTCTTATGGAAGAAAAGAAAAATCCTAAAGTAGATACGAATCGCCAAAAAGGGCTTTTCCTCAACATAGGCTTAGTAGTGAGTTTGGGTCTTTCTTATGCTGCTTTTGAATACACTACCAAAGACGAGGTAGCCCAAAAATCAGCAAGTAATGACAATTCCCTCTTTGAGGAAACAGAAGAACCACCTCCTACCGAGCAGAATACGCCTCCGCCTCAAGTTGTACTTCAACAACCCGAAATTGTAGAAGTGCCCGATGAGGAAGAAATCGAGGAGCAAATCAATCTCAATGCCGAAACAGACGAGTACGAGGCACCTCCTGAGCAAGAAAAGGTAAATGCACCTATAGTAAATGACGTAATAGAAGAGGAAAAACAAGAGGAAATCTTCTTAGTCGTAGAAGATCCAGCCAATTTCCCAGGTGGTATAGAGAAATTCTACAAATATGTACAGAAAGAAATGGAGTATCCTACTCAAGCGCGTCGTATGGGCTTAGAAGGAAAAGTAACAGTTCAGTTTGTAGTAGATAAAGATGGTAGTATCACCGATGTAAAAGTACTCAAAGGTATTGGCGGTGGTTGCGATGAAGAGGCTATACGTGTAATTAAAGCATCTCCAAAATGGAATCCCGGCAAACAACGCGGACAAAATGTAAAAGTACGTATGTCTTTGCCTATCAGTTTCAAATTGGGTTAATTCCTCACTACTATTCTTATTCTCTCTCTTAACAATAGCAAAGGCTTCTTAAATAAAATATTTAGGAAGCCTTTTTTTATAACTCAAACACCGTATGAAATCTTACTATCTAAAAATACTTTCTCTATTCTTGTTTGTTTTTATATTCATAATTACAAAAACCAATGCGCAAAACGATAGTGTTTATGTTTTAGTAGATGAATTGGCAGAGCCCAATGAAGGTTGGGAAGGTTTTTATGTGTACCTACAACAAAATTTAAAATATCCTCCTAAAGCACGCGCAGATGAAATTCACGGCAAAGTAGTATTACGGTTTGTGATAGAAAAAGAAGGCACTATTAGCCAAATTGAAGTAATCAAATCTGTAAACCGCGAACTTGACCAAGAAGCTATCCGCGTTTTGAGCCAATCACCTCCATGGAAGCCCGGAAAAATAAAAGGGCAAATCGTAAGAACGCAAATGACCTTGCCTATTGTTTTCAAATTAGGTTAATTACTACTCTCGTTTTCCTTTAAAAGAATTTTTAACAATATTAAGAAGCCTTTTTTATATCAACCAATTATGCAAAATCAAAGTATTTACTTTTTTAATAATAAAAAAAAATTAGGCTTTTTTGTATTTATTAACAAAGTTAAAATAAAATTTACAAAAAGAACTAACGTTTTTTTTAAGAGAAATTATTAGCAAAAAATAGAATCATATATGCCCAATCAACTCTATACTTGCCTTTGGTTTGATGGAAATGCCAAAGATGCCGCTGACTACTACTGTCGCATTTTCGAGAATGGTAAAATTTTGATGGAAAATAGTACTGTCATCATTCTTGAAATCAATAAAACCAAACTCATGGCACTCAACGGAGGTGCTCAATACCAATTATCCCCTGCTGCATCATTAGTAATAGAGTGCGATACACAAACCGAAATAGATTATTATTGGGAACAACTTGGTAAGGGAGGCATTTACAGCCGTTGTGGTTGGCTTACAGACCGTTTTGGTGTTTCTTGGCAGATAATTCCTTCGGTATTGCCTCAGTTGATGGCTGACCCTGAGAAAGCCCCCAAAGTAGCTCAAGTTTTCGTACACATGACCAAATTTGAGATAGCTCCCCTATTAGAAGTCTAAAAAATGGAGTAGTTTTTCTTATAAAGTACTAAGCCTTCCGCCATCTACGGGCAAATTAATACCATTGATATAGGCAGCTTCTTCAGTTGCCAAAAAGAGAATTGCAGCCCCTATTTCTTCAGGTGTGGCAAAACGCTGGGCAGGCACTTCAGCTTTCATTTCGGCTTCTATTACCTCGTAAGGCACTTGTTGTTTTTTAGATTTATTAGTAATCAAGGTATCCAATCGTTGTGTGGCTGTTGCACCGGGTAGTACATTATTGACCGTAATACCAAAGGTTGCTAATTCTTTTGAAAGGGTTTTAGCCCAACTTGCTACGGCTGCCCTTATGGTATTCGAAACCCCTAAATTATCTAAGGGTTGTTTTACAGAGGTGGAAATTACATTGATAATGCGTCCAAATTTTTCCTTTTTCATTCCCTCCACCAATTGCTGTGTAAGTATTTGATTGACAATCAGATGGGCTTCAAAGGCTTCGCGGAAAGCGTCCAAAGATGCTTCTATAGCTTTTCCAGCAGGTGGTCCGCCTGTATTATTTACAAGGATATGAATAGATTCTTCGGGATTTTCTTGTTGGTATTGGCTAAGTGCCGCCTTTACCTGTTGTGGTTGTGCAAAATCGGCTACGATGTAGGCATGAGTTTGTGCATAAGGACGTGGCAATTCGGCAAGGCATTGTTTTAATTTTTCTTCATTTCTTGCCAATAAAACTACTTTAGAACCTGCTTTTGCTAAAAGTTGAGCGGCTGCCCAACCAATGCCTTGCGTGCTACCGCCCACTAAGGCTACTTTATTTTGTAGAGAGAACATGTGCTTTCTTTTGTCCGTATTCTAATATTTTATCTATGAATTGATAAGGTTTGTATTGATTGAGTGCTGCTTGATGAAAAATACAAGTAGCAGGTGTCATACCCGGCAGTGAGTTAATTTCTATGATGATGATTTCTATCTTAAGCGGCTCGCGGTATACTCTTACAAAGGCATCAATACGACAATAACCCTCTACGCCAAGTAGTTCGGCGGTGCGTTGTAGTACTTTTTGGGCTTCTTGTTCTATTTGTGCATTGAGCGTAGGGTTATCTGTAGCATAGCGGGCGGGTGTGATATTTTGCCCTTCGCCTGCCAAAAATTTCTCTTCTAAACTCAGCACATCGCCTGTAGCTAAGGCTTCTGAAGGTGCGAAAACCTCAAAACCATTTTCAGTGCTCAACATTCCTCCTGTAATTTCAAGGAAGTAATCGGCATTTTGTCGTTCTATGAGTGCCTCTATGAGAAAGTAGTTTTTTTGAGGAAATTCTTCGTTTCTTTTCAAGCCTAAGGTTTGTACAGCATCTTCCAAAAATTCGGGTTCAGGACGGAACATCATTGCAGCGAAGGCACGAAGTTGGGCTTCATTCTTTATTTTTTTCACTGCCGAACTACAACCATCATCGGCGGGTTTGGCAATGATAGGAAACTGAAATTGTTCTTTTACCCAATGTATTACTTTTTCGGCATCTTTTTCCCAATCTGTTTGGTAGATGAGGGCGTGTGAAGCTACTAAAATGCCATTTTTTCGTAGTATTTCGTTGGTTTCATACTTGTTAATTGTTTTTTGCGAGCTTTCCGCGCCTGAGCCATTGTAAGCAATGCCATATTTTTCTAACTCTGTTTGTACTGCGCCATCTTCGCCGGGTCGTCCGTGTAGGGCAATAAATACCAATTTGGTACGCTCGGCTAATTGTGCATAACTTATTTTTTGTGGTTTTTTGAGGCTGTGCCCTACGTATTTTTCTGTAATATTTTGGCACTCCGCAATGATATGATTTAGTATTTCGCTTCCTTGCTGTTTTTGCCCTGTTTCATCTGCTTTTATCTTATCGCGAATGTCATCTGCGTTGTCTTTGAGCATATAATTGACAGGGATTTCGTACAGTTCATGGGCTTGGTCGTTGCCCATTACAAATACAGGAAAAGGCAGATATTTGGTAGAAGAAGACAGTTTTTCATAAATGTTTCTGCCGCTTTCCATAGAGATATGTCTTTCGGTAGAGTAGCCTCCCATAAGCACCGCTACAGGTATTTTTTGGGTTTGTTGTATTCTATTATTTTTGATTTTTTCGTCAATTTCTTGCAGTTGTTTTTGCAATACCCAAGTATTTTTACCCGTTTTGATGCGTTCTGCAAGTGATGTTCTGATGATGTAGGTAAGAAAATCTTTGGAATTGAGCCCTATTTCCGCCGCTTGGTGGAAAAAGAAAGAAGAAGGCATCATTCCCGATGTAGTGTTGGGGTCGTTGAGGTAAATTTGATTATCGGGTGTAATGAAACCATCAATGCGCGCATAAACATTGCATTGCAAGGCTCTAAAAAGTTTTTCGCAAGCCTCTCTGATTTCGGCTATCAAAGTAGATGCTATTTCTATGGGCGTAATTTTTCGGCTCGTACCGGGCAGATATTTTGACCTATAATCGAATAATTCATTGTACTTTCTGATTTCAGTAGGGGGCAATGCTATGGGCGTGCCGTCTTCAGCTTGAATGACGATGCAAGAAAACTCTTTGCCCTTGATGTGCTCTTCTAAGAGTATTCTTGGCTCTGTGTGAATACTGCTAAGGGTTACTGCTTTTGGGCTGGCTTCCAAATAATCATACAATGCTTGTGCCGTATAGAGTGTTTCCTTAGTTTTGTTATCTATTACAGGAAAGCCTAACCCCTCACGAATATCGGTAAATTGAAGCAAAAAGGTTTGTTTTTCGGTAGGTGTTTTTTGATGCCAATTTTCTATAGTTTGTTGAAAAAAGCTTTTTTGTAGGGCTTTTTTGAGGTCAGTTATTTCTGGAGTATGCACAATAGTAACCCCAATAGAAGAACCCTGTTGTGGCGATTTTACTACTACGGGGAAGCCTATTTGTTGAGTTATTTTTTGCAATAATTTTTGCCATTCTGTGGGGGCTTGTTCATATTTTTGCCACTCTTCTTGGCTGATAATGAGCTGTTTAGGTCTTTTAAAACCTGCTTGCTGCAATATTTGGCTTTGCACTATCTTATCAATCCCGATGGCAGAGGGCAAAATACCTGAGCCAGAATAAGGGATACCATACCATTCTAAAATTCCTTGAATATTACCATCTTCGCCATATTGCCCGTGCAATGCCAAAAAAGCAAAATCAAAGAGGGTTTTAAAATCTATCGGGGTGATGGGTTTGCCTACTTCGTTAATAATTTTTTGAAGTTCCTCCGCGCTTAGCTGTGCTAAGGATTCTATATAAAGCTGTATTTTGTGCGTAGTAGTGGGCAAAAATCGGGCGGGTGGATAAAAATCACGGATAGTACCCTTGTAAATGTATTGCCACTCTAAGAGAATAAAATTGCCCAAGCTATCTACAAAAATGGGAATGGGCTCAAAGAGGTTTTTGTCTAAGTTGTCATAGACGGTTCTTCCGCCTGCAAAAGAAACTTCGCGCTCGCGCGATTGACCGCCAAAAAAGATGCCTATTTTCATGGGTGCAAAAATAAGCATTTTTTTTATATTTTTTGTTTTAGTCTTCTTCTTCGTTGGTATCAACAAGAGGGTTTCCGTTCGTGTCGCATCGGAAAAAAGTTCTCTTTTCTCCGTTTTTCAGAATAACGCGAATGTACTGTAGTTTTGTAGCAAACAGATAGACCATTTCTTGTCCTTGTATTGTTTGGTTGGGAGCAAAGTTCATTGAAATTGCCTCCTTCTGCGGCGGCATAGATGCGCCTTATTTTTTCTCCTTTTTCATTGATAAAAAGCCTTGCTTTAAAATTTGCTTCTGTATAAAAAAACAACATATCGTACCTGCCCATTTTTGTACACTGCTCATCGATTCTGTAGCAAAGGCTTCTTGCACCGTTGTAAGTACTTCATTGATAGTTATTGCTTTAGCTTTTTGCGCCATTGTATTGAGGTGTAGCATTAATAAGAGTAGGAGTAAGAAGATAGTATATGTTTTTTTCATTTGTGTTAGAAAGATAGATACTAAAGAAGATGTCAAAATTTAGCATTTTTTACTAAAAGTTGCAAGATGCACAAGTTTTTTTGGTTAGCTTTGAAGCCTAAAGAGTTTATAAAAATGCAATTGTACGAACTGATAACTCCCACTTCTGCATCGCAAGTGCCTATCTTGTTAAGTATCCCTCATGCAGGTATTCATATTCCTACCGATTTGAAAGCCAACTATGTGCCTGCAATGATTGAAAAGTTAGATGATACTGATTTTTTTCTTGACCAATTGTATCATTTTGCAACCGAAATGGGCATTACTATCCTCAAAGCCAACTATAGCCGCTGGGTGATAGACCTAAATCGTGATGCGAACAATGCTCCTCTATACCAAGATGGGCGTGTGATTACTGATTTAGTACCTACTACCGATTTTTTGGGCAATGCCATTTATTTGCCCGAAAAACAACCTTCAGCAGCAGAGATTCAACGCAGAACGCAGGAATATTATCTTCCCTATCATACCAAAATAGCTGAAATTTTGCAATCATTCAAAAAAACACATGGGCATGCACTGCTTTATGATGCACATTCTATTCGTCAGTATGTGCCAGCCATTCGTAAGGATAAATTTCCTGATTTTATTTTGGGTTCTAACCAAGAGCAATCTGCACACCCACTACTTATAGAAAAAATGTGGCAAAATCTATCTGCTTCGGGGTATAGTGCCACTCATAACACTCCTTTTCAAGGGGGTGCCATTACCCGTAATTTTGGTAAACCTGCTGAAAATATACACGCGCTACAACTCGAAAGGGCAAAAATTAACTATATGAACGATAGCGAAACCGAATATGCCCCCGCACGCGCCAGCATTATGCAACAACTTCTGAAAAAAAATCTCTTAGATTTGATAGATATACTCAAAAAGTTGTAATTTTACTATTGCCAAAGAAAAAACTACTAATACACTCACTATGATACAAAAACTATTGGGCAGAGGTTTACTTTTTTATATTTCTATGTTATTAGTTACCTTTTTTTTAGACCCCGATGTGCGTTTCGATTCCATTTGGGCAGCCATCATGGTAACTGTATTGCTCTCTACTGCCAATGTATTCATTCAACCGATGCTCAAAGCAGCTTCACTGCCTATGTCGACCCTTACTTTGGGTTTATTTCCTGCGGCGGCAAATGTCATCATCATTTTTCTTATCTCTGATTGGGTGGCGGGCTTCCACGTAGGTGGCATTTTTTGGGCTTTTTTGTTCAGCGCGTTAGTATCGGGAGTGTTTTCAGGGTTGCTTTGGTTAATGACTACTTATACAGATTTTGATGCAAAAACATAAACCAATAAATTATGAGTGATTTCAAATTATGCGAAAATGGACACTATTACCCTATCAGTATGGCAGAATGCCCCTATTGTCCTAAAAAAAATAGTATGGCAGATTTTGACGATGACGAAAGCATGGGCTATGATGATGAAGGCGAAAATATGGGTAAAACACAAATATTTAATAAACCTAACCTAAGCCGCACACAAATATTTGGCAGCAGTGGCGATGACTACGACCCTTTTGCGGGCTCTATGGGCAATAGTTTTCAGCAAGTATCACCGCATCAGGGGCGAAAATTGGTCGGTTGGTTGGTTTCTTTTACTATAGATGCCAATGGTGCTGATTTCAGGCTCTATGAAGGTAGAAATTTGATAGGTGCAAGCGATGCTTGTGATATTGTTGTACCTAATGACAATGCCGTTTCGGGGCATCATCTTACTGTTTTACATCGTATGGGGCATTTCAAATTCAAAGATGAATTTTCTACCAATGGTACTTTTCTGAATGATGTATTTATGGAAGAAGGGACACTCAAAGATGGCGATATGATTAAAATAGGGGGCACTATCTTTAAATTTAGGAGTATAGCCTAATCATTTTCACACTTTTTTTTACTTTCTCAATATCTTTGAACGCAGGTTCGATTTCTACACCGCTGTTGAGGTCTATCACTGCTATAGGTAGTTTTTTTTCCCGAATAAATGTAAGCAGTTTTTCTAAATTGTCAGGATTTAATCCCCCTCCTACAATCATTGGTTTGGCACTTCGATAATCTGTCAATAGTTGCCAATCAAATACGTGTCCGCTTCCTCCATATTGTTTGGTTTGGGTATCGAAGAGGAAAAAATCTACAAAAGGCTCGTATTCTTGAATGATTGTGGGACTTATAAAAGTATCTTGAATGCGAAAAACTTTGATTAATTTAAAGTTTTCTTGGTATAAGGTTTGGCAGTATTCTACCGATTCATCGCCGTGCAATTGAACATAATCTAAAGTATAGTTTTTTACTTTTTGGCGTACCTCATCAAAAGAAGCATTGACAAAAACACCTACTTTTTTTACTTCTTTCATTTGTTGAAAAAAAATCAAATCAGGAGATGTCTTTTCTATCCATCTTGGCGAAGGTGAATAAAAAATGAACCCTACCCAATCGGCTTGCGCTTTTATTACCTCTGCAATATTTTGAGGCTGCGCAAGCCCACAAATTTTAATTTTCACGCTTTGAAAAGTATTATTTGGCTTGTAAAAAACTCTTGACAGCTTGCGCACTTACATACTCTCCTTCGTTGCCCCAACTGTTTCTGATATAGTTAGTTACATCGGCTAATTGCTGTTCTGTAAGCATATTTTGGAAAGCAGGCATTGAATTTTCACCTTTGGCAATAACTAACACAGTAGCTTTAGCACTTTCCAATCGGAAACAACCTTTGAGTGCAGGAAATACACCCGATACGCCTTCGCCTGTAGCTAAGTGGCAACTTTGACAATAGGTAAGGTAAAGTTCTTTCCCTCTTGCTTTGCTCGCTGCCAAATCATCTTGCTTTTTTATGTTTGGGGCTTCTTCATAAGATACATAGTTGAAGCCCATCAATACCATTGTGATTAATAAAGATATTTTACTAATGTTTTTGTAGATGTTTGTCATAAGAAATGTTGTTATCTTTTAAAAATTGTAACCATTCATCATACATTGCCTTTTTGAGCACACGTGGGAATTTGTGCTGTCCTCCCATTTTGCCTTTGTATTCCATCCATTTATAAAACAGATTGGAGGGTATTTTGGTAATAAAAACTCCTTTGAGTGCAGCCAGACGCTCTACTCTATAGTCATCGTTGAGTTTGGCTAAATAACCATCTATTTTCTGACTGAGTACTTCCTCACTGATGTCAGTATCTATGCCTATGAACCAATGATGGGCAAAAAGGTTTTCGTGTGGTATGCCTGCTACGGTGTACTCTGTAATGGGAGTATTGAGTTCATTGGCTAATAAGTCTATGGCTTTGTCCATGTTCTCTATGGAAAGGTGCTCACCGCAAAGGCTCAAAAATTGTTTGGTACGCCCTGTGATGATGATTTCACTTTCTTTTTTATTGACCAATTGAATAGTATCGCCTATCATATACCGCCAAGCCCCTGCACAAGTAGAGAGCAGTAAGGCGTAGTTTTTACCCTCCTCCAAATCGTCTATCATTACTGTTTCTGGATTGTTTACCAATTCGCCATCACTATTAAAATTATTTTCGTTGAAGGGGATAAACTCATAAAACAAGCCATTATTAAGCACCATGCTTAGGTGGTGTTCGGGTTTTTTCTGAAAGGCAATGAATCCCTCCGAAGCTAAATAGGTTTCGATGTAGGTGATGGGTTGCCCCAATATTTTATCAAAAGACTTGCGATAAGGCTCTATCGATACACCTCCGTAGGCATAGGCAGTAAGGTTAGGCCATATTTCATGAATATGCTTTAGTTTGTAATGGTCTATGATTCTCTCCATCATAATTTGTACCCATGCAGGGTTTCCCGCTAAGTAGCCTATGTCCCATCGGTTGGCTTTGAGGGTAATTTCTTGGAGTTTTGTTTCCCAATTGGTTGCTTTGGCTATTCGCTTGCCCGGTTTGTAGAAGTGTTGAAACCAGAAAGGGACTTGTTTGGTAGTAATACCGCTGAGGTCGCCCTCGAAATAAGTACCTTTTTGGTGTAGGTGTGTGCTTCCGCCAAGCATCAAGATACCTTTGCTGTAGGTTTTTGCGGGTATGTTGGTAAAATCTGAAAGGGATAAGATTTGCCTGATACTTGTTCTTTGTATGGCTTTGAGCATGTCGGCGGTGATGGGTAAGTATTTGGTAGACCCGCTTGAAGTGCCTGAGCTAAGTGCAAAATAGCGCGGTTTGCCTGCCCATGTTACGTTGGCTTCTTCATTTTCGCGCATTCTATACCACCACTCTTCATAGATTTTTTCGTAGCTAAAAATAGGTATTTTTTTAGTGAAATACTCAAAGAATTGTTTGCTTGCTTTGGGCTGTGTTTGTATTTGATGTATGATGCCCTCAAAATCATACATTTTTCCAAAACTAGTTCCACGTGCTTTGGTCAATAACTGTAGCAGTTGCCTTTTTTGCAAAGCAAAGGGCGATTTTCGTTCTTGCTCAATACTTTTGCGCAATTTGATGCCCTGTTTTAGTAGTGTGCCTATGATTGCCATATAAGTAGAATTTTTGGGTTTGGTTAGGCAAAGATACGTTTTTTTTTGAAAAAAGATAGCTATTATTTGAAAAATGCAATCTCATTTTCAGTATAAAGCACTTATTTTCAGTTATTTATAAATTATATTTTTTATACATTTGTGCGCATAATACAATAAAAAAGAGGCTATTAAGCCTCTTTCCTTATTTTGTTTAGTGTTATTAACTATTGTGCTACCATGCGCAATTCGCTATTGGCAGAGAAAGTAACGATTCCCATAATCGTGGCTGAATTGGTAGAGCCTAACCAAAGTTCAGTTGCTGTAAGGCGTGATATGTTGAAAGTTACTGTGTTGGCATTGGTTGCGCCATTTTTAGGATAAACAATAGTAAGAGTTGTTTTAGTATCGTTTAGTGTCCAAGTAGCAGGTGCAGGAACGCCTCCGATAGTTACTAAATTGATACCAAAAACACTTGTGAAACGCATTGTGATAGGAGAATCACTTTGTTTTACATTATTTACGAACAAACCTGTATTGGCGTTGCCAGTTTCTGATTTCCAGCCTCCGGTGCGTATAAGGTTGGCGTCAGTTACTGGGGTTGCGGCAGTGCCTGAAGTATTGAAGCGGATTTCGCTTGTAGGTGTCAAAGTGATAATCCCTAAAAGTTGGATATCTTCTGTGGCAGGTCCTTTAAGTGTAAGGTCAGTATCTGTAAGGTTGGATACGGTAAGGGTTTGTGTTTTGGGTGTAAATGTACTAGAAAGTACAGCTACGGGGTCTAAGTAAGTAATGTTAAGAGTAGTGCCATCGCTTGAGAGTGTCCAAGTAGCACCTCCTGTGAGTGTAGTTCCGTTTACTTTGATGGTGTTCAAAGGGACTGATTTCACGAATTCAATTCTTATGTTAGGATTGATGGTTTTGGTGCCACTCACATATACGCCTTCAGACTTCCACTCTTTGTTGGCTAATTTTTCTTCTGGTCCGGGGGCGGGGTCGGTTTTTTTACAAGAAGAAAAAGCTACTACAAATAGGATAGCTAAGAGGGATAAGAAGTTAAATTTACGCATAATTTAATTGTGTTTTGTTTTTTTTAAAGTGTATTTTAATAGGTCTTAGATACGTATTCGAGCAGAAATAGTTGTATAGAGTTGTTACTTAAGCGGTGAGTTCGTCAGTATATTGTGCTTTTTTATCTGCATTATGGGTTACTTTCTGTGGTGCATTGGCTATTTTTACCCAAAAAAGAGGGGCTTTTCTGATATTCTCCAAATTTTCGAATATTTTAGCTTGGTTCGTAATTCCGATTACGTAGTTGGTAGTTGGGCTTTTATGCTCTACTTTTATTTCATCAAAATCGAATAGAGCTAAGTCTGTTTCGTGTTGGTATCGAAGATAAATTTCTATTTGTTGGTTTTGGGAATAGTGTAGTTTTTTACCTTCGGTCATTTTTCTGTATTCATAGCGGTAGTCGTATCGAAGGGCTGAAATATCAGAAAGTACGGCTGAACCTGTGGGGTGTCCGCCTGCACCTTTGCCAAATAGGAGCTGTTTTTGAGAGAAAGCCGCTTCTAAAATTACGGCGTTGTATTCATTTTCTACGGTGTAGAGATAGTGTTGTTTGTCTACAAATTGTGGTACTACGCTTAGAAATACTTCATTTTGTTCATTTTTTTCTACGGAAGCAACCATTTTTATTTTATAGCCTTTTTCGCGTGCCAACTGAATATCATCGGTTGAAAGGTTTTGGATACCATAGTTGAGTACTTGGTCGGGGTGCACTACCAATCCATAGGCTTGGGCAGTGATGATGCAAAGTTTGTATTTGGCATCAAAACCACCTACATCAAGAGTAGGGTCTGTTTCGGCAAAACCTAATTCTTGGGCTTGTTTGAGTGCAGTGTGGTAGTCGGCATTTTCTTGGAATATTTTACTGAGAATGTAGTTAGAGGAGCCATTGAAAATGCCACTGACAGAGAAAAGCCATTCGTTGTCGTAGTATTCTGCTAAGTTGCGTATAATGGGTATGCTTCCACAAGCGGAGGCTTCGTAAAGCAAGGAAGTGCCGTACTTTTGTTGCAGGCTAATGAGTTCAGATAGGTGCTCTGCTAACATTTTTTTATTTGCTGTTACCACGTGTTTGCCATGTGAAAGGGCATATTTTACAATTTGGTAGGCTTCATCGGCATGGTTAATCATTTCTACGATTACATTAATAGAGGGGTCATCTAAAATGTCTTTTGCTTCGAAAGTAAAATAGTCTTGCGGCAATGAACGTGTTTTGTTTTTGTCTTTTACACATATTTTGACTACTTCAGCGGGGAAATCTGTTTTTTGGAAAATATCATAAAGTCCTTGCCCTACACAGCCAAAGCCAAAAAATCCTAATTTGAGTTGTTTGTCCATATCAATTTTAAAATATTTGTGTATTAAGTGTTTGATGAGAGAGTTGTAATTTCTGGGTGATAATTGTTTCAATGGTTGGGTATTCTATCAAAAATCCATCGTGTCCATAAAGAGATTGTATTTCAATGTATTGTGCATCAGGAATGTACGTGTATAGTACTCTTTGTTCATCGGGAGGGAAAAGAATATCGGTTTTGATAGCAATTACTAAGGTTTTTGCGGTTACTGTAGCCAATGCTTGTTCTACACTTCCTCGATTTCTGCCCACATGGTGCGAATCCATTGCCTTGCTGAGTGTCCAATAGGCATAGGCGTGAAATCTTTTTTGAAGTTTAAGCCCTTGGTATTGTTGGTAGCTTGCGGCTCTGAATTGGTCTATTTTTTCGGTTTCGGTGTCTGTTTGGTGGTTTTGGTAGGTGTGGTAGTTTCGGTAAGAAAGTAAGGCAATGGCGCGAGCGGCTTTCATTCCTTCACTTCCTGCTTGAGAGTGGTTTTCTTTCCAAGTTTGGTCAGCTTCTATAGCCATTCTTTGCGCTTCATTGAAGGCGATTCCCCATGCGGAGTGTTGTGCATTAGATGCCAAAAGTACAAGATTTTTGAACAAAGTAGGTTGCCAAATAGCCCATTCTAACACTTGTTGCCCACCCATAGACCCTCCAATGCCTATGTTTATCTGTTCTATATTGAGATGTTTGCGCAGGAGGTCAAAGGCAGAAACAATGTCGCGATTGGTAAGTATTGGGAATTGATGGTAGTAGGGTTGTTGTGTTTCTGGGTTGATAGAGAGTGCATTCGTAGAGCCATAGCAAGAACCTAACATATTAGCACAAACAATAAAATATTTCTGCGGGTCAAAGAGTTTTCCCTCGCCTACAATACCAGACCACCAATCGGCGGCGTTACTATTGCCCGTGAGTGCGTGGCAAATCCAAACTGTAGGATTTTTAGGATTGCCCCAAGTGTGGTAGGTGATGGTAATTTCGGGGAGTGATTGCCCTGATTCTAACCAAAATTTTTCTTTGTGTTGAAATTGTTTTTCCATCTTTTCTTTTTCAAATGATTGAATGGTGAGAAACAAGACCTATAAAAATGATGTGCAAATTTATAAGTCTTGCGTTCTTCTTTTGGTGTTTATTTATTGGGTTGTGGGGTCGTTCTCAAATAAGGTTTGATGATGGTGTGCCCTTTTGGAAACTTCGCAGGGATTTCTTCGGTCTTTACTGCGGTCGTAACAATCACATCTTCACCATCTTTCCAATTGGCTGGAGTCGCTACTTGGTAGTTGGCTGTGAGTTGCAATGAGTCAATGACGCGAAGAATTTCATCAAAATTACGCCCTGTGGAAGCAGGATAAGTAAGCGAAAGTTTGATTTTTTTATCTGGTCCGATGATGAATACCGAGCGCACTGTCATATTATCTAAGGCGTTGGGGTGAATCATGTCATAGAGGTTGGCTATGCTTCGGTCGGGGTCTGCAATGATGGGGTAATCTACTACCGTGCATTGGGTTTCGTTGATGTCCTTCACCCATTCTACGTGCGAATTGAGTGGGTCTACGCTGATGGCGATGGTTTTTACATTTCTTTTTTCAAAATCAGCTCTGTATTTGGCTACTGTGCCTAACTCGGTAGTACAAACGGGGGTAAAATCGGCGGGGTGCGAAAAAAATACACACCAACCATTGCCTATCCAGTCGTGAAATTTGATTTCACCTTGTGTGGTTTGCGCTGTGAAGTCAGGCGCGATGTCTCCTAAACGTAATGACATAAATTTGCTTGTTTTTAATTGTTAATAAATTTTTATAAAGTTAATTTTTTTTATTGATTTACCAAAACTTGTTCTTTCACTTTGGCAAAAGCCTGCTCGAAATCGGCTTTTATATCGTCTATGTGCTCTATTCCTACTGATACACGCAATAAATTAGGAGAAACCCCTGCGGAGATTTGCTCGTCTATGCTTAGTTGTTGGTGAGTTGTAGAGGCAGGGTGAATAATGAGGGTTTTGGCATCGCCTACATTGGCTAAATGGCTTGTAAGTTGTAAGCTATTGACAAATTTTTCGGCTATGTCTTTTCCTCCTCTGATATTGAAAGTAAGCACTCCTCCAAATCCGTTTTTGAGGTATTTTTTAGCCAATTGATGATACGCGCTACTTTCCAATCCGGGATAATTGACACTTTCTACTAATTCGTGCGTTTCGAGCCATTGGGCAAAGGCAAGAGCATTGTCTACGTGGCGTTGTACGCGCAACGAGAGCGTTTCTAAGCCTTGTAAATGTAAGAAAGAATTGAAAGGACTGGCAGCAGAACCAAAATCGCGCAATCCTTCTACGCGGGCTCTGATGATGAAAGCAATGTTACCAAAAGGACCTTTGTCGCCGAAAACGTCCCAAAATACCAATCCATGATAGCCTTCGGAGGGTTCTGTAAATTGAGGAAATTTGCCATTGCCCCAATTAAACTTACCACTATCCACAATGATACCTCCGATGCTCGTACCGTGTCCTCCTATCCATTTGGTGGTAGAGGCAACTACGACTGCGGCACCGTGTTCTATGGGGCGGAAAAGATAACCTGCTGCGCCAAAAGTGTTATCAACAATGAGTGGAATATCGTATTTCTGGGCTACTTTGGCAATGGCATCAAAATCGGGGATATTGAAACCGGGGTTGCCCATTGTTTCTAAATAGATGGCTTTTGTATTGGCATCTATTTTTTTCTCGAAGCTCTCTGGTTTATCGCCTTCAGCAAAACGTACTTCTATGCCTAAGCGTTTGAATGCCACTTTGAATTGGTTGTAAGTGCCACCATAAAGAAATGAGGTAGAAACAAAGTTGTCGCCTGCTTGTAAAATATTATTCAGGGCGATAAATTGAGCGGCTTGCCCCGAACCTACTGCTAAGGCAGCTACGCCTCCTTCGAGTGCGGCAAGGCGTTTTTCGAGTACATCATTGGTAGGGTTCATGATGCGTGTGTAGATATTGCCAAACTCTTTGAGTGCGAATAGATTCGCCCCATGCTCCGCATTTTTAAATTGGTAGGAGGTAGTTTGGTAAATAGGTACAGCTCTTGAACCTGTGGCAGGGTCTATTTCTTGCCCTGCGTGTAATTGTAGTGTTTCGAATTTGTGATTTGACATGGTAGTATATGGGTTTTTGGGTGAGTAATTGAACGAATGGAAAAATAGTATCGTAATGTGTTTAGGAAGAGGGCAACACAATAGATAGATTGTGTTGTGAATACCTATTAAATCAAAGGATTTTAGGCATTAACAACAACAGCAACAGCAGCAACAATCTGTTTGGATAGATTGAGAGAGTAGTTGTAAAAAGAAGTTGGATTTTTGGGAAAAGGTAGTTGTGTGTGTTGTGTGCATAAAAATTGATAATTTGATTTATATTTCCTAAATTTTTAGGCAGGAATTAGCACCTTGCTATATTGAGTAGGTTGCCAGTGTTTCGTAGAGCCTGATCTCTCCACACTTCTGTATAAATCAATTACACTACCTTAGTTTGAAATGAATTAAGAAGAGTAATTGACTAATTCGCTACAAAGGTAAAATGGCTTTTTTAGAATTACAAATTTTTATTCATTTTTTTATTCATTTTTTATAATTTCACTCTTAGCGTAGTAGAAAAATTGCGTCCTAAAGCACTTACGCCTGAGGCAAACACGCGATAGTGTTGGTCAAAAATATTTTCTATGGCAAACTGAAGTTGAAATTTTTCATTGATTTGGTAAGCCGTGCGGAGGTTGAGTGTCCACCATGCAGGCATGCCATATTGGGTTGCATATTGGGCATTGTCTTCACCGTTGAGATTGTAGTCTTCTATTCTTTTCCAGCCATTGTAGAGGGCAAAAAGTTCGCCTTTGAATTTTTTAAGCGTAAGAAACAAAGAAGTTTTTCCGAAGGAAGGAGGGATATGGTCTAAGGGAGTATCGCCCAAAGGATTCAAAATACGCCCAAAGGTATAGTTGAAAGATGAGGAGATGGAAAACTCTTTGGTAATATCTGCCCAAAGACTTATGTTGCCTCCATAGATATGTGCTTCTTGAGCATTCTGATTGGCAAATACATTGCTCGGAAAACCTCCATAATTGATGCTATTTTGTCCATTGAAGGTAAAAGGTTGTGAAACGATGGCTTGTTCAAAACGAGTATAGTAAGCCACGCCCTCTACTCTGATACCTTCGTCTATGGTCTTGGCTATTGATATTTCGCCATTGTAGGTAATCTCAGCACGAAGCAAAGGGTTAGGAACGATGAGTATACCGGGAGCGGTGGCTGTGCCTGTAACCGACTCGAATATTTTCCCTAAATCATCTACATTGGGGGTTCTGAAGCCTGATGAAAACAGCGCGCTGACCTTCCATGTGTCATTTTTCCAAGCTAACCCTACATTGCCTGTAAGTGCGGCATTGCGTTGGCGTGCGTTATCGAAGGGAAAAGGGAAAAAGGTTTTGTCGTTGAATTGGGCATCTAAGGCTACATAACTATAGCGTAAGCCTGATGAAAATAACCAGTTCTCACTGATTTCGAAAGTATAGGTAAAGTAAGCTGCCAAACTTCGCACCGTAGAACCGCCATCGGGGTAGCGTGTGTCTAAGTTAGTGCGTATGCCCGAAGCGATGCTTAGGTTATAAGCTGTTGAATTTACTTGGTTGTTCAACAATTCTGCTCCGTAGCGTAGTTCGTGTCTTTCTCCTATATTTTTCGCAAAATCAATATTTACACTCCAGACCTGTACTTTTTCTATGCGTGCTTGTCGGTTGATGTTTGCGAAGCGTCTTGTGAAACGACTTTCTTCTATATCCTGATAAGCGATTGTAAGACGTGCTTCGGAATATAATGCATTTTCATTGTTAAGTGTAAGGTGATAAGCCGCCAAAAGTCTATTTTGCGGACCGTAGTACCACTCTGCAAAACGGGGTACGCCTGCCGAAGTAGTTTCGCTGAGGCGGTCATAGCGCGAAATATTGCTGGAGGTAGAGTATTGAAGATTGAGTATGTGCGAAATATTTTTTTGGGGTTGAAAAAGAACCTTGAACAACCCATCAACTTGGCTATAAGCTGTATTCTTTTGCAAGGTATATTCATAGTTATCTATTCTTGCATCTTGATTGTTGATGCGTTCTACATAAAAAGTATTTTTGCCAAATTCACCATAAGCAGGATTTCTGACACCGCCCGCCCTGAAATCTTGGAAGTCGTTGCGTGTACCACTGATGACAAAAGCCCATTTTTTAAAACCTATGTTGGAATCATAATGATAACTCAATTCTTGGTTAGCGGTACTATAACGAACGAATGCTTGCTGAGAGAAATCGTCTAATATCGGTTTTTTGGTTTGAAAGTGCATTACTCCCCCTAAGGCATCACTTCCATAAATCGTAGAACTGGGTCCGAAAACTACCTCTACTCTGTCCATAATACTATTGTCTAAGGTGATAACATTTTGCAAGTGCCCACCTCTATAAATGGCATTGTTCATTCTGATGCCATCTACCACAATGAGCACCCTATTGGCTTCAAAACCCCTTAGTACAGGACTTCCTCCTCCTGCTTGGCTTTTTTGCACAAATACATTGCCCGTTTGCTGCAATAAATCAGCAGCGGTTTGCTGATTCATGAAAGCAATTTCGCGCTGATTGATTGTTTCAATTTGTTGCACTATATCAGCACGCTTTTCATCAAATTTACTTGCAGAAATGACTACTTCATTGAGGTCAAAACTATTTTCAGTAAGTAGTACTGTGTATTGTTGTGTCGCCAATTGCGCAGGGGTATATACTTCAGCTTGATAACCTACACTATAAATAGTAATTGTTTGGGCATTTTTGAAAAAAGTTTCATTGGTTTCTTGTGGCATTAGTGTAGTACTGCCATTGTTTACGAGTGCAGTGTTAATGGGTTCTAAAGTATTTTTATTCAATACTTTGATTTGTTGTGCCATAGTAACTGTAGCAATTCCCCAAAGAATACTACTGATGATGAGGGTTTGTATATATTTGTATGAGGACATATTTCTATAAAAATTAGGAATAACTATCATACAAAAGTAATTTTTTTATTGGTTTTATTACTCCTTACCTCAAAATTCTCCTTTATTTTAAGAACATACTACACTTTTGAAGTGTTTTAATGAGTGAAGTTGCTATATTTGTAAAAAAGGACTATGCACAACAAAACTTACAGAGAAATTATTCAACTCATCAGTATATATGAGGAGTTTAAACAACAACAACCAGAGGGCGATGTTGCTAACTTTGGTTTGTGGCTTTCTGAACAACACATACCTACTATGCTCGAAGAAGAACCTCTTTCTTTGCTTCAAGAATCTCCTCCTAAAGACCCTGCTTCGCTGACTAACTACTACCAAAAAGGAGAAAAAGAGGTGCAAATCACCATTCTTTTACTGCGTATGTATCGGTATGCAAAAGCCTATTTGAAAAGAAACTATGAAGACCAACAATTAGACATAAGCCTTGAAGAATTTGGTTTTTTGGCAGGGGCTGAGTATATGAAAAATGCCACCAAAACTGCACTCATCAATGCCAATCTTCAAGAAATCACTACGGGTACTGAAATCATCAAAAGGCTTATCAAACTTAATTATTTAGAAGAAACCCTCAACCCCAACGATAAACGAAGCAAATACATCAACCTGAGCGAAAAAGGCAAGCAAAAAATGGAACAGATGCGCGAAAAAATGACCAAAATAGCCCATATCACTTGCGCACAGATGACCGAAATACAAAAAGATGAACTATTGCAAATGCTTATTTATTTGAATGAGTTTCATTTGGAAAACTTTTTTCAACACAAAGAACACTCTATAGAAGAGCTTAGTCTGAAAATTCAAAAATAACCCTTTGATTTTTTGTTGAGTTTGTAATAATTGAACTACTTTAGATACTAAAGAAAAAGTACATTAGAAAAATTAAGCGTTATTATGAACTTTACCGAAAATGTAAAAGAAGGGCTAAAATCCATCAAAGAAAACCTCCTTCGTGCTATCCTTACTGCACTCATTATCGCCATAGGCATTTCCTCATTAGTAGGTATGCTCACTGCCGTAGATGGCATTCAGGCTTCTGTTTCGAGCAGTTTTGCCCAATTTGGTGCTAAATCTTTTGATATAAAAGGAACAAATCCCAACAATTTCAGACGCATGGGCGGTAGAGGTCAAAAACAATACCCTCCGATAGACTATCAAGAAGCCTTGCTTTTTATAGAAAAATTGCCTTATGATTCTAAAGTTACCCTTTCTACAGAAGTTACAGGTGGGCTTGAGGTAAAATATGAAGGTAAAAAAACAAACCCTAATAGTCGCTTGATAGGAGTAAACGAAAATTATTTGGCTACCAATAGTTATAATTTAGAAAAAGGCAGAAATTTTTCCACTTTCGAACTCAAAGAAGGGGTTTATGTGGCTATTTTGGGGTATGAAATCGCCCAAAAATTATTTGATAAACAAAACCCTATAGGTAAAGGTGTTAATTTTGCAGGCAGAAAATATATGGTCATAGGTGTCATAGAACGCTCTGGCGGAGGAGAAGGCGACACAGGTTCTGACCGTTCGGTATTGATTCCGATAGAACATGCTTATAGGAATTACTCAAACAACACTAATAATACCAAACTTACTTATGACATCACTACTTCACTGAACGATGATACAGATTTTGTATATGCTATGGGAGAAGCAACACGTTTAATGCGACAAATCAGAAAGGACAAGCCTGGTGCAAACAACTCTTTTGAAATTACGCGCAGCGAATCAGCCTTAGAGCGTTTGCAAAATATTACAAGTTATTTGCGCATAGGTGGTAGCGTAATAGGTTTTATCACATTGATAGGCGCGGCTATTGGTTTGATGAATATTATGTTAGTATCCGTAACAGAACGTACCAAAGAAATAGGCGTTAGAAAGGCATTAGGGGCAACCCCTTTTCGAATTACTCAACAGTTTTTGATAGAAGCAGTCTTAATTTGTATTTTTGGGGGAATCTCTGGAGCTATTTTAGGTATTTTAATAGGTAATGTACTCTCTACACTCTTGGGTAGCGATACCTTTGTGATACCTTGGTTCTGGATTATCATAGGCTTAATTATTTCAGTATTTGTAGGAATTGTTTCGGGTTACTATCCTGCTTACAAAGCCTCTAAAACTGACCCAATAGAGTCTTTGCGCTTTGAGTAAAAGATGATGAAAACAATAGATACGGAACGTTTGCACCTCTCTTGGCTTGAAGAAAAAGATACGGCATTTGTATTAGAATTGCTCAATAGTGAGGGCTGGCTTCGCTTTATTGGGGATAGAAATATAAAAGACGAAGCATCGGCAAAAGCCTATATCCATCAGGTAAATGAACACCACCAAAAACATCAGTTTGGTTTTTTGAAAGTAAGCCTTCGCGAAACAAATACACCTTTAGGAATATGTGGGCTTATCAATCGCAATACTTTGCCACAAATAGACATTGGGTTTGCATTTTTAGCCCAATATATGGGCAAAGGTTATGCCTATGAAGCGGCAAAAGTTATAGTAGAGTATGCTAAAAATACCTTACAACTTACTCATTTATTGGCTATTACGCTCCCTGAAAACCATTCTTCGCGAAAGTTACTTGAAAAATTGGGAATGCAATGTCAAAAAATGATAATCCAAAATGAAGAGGAATTGATGTTGTATGAGGTTGCTTTTCTAAACAACTACTCGAAAGCCTAAGAGTAATACATCGTCTATTTGATTTTCTTTTGCTTCATTCATCCACTGCTTAAAATTATTTTTTAGATACTCTGTTTGTGCTTTCATGGGCTGTTGATAGATGTTTTGCAGTTGCTCTTTGAGTTGGGTCAAGCCATATTTTTTACGCTCTTTGCCTCCGAATTGGTCTTGCCAACCATCGGAAAATAAATAAAAAGTGGTTTCAGAGGTAATATCTATCATTTGTTTGGAGAAATTTTTAACTTCTTTTTTACTTGTTTCTCCACCTATGGAATGTCTATCTCCTTTTAAGTGGAATAATTCATTGTTTTGGAAATAAATCAAAGGGCGATAAGCACCTGCAAAGGCGATTTTTTTCTGTACCATATCTATACTACAAAGGGCGATGTCCATACCATCACGATAATTTGTTTCTTCTTGTTTGAGTGCTTTTCTTACGTTTTTATCCAGTTCATTGAGAATGTCGTCTACTTCTGTGAGTTGATTCTCGAGAATGATGTGGTCTAAAACTTCTTTTCCTAACATGCTCATCAATGCGCCCGGTACTCCGTGTCCTGTACAATCGATAACAGCAATGAATATTTTTTGTTGATGATATGCAAGGTAATAGAAATCGCCGCTGACAATGTCGCGCGGTTCGAAAATGACAAAGTATTCGGGCAGGTATTTAGTTAATTCTTCCGTTGTAGGCAATATACTTTCTTGTATTCTTTTTGCATAAATAATGCTGTCAGTAATGGACTTATTTTTGAGTTCTATTTCAGTTTTTTGTTGGCTTACCAATTCGAGTGTAGTATTAAGTTCCTCGTTGGTTTGGTTGAGTTCTTCGTTGAAGGTAGCTAAATCTTGGTTGGCGATGGCTAAATCTTGTGTACGCTCTTCTACTCTTTGCTCAAGTACCTGATTTTGTTCTTTGATAATTTGCTCGTTGGCTTTAAGTGCGGCTATAGTGGCTTGCTGTGCTATTCTTTTTTCATTTTCCATTATTTTTATTCTATCTGCCAAGCCAAATGACAAAAGCAACGCCTCTAAAACCATGCCTATCTGAATGCCTCTTTCGTTGAAAAGATTGGATTCTACAATGCCCATCATTCGCAATATAAAAGAAAGTGTGCCTACAAACACTGATATCCAAGCCAAGAGGAAAAACTGTGCAGGACGCGAACCTTTGCGCCACGCCAACACACCTAATATGATGACTACAGTTGTAGATAACAAAACATAAGTAGCGATAATAGGCAAAATTTTGATTAGAAAAGAGGGGTAAAAACTTGCATAAAAAGTAAGAATGCCTACCGCAACGGCATAATACAATAAATAATGCATACCACGCAGAATCCAAGGAGCGAGCAACTCCTTAATTTTTAGAAAATGAATCGTGAATAAACTTGCAAAAGAAGCCCCCAAGATAGCTCCAAAATTAGCAAAAAACACTTGCCCGCGTGCCCATTGAGGGTATATAAACTGGTATCCTAAGCCTGTGTTAGAAAGTAAATAAGCCAATACACAGAGGAGATATAAGACATAATAGAGATAACTAACATCGCGAATACTTATATATAAAAAAGTATTATAGAGGGCTAAAGCAAATAAAATAGAAAGTAAAAAGACCAAAAAACTGAGTGAATATTGTGCTTCTAAAATCAACTGTTTTTCGGTGATGAGGTCTAAATTGTGCCCTTTGCTATAAACGCCTTCTAATTTGATATATGCCCACAAAAAACCGCTCTCTTCCGTGTTAGGAATAGGAAATAAAAATTGAGGGTGTAAAATAGGTCTTTGGGCAAAAGGAAATATATCGCCTGTGAAATACTGTGAAACTATTTTTTGTTTTTGGTCTAAAAAATATACTTGAATAGTGTCTATGTGTGGGTTATGAAACCGTAGAAGCCATTTTTCATCATCTTTTTTTGAGATACTTTTAATCGCAATTCTAAACCAATAATCGGAAGCTGAATAACCTTGATTGGGAGATGCTTGCTCAGAGCGTTTGAACTTCTTCTGATTTTCGGGCAATAAGACCTTTTCAAGCGTCAAATCGCCTTGCTTATCTTCCAAAATTTCTACTCTATACCCCAAAGGATAAAATGTGCTATCTGTAGACAGTACCACTTTTTGTGCCCAAAGAGATTGAACAAATAGTAATAAAAATAAATACAAAAAGAGTGTTTTATACATTTGTTTTATTTCCATAATTGATAGCCAATACCAATATCAGTTCGTTCGGCAGCCCCATAGTGTACTTTTACGCCAAATTGCCCAAACCACCTATTCGTTACGCGATAACGAAGAGCTACTCGCTGATAAAGTGGCTCGTCTAAGAGTGTGTAAGGGCGATAAATATAGACACCTACCTGCAAGAGCAAAGAAATGCGTCCTGCTACCCAATCGTGCCCTACTACTAAGGCTAACCTTCTAAAATCTTGTTTGTTAGGAATAACTCCATTTTGGTAATCTATTTCCATTTGTTCGCGTACCATATCGTTGTGCGAAAATTCGAACCCTGCCATCCAAATACTTTTTCGGCTTGCTTGGCGCACAAGATAAGCGGAGAGGTCAAAAATAGGGTTTTTATAGCCTTGTTCGGGCACACGCTCAATGGCAGAGCCTATCAGAACGGTTTGCATACCCCATCTTCTCTGGAATGGTGCGAGGCTATCTTTGCGTGTTTCGCGTTGTGCTTGTGGTGTATATTGTAATCCAAAGGCAAAAGTATGCACATTGATACCCGCATTGGGAAGTGTAAAAGCCGCATTGGAGTAGTGTATAAATTCAGTGCCTAAACGCACAGCCCATTGTGGTTTGAATTGATAGGTATAAGACCAAGCAAAATGCATAGAAAAGTTAAGCGGATAACTAATCATAGTATTTCGTGGATTGTTGTCTAAATCCCAATGATTGGTAAAGTATACTAAACCTGTACCTACTTTGAACTCCATTTGGTGCTTTTGTTTGCCCATCCAATTAAATTTCATCATTGGAACTATAGCAAAACTTTCGCCTAAAATACTGTTTTTATAGTCTAAATACTGAAATACCACTCCATATTTGGGGTATCTATAGGCACTTTCCCAGCCTTTTTCGCCTGTAGTTCTTTTAAAAACACCTACTTGTATGCCCGCAGGGTGTGATTGCGCCAAATGCCTTACGTTTTGTTGGTGTTTAAGAATATAACCATATTGCCAAGAGGCATCAAATTCTAAAATGGGTTTGGCACTGTTTTGTGCTTTTGTTGTTCCTAAAAAACCCAATAAAACCAATAAGAGGGCTGCCTTTTTTATGTATTGTTGTATCATAAAATTGTAAACTTCTGTAGAAGACAGCCCAAAGGTAAAAATTTTTTTCAAAGAAAATACTTTAGTAACCTGCCGCCATACCATCTTTTCTCGATTCGGAAGCTCCATAGTATACTTTTTTTACGGGGTCGTACATAATGGCTTGGTAACCTCCATAACCTCCGAAGCCAAAACCTACTTTGTGTCCCATTTGCATAAGTCGGCGAATGGTTTCGTAATCGTAGCCCGATTCTAAGGTAAGAAATCCGCCTTGTGGGTCTTGTGCATCACCTGTGGGGTCAGTAGAGCCGCTATGGTCTATGCGAGGTGCATCGCCTGCTTCTTGTATGTTCATACCAAAGTCTATGATATTCATCAAAATTTGCACGTGCCCTAAGGGTTGGAAATCGCCTCCCATTACACCAAAACTCATAAAAGGTTTTCCATCTTTGGTAACAAAAGCGGGAATAATGGTATGAAAAGGTCTTTTTTTAGGGCTGTAAGAGTTGTAATGCCCTTCTTCGAGGTTAAAAAGTTCGCCTCTGTCTTGGAGCATAAAACCCAACCCATCGGGTATCATTCCTGAGCCCATTCCGCGATAGTTGCTTTGAATGAGTGAAATCATGTTGCCTTCTTTATCGGCTACGGTGAGGTATATGGTTTCGGGTGCGCCTTTGGGGTCGCCTGTTTTGTATCGCCCTGCGCGGTTGTCCTGAATCAATTTTTGCCTTTCTTTGGCATATTCTTTTGAGATGAGTGTTTTGAGCGGAATTTCATTGAAAGTAGGGTCGGCGTAGAATTTAGCTCTGTCTTCAAAGGCTAATTTTTTGGCTTCTACAAAATAATGGATATGTTCGGGGCTTCCGAAGCCATATTTTTTGAGGTCATATTGTTCAAGGATATTGAGCATTTGCAATGCCACAGCCCCCTGCCCATTCGGAGGCAATTCCCAAACCTGATAACCTCTATAGTCGGTAGAAACGGGTTGTACCCATTCAGATTGGTGGCTGGCTAAATCTTCATAGCTTAGAAAACCGCCTTGTTTTTTCATGAAAGCGTCTATGGTTTTGGCTATTTCGCCTTTGTAAAAAGCATCTCTGCCTTTGTCGGCTAAGAGTTGGTAGGTGCGTGCTAAGGCAGGATTTTTGAAAATATCTCCTTTTTGAACGGGATTACCATTGATGCTGTAGGTAGCTAAGAAGTTTGGGTACTCTTTGAAGGCTTGGAAAGAACGTTGCAAATAGTAGGCAATGAGTTCTGTAACGGGAAAGCCGTTGTTAGCATACTCAATGGCAGGATTTAGGATGTCTTTCATGGGTAGTTTGCCAAATTTTTTATGTAGCTCAAACCAACCATCTACACAGCCGGGTACAGAAACAGGTAAAACACCATAGGCGGGAATGTGTTTTAAGCCTTTTTCTTTGAAATATTCTAAGGTGAGCGAAGCAGGCGACCTTCCGCTGGCATTGATGCCGTAGAGTTGTTGAGTTTTAGCGTCCCAAACGATGGCGAATAAATCTCCTCCTATGCCGCTACCTGTAGGCTCCATCAGCCCTAAAGTAGCATTGGCAGCAATGGCGGCATCAATGGCAGAGCCTCCTCTTTTGAGAATGTCCAAAGCAACTTGCGTGGCGAGGGGGTGGCTTGTAGCGGCGATGCCATTTTGGGCTATCACTTCGGAGCGAGTGGCAAAATCGCGCCCTGTGATACGGTCTTGTGCTTGTAACGTTTGCACTAAAAAGACGATTAAAAGTAGTGTTAGTATTTTTTTTAGGGGTAACATGTCTTTTGTATGATTTTTTATTTTAGTTTTGCAATCTAAAAAAAACTACTTATGTATCAGAATGTTTTTAGTATTATTTTAGCGGCAAGCAACCCTACTAATGATTTGATTATCAACGTTGTATTCATCGCTCTCATTTTAGGTGTTTTTTACTTTTTTATGATTCGCCCACAACAAGGGAAACAAAAGAAATTTCAAAAATTTTTGGAAGAGTTGAAAAAAGGTGATGATGTAGTTACGATTGGAGGCTTACACGGCAAAGTGGCAAGCATAGAAAAAGATACCGTAATAGTAGAGGTGGACAAAGGTACAAGACTTACTTTTGAAAAATCTGCCATTTCGTTGGAAGCAAGTTTGAGGAATAAAAAAGGCTAAGGCAAGCGGAAGCCTATCCATAGAATATCATCGCGCTGTGGCACATCTTCCATGTGTTGCTCAAGGCTTTGTATTAGTATTTCTTTTTGTATGTGCATCTCTTTTTGTAGATTGGTATTGAGTATTTCTATCAATTTATTTTCTCCAAATTTCTTTCTTTTTATATCATTTTGGTCTGCTAAACCATCAGAACCTATGTATACACAGCTCCTACGCGCGAGGTGTAAGGTATGATTTTCAAATTGCAATGCTTCATTTTGCGCACCTCCTATGGCTTTGCGTGTGCCTTTTATCTTTTCTATTTTCATAGGTTCTTTGCGTGCATCAGCATAGTAGAGGTCGGTTTTTGCCCCTGCAAATTGCAGTTGATAACTTTGGGCTTCGATATGGCTGATTTGTACATTTAAGATAGTAATATCCATACCGTTGTTATTTTTATTATAGTCTTGTTTGAGTACAATTCTGATTTCTTCGTGCAGTTTGGTCAGTATTTCGGCAGGAGAGGTAATGTTCCACACCCTTACAATTTTATCGAGCAGGGTATTGCCTATGAGGGTCATAAAAGCCCCCGAAACACCATGTCCTGTGCAATCAGCGGCTACTACAATAGTGGCATTGGCTTGGGTATTGAGCCAATAAAAATCCCCTGATACTACATCTTTGGGGCGATAAAGAATGAAATATTCATTGAGTAATTTATTGAGTTTTTCGGTGTAGGGCAAAATAGCTTGTTGAATGAGCAATGCGGCATTCAGGCTATGATTGATTTGTCTGTTTTTGGCTTCTAAAACTTTATTTTTTTCGTTTACAAATTCTCTTTGCATCATTATTTCCTCATAACCCTGCATTATTTCCTCATTTTGTTGCATTATTTCTTCGTTCTTCTGCTGTATGGTAAGGCTGCTATTTTGTAAGGCTACATTGTTGGTAGAGAGGTCTTTTTCGTACTTTTCTGCCAATTGGATTTGGTAAAAAAATGCAATATTGACCATTATCCAAATGATGAGTTGCCCTATTTTATAACTCCAATAATCTTTGAACATAATAGCGGTAAAAGGTGCTATCGTAGGGCTTGGATTGAGGGATAAAAATAGTTCAAAACTAAATAACAAAAATAAATTGTAGACCAAGATGAGTACATAAAGGGGTTTTTCTTTGTGGCGGTCTATGATGATATGCATAACCGTAGAGAAAATAAGCGGCGTAAATTGAATCCAAAAAATATCGTAATCATCTAAAATACCCATAAAAATAGGCAATAGTGTCATAGAGGTAGGAAACAGAAAAAAGAAGAGGAATTTAGGTAGTATAAAAAAACGATAGCGGTTCAAATAGAGCGTGAGTATGGCAATACTGATGAGCGAGAGTACCAATGTGAGCGTAAAATAACGGAACGCCTCAGGATGAGTGAAGGACTCTATAAGTTCTGTAAATAAAAACAAACCACCGCAAGCAATAATAGCAATATAAATGCGGTTCAGCAGAATAATTCTCCGTTTTTCAATGGCTGAATCGCTTGCAATAATTCCAATATGTGAGATTGTATCCCAAAGTTGTTTGAGCATTTTCTATGCTTTGTTTTGTTACTCAAATAAAATCATAATATCAGAAAAGTACAAATCTTTGTTTGTTTTTTTCTGCATCACTAACCCAATAGCTCGAAAAAGCCTTTTTCATCTAAAATGGTGATGTTATTTTTTTTGGCTTTTTCTAATTTTGAAGGACCTGCTTCGCTTCCTGCGATGAGGTAGTGCAATTTGGCAGATACCGATGAAAGTACTTTTCCTCCGTTGGCTTCTATTTTGGTTTTGAGTTCATCGCGGCTGAGTTGCTCAAAAGTACCCGAAATGACAAAGGTTTTGCCTTCCAACAAACTACTTTCTTTGTTTGTTTCATCTTTTTGGGCTACCATAGAAAGCCCTGCTTGTTGCAGGCGTTGTATTTCAGATTGGTTAGTAGGCTCTTTGAAAAAATCTATTAAACTTTCGGCTATTTTCGAGCCTATTTCTTCGGCTTGTTGCAATTCTTCGAGAGTTGCTTGTTGTAGTTTCTCTATGGTTTGGAAATGTTCTGCTAACTTTTTAGCAACGGTTTCGCCCACAAAACGGATTCCAATGGCAAATAATACTTTCTCAAAGGGTTGTTTTTTAGAGTTTTCTATGCCTTGCAATAAGTTTTTGACTTTGAGGCGGTCATCATTTTTTTTCTTTTGGCTGTCTTTGTAAAAAAAGTTAAGGCTTTCTTCTTTCAAATCGTACAAATCGGCGGGAGTGCGTACCAAACCCTGTTCAAAGAGGGCTTTGATGGTTTCTTCGCCAAGGCTATTGATGTTCATGGCTTTTTTATGCACAAAATGCGCTATTTTGCCTTTGATTTGTGGAGGGCAACCTCTTTCATTGGGGCAATAGTGTTGGGCTTCGCCTGCTTTGCGTATGAGTGGGGTATTACATTCGGGGCAATGCGTAGCGTATTGGAGGGGTTGGCTGTCGGGCTGGCGTTTTGCGAGATTCACAGCCGTAATTTTAGGGATAATCTCTCCGCCTTTTTCTACCCAAACACTGTCTTGGAGGCGTATTCCTAAGCGTTCTATTTCGTCTGCATTGTGCAAAGAGGCTCTTTTGACGGTAGTGCCTGCCAATAGTACGGGTTTTAGCTCGGCTACGGGCGTAATGGCTCCTGTGCGCCCTACTTGGTAAGTGATGCCTTGTAAGGTAGTTTCTACGCTTTGGGCTTTGTATTTGTAGGCAATCGCCCAACGGGGGCTTTTTGAGGTAAAGCCTAAGACTTCTTGCAAAGCCAATTCATTGATTTTGATAACTACGCCATCGGTTTCTAAGGGCAATGTATGGCGTTTTTCTTCCCAGATTTTGATGTATTCCATCACGGCTTGTATGTCGGGGCACACTTGGTAGGTTTGGGAAATTTGGAACTGCCAACTTTCTAAGGTTTTGATGGCTTCGCTGTGTGTATTGTAGGGTAAATTTTCGCCTAAAAGATAGTATAAATAACAATCTAATTTACGTTTGGCTACCTCCGATGATTTTTTTTGTTTCAAAGACCCCGAAGCGGTATTGCGTGGGTTGGCATAGGGTTCTTCGCCTGCGACAACGCGCTCTTCGTTGAGTTGCTCAAATACACTATTGGGCATAAATATTTCGCCTCTTACCTCAAATTTTTCGGGTAAGTCATTATTGGTTGCTATGCTCAATGGAATGGTTCTGATGGTTTTCACGTTGGCGGTTACATCATCGCCTTGCACACCATCGCCACGTGTGATGGCTTTTTGCAAAATTCCATTTTCGTAGCGTAAACTGATAGAAACCCCATCAAATTTTAGCTCACAAACATAGCTGTAGGGGATATTGAGGTCATTTTCAGCCATTAGTTTTTTGATGCGCTTGTCGAAATCGAGAAGTTCTTCTTCTGAATATGTATTAGCAAGTGAAAGCATAGGATATTGATGCGTAACTTGCTCAAAATCGGCATCGCGGTCTGTGCCTACACGTTGTGTGGGAGAGTTCGGAAGTTGGTATTCAGGATATTGCTGTTCGAGAGCCTCTAACTCTTTGAGCAGGGTATCAAATTCATAATCGCTTATTTGAGGTGTATTATGAATATAGTAAAGCGTGTTGTGGTGATTGATTGTTTCGGTAAGTGTCGCGATTCGGGCTTTTGCTTCGGCGTTGTTCATAGTTATTCTGAAATTTTCTGTGAGAAAAAAGTCTAATTTTTTTCGGCTAATACAATGGTGTTTAAGTACAAAGAACGTATTTTTGGGAAGATAGCTCCTATCAAAATGCCTATGCACAAAATCGGGGTTATGAACAAAGTGCAAAGCACAATATTTAGGTATTTATTGGGTGTTCTTAGCAAATGAAAAACATACAAGGCTTGTAATTGTGTGAGGGTAGTGATGAAGTGCCCCGATTTTGAAATATTGATAACGGTAAAGCCTTTTTTTTCTAAAATGTGTTTGAGCCCATATTGGGAATAACGCCCAAAATCGTAGGGAATTTCGTGTTCGTCCCATACAAAGGGGGTTGTAAAAAGTAATTTACCCTTAGGTTTGAGTATGCGGTTGATTTCGCTGAGGCTGTGCTCCAATTCGAAAACATGTTCGAAAACCTCACTGCTGAACACTGCGTCAAAACTTTCTTCGGGCAGTGGTATGGTGTTGCCATCATAAAAAACATCTATTTGACTTCGTTCCTCGCCCTCGTGTGGGTGTCCGCTTTGTTCGGTATCTAAACCTATGTATTCTTCTACCTGAAAAAGGTCTTGGTAGGGTTTTCTTCCGCAGCCAAAATCTAAGAGTTTGCCTTGTAATAAAGGTGCGTATTTTTTAATGTTTAGATACAGCCCACGCCTTACAATGAAAAAAGGATTGATAAAAATACTCCACCAAAGCGGCAGAAACTGTTGTTGTTTGTAGAGTTGATGCCAATTTTTCATAGGTTTAGTTTTTATTTTTGAGCATTTCTATCACTTGGTCTATTTTCTCTTCTAAGTGGGTGATGCGCCGCTCTAATTCATCGTTGTTATCGCTTACCATTTCATCTACAAAAATAGCATTGACTATGGACAAGCCAAAAACGCCCCCTGTAATAACAATAAAGATGAAATAAAATTTCACAAAAAACTCTAACTCAGGACTTACTCTGTGGGCTATCACTTCGGGTATTTCGTACCAGCCTTCTAAGGTAAACATTTTGAAAATAGAATAAGTAGAAAGCAAAGCATTGCCAAAATGCTCAGGAGCTATGTTTTTGAATAAATAACAAGTGAATAATGAAATAATAAGGTTATAAAGAAAAAAGGCAATGAATACAAAAACAGAGGCTTTGAGAGCACGCCCTACGCCATTCATCAATTCATCGAGGTTGGGAACAAATTTTAAGAAACGGAAAAACTTAACCACTCTCAATGCTCTTAACACTAATAATAAAGAGAAATCGGGGAGTTCGAAAAAAATCAATAATAAAGAAGGCACAGTAAGTACTACAATGACGAAGTCTAACTGATTCCAACCCGAACGAATATAGGTACGCCAGCCTAATAGTTTGAGTTTGGCTAACATTTCTAAAAGGAAATAAATCGTAAGTACATTATCTACATACTCAAAATAATGAAAATAAGCATTTACTTCATCGAAAGAAAGCGCAAAAAGAATAACTATGTTTAATAAAATGGCTATTAACACCACTTTATCATTGACTAAAAATTTTAGCATATAGGCTCAGTAATAAAAAAATAGCGTAGTGCGCAAAGGTAGTAAATTATCTTTGCAATAGCCAATCTATGGCTTCCTGCCTTGAAGGAAAGTAGCGCAAACTGCTTTCATTGCCCATTTCTACTTGAGAGTCTTCGAGGGTTTGTTCCAAAGATACTTGGGCAAAAAAATCAGCACTCATGACAATAGCCCCACGTACTTGTGTATTCATCGTGCCTTCAGCTTGCAATTTCCCAAATAGTGCATTCACCCACTCCTGCACTTCGGGGGCTATGGTGAATTGAAAATTTTGCATATCTGAAAGTGTGTAGCTGGGTTGGTATTGCTGTAGTTTCTGGCAATAGATTTCTAAATCTTGTTTATAGGCTGCTTCGCTCATTTGATAGGTAGACTCGTTGTAAGAAATTTCCATCAATGAGTTATCTGCCTCATAACTAATAGTACAATAAGGGCTTTTATGTATTTCTTGCATAACGGAATGAATTGGTTAATGAATCAATTCGCAATGTTAATTAGTTCTAAACAAAAAACAAAATTATTTTTTCAAAAAGCCAATTGGAAGATTGGTTTTAAATCATACCCCTTATCAAAAGTTGTAAAAATTTATTAAACTATATTAATGGAGAGAATTATTCTTCAGAATCTGTGTTCTGTAAATAAGGATTGATTTTTTATAGTGCTAATTTTTTTCTTATTTTTTTTAAATTATTTACCTTTGTTTTCCATAAACAATCTTACTATTATGCAACATACATTCTTAAAAACAATTTTGATACTGTTCCTTTTCATTGTAGGCGCACCACTGACCTCAAAAGCACAAAAGGAGGATATTTATTTAGTTGTAGAAGACCCACCCGAATTTCCAGGAGGGCTCGAAAATTTCTACAAATATGTACAGAAAGAATTGCAATACCCTGCTGAAGCACGCAATATGGGCTTAAAAGGAACAGTAACAGTTCAGTTTGTAGTAGATAAAGATGGTAGTATCACCGATGTAGAAGTACTCAAAGGTATCGGCGGTGGTTTTGATGAAGAGGCTATACGTGTAATTAAAGCATCTCCAAAATGGAATCCCGGCAAACAACGCGGACAATACGTAAAAGTACGTATGTATTTGCCTATCAGTATCAAGTTAGGCTAATTACTACTCTTAGTTTCCTTCAAAAGGTTTCTTAACACTATTAAGAAGCCTTTTTTATATCAACCAATTATAAATTATTTACCTTTGTTTTCCATAAACAATCTTACTATTATGCAACATACATTCTTAAAAACAATTTTGATACTGTTCCTTTTCATTGTAGGCGCACCGCTGACCTCAAAAGCACAAGATGATAAAGTTTACTCAGAGTCAGAAGTAGAAGAAAAACCTGAATTTCCAGGAGGAATGGTGAAGTACTACGAATACATACAAGAAGAAATGAACTACCCTGTCGAGGCGCGTAATATGGGATTGCAAGGAAAAGTAAAAGTTGGATTCGTGATAGATAAAAATGGTCAGGTTACTGATGTAAAAGTGATTCAAGGTATTGGCGGTGCTTGTGATGAGGAAGCAATGCGCCTCTTTAAACAATCGCCTAAATGGACACCCGGCAAAAAGCAAGGGAAGCCTGTGAAAGTAGCTATGACTTTCAATGTCAATTTCAAGTTAGGCTAACTACTCCCACTCGATAGTAGCAGGAGGTTTAGAAGAAATATCATACACGACCCTGTTCACCCCTTTCACACGATTGATGATTTCGTTAGAGATTTTAGCCAATAACTCATAAGGAATATGTACCCAGTCAGCCGTCATACCATCAGTACTTGTTACGGCACGCAGAGCTACTACATTTTCATAAGTGCGCTCATCGCCCATCACCCCTACACTTTGTGTATTGAGCAAAATAGCACCTGCTTGCCATATTTTATCATACCAACCCGATTCGCGTAGGTTTTGTATATAAATATGGTCTGCCTCTTGCAAAATAGCCACTTTTTGGGGTGTAATATCGCCAATGATACGAATAGCCAAGCCCGGTCCGGGGAAAGGATGACGATGTAAAATAGGGGTAGGAAGTCCCAATGCTTTGCCTACTTCGCGTACTTCATCTTTGAACAAACTACGCAAAGGCTCTATTACCTTGAGGTTCATTTTTTCGGGCAATCCTCCTACATTATGATGCGATTTGATGGTAACCGAAGGACCTTTGACAGAAACAGACTCTATTACATCGGGGTAAATAGTGCCTTGTGCCAACCACTTCACATCGCTTATCTGATGCGCTTCGCGGTCGAATACTTCTATGAAGGTTTTGCCTATAGCTTTGCGTTTGGCTTCGGGGTCGTTGAGGGATTGGAGTGCCTCAAAAAATACATCTTTAGCATTTACGCCTATCACATTCAGACCTAAATCTTGGTAAGAATGAAGCACCTCTTCGTATTCATTTTTACGCAAAAGCCCGCTATCTACAAAAATACAATACAAACGCGTGCCTATGGCTTTGTGCAACAGCAGAGCCGCCACCGAAGAATCTACCCCACCTGAAAGCCCTAAAACTACTTTTTCCTGCGAGCCTACTTCTGATTGTATTTGTTGAACGCTTTGCTCTATAAAGGAGGCAGGTGTCCAATTGGGCACTGCTCCACAAATATCGATGACAAAATTTTTGAATAAAGTCTTTCCTTCTGTAGTATGTGTTACTTCAGGGTGAAATTGAATGCCGTATGTAGCACTTCCTTCCAATTGATAAGCCGCTACAGGTATGCTTTCAGTAGTTGCCAATATTTTTGCCCCTTGTGGTAGTTGTTGTATCGTATCAGCGTGCGACATCCACACTTGACTCTCCCCCTCAATACCCGATAATAGTGCCGATGCTGAGGTATTTTTGAGGTAGGCACGCCCATATTCTCTATTTTCCGAAGCCATCACCAAACCCCCTAATTGTTGTGCCATCAACTGCGCACCATAACAAATGCCCAATATAGGCAATTTACCTATCCATTGTTCCAAAGCCACTGTAGGCGCATCTGCATCGCGTACCGAACAAGGACTTCCTGAAAGTATAATCCCTTTCAACCCTTTTAGGGCATCGGGTGAGGGTATATGATGAAAAGGGTGAATTTCACAATAAATATGCAATTCTCTGATACGGCGTGCAATCAATTGCGTATATTGAGAGCCAAAATCTAAAATCAATATTTGAAGAGGGTTCATAGTCCTTTTTGTTTGGTAGTTTCTTTGCAAAATTAAGATAAGTTTGTAACTTTGCCAAAGTTAGTTTGCCTATGAAGTAACTAAATTTTTATGAATATCATCTTCTACGATTCTCCCAACGCTTTTTTGTCCTTACAACCTTTTACACTCACTCGCCCTATCTGCGAAATAAGAATAGGTATACTAAAAATCAGAGAGAAGTGGGTAAAAGCATTGGAAAAAAGCCTCAATATTGCCGAAGTAGGTTACCAAACAATGCCCTACTTGCAAGCCAAATATCCCTTACCATACCACCAAGAAAACGCCCAATATTTATTTATCAATAGCTGTTTTTTGCCCCATCAAGATTGGCTCCCCGAAATCAATCACTTGCTTTTAGGCGAAGGCATTCTCTACCAAGATATGCCCATTGCTTGGCGTAGTAGCCATACAGAAAATAGTCTTGAGTACATCAAACAATGGAAAAATATCGGTCAAGACCCTACTTATTTGCAAAACACTTGGGATATTTTCCTTTACAACGCTCAAGAAATTCAACAAGATTTTACAAGCATCACACATGGGCGTAGCTCTGCCCCTATCAGCGACCCTCATACTATTTGCTACAACAAAGAAAATATTTTCATAGAAGAAGGCGCAAAAATAAAAGCTGCCATACTCAATGCCGAAAAAGGCGTGATTTACATAGGCAAAAATACCGAAATACAAGAACTAAGCGTTATTCATGGAAATTTCGCGCTCTGCGAAGGGGCAGTACTCAATATGGGCACAAAAATAAAAGGCGATACTACCATTGGCGAATACTCAAAAGTAGGCGGCGAAATTAGCAACTCTGTCATCTTTGGCTATTCTAACAAAGGGCACGAAGGTTTCTTGGGCAATTCAGTCATTGGCGAATGGTGCAATTTAGGGGCTGATACCAATACTTCTAACCTTCGCAACAACTACGGGCAAGTAAAAGTTTGGAACTATGCACAAGGGCAGTTTGTCAATAGTTTTCAACAGTTTGTAGGACTAATGATGGGCGACCATAGCAAAGCAGGCATCAATACAATGTTCAATACAGGCACTGTTGTAGGGGTAAGTGCTAATATTTTCGGGGGCGATTTTCCGCCCAAATACATACCTTCTTTTGCTTGGGGCGGAGCACAAGGTTTTGAAAAATACCAACTCGAAAAAGCCTACGAAACCGCACAAAGAGTGATGGAAAGACGCAAAAAAACATTAGACGAATACGAAAAAAAAATTTTACAATATGTTTATGAAATCACACAATTATAACCCAATCCTCAATCTATACCTCATTGCTTTTTTACTTTTATTCCTCATCAGCAATGCACAAGCACAAAACGAAAAAGCACTCTTGCAATCGGGCAACGAAAAAATGGAAAAAGGCGATTTTACCAATGCCATTGTAGATTTTGACAAAGCCATTCAACTCAACGGTGCCAATGCAGAAGCCTACATGCTTAGAGGCGTAGCAAAAGCCAACTCCGACCTTACGGCAAGTGCAATGCTCGATTTCAACAAAGCCATTCAACTCAATCCTAATTATGAAACGGCTTATCTCCGCCGTGCCGTACTGAAGGGTATCAAAAGTGATTTGCAGGGCGCAATGCAAGATTTCGAAAAAGTGATTTCGCTCAATCCTAAAAACATAGAAGCCTTGCTTGGCAAAGGATTTATCAAGGCAAAAGCTGGTGAATATGCCGATGCTACTGTTGCCTACGAGCAAGTCATCGCCATTGATGCCACCTTAGTAGAGCCCTATCTTCGCCTGACAGAAGTGGCTTTGGTACAACAAAAAAGCGCGGAAGCCATTGCTTATTTGGACAGATACCTCAGCAAAGACCCCGATAATATGGATATTGTGTTGCAAAAAGCATTCATCAAAAGTGAAAATAACGACCTTGAAGGTGCCATCGCCGATATGAACTTACTCATTGAAAAAGACCCCCAAAACAATGTAGCCTACTACCGAAGAGGAGAATTTCAGCGAAAAAAAGGGGATATGAATGCGGCTTGTGCTGATTGGAAAAAAGCCTTAGAATTGGGCTATACTGAACTTGAAGCCATCATTCCTATTTTTTGCAAATAAATAGCCTTCAATGATGCCCTAATTGTTTCAAAAATGATTCGCGGTAACTTCTCCCTATAGGAATAGTATGCGTTTGCACAAATATCTGATTGCCTTGTATCTTCGTAATTTGGTGTTTATTTACCAAAAAAGAACGATGCACACGCAAAAAACCCCAAGCCTGCAATTTATTTTCCCATTGTGTTAGGCTTTCTGCTACCCAATATACTTTGGCATCGGTTACGATTTTTACATAATCTACGGCTGCCTCTACCCAAAGTATTTCCTCTGCACTTATTCTGTAAAAAGTTTTATCGGTATAGATAAAAAAATCTTTTTCCAAAGGAGGCATCATACTGTTGGCTTTTTGCACAGCACTAAAAAAACGCTCATAACTGAATGGCTTCATCAAATAATCTACTACTTGTAAGGTGAAAGCCTCTACTGCATAATCGGGGAAGGCAGTAGTAAAAATCACCATCGGTTTTTTCTGCAACGATTTCAGATAGCTCACTCCTGAAATAATAGGCAGTTGTATGTCTAAAAACAATACATCAACTATTTGTAAGAGATTTGAAGGCACGGCGGTCGCTTGTGAAAACATACCGATGCACTCCAAAAAATCTGTTTTTTCTATATAATTCGATAAGATATTTTGCGCAGGTTTCTCGTCTTCTATTACTATGCATTTCATTGTTATAATGATATGGTTAAATACACTTCAAAAAGATTATTTTCTTTGCAGAGGGTAAGTGAATATTTTTCAGGATATAACAACTGTAACCTTCTTTCTGTATTGTGCAACCCTATGCCGCCTTCCAACCAATTGCGGTCAGCATCAGCAGGGTATGGTTCAAAAGGATTGGCGCAATAAAAATGAAATTTTGCACCCTCTTCTTCCCACATCTTAATAGTGATTGAATGTCCCTCGTTGCCCAAAAGACTGGTATATTTGAACGCATTTTCTACAAAACTAATCAACAATAATGGTGCTATGGATTGGCTCAAATGTTGCACTTCGGGCAAAAAAACCACTTTTATTTTTCCCTCTAAGCGCAATAATTGCAGTGTAACATAATTTTGAATGTGTGCAATTTCTTTTTCTAAAGTGGTATACTCTTTTTGCCCTTCATAAAGTATATATTTCAGATTATCAGCCAATTGCAGAATGGCATTAGGCACTTTTGAGGGTTCGGTAAGCGAAAAAGAATACAAAGTATTCAGCGTATTGAATAAAAAATGTGGATTCACTTGCGCTTTGAGCCCTTGCAACTCGGCTTGTAATTTTTCTTGGTATATTTTTTCTATCTGTTTTTGATTTTTCCAATGGCTTTTGGCAAAAAACAACCCAATAAACAATACTGATAAACTTGTAAAATGAACCGTATAACTCAAAAAACAACTTTTTACGCTACATTCGCACCCCGCAATATAAATAGAGCTACGACAATATACAAAAGCCATTGCTACCACTAAAACCAATATGACAGCTACTCCTCCAAAAGATTGGTAAAATTTATAAGGCAATAATAAACCATAAATTGTATATACATTGACCCAAGCCAATGCAATTAACAAAGAAGCTCGCCAAAATTCAAAGCGAAAATCAGCTTCCCCGCCATGGTTCATAAAGGGGTAAAAATAATAAAACAGCCAAAACAAACAATGCATTGGCAATTCCCAATATTTATAACTCCAACGAATGATTGTAGGCATTTTTTGTGCAGAAAATAGGTATAAAATTCACTATCTTAGAAAAAAAACTTGATAAAGATAGTGAATCTTTGATAGAAAAATGGTGAAAAAAGATTATTGATTTCTTACTTCTCCTTTGATGTAGAGTGTTTTCGTACTTTCCTCTACGGCATTGGTCGTTACGGTGATGCTTTTATGGAACATGCCTGTATAAGCCGCGTTGTACACAGCCGTAACTTTGCCCGTTTTACCGGGAGCAATAGGCGTTTGGGTATATTCTGTAACCGTACAACCACAAGAAGCCTGCACTTGCGACAAAATAAGAGGGCTATTGCCTGTATTTGTTACAATAAAAGTAGCCATTACAGGTTGTGCCAAAGGAATAGCCCCAAAATCATAGGTATCTGTATTGACCAACGCTCCATTTTGCTCTACCGCCCAAGTAAAAGAGGCTTTTAAAAGCACTTTTGTGTAAATATTCCTTTCGGCGATAGTGTTGGCTACTGTTCCTAAAACAATTAGTAATGACAGTACTGCCCATTGCATTTTTTTCGTTTTCATATTTTTTAAAATATTAGATTGTTAAACCATAATGCAAATTTGAACAGTGCAGCACTATTTCACAAAAAAAATCGGTCAATGACTTTTACACATCTGCCAACGTAATACTTTTTTACTGTGAAACAAGCCCTTTTTTTGATATTTTATACAGTGTAGTGCTTTCCATTGCTTTATCGGTCGATTTCTGCTCTATCAAAATGGTTTGTGTAGCCCAATTCAATGTAAAAGAAAAACTATACATAAATTTTTGTGTGGCAGCATCGCCTCCCGTAGAAGCCAAGTAGTTGTAAATACCCATCGGAAGAAGCTCCCCATTTTTGTCGTAGGCACGCCCATGCAGCGAAATTTGCGTGTCGTAGTTTTCGCGATAGTTGAAATGTTTTGCAAAAAAAACTACCGTAGTAGTGCCTATTTGTATTTTTCCGAGCGGAATCGTATTTTTATAGGTGCTGACTTCTTTGCCATCGTTGTCAATGAATTTTAAATAGTTTTCTTCTATGATTGGAATGTTTTTGCGTGCATTTTCCAAGTCATCACCCGTCCAATTGACGTCTTGAGCAATGGTAGGGAAAAGATTGAAGTACTCTTGAAGTGTTTGCGCCCTAACTCCTAAGGCAATACCACAAAAAAGAAGCGAGAAAAGTGTTATTTTTTTCATGTTTTTGTTTATAAAAATTAAGGTAAGTTAGTGATTTTTTTATCCTTTCTCATCTTTATTCTAAAAATTTTGAAACTTATTTTATCAAACGAACGTTTGGTAAAATAAAAAAATAAAAAATGCCTCTTCAAAAAATTACTAAAGAAGAACTCTTGCAAAAAGCCGCTCAAGTAATCAATACTCAAGGCTATAAATCTACTTCAATGCACGATTTGGCAAAAGCCTGTGGCTTATTGAAAGGAAGTTTTTACCACTATTTCAGCAGTAAAGAAATTTTAGTAAAAGAAGTACTTAGCTTTTCACTTGCTTTTTTTCGTGAACATGTATTTGCAAAAGCCTACCAAGAGGCATACACACCCGAACAAAGGCTTGCGAAGATGCTTACTTTACAAGCCGATATTGTGAGTCAAAATTTTCAAGGTTGTTTGTTTGGGAATCTGACCTTAGAAACCGACCATTTGGAAACCGAATTTAAGGAAATTATCCGTCTTTTCTTTGAAGAATGGCAATCAGCAATGGCGCATTTGTGGTTTTTGAAAACCCAAGACCTGACTTCTGCCCAACAACAAGCACAACTTTCTATTGCACACATAGAGGGCGGTATTTTGTTAATGAAATTACACCGCGATAAAGAACCGTTTAATCAAGTTTTAACATACATCAATCATTCTTTTCAAAATGCAAAATCCTAATCCACACTCCCGCATGACTTGGTTGCAAAATCAGGTAGGCAAACCGATGACAGTAAGCCCTTCACCTTTTGCGCATTGGCTCAATGGAACACTTTTAGAGGTAAAAGAAGAGGGCATTCGTGCTTCGTTCAAAATTAGAAAAGATATGACCAATCCCATGGGAATGTTGCATGGGGGTGTCATTGCAGGCATTTTTGACGACCTTATGGGGGTTACTTTTTTTAGTATGGATACTGAATATTTTTTCCCTACCATTGATTTATCTGTAGCTTATTTTTCTTCTCCGCGCGAGGGCGATGAGGTAATAGCACAAACGCAGGTAATCAAAAAAGGAGAAAATATTATTTACATGGAAGCCTTTTTATACAGCACTCAAGGCAAACTTTTGGCAAAAGGGAACTCTAATATTGTCAAAAGCCATCTCAAAATTTAATCTTTTTTTTGGGCAATACTTTGGCTTAACACTTGATAAATATGCCTTTCTGCTTCGTGTGGTGCTAAATAGGCTAAGTGTTGCTCTATGATTTGTTTGTCGCCTCGTTTTGCGGGTCCTGTTTGGGCTTTGGAAGGAGAAAGCGTAAAGGCTTTTTGCATAGTTTCGGCAATGAGTGGCTGAAGAACATCAAATTTGATATTTTCGCGTGCGAGTATGTTTTCAGCAATCGCCCAAACATGGTTGGCGAAATTACAAGCAAAAACAGCGGCTATATGCAATACTTTACGTTGTTGTGAGTTGATAAGGCGTACATGCACGCTCAAACTTTGGGCTACTTCCTGAATTTGGCTCAATGCTTCGGGGCTATTGGCTTCAAGACAGAACATAATTTTGCTAAAATCTACCTCTTTTTCGCGGCTGAAGGTTTGCAAAGGGTAAAGCACGCCCCATTCTGTTGCTTGTGTGCGCCGAAGTATGTCCATAGGTTGACTCCCTGAAGTATGTACTACGATGGCTTCGGGGGGAAGTATTATTTTTTGGGCTACCTCAGCAAGTGCATCATCGGCTACTGCTATGATAAAAAAAGTAGCTTTGCTTTTAGAAAAATTGAGGTCGTTGGTAGCTTGCGCACATTTAAGATACCGCGATAGTTTTTCGGCACTGTCCAATCCTTTGCTATAAACTTCTAAGAGGGTGTGTCCGTTTTTTTCGAGCGTTTGGGCAATGTGCCAAGCTACATTGCCCGCTCCAATGACAGATATTTTCATACGCTGTTTTTTTGTAAGGGTTTTTAGAAAGCCCCAAAAGTATTTTTCAATTCATCATCAAGTTTATCTGCCCACCATTCTAAGTCGCTGATGTAAGTAGCGAGTTCTTCATAGTCTATGCCGTTGATGTCTCTTTCGGCTATGGCAAATACTTGTGAGGTGTTGGGTTTGATAGAGATTTTCACGCCCAATTTATCAAAGTTAAGCTCTAAAAGGTGTTTATAGGCTTCTAAGGTTTTTTGGGGAGGTACTTCCATCAGAAAGGAATACACACAAAGATAGTAACGATTGTTGCCACCTCCGATGAGCCCTGCTTCTATTTGAGCGGAGCCTCTGCGCCAATACCACATATTGTCAGCAGTGTTGTAAGTGTTTTCTCTTTTTAAGCCTACGGTATTTATATAACGCTCTATCATTGCGTCTACCATTTTGAGTTGTGCTTTTACTTCTTCAGTCATAGTTTTTAATTGTTTAGTAAAAAGATATTTAGTTTCTTAGAAATAAAAGTAAAAATACAAAAACATTTAGGCTAAAGAAATAAATTTATGAAAATTTAGTATTGTTTTTATAACTATCTACCCTTTAAAATTCGTTTTATAACTTACTCAATTATTCATACTCAAACTCAACAAATTCTATGGAACGTGTGCCTTTGGCTCAAGGGGCATTATTAATCGCTACCCCTTTTTTGGGCAATGATATTTTTGAAAGAAGCGTGGTTTTGTTATGTGATCATCAAAAAGAAGGAACTTTTGGCTTGATTATGAACCAAATGACGGAGCTTCGTTTAGGCGATATTTGGGAGGAGTCCAGTTATTCGGACTTGCCTGTCTTCATTGGTGGTCCGGTGGAGCAAAATACGCTGCATTTTATTCATCGTTTAGGCGACCAAATAGCCCAAAGTATTCCTATTGGTGATAATCTCTATTGGAGTGGTGATTATGAGCAGGTGAAGACTTTACTACAGATTGGTCAGGTAAGCCCTGAGGAGATTCGCTTTTTTGTGGGTTATTCGGGTTGGTCAGAAGATCAATTATCGGGAGAGATAGACCAAGACTATTGGGTGGTGCATCAACCTAAAGAGAACGATACGCTTTTTAGTACTCCTCCTAAACATTTATGGCGTACTTTATTGAAAAATATGGGTGGAAAACACAAAGCAATGGCTAACTATCCTGTGGATCCTCGTTTGAATTAGCTTCGGGGATATCTATGGTGATAAGGTAGGTGAAGTAGGAGTATTTTTCGTTGAGTCTGCTAAATTCATATTGTATTATGTTGGCAGACTTAATCGCCATTTCTATCAGTCCCATTTTTCCTTTTCTGTCAAATTGGAAGACCGATTGAATAGATTTTTTATAGAAAATTTTGAGTTTGTCGCTTGTGAGGTGATTGAGGTAATCAAGGTAATATTCTAAGTGTTCTTTTTTCTCTGTGGGGATTGTATTGCCCGAAAGTATTAAATATTTATTATTTTCTTTGCCAAACATAAATATTGATTCTTGGTCTACTACTTCCTTTGCATTGTGTTTGATGATATTCTGAATAAGTTCAATGGCTAAATGATTGAGGCGTTTGTAAAGAGAAAAAGGAATGGGATTTCGGTTCAAATAATTTTTGATGATATTGTGAACGGCTATCAATACAGGCTGATTGAAATCTCCTTTATATAAAAAAATGAGTTTGTCTTCGTCAAATAGTTTATGTAAATCACTCAAATATGCCATTCTAATAGTATTGTTTTAGTAATCTGTGAATAGAGAGGTAGTTAGAAACAATGGTCAATATTACTACAAATATACCAATACTCCAAACATTCAAAAAGATTTGAGGGTAAATTTCTAATCCATTTTCTGTAAGCAGGGGAATCAAATAGTATTGGTGTGTGCCCCATAATACAATAAAATCTATAAGTGCCAAGATAGTAATAAAGGTCAAAAATCGTGTTATCATTAGTATTTGTAACTGTTTAGTTGTATAGCCCAATTGCAATAATAATTTTACTTCTTCTTTTGCTTCTGCCAATATGAGTTGAAAATTCATTAGAAATATGACAATAGCCAATACTACAAAAAATAAACCAATTATACCAATGATTGCCATTACGATTTGTAACATATTTCCTACTTTTCCTGCCTGCAATTTATCTTCGTTGAGTTGGTAGTTTTTTCTTTCAAAATAGGCTTTTACTTGTGCATCGGCGGGGTTTTTTACCTTAATGAGTAGCCTACCGGGTGCTATTTCTTTGTTTTCTCCTATGTTTTTATTTGCCCACCTCAAAAAAGAAAGAGGCACTAATACTGAGGGAATGCGATTGGAGAAGCCTACAATTTTGCTTTTGAACTGTTTTTTACCTTTTTTACCCGATATTTCTATGTCTATGGTGAGTAAACCTATAGTACTTTTGGAAATTTGGGGAAGTCCTTTGCTGATGGCGAACCCAAAGTTATAAAGGCTTAACATATCATTAGAAAGTATGACAGGCACAAAATCACTATTTTCGTCCCATTTAAAACTATCAGGTTTGTTGTCAATGACACTATCGGGCACGGCTTCGAAAAACATTTCTGTTAGAAAAGGTATTGCTCCTTTGGAGTAAGCAATTACATTGAATTGGTTGGCTTCGAAGGGGTGCACATTTTCTATGAAACTTTGGTTTTTCAGGTCGTCTATTTCTTTGTTATTAAAATCAGCGCGTTGCATCATCAAGGTATTGCTCACTGCTACTTTTTTGCTAATAATCCAATAATCGGCATATTGGGCTTGTGTGGGTTTTAGTACAAATTGTACCTGTTCGTAGGTTTGTATGGCAAAAAGCAAGAAAAGAAAACCCAACGAGAACCCTACAGTGGCAAATAGCATTTGTAAAGGTTTGCGTTTGGCGTTGAGTATTTTATGGAGGAGTTGCATGTGATGAAAAAAAGAGGGTATCAATAAAATTGCCTAATGAGTTCGGCAGTTTGGGGAATGGCTTCGAGATTGAGCGTGTGCCCTACTGTGGGAATGAGTGTGATTTTTCCGTTTGGAATGGCTTGCGCTATGGCTTTGTTCATTTCGGGTGTGCAGAGTAAATCTTCTTCGCCTGCCAATACCAATACTTCTTGTTTGATGCTTTTGAGGGGTTCTAAGTAGTTTTGGCTTTCGGAAGTAGCCCGCATAAGTTTTAATAAATTGGCAGAAGAGGGGCGCGCATCGCGGCGTAGGTTTTTGAGTGTGTCTATGGGAATAAGTGGGTTTTCGAAATAGGTTTTGCCCAATACACTTGGCAACATCACATCGAGCATAAGGTCATAACCGCCAGAAAGCAGGGCATTTGTCCAAGCCAGCCCTAAGGCATTGAACAAGGGTGTTTTTTGGGCAAAAGTAGCCATAATGACGGCTTTTTGTATGCGTGCAGGGTGCTGAGCGAGCAGGCGCATGAGTACCGCTCCACCGTATGAGATACCTATTACACAACTATTTTCTATGGCTAATGCTTCCATCAATGAAGCAACATCGGCGGCGTGTTCTTCGAAGGTTCTATGTTTTTCGGGGCTGTCCGATTGCCCTTGAAAGAGAAGGTCTAATAATACAATTTTGTAATCTGCTTGCAAAAGTGGTAAATAGCCCGTCCAAGCCAATGTTGATTGCGAAAGTCCTCCTATGAATACTAAGGTTTTCGAACTGTTCAGATTGCCATATATTTCGTAGTACATTTGGCAACCATCGTTGAGTGTGTGTTTCACGCCTGAAATATCTCTTGGTTGTTAGGGCAAAAATACATATCTTTTGGATAAAAGGTTTATAAATTTGCAAAAAAAAGATAAATTCATGAAAATTATTTCTTACAACGTCAATGGTATCAGAGCGGCTATCAGAAAAGGGTGGCTGTCGTGGTTGGCTGCCACACAAGCCGATGTAGTATGCCTACAGGAAGTAAAAGCCTTAGAAAACGAAATTCCTACTGAGGAGATAGCCGCCTTAGGTTATACATATCAGTACTACCAACCTGCTATTAGCAAAAAAGGGTACAGTGGTGTAGCCATTCTTTCAAAGGTAGCTCCTATACAAGTGGTGAAAGGCTATGGAGAAAATAACACTAATCAAGATATAGAGGGAAGATTAATTCGTGCCGATTTTGAAAGCGGCTTGTCGGTAATGTCTGTTTATATGCCTTCGGGCACAAGTGGTAGCGAAAGACAGGGCTACAAAATGGATTGGATGACTCTATTTTTTGACTATATCCGTCAATTACAACCACAATTACAAGCCCTTCTGGTATGTGGCGATTACAATATTGCACACGAACCCATAGATATTCACAACCCAAAATCTAATGCCAAAACATCGGGTTTTTTGCCTGAAGAAAGAGCTTGGTTGAGCAAATTTATCACAGAGTTGCAAATGGTAGATACTTTTCGCCATCTGAACAAAGAACCGCATCAATACAGTTGGTGGAGTTCGCGATTGGCTACCACGCGTGAGAAAAATTTAGGTTGGCGCATTGATTATCAGCTCATTAGCGGAGCTTTTGCGCATTGCATAGAAAGAGCATTGCTACTGAACGAAGCACAACACTCTGACCATTGCCCCACATTTACAGAAATAAATATGTCAGCAACCAAATAAGTAATACTATCATCAGAGTCAGCCCCAGATATTGTTGTATTTGCCCTTTGGAAGGATTGCGCAATTGTTTGCCTACATAAATCACCCAACGGGCAAATCCTCTGATGAACCCATCTACCCAAAAATGGTCAAACCAGTGTACTATATGTGCCAATACTACATAACCACGCGAAAACTGATGCACCAACCGATTGATTAATCTTTCATCGGTGTCTTGGCTTAGGTGTGCCACATAACTGAGAGCGGCTTTGGGTGAGAGTTTTGGTTGTTCGCCTTTGATTTTGCGAAGCCACCAACTCCAAATTTCAAACCAATGTATGCTAAGGCGTTTTCTCCACGATTTTACTTCTAAGAAAGTACCTGAACGATGAAAAAAGGCAAATATTACCCATTGGTAGTAGTAGTCTAAATAAAAACTATGGAGTGAAAGACGATAAAGCCAAGTTTTTTCTAAGTAGGTTTCTATTCTTTTGCTCCTTATGCGCATAAAATACAAAGCATTCAGACCAAATGCCAGCAGAATAATACCAATAGAAGATGCCACAATGGTATAATGCAGGTTCAATGATTGCTCGAAAATGAGGTCTTCTATCACCACAGGCACAAAAGTATTTTCGGGGGCTTCTATATTGCGCATAAACCAACCAGAGTAGGTTTCTAAGGGGTTGTATGAAAAACTAATCCACAATGCCCCTACTGTCAGTACTGCCAACGGAATATGAAAAAAGAGCATTCTTTTTTCTGTAACCAATTGTATATTTTGCCAATCTGTATTTTGCCGTATCATCTTGAAATCGCCAAAAAAAAGCAAAAACCATTGCCGCGCTACGTACATGGCTGTCAAAAAACTTGTTATCATCAGTGCTATAGGAATGAACAAATAAGCCATTTGATTAGTACGCTCTACTTCTACCCAAGCCCAAGCCCAAGTATGTACCAATATATCGTCTTTTGACAAAAAACCAGAGGTAAATGGAAAGCCAACTAAGGCTAAAGCAAAGATAGTATAAAATACAAAAGTAATAGGCATCAAACGCATGAGCCCTCCCATTTGGCGCATATCTTGGAGTTGGTCTTCCGAAAGATGGTATTTATGGGCTATGCCATGAAGGTAGTGTAAAATAGCACCCGCACTCAAAAATAAGCCTGCTTTGAAAAATGCATGCGTAACTAAGTGCATCAATGCCGATTCGTAAGCATACACACCCAACGCCGCAACCATTAAGCCCAATTGTGATATGGTAGAGTATGCCAATGTTTTCTTGAGGTCATATTGGCAAAGGGCTGAAAAAGCACCTATCAATGCCGTAATGCTCCCTATGATGCTGATGACTAAAAAAGCCTCGATAGTGAAAATAAAATACAAACGCGCTACCAAATAAATACCTGCTGCCACCATCGTAGCCGCGTGAATCAATGCTGAAATGGGCGTAGGTCCTTCCATTGCATCGGGTAGCCAAATATACAAAGGGAATTGCGCAGATTTGCCCACACAGCCCATAAAAAGTAAAAGCCCTACCAGCGTATAGTTGGTTGCTTGTGGCGTGTGCAAGGATAATTGTGTACTAATGGCAGTGAGGCTAAAAGTATTGAAATAGTAATACATGCCAAAAATACCTACTAAAAAAGCGGCATCAGCAATCCGATTGGTGATAAATGCTTTGAATGCGGCTTGGGTGGCTTGCTTTTTTTCGTACCAAAACCCTATCAGCAGGAAAGAAGACAAACCTACTAATTCCCAAAAAACATAGAGCATCAGTAGATTATCCATCAAAAGCAAACCCAGCATAGTAAATACAAAAAAACTAAGGTAGGCAAAATAACGATTATAGTTTTTTTCGTGTTGCATATAAACCCTTGAAAACAGAATTACCAATAAAGCAATTAGAGTAACTAAAAGCAACATTAGACTGCTTAGGCTATCTATTTTAAGGTAGGCTATAATTTGCCAAGTAGGTTGTATGTCCCAAACTAAAAAAAGCGACAAGGCAGAAGGATAGCCAAAAAAGAAAGAAAACAACAATATGCTAAGCACTAAAGCTATGCCTACACAAATGGCAGCCAATACATCTCCTTGTTTTTGGAGTACCTTAGTATTAGAGAGTATTAACACTAAAAATGCTACAAAAGGAAGCCACCAAATACTGTATACTAAACTTGCCATTCTGAGGGTTTTATTTTTGTTTTTGTCTTCTACTCCATTCTTGTTGCACTAAGCGAAACTCTCGGCTCGATTGCCCTGCTACGGAAGTATTTTCTTCGGCTCTTCTGAACAAATAAGGCATTACGGAGGCTACGGGTCCGTAGGGCACATATTTGGCTACCAAATAGCCCGCATTGGCTAAGTTATAAGAAATATGGTCACTCATGCCATAAAGTTGTGCAAAAAATATTCTCTTATCGGTAGTGCTTATTTGGTGTGTTTGCATGAGTTGTGCCAAATAGAGGCTACTTGCTTCGTTGTGCGTACCTGCACACAACCCCATATTTTGCAGGTTTGTAACACAAAACAACAATGCCGCATCAAAATCGTTATCACTACTTGCTTTGTTGGGTTGTATGGGGTCTTCGTAGTTCATTTTGGAGGCTCTCGCTCTTTCTTTTTCCATATACGCACCTCTCACTAATTTTGCCCCCAAATGATACCCTTGTGTTTCTGCTGTTTGGTAGGCTTGTTTTAAATTACCAAGCGATTTTTTTAGGTACATTTGATAGGTATTGTAAACTATAGGCTCTTCACGGTTAAATTTTTCCATCATCATATATGCCAATTCGTCTATAGGGGCTTGTATCCAAGTTTCTTCAGCATCTATGAGTATTTTTACTTTGTACTCGTGGGCAGTTTGGCAAATTTTTTCTACCCTTTGTTTCACTTTCTGCCAAGCCTGTTCTTCGGCATTGCTCAAAGGTTGTTGCAGTTGTATTTTCTCTAACAATTCGCTGTTTGCCAATCCTGTTACTTTGAATACGGCAAAAGGGATTTCTTCTCTTTGTTTTTGTGCTGCCAATACTGTACGTACAATTTCTTCGGCGGTGGCATCAAATGTTTGCTCTTCTTTTTCCCCTTCTACGGAGTAGTCGAGAATAGCACCTATTTTGAATGCGGCAAGTTGTTTGATGGTATGATTACAATCTTCTATGTTTTCGCCGCCGCAAAAGTGCGCAAAAAGTGTTCTTTTGACAATACTTCTGACCAATGGAAAACGATATTGGAAGGCAATTTTGAGCATTTTTGTACCAAAACTCACCAAAGCGGGGTTGTTCATAGCCCAAAAAAGCCAATAAGTTTGACGGAGTGCGTTTTTATTTTTTGCAGAAAAAGCAATCGCCGTGTTTTCAAAAGAAATATTCATTGGAAAGGGCTCTGCTTTTGAATCGGTGGGGTTGTTATTGAGAAGAGTATTCGACATGGGGTATCAATTGCTATTGAGGAATGAATGTTGTGGAAGGCAAAATTACGCTTTTTTTTTGGCACTAAGAAAATTTAAACAATAAATTTGGATATTGAAGAATAAAGCCCTACTTTTGTGGAATCATTGCCTTATGGGGATGTAGCTCAGCTGGCTAGAGCGCTTGCATGGCATGCAAGAGGTCGTGGGTTCAACTCCCATCTTCTCCACTTTTTTATATAAAACAAAAAAGACTACTCTTTCTAAAAGGGTGGTCTTTTTTTTGGTTAGATTTGTGGGAATTATGGTTAGATATACCGAAAAATATCATAACTAAGGTTTATGAAATTTTACATTTGATTCAATAACCAAATTTAAAATCGTAAATTTGGGGCATACAAACAAAACACAAGGATTGATGACTGAGCATAGAGTAGCAAAACCATTTTTGAAGTGGGCAGGAGGCAAAACACAACTTATCAATGACATTGCAAAGGCATTGCCACAAAGACTTGATGAGGAAAAGTTTACATACATAGAACCATTTGTAGGTAGCGGTGCAGTATTGTTTTGGATGTTGAATAATTTTCCGAATTTGGAAAGAGCAATTATTAATGATATTAATGAAGACCTCATCAATACCTACAAAACCATTGCTACAAAACCTCAAGAACTCATAGCCATACTTGATATATTGCAAGAAGAGTTTCATTCGCTTGAAGAAAAAACCGAAGAAAAAAAAGAATACTACTATAGCAAAAGAGCATTGTACAACAAAAGAACAGAGGAGCAAAGTGGGCAATCAGCATTGTTTATTTTTCTCAATAAAACATGTTTCAATGGACTCTATAGGGTGAATCGTAAGAATGAGTACAACGTTCCGATGGGTAGTTATAAACGCCCGACCATTTGCGATAAAGAGAATATTTGGGCAGTCAATGAGGCTTTGCAAAGAGTTGAAATTTTGTGTGGAGATTTTGAAAATACATTGTATTGGGCTAATGAAAATACACTATTTTATTTCGACCCACCATACAAACCCCTAAACGAAACCTCAAGTTTTAATGCTTATGCAAAAGAGGTATTCAATGATGAGGAGCAAGTGAGATTAAGAGATTTTTGCAACGAACTTGATGCCTTGCAATCTACTTGGATTTTGAGCAACTCCGATGTAAAGGGTAAAAATGCAAATGATAACTTTTTTGATGAGCTGTATGCCGAATTCAATATTCAACGTGTGGAAGCGAAAAGAAGCATAAACGCAAATCCGAAAAAAAGAGGTCTATTAAAGGAGTTATTAATTACGAACCACAATAAAGTATACGCTATGTTTTATTAATATAATGATTTACACCTATTCTGCCCTAAACAATAACTCTTTTTAAAATAAATTTACTCACCAACAATATGAAGAAAGTATTTTACAGAGGGGTTACTTTACTCTTTTTGATTGTCCTGAATCAAAATTGTCAACCTAAGACGACTAAAGAAGTGTCAGACCAAAATACTACTTATCTCAATTTAGACAAAGACAGTACTACTGCTGAAAAGAAAAACCAAGTACCTCAGTTAAGTCAAATCATATTTGGCACTTACTGTAGTGAGTGTGCTCGCAATTGCGCGACTATGTTTCGCTACACTATCAACGGAAGACAATCGACTTTTTCAGCCGATTTTACAGACGGTTATTTCAAAAAATCTGGACTTACTTTTAACACTACTTTTCATGAGGCATTTTATTTTGATATTGCCAAAGAAATTGTTGCGAACATTCCAGATACACTGCTCAATAACCATTTTTCTACACAACGGTTTGGCTGTCCAGATTGTACAGATGGCTGTGGTATTTATTTTGAAATGACAAAAGACAACAAAAAACAAAGATTTTATATCGACTATCAAACCTCTGCATTGGAAGGTGATATGAAGATTTTTGCAGATTTTTTAAAAACAAAAGTAAGACAACTCAAAAAAATGTAAAAAAATATCAGATTTGATTATCATAAGTGCCTCAAAGACAGGATATTTGATTAAAAAAATAGAAAATGGAAAGTAAATCAATATTGTTTGAGAATAACATTTAAGTGATTGATTTCTTGAATGACTGTAGCCACTAATTGGGAGAGGGCTACGGTATCTTCAAAATCGTGATGTTCTAATTGTAGTGTAAGCGATTTTAGTTTATTGAAGCAAACCGAAGCAGAAGTACCTACAATTTTATGGGCTATTTTTTTCACCTGAGTATAATCTTTGTGCATTACTGCCTCTGAAAGTTCAGGGATTAGGTTATCAAGATAGTTTTTTGCTTGTTTGAGTATTTCTTTTAATATATTTATGTCATTTCCTATGTTTTCTTTGAGGCTATTGAGGTCAAAATGTACCTCTATGGGGTCTTTTTCTTCGTTTGTAATCAAAGATTTGTTTGCATTGATCAACTCGTTATTCTGGATATATTCATTCAAAATCTTCAGAATAGTATTGCGCACTACGGGTTTGGGAATATAATCGTTCATGCCTGCCTCAAGGCACTTTTCTTTTTCCCCTTTCACTGTGCCTGCTGTCAGTGCAATGATGGGTATTTGGTTGTTACTTTGTTCTAAATTTCTGATGGCTTTAGTAGTTTCGTAGCCATTCATTTCGGGCATTTGCACATCCATAAAAATAAGGTTGGGCAGGTTTTGTATAAAAGACAATAGCCCTTCCGTGCCATTTTTTGCCTCTAAAATTGTAAAATTAGGAGATATATTCTGCAAAAGTGTTTTAGTAAGCAACATATTAACAGGGTTGTCTTCTACAATGAGAATAGACAATCCATTTTCAAAAGTATTTTCTTCGGGAATGGAAACCGTTTCTTGTATTAGTTGTGTATTTGTTTTAGGGGCTTTGCCTATTGTTTGCAATACTTCTTGTAATTCTTGCATTTTAGTAGGTTTGATGAGTTTTTGATGGATAGAAAATTCTTTAATGGCATTTTCCACACGCTCATCGCTTACTGAGCTACCTAACAAGAAAATAGGCAACTGGGTTGCAGATAAGTTGAGTTTTTTTCTGATGTGTTTGATGGTATCTACGCCATCTAAGTAAGGCATTTGATGGTCTATGAAAACTACTTCAAAATCTCGTTGTTGCTGAATATATTCCAATGCTTCTATGCCATTGTACGCCACCATTACTTGAAGTCCTAATCTTTCAAGCATATTTTTTAGTATGTTGGCACTTCGTTCGTTGTCGTCTATGATGAGTGCTTTGCGTAGGGTTTCGACTTTGGGGATATTCAGGGTTTGTTCTTTGCTATTCATGGGCAGTTCAAAATAGAAAAGTGTGCCCTTATTTTGTTCGCTTTTGAGTTGCAGTTTGCTGCCCATCATTGCCAATAATTTATTGGAGATAGTAAGCCCTAATCCTGTTCCGCCAAATCGTCTGGTAGTAGTAGCATCTTCTTGTGTAAAAGCCTCAAAGATTCTCTTTGCATTTTCGGGTGCAATACCAATGCCTGTATCTCTGACCGAAAAACGCATAACTATTTCTCCATCGTCTTTTTTTACGGGGCTAATGAGCAGTTCTATTTCTCCTTTTTTAGTGAACTTTACGGCATTGCTCATCAAATTGACCAATACTTGTCTGATTCTTACGGCATCTGCCCATATCCAACGCGGGGTATGAGGAGCTATATCGAGCAATAGTTCTAATTCTTTTTGGTGCGCTTGGTACTTAATCATATCTATTACCTGCTCACAAAGACCGATGAGGTCGGTTTTTTCTACCAATAGTTCTAATTTACCTGCCTCTATCTTAGAGAAGTCTAAAATATCGTTGATAATCTCAAGCAGTGCATTGGCAGAGTGATGCACCATTTCCATGTATTGTCTTTGGTTTGGGTCTAATTGTGTGCGCATGAGCAAGTCAGTAAATCCTATTACGCCATTGAGGGGTGTTCTGATTTCGTGGCTCATGTTTGCCAAAAATTCCGATTTTGCTCTATTTGCCGATTCTGCTTTTTCTTTGGCTTCTTGCAATTCTATTTCTATGTTTTTGAGCGAGGTAATGTCTTGGGCTACGATTATAAAACTATCTATACTGCCATCTTCATTGACGATGGGTTGGTAGATGTTCTGAAAATATTTATCCTGAAAACTTACTTTTTGTACTATTTTCTTGCCATTGAGTATATCGGGTAGGTGAACTATGATGTTGTTATAAATTTCAGGTAGTAGTGCATTTTTAATGTTTTTACCAACGAAAGTTTCTGGATTTATGTTATGGTCTTCATAGCCTTTGCCATTGGTATACAAAAAAACTAAATTCTTATCTACCAAACTGATAGAACCATCGGGGAAATTACTTATTAAAATTTCTAACTTTTGTTGGCTTAGTTGTAGTTCAGCGAATGTTTTGGCAACTAAAAAAGGCTCATTTTTGTCTTCCATTGTCCTTATCTGTATTATAGTGAATGGTTTTATATTACAAATATAGCTTATTATAATTGAATAACAAACATCATAAACAAAAGTTTTTTTATAAACATTAAAAAAAATAAAATCTTTGTTATAATTCAAAATCTTTGTTTATATTTGTGTAAGTAAAACACAGGACTTTATCTGATGCCTATAAAGAAAGATAGTGCTCATTTTTTTGATACCTTAAACTTATGAAACTACTGAAAAAATGGAATTTGGTTATTTTATTTTTACTTTTAACACATCTAATTAGTTGTCAGAACAAGAATGTAGCAACTTCAGAAGATGGTTGCGAGTACGACCCTTGTAGTGAAAATAGAAAGTCTGTAAGAACCGTTCTTGATGAGAAAGGAACAATAGGTTATGATAGTGAATGGAAAAAATACTTTATCTCTATCGAAAGCAGTAGCCAAAGTGTAGATAACTTTGTTCAGGCTATCCCTTGTAACTTACCCGAAGAACTTCAGAAAGTTGGTGCTAAAGTAGTTGTAAGTGGCACGTTGAAAGTTTCTTGCAATGACCCAAAACCCTATATAGGCGGTCAGCAAATTTACTATATTCAATTGAACCAAATAAAACTACAATAACTCCGCAGAATACTTTTATTTTTTACTATTGATAAATTCTAATATTTTTTCCTTTTCTGTTGAAAAAGTAAAAGCATCGGTTACTTTATAAAAATTATCTTTATCAATGGTATAGTCCCACATATATTTGGCTATGTCTATTTTGGTATCGCTGAATGTAAATACATTGACAATTTGTATCACTTGTGCCACAGTGAAACATTTTTTGGCAGCGGCTATAGTTTTTGCCATATTGAGTTGCTCGCGCTCGAAGGTTTCGTTTTTGATGCGCGTAACGATTTGGCTCATTTCACTGCTGGGAACACTACAATTAACAATTCCACCTGTACCCGTATTGCCACCTTGTTGGGAAAGAAAAGTAGCAAAAGCATTTTGATTTTGTACTAAATTTAACACTTGATTTGCATAAGTATAATTACCTATATCAAATGTATTGTTGTAGGCTTTTTTCAAAAACTCTAAGCGATTGTTGTCATCAGTGAGCAAAGTGGCAAATTTCATAATTTGTGTAGTGGCAAAGCAATTACCATTGTTCAAGAGCATTACTAATTGTGTGGCGCGTTCTACCTCATTTTTTTTATTTCTTATCTCTTGAGCCACTGCCTCAAAAAGATTATCAGCCAAATAAGCATTGCATTTTTTCGCGCCCATATATGCATTGGGGTTAGGGTAGTTGAGGCTGGGGTACATGCCATTGTTCAAGGGATTGCCATTGCCATTTCCACTACCACCATTTCGCATTTCCAGCACATAGTCGTGGAGCATAAAAACGGTAGAAAAATAACTGAAACTATCATACACTTCATAGAAATTGCTCACATCTATAGTACGCAAATAAGCAGATTTGGCAAAAAATAACTTACTATAATCATTGGGCAATAGCAAGCAAATTTCTTTCACTTGGGTTGAAGTGAGGCAGTTGTTATCTATGAGTTGTTTTGCCAATGCGTTGCGTTGTTGTTCATTCATTTGGTTGGCAATGTTATTTTTTTGTTGTTGAAAAATAGCATTGTTCATCGGTTGGTTACATTGTGCAAAACTTTGGGGTATTTGCCACATTGCCATTAGTATAAGAAAAAAGAGGGAATAATGATAGGTAGATTTTTGCATAGGAATATTAATTTAATACTGTTTTGTTGTATTGCTTACGTGATTTCTAATAAAAGAGTTCTGAAATGCCTTAAGGTTTAGAGGCGTGCAGTAATTTTCTGAAAGTGAGATTGATGCGTGCCGTTGCTATTTTTTTTGACTTGGGCAGTTCGTGTTGCCAGTAGTGTTGTGTTGCTCCTTGCATCAGCAATAGACTTCCATTTTCTAAATGAATCGCTACTTTTTGGGCATGGTCATCTTTGTGTCGGAATCGGAACTTTCGGATTGCACCCAAGGAAATAGAGGCTATGTTGGCATTTTTCCCCAATTCAGGTTCATCATCGGCATGCCAACCCATACTATCTTCTCCATTGCGATAAAGATTGATGAGTACGCTTGTATAATTGACATGAGTGATTGTTTCTATTTTCTTTTTCATACTGAGGAGGGTAGGTGTCCAAGTTTGCGGTTTTAGTGTTATGCCTGAGTAAATATAGGATTTATCAGAGTCGCCATACCAAGCCTGCAAACGCGGTATTTTCATAGTTTTGCCAAAAAGGGTAATGTCATCTTGTTGCCAAAGGGTTTCTTCTTTGATTTGCTGAAAAAGTAGATTGGCTTCTTCTTGTGCATAGAAAGCAGGGTAGTAGTACACTTCGGCATTGGGCATAGGATTGCCATTGGGTAGTTTGAGTAAAAAATTTTCTTCTGATTCTTGAAACAACATTGTTTTGTAGTAGTTATAAGTGAATAAAGTAAAAGTAGTGCATTGGCTACTTATAAAAAAACAAATGCAAGACTACATGTTCCTGCACTTGTTTAAAATCACTAATTTATCAACTATGTATTTTTAATCACAATCCTGCTTTTACTTTTATTTCATCAACTATTTCAGGGTTGAGTAGGGTAGTAGTGTCGCCTAAATTACTACCATCACCTTCGGCTATTTTACGGAGAATGCGCCTCATAATTTTCCCTGAGCGTGTTTTAGGTAGCCCACTCACAAGCATAATTTTATCAGGTTTGGCGATGGGTCCTATGATTTTGCTCACCGTTTCTATGATTTCATTGACCAATACTTTTTCGGTTCGTTGGTTTTTCGCAAGGTCTTCACATATCACATAGGCATAAATTCCCTGCCCTTTGATGTCGTGCGGGTAGCCTACTACTGCCGATTCTATTACTAAAGTATGCTCATTGATGGCATTTTCGATTTCGGCTGTTCCCAAACGGTGTCCCGATACATTGATTACATCATCAACCCTACCCAATATTCTGTAGTATCCGTCTTCATCTCTTTTTACGCCATCACCCGTGAAGTAAAGATTTTTATAGGTAGAGAAGTAAGTTTGTCGGCATCTTTCGTGGTCGCCATAGGTAGTGCGAAGCATAGAAGGCCAAGGGAATTTGATACATAAATTGCCTTCCACACCGTTGCCTTTAAGTTCTTTTCCTTCTGCATCAACAATAATAGGCTGTACGCCGGGAAGTGGGAGCGTAGCAAAGGCGGGTTTAGTAGGGGTAACACCTGCAATAGGACTAATGAGGATTCCGCCCGTTTCGGTTTGCCACCAAGTATCTACAATCGGTACGCGTCCTTTGCCAATAAATGTATGATACCAACGCCAAGCCTCTTCATTGATAGGTTCGCCTACAGAGCCTAAGAGTTTGAGCGAAGACAAATCGTAAGGGGTGATAAAATCGTTGCCAAATGCTTGTAAAGAGCGAATAGCAGTAGGGGCAGTGTAAAATTGATTTACTTTGTGTTTGTCTATCACTTGCCAAAAACGCCCTGCATCGGGATAAGTAGGAATCCCCTCGAACATCACCACTGTAGCCCCTGAAAGCAAAGGACCATAGACAATATAAGAGTGCCCTGTAATCCAACCGACATCAGCAGTACACCAAAATACATCACCATCTTCGTACTGAAATACATTGCGGAAAGTATAAGAACTATAGACCATGTAGCCTCCTGTAGTATGGACAACTCCTTTGGGTTTGCCTGTAGAGCCTGAGGTATAAAGAATAAAAAGCATATCTTCGGAGTCCATTACTTCGGCTTTGTTTTCGCTTGATACTTTGGCAGTTTCTTCGTGCCACCATACATCGCGCCCGTTTTTCATTTGTACTTCCTCGCTTGTTCTTTTGAATACAATTACCTTATTTACAGAAGAACATTTTTCTAAGGCTTCATCTACTATGGGCTTGATACTCAAAGGTTTTGCGCCTCTGTAAGCACCATCAGTAGTCAGTACGGTATTGACCCCTGCATCGTTGATGCGGTCGGCTAAGGAGGTAGCAGAGAAGCCCGCAAATACTACGGAATGTACTGCCCCGATACGTGCACAAGCAAGCATCGCAATCGCCGCTTCTGGAATCATGGGCATATAAATAGCCACTCTATCGCCTTTTTTTACGCCATTGTTGAGTAATACATTGGCAAAATTGCATACTTTTTCGTAAAGCTCTTTGTAAGTAATACGGGTTGAAGGTTCTTTGGGGTCGTTAGGTTCCCAAATGATAGCCGTTTGGTCGCCGTGTGTATAGAGCCTGCGTTCAAATATATTTTCGGTGATGTTCAATTTGCCATTGATGAACCATTTGACATCAGGACCTTCAAAGTTCCAATCCAGGACTTTGTCCCAACGTTTGCGCCAAAAGAAGGTAGAGGCTATGTCCTCCCAAAAGCCTTCGGGGTCGGCTACACTTTTTTGGTATTCGTGTAGGTATCCGCCTAATGAGTGTATTTGAAATGCCATTGGTTTTTATAAATTTTAAAAGTTGGATAAAATTATTTACTTTTTATGTTTTAAAATATGATATAAGTCAGTTAGGAACGATTTTTATATTATTTTCTGGTAAATTTCTATAGCTATTATCAAATCCACCGTTTTTTAGGTTGTTGGTTACAAATTCGGTAGAGAAGAAGAAAAAGCAGTAACGCTCGCCGATTGTCCTTTGTGTTAGGCGTAAAAAAGGGAACGTACTGCTTGGTTGTTTCATGGTTCTTGAGATTTTCTTAGTTTAATTATTACTATCATATTCTCCTTTGGAGGCATACATACCAAAGAGTGTGAGTCCTAAGGCAATAGGTACGAAGATGATGATGGTAATGACCCAAAACATCATGGTTTCTTGCATTTTATCAGGCTTGGCGTTGAAAATCTCTTGCGTAGCTCTGTAGAAAAGCATCGCTATAGTGCCCGGGCCTAATAGTATCCATAAATAACCTGCAATTTTTTTGATAGCATCCATATATTTTTTAATTTAAAAGATGAATAATTTTAATTTTCTGTAATGATGATAATTGTTGTTTAGTCTTCTACGTTTTCGTCTACTTTGTTGCCCATATAAAGCATACCAATCACAAAACAAACACCTGCGATTACTATAGGATACAACAAGCCAGCCGTTACATCGGTAGGGGGTTGGTCGGCGGCAGGGCGAGTTGCTTCCACCAAACGAGTTGCAATATAAGGCAATAATCCACCAAATACACCATTACCAATGTGATAAGGCAATGACATAGATGTATAACGAATGCGTGTAGGGAAAATTTCTACTAAGTAAGCCGCGATAGGACCATACACCATTGTTACATAGAATACTTGTATGAATATCAAGAATACCATTATCCACATAGCACCGTTAGCTAAAGTAAGTTGTTTGCTTACTTCTGGTTTAGGTTTTTCTTTAGATTTATCTGCCAATACTTTCTCTTTTTTCACTTCTTTATAAGTAGAGCCATCGGTGAAGGCTTTAGTGGTAGTAGTAGTGATGAGTGAATCTTGGGTAGGGTTGCCATCTTTGCCTTTTTCCAAAGCCGCTTTCACATCTACTTTAGTTTTTTCTTTGATTTCTGTTTTGTTTTTCAAATCAGCCAAAGAGTATTTGTAATTGTAGATAGGAATGTAGGTAAGAATAGCGATGAGCATACCGCCTAACATAATATTTCTGCGTCCTATTTTATCGCTGAGTGCCCCAAAAACCACAAAGAAAGGTGTTGCAAATACTAAGGCTATCGAGATGATGATTTCCGATTGTATGGCTTCTACATTACAAGTAGTTTTTAAGAAACTCATAGCATAGAACTGCCCCGTATACCAGACCACACCTTGCCCCATTGTAGCTCCGAAAAGTGCCAATAATACCATCTTAAGGTTATCTTTCTTTGTAAAACTTTCTGCTAAAGGGTTGGCTGAAATTTTTCCTTCTTTTTTGATTTTGTTGAAAAGAGGCGATTCGTGCATTTTCAAACGGATATAGATAGAGATGATAATCAAAAAGATAGAAATAAGAAACGGTATACGCCAGCCCCAACTGTTAAACGAATCTACATCCATAGAGAGGCGTACCATCAAGATTACACCCAACGAAACGAACAAGCCCAAAGTAGCTGTAGTTTGTATGAAACTTGTAAAATAACCGCGTTGGTTAGCAGGGGAGTGCTCTGCCACATAGGTAGCAGCTCCGCCATACTCGCCTCCTAATGCCAAACCTTGCAAAAGGCGAAGCAAAAGTACCAAGACAGGTGCCATAAAGCCTATAGTATCGTAGGTAGGAATGAGCCCAATCATAAAAGTAGAGCCGCCCATTAGTACTAAGGTAACTAAAAAGGTATATTTTCTACCCACTAAGTCGCCTAAACGACCGAAAAACAATGCTCCGAATGGACGAACAATGAAGCCCGCCGCAAAAGTAGCCAATGTAGAAAGGAACGCAGCAGTAGGATTGGTCTTAGGGAAAAATTGGGTGGAAATAACCACAGCCAAACTTCCAAAGATATAGAAATCGTACCACTCAATCAATGTACCTACTGAGGAGGCAGTGATTACACCCCATATTTTGCTTTTTTCTGAGGTTTCTGTTGCAGTTGCATTTGCCATAAGTTCAAAATGAGTTTTAGGTGATAAATATTGTATTGAACAAATTTGAATTAATTATAGATAGATTTGTGTTTGCAGTATAAGTTCGCCCGCTTGACTGCGGTCGGTGTTCAGTTTTGCTTTTTGCGGTCCGGCTGCACCGTCAGGGTCTGTGCCATAGAGTCCGCGTGTTTGGTATTTGAGCGATATTTTGGCGTGGTGTCCATCAATAAACCAGTTCAATCCTGCGCCATATTGGAAATGAGGCTCATCTAAGGCTTCGAAGTTTTTGTAAGCACCTGTTACAAAAAATTGCAATTTGCCCGATTTTCCTAAGGTATTTTTAGGAAGTAAATACCCTGCTTCTCCATAGAAAATAGTGCCTGTACCTATCATATATTGGGCATTGCCACCCCCCTGCGGAAGTGCGCCCGTAGGAGCAGGTACGCCCTCGTTCATGATGCCGATGGAACGGATATAGTTAGGTCCGAAGTTATAATTGAGATAAGAAACATAAGCCGTAACAGCACTGCCCGATGTGCCTACGGGCATATCTAAGAAACTATCTACCCCCAAAAGTAACATGTTGTGTTTTTCTAATTGGTTGCTGGTGCTATTGAAGCTCGTAGTGGCATGGGGGTGATAATGGAAACCCGCCCCAATATTGAATACTTTTTTAGTACCTACATAAGTACCTACAAAGAAAGGCAATACATTGGATTCTTTATCGAAGAAATCATAGGTAAAATAACCTGCGGCAGCCCAACTATTATTAGGACCTGATATGGCTCTGTTAGGAAGTGTTATGCTTGGGGTGGTCGCGGCACTGTTGAAAGGAGTAGCAAAAGGCTTGTTCAAAGCTACACGGTAGTCAAAACGACCTAATTTACCTTTCAAATAAATACCAAATTGACGTGCAAATTGATCAGATTCTTCAATCAAAGCCCAGTTATGAATAGGCGCATCTAAGGCTAAGAAGTTCAGCGTGCTGGCACTTGCCAAGCGCGAAACACCATTCCAATAGTGTAAGCCAAAACCTACTGAAAGTTTATTGTCTTTTACGACCATATATTCATTCCATAAATCGTGAATGAATACTTGTGGTTTTTTACCCACCCCATAACCGCCTGTGCCCGCAGAGCCTGAAGCACCACCATTGATGAAGGTTTGGTTATTGATACCCACATGCATAAGTATCAAATAGCGTGGGCTGATTTGAGTGTACCATAAAAAACGGGAACGGCGAACACCTATATCCCATGTGCCTGCTTGGTCTTCGGCATTTACCTGCGTACCGGGGTTATTGTCTATGTAGCGAAGCCACATTTGATGCCAAGTGATAAAGCGTATGTATTTGGAGCCATCTTCATTGATATTAATGCGTATGCCCTTTCCATAGGTTTCAGAGCCTTGTGCTTGCGCGTTTTGAAATGAGCCCATGCCCAAGAACAACCCTAAGAGTAGAAAAAGTCCATAATTTCTTTTCATAATCATTTGCTTTTTGAGTGTGATAACCTTTTTGAATTTTACTGATGAAGAAAAGATTGCGCGCTTATCTTTGATGTAAAACTCTGAAAAAGGGGGTAAAAAGAAAAATAGACTGTATAAATTTGCTAATTAGCTATATATTTGCTCTTTTAAGGGAATGGAGCTACTTTTTGAACCTTTCCCATTTGATAATCATGTATTTATCGCCCAACTCCGTGATGAGTATGCCCGCGCCTTTAGTGTTGCTTTCATCTTGCATAAATTCCATTAATTCTTCATGTTTTAGCACTTTATAGGTTGGGTGGTATTCGTAGTTATTGGGTACTTTGATATGGTATTTTTTCACCCAATTCATTACCGACACATGACTAACACCTAAAATTCGTTCTATCTCGCGATAGCTTAAGCCCTCTATGTATAACTGCAAGGCTTTGACGACATAATAAGCATCTACTTGTTTTCCGATTTTATTAACGGTAAAATAGTAACCACATTTCTTGCATTTGTACCGTTGCCGTTCGCCTACTATTCCGCTTTTTACGGTTTTTTCGGCATTACATTTGGGGCAGAGGCGTTTTTCCATAATTATATTTGGTATTTCTTTAGGTAGTATATAGTATTTTTGCAAAGATATAGCAATTTAGCAATTTTTATTAATTTCTCAATAATAACTTGTAATTTTTTTATATTTCTTTTCTACTATTGCAAAGTTGCTTAAATTAGAGGCTGAATTAATAATAATCTATGAATCAAGATATGAATGTGCCCACCAAGAAACGAAATCTATTACCTGCCATGCTCCAAGAACGTTGCCCGCGATGTCGTTCGGGCAAAATGTTCACACATGGAGCTTATAATCTTGTTAAATTTACGGATATGCCTGAGCGTTGCCCCGTCTGCGATTTGCGTTTTGAAGTAGAGCCCGGTTTTTACTATGGTGCTATGTATGTGAGTTATGGCTTTTCTGTTGGTTTTGTATTGGTTATTAGTTTTATTATCTATATGCTTGTGCCCAAAGCCCCTCTATGGCTCTACCCTACAAGCATCATGATAGTAGTCATAGGGTTGGCTCCTTTATCGTTTCGATACTCTCGTGTGCTTATGTTGTATGGATTTGGGGGAGTAAAGTACGAGGTAGGGAAATATATAGGAAAAGAAAATTAAGGAAAAAACTTGCTTCTACAAGAAAAGCATGTATTTTTGCAGCCAATAAAAATGATAAAGCACTTTTATACAATAGAATATGCCAAGTTTAAAAGAAATTCGTAACCGTATCAATTCAGTACGTTCTACTCAACAAATTACAAAAGCAATGAAAATGGTGGCGGCTGCCAAACTACGCAAAGCACAAGATGCGATTACGCGTATGCGCCCCTATAGTAATATGTTAGAAGGAATATTGAACAACTTGACAGAAAGCACTCCTAAAGAAGAATTGAATAGCCCTTTTTTCGAGGTGCGTACTCCTAAAAATGTGCTTATCATCACTATCACTTCTGATAGAGGTTTGTGCGGAGCTTTCAATGCCAACGTACTAAAAATGGCTTTGCAAATGGCTCAAGACAAATATACAACACAATATGCAAGTGGGCAAGTAACTTTCTTAGCAATTGGCAACAAAGCAAATGACTTTTGGCGTATAAGAAAAGTAAATTATAACGCTGAGTTCTCAACTATTTTGCAACAACTCAATTTTGTAAAAGTAAAAGAAGCAGGCGAATACATACTCAATGCTTTTGCAAAAGGCGAATACGATAGAGTGGAGATTGTTTATAATGAGTTTAAAAATGTGGCTACACAAATTGTAAGAGCCAAACAATTTTTGCCAATCATAGCCGAAGAAAATACACAAGCAAATGCTAAAAACACACGTGATTATCTTTTAGAGCCTTCCAAAGAAACCCTCATTACAGAGCTTATACCTAAAACCTTGAAAGTAAAACTTTACAGCGCGATATTAGATTCAAATGCTTCTGAACAAGGCGCACGTATGATGGCGATGGACAAAGCAACTGAAAATGCAGAAGAATTAGTAAAACAACTTCTACTTACTTATAACAAAACACGTCAAGCGGCTATTACGAAAGAAATTTTAGAAATAGTAGGCGGAGCAGAAGCCTTGAAAGGTTAATTGCTAACCATAAAATATAATAGTTAAAACCTATAAGACTTCAAAATCTTATAGGTTTTTCTTTACTTTTTCATTGAGCAAGGCAATAGAGAGTACTTCGTGCGCATGTTTTACATAATGAAAAATCAAATCGTGTCTGTATTTTTCGTCTATTTCCAATACATCTTTTTCATTTTTTTGGCAGAGAATCACCTCTTTGATACCTGCACGCCTTGCGGCTAATATCTTCTCTTTGATGCCTCCTACAGGTAATACTTTTCCGGTGAGAGTGATTTCGCCTGTCATTGCCAAGCGTTTTTTTACTTGCCTTTGTGTAAATGCAGAAGCCAATGAGGTAAGCAAAGTAATACCTGCCGAAGGTCCATCTTTGGGTACAGCCCCTGCGGGTACGTGTATGTGCAAGTCATTTTGCTCAAAAGCCTCTGCTGCGATGCCTAATTGGGTAGCAATGGCACGCAAATAAGAAAGTGCCGCCGCCGCTGATTCTTTCATCACATCGCCCAATTGCCCTGAAATGGTTAATTTCCCTTTTCCTTGACAAATGCTTGATTCTATAGTCAATATTTCGCCTCCTGTTTGTGTCCAAGCCAAGCCCGTTACTACACCTGCTACATTTTCATCGGTGTATTCTTCGTAGTCAAAAACGGGAGCACCCAGCCAATTTTCTATGTCCGTTTCTTGTACTGTTTTCTCATAAGGCTCTTCTAAGGCTATTTGTGTAGCTATTTTTCTGATGACTGCCCCTATTTTTCTTTCCAAATTTCTTACGCCCGATTCACGTGTGTAATGTTCTATAATTTTTCTGATGGCTTTATCGTCTATTTTGAAATCGCGTGCTTTGAGATTGTGCTCTTTTCGTTGTTTAGGGATAAGGTATTTTTTAGCAATTTCTATTTTCTCCTCAAGTGTATAGCCATTGATTTCTATGATTTCCATACGGTCGCGAAGGGCGGGGTGTATGGTGTCTAAAGTATTGGCAGTGGCAATGAATAATACTTTTGAGAGGTCAAAAGGGACTTCAAGGTAGTTGTCAGTGAAAGTATAGTTTTGTTCGGGGTCTAATACTTCTAAAAGTGCAGAGGCAGGGTCGCCACGCAAGTCAGAAGTGATTTTATCTATTTCATCTAAAAGAATGACAGGGTTCGCTGTTTTTACTTTTTTTAGATTTTGAACTATTTTTCCCGGCATAGCTCCTATGTAGGTGCGTCTGTGCCCACGAATTTCGGCTTCATCATGTACGCCTCCTAACGAGAAACGAGCATATTTTCGGTTCAGTGCTTTGGCAATAGATTTTCCCAAGGAGGTTTTCCCTACGCCCGGAGGTCCGTAGAGGCACAAAATAGGACCTTTCATATCGTTACGGAGTTTCAAGACTGCCAAAAACTCTATGATTCTTTGTTTTACTTTTTCTAAGCCATAATGGTCTTGATTAAGTGTTTTTTTGGCTTCCTGCAAGTTGAGATTGTCTTCGGAGTAGATGCCCCAAGGGAGGTCGGTGAGCAACTCAAGATAATTGAACAAAATAGGATACTCAGCACTCATTTGGTTCATTCTGCTTAGTTTGTCGCTTTCTTTCTGAAAATGCTCAGCAACTTCTTTGCTCCATTTGGTTTTTTCTGCCTTGATTCTGATGTCCTCAAGTTCGCGTAGGCTTCCCGCTTCTCCAAGCTCGTCTTGCAATACTTTGATTTGTTGTCGCAAGAAATACTCTTTTTGTTGTTGGTCTAAATCAAAAGTTACACGTTGCTGAATATCTCTTTTCAGTTCCAAAAGTTGGATATCGCGGTTCATGTATTGCAAAAGTTTGGTAGCCCTTTCTGTGCCTTCTTCGGTTTCTAAAATGGCTTGTTTTTCAGCAACTTCAGCATTGATATTGGAGGAAAGAAAATGCGTCAGAAAACTGGCACTTTCTATGTTTTCTAAGGCGGTTTGTGCTTCTTGCGGAATATCGGGATTGAGTTTGAGTATTTTCAGGGCAGTGTCTTTGAGGGTCTGTACGATGGCTTTGGTTTCTTTGCGCGATTTGCTCGGAAAATTTTCTTTCAACGTTTGAATATTGGCAGTGATATGAGGGCTTTTTTGCAAAAAACTAAGCACTTTGAAGCGTTTGCGCCCCTGAATAATGATGGTGGTATTGCCATCGGGTAAGACTAACATTTTAAGGACGAATGCCAAAGTACCTCTTTTAAACAAGTCGTTTGCGGAGGGGTCTTCTACTTGGTTGTCTTTTTGAGCAATGACCCCTATAGGTTTATTTTCTTTATAAGATTTTTTAACAAATTTGATTATTTTTTCTTTGCTAATGGTCAGAGGGATAATAACACCGGGAAATAAAACGGTATTTTTGATAGGTAAAATTGGTATTTTTTCTATTACTTCTTCTTTCTTGGCTTGTGTGGCATCTTCTTCTTCAAAAGAAATCAGAGGTATCATTTCTAAATCTGATTCGTCATCCATAAATTGATATAATTGGTTTGAATTCATATTGACTATGTAGTGGATTGAAAAAAGTGATTTTTGGCATAAATTTAGTGCCAAAAAATAACTAAAAAGAATACTATAGACGTTCTAAATAAAAAGCCTCAATAGATATGCCAGCCATTGATAATGATACCTAAATAAGACTTTCTGTCATATTGATATACAAAAGTAACAAAAATACTTACAAATTGTCATATCCAAGCAATAAATATTAGAAAATGCCGTCTTTCATGAAAATAAATTTTTATATGCAACGTTTTTGTTTTTTACTTTTATGCCTATTATCTCATTTTTTCATTTTTTCAGTGGTGGCACAAAAGAAAAAAGACGGTGAAAATGTTGTGCAAGCACCCAAAATAGATGCAAAAGATAATTTAGCCTTTTTTCCTAATATTGGCAAAATTACACGCTATTATAATGAGGAATCCTTATTGCTTATCAAAAAAGCCGAAGAGGAAAAAAATTATAAGAAAACACACGAGTTGTTATTAGACTATGTTTTGCAATTTGGCATCGAAAATTTTTACAAAGACACCTATCTTTTTTGGAAATTAGGGCAGTTGGCTGAAAAATTTGACTACATAGACCAAGCCAAAAATGCCTATAGATACATCTTGAAGCACCATAGGAGTAATAACATAGAAAAACTGCTCCGAAAATACGACTCGCTTACCTATGGCGAAAAAGACAACTACATCCCTTTGGAATATTACTACCAACTCGTAGAGGCACGCAAAGCCTTAGACAGTCTTTATGTAGAGGCAGGCATAGCGCGTAATTTGGGCTACAAAACAGTCAATGATTCCCTTGTTGATGATTATGCCCCTACTTTACGCCGTGTTGATGATTATGCTTTGATGCTCTTCACCTCCAAGAGAACACCAAGTAAGATGGGAGCAAAAACAGGGAATACCCAAACAGGAAATAAATACAACGAAGATATTTTCTTAACCAAAAGAAAAGATACGATTATCTTCATTCAAACACAATACGGAAAAGACATTGATACCGTTCCTTGGACAAGAGCCGAACCGCTCAAATCACTCAATACAGATTATAATGAGGGTTCTGCCTGCATCAGCCGCGATGGAAATACGATTGTATTTTCGCGTTGTGGAAGTGATGACGGTTTTGGCAGTTGTGATTTATTCATCGCACAAAAACAACCCGATAATGGTTGGGAAGTCAAAAATATGGGTATGGGCATCAATAGTATCAGTTGGGATTCGCACCCCTCGTTTTCGCCCAGTGAAGATACGCTTTATTTTGCCTCCGATAGATTGGGGGGCTTTGGTATGTCCGATATTTATTTTACTTACAAAATCAAAGACTCTGCCGACCAATGGCGTGGGCTTTGGGCAAAACCGCAAAATATGGGACCCACCATCAACACACGCAACAGCGACCTGAGCCCTTTTCACCACCCCAATTATCCTGCCTTCTATTTTAGTTCTAACGGACACCTCACCACTTTCGGAAAATTTGACATCTACATCACACGCAAAAAAGAGAAAAAATTCAGAGATTCGGTCGCTACTTATTGGGAAGAACCTAAAAATACAGGACCTTTTATCAATCACGTGGGAGATGAATATTACTTCAGCATTTTTGGGCTAAACCCCGAAAATATGCTCATTTACTTTGCCAAAGCCGATACTTCTGCCATTAGCAATATGGATATTTACTCTTTCCCCTTGCCAATGGAAGCCCAACCCACTGCCACTACCATTGTAGAGGGTGTCGCGATTGATTCGCTCACGGGGGAAGCACTCAAAGGCATTGTTTCTATTATCGACTTAGACGATGGCATAGAGGTCGCGCCTAAATTTTTAGATGAAAAAGGACAATACCAATTTGACCTAATACGAAATAAAAACTATCTGGTAATCATCACAGGCGATGACTTTTTTAGGGTAGAAAGGCAGTTTTTGCTCAAAGGCGATACGACCATCAACATAGGAACGCCCAAATTCAAAAAATGGGAATTTTCAACCATTGAGTTTCAGGGGGGCAAATGGGAAGTTTCTGACGATATGAAGCCCGATTTGGACAAAGTAGTTACTTTTTTAGTAGACCACCCCAATTTAGGACTACGGATTGCAGGACATACGGACTCCGATGGTGATGCAGCCGAAAACAAAAAACTATCGCAAAAAAGAGCTGATGCCATCAAAGAATACGTTTGTACGCGTGGTAAAATAAAACCACAACGCATAGAATCTATAGGCTATGGAAGTGAGAAACCAATTATCACACAGGAGAAAAGCGAAGAAGACAAAAAAGTAAATCGCAGGGTAGAGTTTGAAATCATCAAAATAGAATAAAGTGAATGAAAACCTTTCCTGACGACTTTGTACGAAGAACTAAAGCCTATTTTCAAGACGAATGGAATGACTTTTGGGAGGCACTCTCTACGGAAGCGGCTATTTCTATCCGATACAACACTGCAAAAATATCTCCCGAGCCAATGTCGCATTTGTCCGCAGTACATTGGGAAAAAAATGCCTTTTATTTAGCCCAAAGACCTATTTTCACCCTTGACCCCTTGTTTCATGCAGGGGCTTACTATGTTCAAGAGGCTTCCTCTATGTTTGTAGGCAATGCTTTTGCCCAAATTCGTGCAAATTTGGCAACTCCCTACTGCAAAATCTTAGACCTATGCGCTGCACCGGGAGGCAAAACAACACATTTGATGGATAAAATGCAGGCAGAGGATTTTCTGGTGAGCAATGAAATTATCAAAACCAGAGCAAATATCCTTACTGAAAATGTACTTCGTTGGGGCAATGCCAATGCCTTAGTTACTAACAACGAAGTAGAAGATTTTGGCTTCCTTGAGTCTTTTTTTGATTGTATTGTTGTAGATGCACCTTGTTCGGGAGAGGGTTTGTTCCGCAAAGAACCCGAAGCGATAGGGCAATGGTCATTGGAGAATGTAAATATATGCGCAGCGCGTCAAAAACATATCCTGAAAAATACCATTCCATTGCTCAAAAGTGGTGGTTATTTGCTCTATAGCACTTGCACATACAGCCCCGAAGAAAACGAAGCGCAGTTGGAATGGCTCTTAGCGCAATATCCTTTTTTAAAATCGGTACGATTGGAAATGCCTGAAAAAAGCGGTATTGCAGAAAAAACGCTTACAACAAACCACCAAGAAGCCTATTCTTATCATTTTTACCCTCATAAATTGAAAGGAGAAGGCTTATTTCTGACCGTTTTGAGAAATGAAAGTATGCTTAACTCCTACAATACAGAGAAGAAAAAGTATAAAAACCATAAAAAAGCCCCTGCAAAAATAAAGCAATTTCCAAACGGTTGGCTCAAAGAAGAAAGTCAAAACAACTTCTCGTTTTTTAATATCAATGAACAAATACACGCCATCAAACACCAACAAGTAGAAGATTTTTTATACCTACAATCACATTTATACCTCAAAAATGCAGGACTTTGTGTAGGACAAATGAAAGGAAAAGATTTTGTGCCAAGCCAAGATTTGGCATGGAGCACACACATCTCAACACAATTACCAAGCCTTGAATTAAATGAACAAAATGCCATTTTATACCTCAAAAAGCAAGATTTTGACTATACACCCCTTCCCAAAAATACGCAAAATTGGTGTTTAATACGCTATCAATCACAAACATTAGGCTGGGTAAAGCACCTACCCAATCGCCTCAATAATTACTATCCAGCGCAATGGAGAATAAGAATGTAAAAAAAAATACAAAAAAGAGCATACTATTTCAAAAAAAGAACTAATTTTGCACTCCATTTTTGAGATAAAGTTATAAAAAATCATACAATATATCCATTATAAAAGAGTCAAACATTATGTACGCAATCGTAGAAATAGCAGGACAACAATTCAAAGTTGAAAAAAATAAATTTATATACACACACCGCCTAAAAGCAGAGGAAGGAAGTCAAGTAGAATTTGACCAAGTGTTTTTGATTGATAATGAGGGCAGTGTAAGTGTAGGCAAACCTACTGTAAGTGGGGCAAAAGTAAAAGCTAAAGTATTACAACACCTAAAAGGCGACAAAGTAATCGTATTCAAGAAAAAACGCCGTAAAGGTTACCAAAAACAAAACGGACATCGTCAATATCTTACTAAAATTTTAATAGAAGACATTGCTTAGTATTTTGTTACTAAAAAAAATTATCAGGGCGTTTGTTTGAATAAAACAGACGCTTTTTTTATCTTTGCCTTATTTCCTTTCCCTATGCGCCAAATACTGCTCACCTTTTCAGACGATACCAAAATAGACCTTTTCCTTAACTTTGTCAAA